>NZ_JBBHZK010000002.1:0-664249 GCF_049843555.1 Methyloversatilis sp. MC4-4
TGGCGCCTAGGCGGCTGTGTGGGTGGAGTCATCCTACGCCGACAGCGCACAGAGGCAGGATATCTGCCCGCCTTGAAACAACTGCCGCTGCCCCTATCTGCGATTGATGACTCCGCTCACCTCCACCCTCGCACTGGCGGCCCTGATCGCGGTACTGCTGTCTGCCGCACTGTGGCTGTTCGCCGATCCGCTGCGTACCGCACTGCGCCGGCGCCGCATCCGGGCGCGTCCATTCCCTGCGGAGTGGCGCCGTCTGTTGCAGCAGAACATGCCGGCCTGGCGCGCACTGCCGCCTGACCTGCAGCAGCAATTGCGCCGACGCATCCAGGTGTTCGTCGCGGAAAAGCGCTTCATCGGCTGCGACGGCATGGTGATCACCGACGAGGTGCGGGTGCTGATCGCCGCCCAGGCCTGCCTGCTCATCCTGAACCGGCCGACCGACTACTTCGCCGGGCTGCGCGAAATCCTGGTCTATCCGGGCGCCTTCGCCGTCACCCGCACCGAGACCGATGCCGCCGGCGTGCAGCACGCATGGCGGCGCGTGCACCTGGGCGAATCGTCGTCGCGCGGCCAGGTGGTGCTGGCCTGGGACGCGGTGCTCGCCGGTGCTGCAGACGCAGCCGACGGGCACAACGTCGTCATCCATGAATTCGCGCACCAGCTCGACCAGGAGAACGGCGAGGCAAACGGCGCGCCCCCACTGCGCGGTGCGGCGCGCGTGGCGCGCTGGGCGGCGGTGATGGGCGCCGCCTACGCGATGCTGCACCAGCAGGTCGCGGCGCACGAGCCGCCGGTGCTCGACCCCTACGGGGCCTACAGCCCGGCTGAGTTCTTCGCGGTCGCCACCGAAAGCTTCTTCGAGCGCCCGCATCATCTCGCCGCGGCGCTGCCCGAGGCCTACGCCGAACTGTCGTCCTACTACCGGGTGAATCCGCTGGTGTGGTAGCTCACCGGCTGCACCTGCACCACCACGCGGTTGCGGCCCTGCTGCTTGGCGTCGTACAGCGCCTGGTCAGCGGCGTCGATCAGCGAAGAGGGCTTGCCGGCCAGCTTGCCGACGAAGGCGGGCGGCGGCACGAAGGTGGCGACCCCGACGCTGATCGTTACGCAATCGTTCACCGACGACTTGCCGTGCGGAATGCCCAGCGACAGCACGGCGCGGCAGGCCGACTGCGCCACCGCCGAGGCGTCCGACTCGCCGGTGTCCGGCAGCAGGATGGCGAACTCCTCGCCGCCGTAGCGCGCCACCAGATCGGAGGCGCGCCGCGTACAGGACGCCAGCGCCTGCGCAACACTGCGCAGGCATTCGTCGCCGCCGAGGTGACCGTGCGTGTCGTTGTAGAGCTTGAAGTGATCGACATCCAGCATCAGCAGCGACAGCGGCCGGCCGCTGCGCAGACTGCGATGCCATTCGCGACCCAGCGTTTCGCCGAACACCCGGCGATTGGCGATGCCGGTCAGCGCGTCGGTCGCATTCAGGCGTTCGAGTTCCGACGCCTTCAGCCTCACCCGCTCATGCGCACGGCCGAGATGGGCGTACAGGCGCCCGTTCTCGATCACCAGCGCGACCAGCACCATGCTGGCCGCCAGCAGCCCGTGGACGCGCCCGACGTAGAAGCCGAGGTCGTAGCGCCCGGCGTTGAACACCGCCACCAGCGCCACCTCCAGCAGCCAGGCCACCATGGTGACGATGAGCCACAGATCGAGCGCGGCGCGTGGCTTCTTCCGCCACAGCACATACAGCGCAAAGCCGTTCAGAATCCATATTGCGGACACGATCCAGAACATTCGGTGGGTATATCCGAGTGCTCCTATCATGATGTCGGGCAATAGATTCGTACCATGTATTGCCAGCAGCGTGGACAGTACGGCCAGCAGCAGCGTGCATGAAACATGTCGCCCCACGCTGCCGAATATCGAGCGTATTCCAGAGCCCCTGATGCATTCTTTCGGCATCATCAATGAATAGCCGATCACGCACAGCGGAAATCCGACATGCCAGAACTGGAATATCCACGCAGTGGTCTGCCTGCCCGCACCGAGCAATCCTTCGGGCGAAAACACTTCGGGATAGGTGAGCAGATGTGGCGCGATCATCGCCGAGGCATAGAAAAAGCCGTCCGCCAGCAGGAACATGGCGCTTGAGCGCAGCGTCACGCCATGCCCGTAGAGCAGTACGGCGGTGACCAGATAGACGACGAACAATGCGGAATCGTAGACCGCGACAAATGCCGGAATATGTGGCAAAGGCATTTTCGCGTAGGGCACGCTGATTGCAAAAAGCAGCAGCGAAAATATGACGACGAGACTGACCAGCCGACGTTCGCGCGGACCGGCCGCATGCGTCGAAAGCAATTCCGGGCTGTCGTCTGTCGATACGTATGGCATTTTCTTGCCAGTTCGTTATGTCGGACCCATGCAAGGGATCCGGACCGCCATTTGGCGGGCTTTCATTTCCCTGAGCTGTTCACGCCGCGCCGGATCTGCCCGTGATCCAGCCGTGCTGTATCGAAATGCAATCTACTCCTTGCGATTGATCTGTCGGTAAAAAATCGTGGCGTTTGAAACACCGCGAATTCCGCACCGCAGCACGCAGCCTCAGCAGCCCGCGAGCCGGCCGTCGTGCAGCGCGCTCGCCACCAGCACGGCCGGTACGCCAGCGGCGTCCAGCGCCGCCAGGTCGGCCGCGTCGCGCACGCCACCGGCGGCAATCACGGCGACGTCCGGGCGCCGGGCGCGCAGGCGGTCGATCAGCGCCAGCTCCGGCCCGGCCTCCGAGCCGACACGCGCCAGCTCCATCGCGATCACCCGTGCCGGCCAGAATCCCGGCGCGTGTGCCCAGTCGGCGCCGAGCGGAACGCCGCCGCGATAGTCGAGCGACAGCAGCGCCGGCACGCCCGCCGCCCACAGCTTCGCCAACGCATCGGGGTCGGTCAGGCTTTCGCTGCCCAGCACGGGTGTCGCGCCGGTTGCGCGGTGCAGCGCCAGCGCGGCGTCGGCATCGGCAAAACCACCGTCCACCCAGAACTCGACCCGCTGATGACGCTCGGCCAGTGCGGCGATCACGACCGCGTGGTCGCCGCCCAGCCGGCGGATGGCGTCGAGGTCGGCGATATAGATATGGCGGGCGGCGGTGGCGGCGAGTAGCGCATCGACCACGTCCACCGGCACGCAACCCTCGACGAGGCGCGAGCGCAGCGGCTGGTAAGCTTGCCGGTCGCCACGGCGCGCGTGCACGACCCGACCTTGCATCAGGTCGATCACGGGTATCAGTTCAGGCACAGAAAACCTTATATGAATCAACGAATTTTCGTGTTCGAGTTTATCACCGGCGGCGGTCTGGCCGGCCAGCCGCTGCCGACCTCGCTCGCGCGCGAAGGGCGCCTGATGCGCGATGCGCTGCTGCGCGACGCCGCCGACATCGCTGGCGCCGAACTGGTGACGCTGCACGACGCCCGGCTCGAAGCGGCGCTTCCCGACTCGATCGCGGTGGCCGAGGCCGACGCGTTCGACACGGCCTTCGACGCCGCGCTGGCGGCTGCCGACGCGGTGCTCATCGTCGCTCCGGAAACCGGCGATCTGCTCGCCACGCTGGCCGCCCGCGTCGAAGCGGGCGGCAGCCGCCTGCTCGGCTGCGACGCCGCAAGCTGCCGCGTCGCCGCGTCGAAATCGCGCACGGCCCGCGTGCTGGCAGAGGCCGGCGTCGCCGTGCTGCCGCACTACAGCGACGCCGACGCGCTGCCGGACATTCTCGGCGCGTGGGCAGTGAAGCCGGACGACGGCGCCGGTTGCGACGGCCTGCAGCGCCTGGTCGACCGTGCCGCCGCCGCGCGCGCATTGCGCGCCGCCGGGCCGGATCACATCGCCCAGCCCTGGCTGGACGGCGAAGCGCGCAGCATGAACCTGCTGTGCGCGCGCGGCCGCGCCGCGCTGCTGTCGGTGAACCGGCAAGTGCTCGAACACCGCGGCGAACGCGTGCGCCTCGCCGCGCTCGCTGTCGGCGCCGTCGACGCCACGCCACAGCACGCTGCGCTCGCGCAGCGCATCGCCGCCGCACTGCCCGGCCTGCTCGGGCCGGTCGGCGTCGATTTCATCGAAACGGCGGATGGCCCGGTCGTGGTCGAGATCAACCCGCGCATGAGCACCTCGGCCTGCGCGCTGCGCGCGGCGACCGGCCTCAATCTGGTCGCCGCCACACTGAGCGCGGCGCGCGACGGCAGCCTGCCGTCGACCGACACTCCGCGCCCGCACACCCTTACCCTTGACGCCCATGAAGAAACCGTCTGACGCCGCGCTGATCGGCTGGGACATCGGCGGCGCTCACGTGAAGGCCGCGCGCATCGACGGCGGCCGGGTGAGCGGCGTGGTGCAGGTGGCCTGCCCGCTGTGGCAGGGGCTGGACAAGCTCGACGCCGCCGCGGCCGAAGCGCTGGCCGCACTGGGCGCCGCGCCGCGTCACGCGATCACGATGACCGGCGAAATGACGGACCTGTTCGACGCCCGCGCCGACGGCGTGGCCGGCATCGCGCAGTGCATGCGCACCGCAGTGGCCGGCGACATTTCGCTGTACGCCGGTCGCGCTGGCTGGGCGCAGGTCGATGAGGCGCGCGTGCGCGCCGACGACATCGCCTCGGCCAACTGGCTCGCCACCGCGGCGTGGCTCGCCACCCGTCTGCCGCAGGCGCTGCTGGCTGACGTCGGCAGCACCACCAGCGACCTCATCGTCATCGATGGCGGCGTCGCCACGACCAGCTGCTCCGACGCCGACCGGCTGATCAGCGGCGAGCTGGTCTATGCCGGCGTCGTGCGCACGCCGCTGATGGCGCTGGCGCCTGCCATCAACTTCAAGGGTCGGCGCCACCGGCTGATGGCCGAGTACTTCGCCACCACGGCGGACGTGTGGCGCCTGCTCGGGGAACTGCCGGAGCACGCCGACCAGTACCCGGCTGCCGACGGCGGCGCCAAGACGGTGGAGGCCAGCGCCCGCCGGCTGGCGCGCATGATAGGTCGCGACCTCGCCGAGGGCTCGATGGAAGACTGGCGCGCACTCGCCTCGGCTCTCGCCGAGGCTCAGCTTGACGCGCTGGTGGACGCCTGCCGCGCCCTGCCCGGCATCACCGCGCTCGCGTCCGACGCACCGGTGGTCTGCGCCGGCGCCGGCCGCTTCGTCGCCGCCGGTCTCGCCCGCGCGCTCGGCCGCCCGGCCGTCACGCTGGGTGAGCTGATCGCCGACCTCGCGCCCGACTGCGCGGACGAAGCCACCACCTGCGCACCCGCGGTCGCGGTGGCGTTGCTGGCCGAGGGTGGGCGATGAAACCGTCCGCCGTCATCCATCTGGTCGGTGTCGTCGCCTTCGGCCTGCTTTACGCGCCGTTCAAGACGCTGACCGGCGGCGGTGCGCAGATGCTCGTGTTGGCCATCGTCTATCTGCTGGCGCTGCGCCTGCTCGGCCAGATGCTGGACCGCCGCGTCGACCGCGACCACAAGCCGTGACGCACGAACCTGTCGTGATCAAGCTCGGCGGCAGCCTGCTGTCCGACCCGCATGACGGACGACTGCAGCGCTGGTGCGAACGGCTTGCCGGCGAAGCGGCAGGCAGCGCAGTCATCGTGCCAGGTGGCGGGGCATATGCCGACGCCGTACGCGACGCCCAGACGCACTGGCGCTTTTCCGATGACGCGGCGCACCGGATGGCGCTGCGCGCGATGGACCAGTGCGGGCTGATGCTGTGCGACCTGTTTCCGGCGCTGGTCGCCTGCGACGATATCGACGCGCTGGCCGACCACTGCGCGGCCGGCCGCACGCCGGTGTGGCTGCCTTCCCGTCTTCTCGACCTCAGCACCGACATCCCGCGAGACTGGACGGTCACCTCCGACAGCATCGCCGTCTGGCTCGCTGCCCGCATCGGCAGCCCGGGCGTTCTGCTGGTGAAGTCCTGCGCCCTGCCGGAAGGTGATCTCGCGGCACTCGCTGCACAGGGCATCGTCGACCCGCATCTGCCGCAGATCGCGGCCCGGGCGAACATCGACGTTCGCCTCGCCCACGCCGACTCGCCGTTCTAGTTCGGCGTCAAGGTCGGGGACGGACGACCCCTCTCACAAACCGTGGCTCCGACCGCGGGTCTGGCGCCGGACCCCGTGGGAGCGGCCTTGGCCGCGACGCCCCGGGCGCTGACCGCAGGCGTCGATCAACGCGACCGCGGGAACATTTCGATCTCGCACGTGCCGCAGGTATCGACGATGTGAAATCGAACGTTCCGTCAGTCCTCGATTCCCATGTCGCACTTCAACTTGGACGATTTTTTAGACTTGATCTAAATATAAAGAAAATATCGATCACGGCGCCGCGGGCGGCGACGCAGAATCTGTTCCGCACGTTCAGTCGCGGCACACGCCGATGCGCGATGACTGTCGAGCACCCAGAAAAACAGAGCATGCAGGGTTGAAGGCGGGGTCTTGCTCCCCCCCGCATCTTGGTTGCACCACGACTGCCCGCAACAGCTTGTTCCGGGCGCTTACTGACCCCGGCCACAGGCATCGCGCCGGAGTCCCGAAAAACAAGGAGATCGATGTGAACACGAGAGATCAGAACACGATCGGCAAATGCCCGGTCATGCACGGCAGTGCGACCACCGGCCGCATCAACGTGATGGAGTGGTGGCCCGAGGGACTGAACCTGGACATCCTGCACCAGCACGACCGCAAGACCAATCCGATGGGTGAAGGCTTCAACTATCGGGAAGAGGTGAAGAAACTCGACTTCGCCGCACTCAGGCGGGATGTGACCGCGCTGATGACCGACAGTCAGGACTGGTGGCCGGCCGACTGGGGTCATTACGGCGGCCTGATGATACGGATGGCCTGGCATGCCGCCGGTACCTACCGCGTGGCCGACGGCCGCGGCGGCGGCGGTACCGGTAACCAGCGCTTCGCCCCGCTCAACTCCTGGCCCGACAACGGCAACCTCGACAAGGCCCGTCGCCTGCTGTGGCCGATCAAGAAGAAGTACGGCAACAAGCTGTCCTGGGCCGATCTCATCCTGTACGCGGGTACCGTGGCCTATGAATCGATGGGCCTGAAAACCTACGGCTTCGCCTTCGGCCGCGAAGACATCTGGCACCCGGAAAAGGACATCTACTGGGGTTCGGAAAAGGAATGGCTGGCCAAGTCGGACAACCCGCACAGCCGCTACTCGGGCGAACGCGACCTCGCCAATCCGCTGGCCGCGGTGATGATGGGTCTGATCTATGTGAACCCGGAAGGCGTGGACGGCCAGCCGGACCCGCTGAAGACTGCTCACGACGTACGCATCACCTTCGCCCGCATGGCGATGAACGACGAGGAAACCGTCGCGCTCACCGCCGGCGGTCACACCGTGGGCAAGGCGCACGGCAACGGCGATGCCGCCCTGCTCGGCCCCTCGCCCGAAGGCGCGCCGATCGAGGAACAGGGCTTCGGCTGGATGAACCACCGCACGCGCGGCGTCGGCAACCAGACGGTCACCAGCGGCCTCGAAGGTGCCTGGACCACGAACCCGACCCGATGGGACGACGGCTACTTCAAGCTGCTGCTGGGTTACGACTGGGAATTGAAGAAGAGCCCGGCCGGCGCGTGGCAATGGGAACCGGTCAACATCCGCGAGGAAGACAAGCCGGTCGACGCCGAGAACCCGTCCATCCGCCGCAACCCCATCATGACCGACGCCGACATGGCGATGAAGATGGACCCGGCCTACCGGAAGATTTCCGAACGCTTCCACGCCGACCCGGCCTACTTCAGCGAAGCGTTCGCCCGCGCCTGGTTCAAGCTCACCCACCGCGACATGGGGCCGAAAACCCGCTACATCGGTCCGGAAGTGCCGAGCGAAGACCTTATCTGGCAGGACCCGGTGCCCGCCGGTCGCACCGACTACGACCTTGCCGCCGTCAAGGCGAAGATCGCAGCGGCGGGTCTGAGCATCGGCGACATGGTCGCCACGGCCTGGGACAGCGCGCGCACCTTCCGCGGCTCCGACTTCCGCGGCGGCGCCAATGGCGCCCGCATCCGCCTCGCGCCTCAGAAGGACTGGGAAGCCAACGAACCTTCCCGCCTCGCCCGGGTACTGCCGGTGTATGAACGCATCGCCGCCGACACCGGCGCCAGCGTGGCCGACGTCATCGTTCTGGCCGGCAATGTCGGTGTCGAGCAGGCGATCAAGGCGGCCGGCTTCAATGTCTCCGTGCCGTTCGCACCCGGGCGTGGCGACGCCAGCCAGGCGCAGACCGACGTCGAATCGTTCGAAGTGCTCGAGCCGGCCGCCGACGGCTACCGCAACTGGCAGCCGCGCGACTACGTGGTGAAGCCGGAAGAACTGCTGCTCGACCGCACCCAGCTCCTCGGCCTCACCGCCCCGGAAATGACCGCGCTGGTCGGCGGCCTCCGCGTGCTCGGCGCCAACCACAGCGGCAGCCCGCATGGCGTATTCACCGACCGCGTCGGCGCGCTGACGAACGACTTCTTCGTCAATCTGACCGACATGGCCTACCGCTGGAAGCCGGCTGGCAGCAATCTGTACGAGATCGTCGACCGCAGGACCGGCCAGGTGAAATGGACGGCCACCCGCGTCGACCTGGTGTTCGGTTCGAACTCCATCCTGCGCGCCTACGCCGAGGTCTACGCGCAGGACGACAACAGGGAAAAGTTCGTCCGCGACTTCGTCGCTGCCTGGACAAAGGTGATGAACGCCGACCGCTTCGACCTCGCCTGAAGTCGCCCGGCCGTCATGAAAAAGCCCGCCTCCGCATCCGCGGGGCGGGCTTTTTCTTGATGTGGCCCGCGGCATTCACGTTGCGGCCAAGGTGGCTCCCACAGCAGAGGCGCCAGACTCGTGGCCTGAGCCGGAGCCACGGTTTTGTGGGAGGGGTCTTCTGACCCCGACGGCAACCTGCATCGAATGCGCGCCCGCCGCGCCGCGGCCAGGGCCGCTCCACAGGAAAAATCCGTCCTATCCCCGCATCGCGCCGCGCCGCAGCACACCGAACACCTGTTCGATCTCCGGCAACAGTCCGGCGAATCGCTCGCGCGTCGGTGCCGGGCGCTGACTCACATGACATACCGGGTCGTCGTACAGCTCGCTCGCGCCGCCGGCCAGCACACTGGCGGTGAACACCAGATCCGACAGTGAGCGGGGCATGCCGGTGCGTGCGCGCGGCTGTTCGTGGTCGCGCATCGCGTCGATCAGCACCTCGGGTACGCCCAGCGACTGCAGCAGCGATTCGCCCACGCTTTCGTGCCATTCGAGGATGAGCGCATTGATGTCCTGTGCGTCGAACGCCGCCGACGGTCGCCGCGCCAGGCGGTCAAGCAGATAGAAAGCGCCGATGTCGTGCAGCAGCCCGGCTGTCATCGCCTCGTCCGGATCGAGCGACGTGAGCCGGCGCGCCAGTACGAAGGCTCCGGCCGCCGTGCGCAGCGTGTGCAGCCACAGCCGGCGCGACAGTTCATCGACGTGGGAAAGCTGGCGCGCACAGCCGATCTGGCCACAGGACACCGCGCGTGCCACGCGCTGTGCGCGATCAACGCCCAGCGCCGTCAGCGCATCGCGCACGCCGGTCACCGGCGCTGCGCGCCGACCGCGGTTCGCGCGCCGTAGCAGCCGTGCGCACAGCAGCGGATCGACCCGCGCGGCGCCTGCCAGATGCGGCGTCGTCACCTCGGGCGCGCGCAGCGTCTGCCGCACGCACAGCAGCGCGTCGAAACAGATCGGAAAGATCACCCCCGGCCGCAGATCGCGCGCGAGTTCCGCCAGCAGGTCGAAGGAGCGGGCGCTGTCGTCAGCCGGCGAGAGCATCCGTGTGAAATCGCGCGTGGCGACGGAGGGCGTCGTGGCGCTGAACGATGGATTCAATCCGTTCTCCCTGGCGGACGACGGCGCAGACCAAAGCTGCGGGCTGACCGGAACAGCAACCGGTCTCGTTCCATCCTCTACACGCGGGCGACGCAAGCGGATGCACCCGGACAGTCGCCATCCGCGTTCAGGACGTCAGCGCATCATCCGCCTGAACAATCCACGGCACCTGACAACTATGTGGCACTTCGCCGTCGCCCGGGAGCCAATCACCGTCCACGCAAAACAAAAAAGGGCCTTGAAACATCAAGGCCCTTTCGTCGCGGCGGCGAGTTCGTTCAGCTGTGCTTGTAGTGCTTGCGCAGCGGCTTCACGACTTCCCACATCGACTTCATGCCCTTCGGGAACACGACGAAGTCGCCGGCCTTGATCACCACCTTGTCGCCACCCTGCGGCGTCACGTGGATCTCGCCTTCGAGCAGGTAGGCGCTTTCGGTCATCGAGAAGTCGAGCGGGAACTTCGACACTTCCTTTTCCCAGATCGACCAGCTGGACACGCCCAGCGCCTTCAGCTTCTCTTCGGTCGGGTTGTGATCGACGACGATTTGAGTCATGACTGTTCCTTGATTGGATGGGAGGTTGAAACGAAAAACGAGGTCGCCGGGTGGCGAGAAAAGCGAAGGACGGTCCACCGTAGCGTGACCGTTACCGAGGGTTGCATGCTCACGGCGGCCGGCGCACGGGTCAAGGCAGCGCGGTGCGGGATCGCTGAATCGGACCACATCGTTGCGGTGCGGCCGGCTTTTGCGGATCGGATTGTCAGGAACGGAACACAGCCGAAGCGAGGTCTGCTCGCGATTGAACCCTGAACAGAACCGCCACCGGGTGTCGCAAGCTCCGCAGCAGGAAGGACGGCCCGTTCGCGCTGGCTAGATCCCGGGCGGCGCATCCACCGTGAAACGGACGCTGTGATGCCTCCCCCCTTCGTCCATCACGGTCAGCCGGTGCGCACCTGCTTCGTTCAGCAGCAGCTTGCCGCCCGCATCCGGCACCACCCTCTGCCCGTCTAGCAACCAGTACACCGGCCCCTGTGCGCCGCGCACAGCGAGCTGCAGCGACACGTGGCGCTGGTGCGGGGCCGGGCGCAGGCGGCTGGCGTCGCTGAGGCCGACGATGCGCAGCGTGGCGGCAGAGGTGCCGCCGGTGGGGGCACAGCCGGGTTGCCAGTCGGGGATGCGCTGGTCGGCGGGTAGCCAGCCGTCGAGCCAGGGTTGCAGCAGCGTGGGCCAGCGGGCGGTATCGCGCGGCTGACCGTGGCCGCAGCCAGGCACGGTGCGCAGGCCGCTGGCCGGCTCCAGCCACACCGTCTGGCGCAGGCTGCTGCCGTCGATGCGGTCCGGACGGGTGGGCGGCACGGCGCCGGCCAGTGACCAGGCGGCCCGGCGGCGGTGGCACAGCGGCGCGGGCGTTTCGGCTGCAGCCGTGCCCAAGGGCCAGCAGATGTCGACCGGCTGCACCGTGGCCGGACGGTCGCGCGGGGGCAACGCGTCGCGCGGCAGTGCCGCGGCGATGTCCTTCAGCAGCGGCGCGGCGACATTGGCGCCGAAAAAGCCAGGGTTGGGCGTGCCGTCGGGCCGGCCGAGCCACACGCCCAGCGCGTAGCGGCCGGACACGCCGACCGCCCAGGCGTCGCGGAAGCCGAAGCTGGTGCCGGTCTTCCAGGCCAGCGGTGCGGTGCCACCGCCCTCGACAAAGGGCCGGTCCGGGTGGCCGCCGCCTTCGAGGATGTCGCGCACGATCCAGGCCGCGCCCTCGCTCATCAGCCGTGTTTCCTCGACCGGCGCCTCCGGCGTGAGCCGTGGCTTGCCGGCCAGCCCGCCGGCAGCGAGCGCGCGGTACCCACCGACCAGTTCTTCCAGCGTGACACCGGCGCCGCCAAGGATGAGGCTGAGATTGGGCTGCTCGCCGGTGGCGATGCGCGGCGGGATGCCGGCATCACGCAGCCGGGCGGCGAAGCGCGCCGGGCCGATCTGGTCCAGCAGGTCGACCGCCGGCACGTTGAGCGATCGTTGCAGCGCCTCCGACACACTGACCGGCCCGGAAAAGTCCGCCTGGAAGTTGCCCGGCTGGTAGCCGCCGAAAGCCTGCGGCGCGTCGATCAGCAGGCTTTCCGAATGGATGAGGCCGTCGTCCAGCGCCATCGCGTACAGGAAGGGCTTGAGCGTCGAGCCGGGTGAGCGCACGCCGCGCACCATGTCGACGTGGGCGCCGCGCGCGTTGTCGCTGAAGTCGGCCGAGCCGGCGTAGGCGCGCACTTCCAGCGTGGCGGTGTCGATCACGAGTGCGGCGATGGACACGCGCGGCGGCAGCACGCTGGCGCGGTCGGCCAGCAGGCGCTCGACCGTGGTCTGCAGTTCGCGGTCCAGTGTGCTGGCGACGCGGGTCAGGCCGGCGGTGCTAGCCTTGCGCGTGCGGCTGCGCAGGCGCTCGGCGGCCAAGGGTGCAAGCCAGGCGCCCTGCAGCTTCTGCGCGATCACCGGTTCGATGCGCGCATCGGCCACCACCGCCGGCGACCAAATGCCGAAGTGTTCGAGCCGCGCCAGCACGCGGTCTCGCGCGGTCTGTGCGGCCTGCGCCGCACGGTCCGGACGCAGCCGGCTGGGCGCGCGCGGCAGCGTGGCGAGCAGAGCGGCTTCGGCGTGACTGAGATCGCGCGAGGGCTTGCCCAGATAGGCGCGGCTGGCCATTTCGACGCCTTCGACGATGCCGCCCATCGGCGCGTGATTCAGGTAGAGCGTCAGGATGTCGTCCTTCGACAGCCGCCATTCCAGCTGCAGCGCGCGCACGATCTGGCGCAGCTTGCCGGCCGGCGTGCGCGGCACCGGTTCGAGGATGCGTGCCACCTGCATGGTGAGCGTGGAGCCGCCGGACACGATGCGGCCAGTGGTCGCCCACTGCCAGGCGGCGCGTGCGAGCGAGGCCGGATTGACGCCCGGATGCCAGCGGAACCAGCGGTCTTCATAGCCGAGCAGCGCCTCGATGTAGCGCGGCGACACTTCGGCCGGCGCGACCGGATAGCGCCAGGCGCCGTCGCTGCCGGGCCAGGCGCGCAGCGGGCTGCCGTCGCGCGCCAGCACGATGAAGCCGTCGTCACCTGACGGCAGCGGCGGCGGGAAGATGCGATCAAGCAGCCACAGTGCGGCCAGCAACAGCAGGATGCCGGCGACGATGCGCCGCCGCCACGCCGCGCTGACCGACTTCATTCAGCGTGCGGGGGTGGAACGGGATCGGAACCGGGCGCCGGGTGTTCGGCCATCCAGCGCGCAAGCAGCGCCTGACCGCGCTCGAACTCGGCGTCCTCGATCAGCAGCGTGACCGCCCCGCTCTGCCGCGCGTCGGCAGAGCTGGCCGTGAGTTTCACGTGCAGGCCTTCGAGCGCGAGCACGTCACGCAGCATGCGGGCGTCGAGTCCGTTGGCGATGGTGGCAAGTGTTCTCATGGCGGGCGGTCGCGGACCGGCGCGGGATGCGCCGGCGGTCGAGGCCCGCAATCTAACCGATATCGGCGCCGGTCGCTCAGCGCAGGCCGGCCCCCGCAGCGACCGCCGGCTGCGGCAGCGCGAACACATGAAGCGCGTCGCCCTGCGGGAAGCCGAACAGCGCGTTGCCGCCGGCGGCGACCGCGACGTACTGACGACCGTCGATCGCGTAGCTAACCGGCGGCGCATTGACGCCGGCGTCCACCTGCCACGACCACAGCCGCATGCCGCTGCCGCTGTCGAAGGCGGCGAAGCTGCGCTCGCCGATACCGGTGAACAGCAGCCCGCCGGCCGTCGACAGCACGCCGCCGACCATGGGCTGGTCGAGCTTCACCTGCCAGCGCAGCCGCCCCTCGTGCGCGAGGTCGACGGCCGCCAGCACGCCGCCACGCGGACCTTCCGGCTCGCTGACCACGTAACGGAAACGGTTGCCATCCGGGCGCTCGGCCTCGCGCACCGTGTAGCGGGTCGGCAGGTGGATGCCGGGCACGAACAGCAGCGTCTGCTGCGGATCGAGCGCAGAGGGCGACCAGCTGGCGCCGCCGGCGATGCCCGGCGCGATCACCACCCCCTCGGCGCTGGGTGCGGCGAACAGGTTCTGCTGCGGCACGAAGGCCTCGGAGCGGAACAGCAGCCGGCCGTCGCGTCGGTCATGCACATAGACCCAGCCCAGCTTGCTCGGCTGCGCCAGCGCCGGGATGCGCTCGCCGCCCTGCTGCAGCTCGAACAGCACCGGCGGGCTGGCGACGTCATAGCCCCAGCGGTCGTGTGGCACTTGCTGGTGGTGCCAGACGCGGCGACCGGTGCGCAGGTCGAGCGCGACCAGCGAAGCGGTGTAGAGGTTGTCGCCAGGGCGCGAGCCGTCAGCCATCTGTGGTGAGGGGTTGCCGGTGCCGAAGAAGATCAGCCCGCGTTCAGCGTCGATGGCGGGCGTCGCCCACAGCGAGCCGCCACCGAAGCGCCACGCCCCGCCTTCGCGGGCGAGCGCCGCGCGCTCGCCCGGCAGGTCGCGGCCGAGATCCAGACCGTCTGCGGTGCGGGCGGCGAAGTCGCCCTCCCAACCAGGGCCGGTCACGTCGAACTGCCACGCACGCCGGCCGCTGGCAGCGTCGAACGCAGCCAGCACGCCCGGGCGGCCGTACTGGCCAGGCAGACCGACCACCGCGTTCTCGGGGTGCAGGCCGTAGCCGACGCCGGTGATGCCGACGATGACCAGATCGCCGGCAACCTGCGGTGCCATCGCGATACCGACGCCGGTCGAGCCCTGGGTTTCGCGCCGGCTCAGCGGGTCGCTGTCCGGCAGTTGCGCCGCCTGCTCGGTCGCAGGCGCTGCGTCGGCCACCGCTACGTTCCACAGCGGCGCGCCTGTGCGCGCATCGAGCGCGATCAGACGGGCGTCGACGGTGCCGACGAAGACGCGGCCGTCGCGCACCGCCACACCGCGGTTGGCCGGCCCGCAGCACAGCCTGCCGGCCGCACGCGGGTGCTCGTAACGCCAAAGCTCGCGACCGCTGCGTGCGTCGAGCGCGGCAACGTGACTGAACGGCAGCGACACATACATCGTGTCGCCAACCACGATGGGCGTGGCCTGGAAGGTGGCCTTGACGCCGCTATGCCAGGTCCAGGCCGGTTCGAGCTTCGCCACGTTGTCGCGGTTGATCTGGTCCAGCCGCGCGTGCCGCTGACCGCCGGCGTCGTTGCCGTGCAGCGGCCAGCCGGTGTTGCCGCTCTCGCCGTACGCGGCGACGGCCGTCGCCAGCGTCAGCACGGCCAGCAGGTGGCCTGCGAACCTGCGCATTCCGTAATCGGTATTCATTCGCCCTTCTCCGTCGTCGATGCCGACGGGATGGTAGGCCGGGCACACCCACCGCCGGACGGGCAATTTGCCGCCGTCGTGCGTGGCAGCTTCCCCGCGCAGGCAGATGTCAGCGCGACATCAGGGACGGACGAGTAGATGCTCGATCGTGCTGGCCGGTGGCCGGCGATGGATGCGCAGCAGCACGACGGCCACCGGCCCCTCGGTGTCGGCGTTTACGCGTCGGTAACCGCGCATGACGCAATCGTGGTACGGGCTCTCACCTGCTTGCAGGATGTCGTGCAGACTGCGGTAACGGATCGTCCCGTCGGCCAGCCAGCCCGGCTGCACGCGGTCGCGCGACAGCGGCACCGGCAGGTCGAAGCCGTCGTCGCGCCAGAAGACCGCGAATTCCTGCGCCGGCCCGCCGGCCTGTACGGTCTGGAAGCCGCTCTGTCGCGCCTGCCCGGCCGCGTCGCGCCAGAAGATGCGCAGCGGCGGCGGCAGGTCGCCCTCATCGGCCCAGGCCAGATGCAGATCGTCACCGTTGCGGCAAAGATAGGCATGCGTCTGCGTCGCGATGTCGGACCAATGTCCCCCCTGCAGCGCCTCGACGCGCTCGACCTGCACGCCGGGCGGCGCGATCAACGACTGTGCAACGAGCACGCCGGCGTCACCGAGACGGAAGCGCTGCGCTGCATCGGCGCGATGCGGCAACGGCATTTCGGGACGCGAGGCGCGGGCGGCGGCTTCGAACTGGCTCGAAATCATGAACACCGGCGTCTGCAGCGCGGTGAACACCGCCGGCGGACACAGCAGCAGCATCAGGCCGCTGCCGGCGATCCACGCCGATTCGCCGCGCGACATGCGCGGCGAGGCAAGCCAGCCGGCCAGCAGGTGAACGCCGAACCACAGCAGCGGCGCCACGACGAGCAGCAGCAGGTAGAACACCGCCAGCCCCTCCATGCCCGACACCGCACGCGCCGGCCCGACCACCGCCGCCACGACGACGGCCAGCGCCGGCAGCGAAGCCAGCCGCACCACCCACCACGACGCCCCCTTGCCGCGTGCGACGAACACGCGTCGCTCCAGCCGCAGCACAGCAAGGGCGGCGACCAGCAATGCCAGCGAAACGACGGCCCACAGCGCGCGTGCGAGCGGCGGTTGGGCGGCGACGATGTCGATCAGGAATTCGGGCATCGGGTTCAGGGGGCACAGAGTGGTTGGCGTGCGTTCAAGCGGTAACGGCAGCCCATGCGCATTCTCAAGCCGGCCGGGCCGATGCCGATAGCACATCAGTTCCGTATGCCGACGAAGGACAACATCAATGAACGGTGAACGAGCGACAGAACACGACTACGTGCGCCTGCTGCGTGCCTGGATTGCCAGCCTGAAGCAGCGCTTCCGCCTCGACCCGGCGTGGGAAAGCGCGCTGGATCGACTGGACCGGCGCCTGACCGAGCTGCCGGCCACCGTCACCGCCTACGACGTCGGCCGGCTGTTCCACCCGCTCGAAAAGCACCGCATGGTCACCCGCGACACGCCGGGCGCCGACCGCGTGCTGCACTACCTGATCGAAGCAGGCCGCGACGGCCCGATGGAAAAATGCTCACCCGAACTGCGCGAGTGGTTCCGCAAGCACTACCTGTGGTCCAGTGGCAGCGTGATGATGCCGATGCAGGTCGATGAACTGAACACCCAGACTTCGAACGAGGCGATGCGGCACTACTTCGGCGGCAGCCTCTGAGCGACGCTGGGAGGTTTCCGTTGGCGGCGGACCGTGGTCGCGGCCGAGCGTGAATCGAAGCCAGCGGCGCTGTATCCGCCGCGTCGCGGCCAACACGGCCGCTCCCACCGGCAATGCGCGCGAAGCGAGGCCGCCTACTTGCAGACCCGCTTCAAGGCGTTGCGCAGCCGCGTGTCGTCGGTCAGGTCGGCCGCCTTGAGGTCCTTGCCCACTGCACGCCGATAACAGGCTTCGCGCGTGCGGATGTCGTCATCGCTGTCGAACAGGCTTCCCAGCGTGCGTCCGCCCATGTCGGTGACGACGCGCTCGGCGGTGGTGCTGCGATCGACGCAGGTGCTCAGATCGAACTTGCGGGCGACAATCGCCGCATCGTCCAGCTTCTTCGCGCGCTGCTGCATCGCCGTGCTGCTATCGACGCAGCTGCAGTCATAGCGCAGCAGGCCGGTGCGATCACCGCCCGCATTGTGCTCGGCGCACCAGGCGCGGTTCTTCGCACGCACCGGGTTGTCGCCAACGGCGGCACCCGACAGCGCGGGTGCGTCCTGACCCACCGCGTCATTGGTGCCGCCACGTCTCATCGCCGCGCCCACCGCTGCTGGCGAGCCGGTCGCGTACATGCAGCGTGCGATGTAGTCGAGGTGCGAAACGTCCGGTTCCAGGTTGTCACGCGCCCAGTCCTCGCAGGCCGGACGGCGCGCCTTGGCACGCTCCGGGGAGTCGTGACCCTGCAGCGCGGCGGCACCGCTCGCGGTGGACGCGCCGCCGCTGTCGGCGTGCCGCTTGCCTTCGCGCGCCAGACAGTTCCACAGCGATTCGTCGCTCTCGCCTTCGCGGTTACCCCAGAACGCGCCGGATTTCTCGCGGCAGCGCTCGATGCGCTCCTGCGTGACCCAGCCGCTACGTTCGTGCGCGTCGACCATGCAGCGATGGAACAGCACGCCGTCCAGTCGTCCGCCCTTGCGGGCATCGGCGTCGCACTGCTTGCGCGCCGCCGTCGACCAGGCGTCGAAGTCTGTACGGCTGTCCGCCCGCACCGGCGACGCACACGCCAGCATGCCGATCAGGGCTGCAACGGCCACCCGATGTACCGAACGCATTCGCATCATGATGCTTGTCCTCCCGTTTCCGGCCGCACTCACTTGCGGGCCGGTCCGCCGTCTACAACGTCCAGCATCGCGCCGCGTTCACCGACGATGCGCAGTTCCGGCCGGTACATGTCCTCGACGAAGGTGCCGGGCACGGTGTAACGGCCGGGGGTGACCACCCGCACCATATAGACGAGGTTCATCGGCGCCGAATCGAGCTTCACCGCGGCGACGAAGCGGTCGTCGCGGTATTCGCGGTGTTTCACCCGGTTGTCCATCAGCGTGTCCATCACCCGCAGCGACTGGCCGCCCGGCAGCTGCAGCGTGAATTCAGTCGCCTGCGGCCCCTGCGACAGATTCTGGTTCTCGATTTCCAGACCGGCCGGCAGGCGGTCGACGACCAGAGCGTCGTCGGCACGCCGGGTCGGCCTGACCTCGACCCGCACCAGCATCAGTTCGCCCACTTTCAGCGCGCGACCGCCCCACGGACGCCCGTCGGCTTCGAACAGCGTGCGCTGCGCCGTGCCCAGTCCGTTATCCACCGGCGGCGCAACCTTCGGGTAACCCGCGCCCTCGATTTCGACGTAGAGCGGCGCGTCGCCGGTGTTGCTGATCGCTGCGCCCTTGCGCGCCGCGGCCGCGTCGACCGGGAGCAGCGCCGGTTTGTCGCCCTTGAAGTCAGCACCGCCTTCCAGCGTGAGCGCCCACGGCTTGCCAGCGCCCAGACCGGCGGCGCGGCCGGCCATCACCAGCGAGATCTGTTCCTGCGTCGACAGCCAGCGTCGCTTCGCCGTGTCATTCGACAACTCGAACAACAGGTTGGCGGCGCGGTCGAGCTTGACCTCGTGACGGGCGAGCAGCGCGTACAGCGTGGCGCGGTCGCGCAGCGGACTGCCGTAATCGCCCAGCCATTCGCCCAGTCGTTCGTATTCGCTGTCGTTGCCGCGCAGTCCGTAGGGCTTGGCCAGCGCCTCCTCGAGCGCGACGCGCGAACGCGCCTCGTCGCCCATCAGCTTCAGCGCCAGCCCGAGGTGGGCCAGCGCCAGCGGCGACTTCGCCAGTTGCCGGTGCTCGTCATGCAGCAGGCGCAGCGTGGCCAGTGGCGCGCGCTGCTCGCGCGCCAGCACATAGCCGAGGTGGGCAGCGTTGGCAAAACGCAGGTGGGCACCGCGCACGAGGTCCATCTGGCCGGGCTGGTTGCCGGCTTGCGCCGGCAGCCGCGGCATCTGCGACGGCGCGAGCTGGAACTCCTTCAGCATCCAGTCGCCCAGCTTCTTCTGGAAGGCTTCGGGCACGGTGAAACCGCCCGCTTTGGCGTCGATCAGGAAGCCGGCGACATAGGCACTGATCCAGTGCTCGTACTCGCCGCCGCCCCACATCGTCATGCCGCCGGACGCGCCCTGCATGCCGGCCAGCCGGCCGATGGCGCCCTCGACCATGGTTGCGCGTTCCGCGCGCGAGTACTGCTTCAGGCCCAGTTCCTTCGCGTAAGCGTCGTCGATGATGACGTGCGGCCAGGCGGAGCTGACCGTCTGCTCTGCGCAGCCGTAGGGATAGCGCAGCAGGCCGCGCACACTCTCGCGGATGTTCAGCGGCGGACTGGAAGACGCACTAACGTTCAGCGTGGCCGAGGCCGGCCAGAATTTCTCCAGCAGCGCGGCGTCGATGGCCTGGCGCGCGCCCGGCTCGACCTTCAGGCGCAGCACGCTGCGTTCGAGCGCGACCGGCGGCGTCACCTGCAGCGCGGCTTCGCGCTCGATGTGGATGGGCTTCGCGCCGCCACTGGCGTCGAGCACCAGCTTCAGCCGCGCCAGCCCTTCCGCCTCGACCGCCTCGGCGTCGAAGCGCAGCGTTTCGCGCTGCTTCGGCGCCAGCGTCAGCGTGCGCGCGCCGTCAGCGATGCGCGCCGGCGACTCGGCCGACAGCGTGAGCCGGATCTGCTGCGGTGACTCGGTCAGATTGGTTACCTCCAGCGCCACCTTCGCGCTGTCGCCCGGCGCGATGAAGCGCGGCGTCGACAGCTCGGCGACGATGGGTGCCGCCACCGTCAGTTCGCGCTCGCCGTGGCCGTAACGCTCGGGCGTCGAGGCGACCGCCATCAGGCGCAGGCTGCCGTTGAAGTCGGGCAGCGTCAGCGTGATCGCCGCCTCGCCCTTGTCGTCGAGCTTCACCGGCCCGGAGAACAGATCGACCAGCTTCACCTTCTTCGGCATGCTTTGCGAATCGCGCATGCCGGCGTCGCCGCCCCACTTGAGCTTGCCGCGCGAGCCGTCCATCTTCTCGATCAGCCGGCCGTAGATGTCGAGCAGGTCGGGCGCGTAACGCTGCTTGCCGAAGAAGTAGCCGTGCGGGTCGGGCGTGGCAAACTTCGTGATGTTCAGGATGCCCTGGTCCACCGCCGACAGCGTCACCCAGGCGGCCTGCCCGGTCGCGCCATCGACCTTCACCTTCACCGTGGTTTTCGTTTCCGGCTCGACCTTGGCCGGCGCGTCCAGCGCCACCTTGAGCCGACGGTCCTCACGCGCGAGCGGGATGTGCGCCAGTCCGAGCGCGCGCGCCGGCGTGACGCGACTGCCTTCGCTGCCCGGCCGGAAGGCCAGCACCGACACGTAGAGATCGTGGCGGTTCCAGTTCTTGTCCAGCGGCAGATCGATGGCGGTACCGGATGCGCTCACCTTGACGCGCTTCGCCCACAACACGCGATCGCCCTCGATCAGCACCAGCGCCTCGCCGTCGTGCGGCGGCGTCAGGTGTGCCTTCACCGTGTCGCCCGCCCTGTAGGGCGCGCCTTCGAGCCGCACCTGCACGCGGTCCGGCCGGTTGCCGAGCGCCTCGTTGTCCTGCGCGCCCCAGCCGGCGTAGAAGCGGTAGCGCATCGTGAGCTTGGTCTGCGGATCATCGATCTCCAGCCGGTAGCGACCCCAGGTGACCGGGAAACCGAGCTTGGTCTGCGCCTTCAGCGCGACGCTGCGGCTGTCGACCAGTTCGTCGTTCTCGCTGAAACCTGAATGCCAGCCGCGCTGGTCGTCGAAGCGCCAGTAGTACTGACGCTCTTCCCTGAACAGCCGCACATTGGCCTTGTCGATCGGCGCGAAGGCGGCGTCGGGCAGGAAACGGCCGACCTCGAATTCGGCCAGCGCCGATTCGCGCGCGACGTCACCGTCGAACAGCGGACGCACGGCGATCAGCGCCGGCGCCGGCCACCACGCGCGTTCGATCGAACGCACGACCGGGCGGCCGGCGGATTCGAGCAGGCTCAGGCTGACCCGAAGCTGCAGCGGCGAGCGTGCGGTACCCGGGTCGTAAGGCACCTCGATGGTCGCGGCGCCGCTGTCGTCGAGCGCCGTTTCCTCCAGTTCGCGCCGCCCCTTCAGCGCATCGTCGGCGAAGTCGCCGAAGATGAAGCCCGGTTTCTTCTGCGCCAGCGCGAAGCGCAGCCGCTCGGTGGCGAGCGCGCCGAGCAGGCGGTTGCCGGAGGCCGGCGCGCCGAACAGGTAGTCGCCCTGCACACCGATGTCGAAGGGTGCGCCTTCGGTGAGCACGCGCTCGTCGCTCTTCAGCGCAAGCTTCATGCGCTCGGGCAGAAATTCTTCGATCTTGAAGCGCATGACCGCATCCGGCCGCTTCGCCGCCGGGTCAGCACGCAGTTCCAATGTCCAGGCGCCGGTCTGCGCGTCGGCCGGTATGGCCAGCGGCTGACGGTAGTAACCCGGTTGTTCGCCCGAGCTTTTCCAGACGCGCTGGCTCACGGTGCGGCCATCCGGCCGCTTCAGCACCGCGGTGAGCGGCAGCGGCTCGATCGCGCGGCCGTCGGCGTCGCGCGCCAGCACCGACACGTCGAAGGTTTCGCCCGGCCGGTAGAGGTCGCGACCGCTGTACGCGAACAGCTTGATGCTGGTCGGCAGCAGTCCCGACGTGTCGAACTCCGACAGGTCCAGTGCCGCCTCGGCCAGCGACACGACCGACAGCTCACGCCCGCGCCGCGCGATCACCAGCCGCGCATCGGCCGGTGCCGCCTCGAAGCTGGCCCGACCGTCGCCGTCGCCCTTCACCGTGGCGACCCGCTTGCCGTCACCGTCGAGCAGTTCGAATTCGACGCCGTCAAGCGCCGTACCCGACTTCAGCGACGTGGCGAAGGCGTCGATGCGGCCCCCGTTGCGGTGCAGGTGCAGACCGATGTCGCTGACGTAGAAATAGGTGGTCTGGTAGTCGCCCGCGAAACTGCCGGGCGCACTCATTACCGCGATGTAGACGCCGGGCTCCTTCAGTTCCTTGATGTTCTCGACCGGCAGGAAGCTCACGTGCCGGCGGTCCTTCTTGTCGTCGGTCAGGAAGCGGCCGAGATAGACGCTGGTCGACAGGTCCTTCAGCCGGTCGAGATACCAGCCCGAGGTGCGGCCGCGCAGATCGACCGTTCCGCCGTCGTAGTAGTCCTCGTCGTAGACCTCGCCTTCGCCGTCCGCGCCCTCCTCGGCCTGGGTGCGGCGGATGCCGTACACCTTGTCGAGGAAAGCCGGCAGCTGTGCCGGCTCGACGCGCAGGAACTGCACGTCGACCTCCGGCGTGTTGACGGTGACCACCGGCAGGCCGCCATTCTGGCCGGCCGGCAGCACGGTGCCGCGGCTGGCAAAGAAGTGCGCCGGCGGCATGTCCTCGACCAGGGTTTCGCACTGGTGGGCGCCGGCCAGCTGATCACCGGATCGCGCCGCCACGCCGGTCGCGATGTCGATGCGGTAGCGACGCTTGGGCAGCACGCCGGAAAAGAAGGCAACGCGCGGGTTGTCGCCGACGCGCCAGTGACCGGCGACCTTGTCGGCGGCATCGCGCCCGGCGTCGGCTTCGCCGAGGTCGGTCACTTTCATCAGGTCGTTCAGTGTCTGCCGTGCGGCCAGCGGCCGGCTGAAGGTCACCGCCAGCACAGGCCCCTCGTCGCGGCTGCGCGCAGTGCAGTTCATGACCGCAAACGGCGTTGACGGGTCGTCACCGATCGCCGCCACGTCGGCTCCGGGCGTGCGCCCGAACTGCCACCATGCGCCGGCCGATGCGGCCACCACGACCGCTGCCGCCAACCATCCGACCACCTTCCCGTTCGCCATCGCGGACCGCCCGTATGTCATGACGCGACGGATTATCCTCGCTGCCGGGGCGTAATGGCGGACGAATGCACGAGGCCGGCGTCGTTCTCCACACTGCGACGGAGTTGGCTTCCCGCACCACTGCGGCAATCGCCAGCCCCTCATCCGGCGATATGGGCCGGCGTGCATGAGTCCATGCGTGGACGTGCCCGGTGCTCGCCGCTATGCTGCGCGGCCTGACGAATCAACGCCTTACCGCCATGCCCACGATAGAACTCCGCGGCGACCGCCTCGCTGGCGCGGTCACGCTGCGCAGCACGCTCGCCGACCTGCTCGACCGCCTGTACGCGCGCGACGGCGCGCTCGATGCATCACGCCTGACGACGCTGGTGGTGACCGACGACGTCGCCGTGCCGGCGCAGGGCCAGGCCGAAGCGCCGCCGCTGGTGCGCGAGGACCATGCCGACGGCTGCACGATCACGCTGGCGGCGCCCTATGTCGAACAGGCGCTGGGCGGCGACGCCGACCAGTTGCTGCAGCTGGTACACCTGCTGCACCGCGAACTGTGGCGCGGCCAGCTGACGCTCGACCCGGTCGCCGGGGCACCGGCGGACGCGCTGGCGGCGCAGTTCGCGCCCATCGTCGCGCGCATGTTCGACGAATACCGCGCCAACCGCGCCAGCGCGTGGTCGCTACCGGCCAAGGCCGACCTGCTGCTGCCCCACCTGCTCGGCCTGCTGGAGGAACTGCCGGCTGCCTGCGAACGGGCGCTGGCCGACTACCGGCTCGATGGCAATCTCGACGCGCTGGCCGGCATTTCGATGGCGCGTCTGGCGCTGCTGATGCAGACCACCGCCTTCAGCCTCGGCTACCTGGCCGGTCTCGGCCGTACCGTTGCCGATATCGCACCCGAACTGAAGGCGGGCATCGACGCCTCGCTGCTCGGTCGGGAATGGCCGCGTATCGCCGCGCTGCTGGCCGGCGCCACTGCCAGCGAGGGGGAGGCGCGCGCGCTGCAGCTGGACATGCTGCGCACGCGCGTGATCGCCGTGCTGGGCGCAATGGGCCTTGCCTCTCGCCTGGGCGAGGACGGCGCGGTCTGGATGGACGTGGCCGACGCGTCAGCCGAAGCCACCGCCGCCGCGGTGAAGCGCATGGGCACGATGCACTGAGCGTTGGCGCTGCGCTCTCCCGCAGCAGGGTAACAGCCCCCGGCCCGTATTGCTGCAGAAAGCCGCAATGCTGCGGACGGCATCTCCAGCCCTCGCCGCGCACCATCCACCGCTGCCGTCGCGGTCGGAAGACCGCTCCTATGGCTGCTCGAGCGCACACGCGGTGGGAGCGGCCTCAGTCGCGATACCGCTCACACACGCGGTCCAGCGCTGCGGATCATCGCCGGACCATCTGTCGGCGACATGAAAATGTCAAGTCCGCATCAACTCGTTGCAACCGGCATCGATCAGGCTGCGCAGGCGGCAAGGAAGCAGATCACGGCACAGGATCTCTTTGCCGAAGTTTGCATACCGGTCACCGATACACGAGGCGCCTCCCCATGTCTCCCCGCACTTTGCACGACGCCGCGAACGACGCACTCTTCCGGCCCTTCCCGCTGCTGCGCCCGCGACCGCGGCTGCGCGCGGTCGCTCCGGCGGCGCTGCAACATGCGGCGGCGCTGCCAGCCGCCATCGAATTCACGATTGCCGCCGATGCGGCAGACCTGGCGGCAGCAGAGGCGCTCGTCGTGCGCTGCTATGGCTGGCGTGGCTATGGCGTCGAGCAGCGCGCCGCACGGCAGGGTGAAACGACCTTGCTCGCGCGGCTGGAGGGCGAAGTGGTCGGCACGCTGACCGTGCGTTGCGGCACACGGCTGCGTCTGCAGGCGGAAGCAGGCTATGCCGAACACGTCGGCGAACTGCGCCGGCAGGGGCGCCGGCTGGTCGAATACACCCGTTTCGCCATCGACCGCGAGCGGGCGCTGCCGGACGATCTCGCGCCGCAACTGATGCGCCGCGCACTGCTGCTGGGGCACGTCGCGCTCGGCGCCACCGACTGCGTGATCGAGGTCAACCCGCGCCATGCGCGCTACTACCGGCGCGAGTTCGGGTTTCGCGAGTTCGGGCCCGAACGCACCTGTGAACGCGTCGGCGCGCCCGCCCGCCTGCTGCATCTGGACATGGTCGTGCCGCCGGCCTGCCTCGCGCACGACCCGCGGACACCGCTGCACTGAATGAGACGGCCCGCCGCTCAGCGGCCGCTGCTGCCCGGAGCCGGCACCTGTTCGGCCGACACCGCTTCGCCCTGCACCGCACGGATGCCCAGCGCGTACAGCCCGGCCAGCGTCTCCGCGTGTTCGACCGCCACCGCCATCGGCGTGATCGACAGCGCCGACGCAATGCCGGCCAGCGAGCTCACGTAAGCACCGGAGTCCGGGTTCAGCAGCGCTTCGCGCGTCAGCGTGACCGAGAACTTCACGTGCGCCGGACGCAGGCGGCGCAGCAGCGTCAGCGCGTTTGCATGAAGGCCGAAATGCTTGATGCCCAGCGCCAGACCGTTGGCCTGTGCCTGATGGGCAAAGGCCTCGGCGGCGTCCGGGTCGCCGAGCAGTGCAGACTCGGGGAACTCGAGCACCAGCGTGCCGACGCGCGGGTCGTGACGGTAACCGCGCAGCCAGCGCTGGATGTCGGGGTCGGTCAGCGTCGCCGCACCGACATTGACCACGGTGGCAATGCCGTCGCGACGCGTCTTCGCATGTTCCAGCGCGCGCATCAGGCAGGCGCCGTCGAGCGCGGCCGACACGCGGGTTTCGCTGGCGTAGGCGATGTACTCGGCAGCGCGGATCAGGCGCTGGCCGTCGTCCAGCGTGGCACGCAGCTCGACGTGCAGCGGCGCTCCGATGTGTTCGCCATCGAGTGCCCGCGTGGTCTGTTCGGCAAAGGCGATGCGCCCGGCCCCGATCAGCTCGCGCACGCGGGTACGCAGACTGCCGCCGCCCGCTTCCGCCAAACGCGCGTGTGCCAGCACCGGCGCCGCGCCACTTTCGATGCGCCACTGATGCAGCGCGCGATCGGCCGCTGCAAGCCAGTGCGCTGCGTCGCCGTCGCCGGCGCAGTCGGCCGCACCGGCCCGCCAGGCGTAGGCCTGACCTGCCCCGGCGGCGGCGGCGAGGCTGTTGAGCCGCGCGAGCAATGCCGTCAGCGCGTCGTGCGTCGTGTACTCGTCGGCATCGAACAGCAGCGCGAAGCAGGCACCCTCGACGCGGCCGCTCAGTTCAACCGTATCGATGGCCGCCATGAAACCGGCCGATTCGGTCAGCAGATCGTCGACCGCTTCGCGACCATACAGATGGTTCAGGTCCTCCAGCCCCTCGACGCGCAACAAGGCCAGCCAGCCGCTGCGCGTACCGGCTTCGATGCGCGCTTCGAGCGCGGCGCGGAAGCCGCGACGGTTCGGCAGGCCGGTCAGTTCATCCACCAGCGCCTGGTCGCGGAACTGCGCAGCGCGCCCGGCTTCGCTTTCGAGCGCGCCGGCCATGGCGGTGAGCATGCGGTTGAAGGCACCGACCAGTGGCTGCAGTTCGATCGGCATGCGCGTTTCGTCGATGGGCACGAACTTGCGCGATGCCGCCGCCACCGCCGAACGCTGCACGCGGCGCAGCGGGCGCAGACCCCAGCGCAAGGCCATCAGGCCGAGCACACTGGCCACCGCCAGACCGCCGCCCATCCACAGCGCCAGGGTTTCGGCGACGGCCCACAACTGCAGCTGTGCCCAGTGCGGATGCGGCTCGACGACGACGCTGCCGGCAATGCGCCAGCCATGCATGATGTCGGCACTCTGCGCGCCGGCCGCCAGCGGCAGCAGGTCGATGAACCACTGCGGCGCACCACCGGCCAGCCGCGCCGGTGCCTGCCGCGCGGCGATCACCGCACCCTTGGCATCGCGCACCTCTATGCGATGCAGATAGCTCTGGTCGAACACCGGCTCGACCAGGCTTTCGGCATTCTGCAGCGCCGGTTCGCCGCCGGCGGTCAACGCCACCGTCAGCGACAGCGCGATCGACTGCGCCTGGCTGGCCATCTGCGCCTCGACGCGGTCGCGCGACACCCACAGCGCGGTAGCCAGCGCCGCCGCGAAGGCGACGACACCGACGCCGAGCAGCGCTGCCAGCAGACGCAGGCGCAGGCTGTTCATCCGCGCACCTCGGCCTCGACCCGGTCGAGCAGCTCGCGCCACTTGCGCAGTTGCTGCGGCGAGCCCAGTTCGCGGTCGCCGCCGCTCTGCACCTTCCACACGCGGTCGTCATTGAAGCTGTAGACCGGCGTCAGGTCGGGCCGGTCGCGCGCCAGCATGAAACGCTTTTCGAGATTGTCGAGCACCCAGGGCTCGGCGCCGAGCTCCGGGTAGTAGGCGAGCACCATGTGGTTTTCCAGGCGCCCTTGGCGGAGCAGCCGCACGTAGGTGATGCGCAGCTTGTCGGCTGGCATGCCCAGTTCGCGCAGCGCGAAGTACTTGGTCAGCGAGTAGTCCTCGCAGTCGCCGGCAGACAGCGCGGCGAACTCCACCGGCGTCGCCCAATAGTCTTCCGACTGCCAGAGCTGCGGATCGGTCACGTAACGCGCGCGATTGGCGATCTGGTTGATCCGCTCGACGCGAACCGCTTCGTCGGCGATGCGGCCGGCGGCATTCAGCGCCTCGGCCAGCTCGGCCATGCGCGGTCCGGCCTTGTCGCCGAAACGCGCCGTCATTTTCTGCTGCAGCTCAGTACGCACGGTGAGCAGATAACCCTGGTAGGTGAACGCAGTCGCCTGTGCCGCCATGAACACCAGCAGCAGGCAGGCGATCAGGCGCGGACGGGACAGCACGACAGTCAGGGCGGGCAACGGTGTCATGGCGACGGGGCAAAGGACAGTTCTCCTTTAACGGTCGTACCGTGCTTCGCCTTGATGCGGAGCGGGCGCTACCAGAACTGCCATTGTGCCGTGTGCACCACCCACAGGCCCAGCAGCAGATTGGTCAGCGCGTGCGAAACGATGGGCAACCACAGGCGCCCACTCGCCCGGTACAACTGACCGTAGGCCAGCCCGGCGACGATGCCCGCCGCCCACTGGCCATGCTCGAAGCCGAAGGCGATCGAGCAGAACAGCATGCTGCGCAGCGTGACCGAGCGCGCGGCCACCGCAAGGAAATTCGGGGAATCGAGCCAGCGCTGGATGAAGGAGCGCCAGAACAGCTCTTCCATGACAGGCACGACGACGGCGGCACCGAAGATGCGTACGACGACCAGGGGAAGGATGAGCGCACCGGCCTCGTCCAGTGGCTGGTAGCCCTTGCCCGGCGCGAAGGCGAAGGGCGAGAAGTCGAGCCATATCCAGATCGCCCAGACGACCGCGCCGGACACCAGCGCCGCGACCCAGCCGGCGGCACCGGCCAACGGCCCGGATGGCGGCGCTTCGCGCAGTTCCACGTAGTCGCGCTGAAAGTACAGCAGAGCGGCAATGACGCTGGCGATCTGCACCGCATACATCCAGCGCACGTCGACACCGGCCAGCTCGGCCAGCGGCGCGGAGATGACAAGGAAGACGATGTAGAGGGCGAACGGAAGTACGCGTGCGAGCACTGCACGCCTGGATGCTGCGGTGGTCGGGCTCATCAGGGCCGTGGCGGGAAGGTCCGGAATGGCCGGATCATACGGCCGCCATGCGACATGGAAATGTCACCAACCGTTACAACGTCACCCGGGTGTCGACTGCGCCACGACCGGCGTCCACACGGGCAGCCATCCCGGTTCGCCCGGCGCGGCCTGCCAGGGTGGCGCCGGCTCGCAGCCGGGCATCCACAGCGCCTCGCGGCCGACCGCAAGGATGGGAGCGCGATCGCGCAGCCAGGGCGGTAGGCCACATTCCTGCGCGATCTGCTTGACGCCGGCACGCGGTCGCCCGGGACCGCGGCAGACGCGGTCCTTGGGCTGGCGGGCACGTATCGTGAGCGAGCCCGTGGGCAGTGCGGATGGCGCAAACCCGCGCCCGATCACGGCGTCGAAACGCAGGCATCCCGGACCCCAGGCGATGTCGTTTTCGCCCTGCCAGACGACAGCTGCGGGCGGTGGCTGATCGGGCATCAGCCACAGCAGGCCGCGATGACAGAAGCCGGCGACGCCGGCGTGTGTCACCGGGCATTCGGCGCCCGGCTGCCAAGCGCGGATCTGGCGCAGCCATTCGTCCAGCCACGCTTCGGTCGGTGCCGTGCGAGCGCCATGTACGCGCAGCAGGCGACGCAGCAGGTTGCGGCTGCGCGCGTCGTCGAGCGCACGCAGCCCGTCGATGGACCAGGCGATGCCCCATTCGGTCGCCATGGACAGTGCGGCCGCATCGGCGTCGGCCAGGCCGTCGAGCAAGGTCTGCGCCTCAGCCAGCCGGCGGGCGACGCCGGACATGGTTTCGGCGGTGCGCGGCCAGCGAGCGGCCAGCCGCGGCATCACCTCGCGGCGCAGGTAATTGCGTGCGTAACGGATGTCGGCATTGGATTCGTCCTCCATCCACACGAGTCCGTGCGCGCGTGCGCACGTTTCCAGCGAGACGCGGGACAGGCCGAGCAGCGGCCGCAACTGGGCCGGACGCGACGGGGTGGGCGGGCGCCAGACGGGCATGCCGGCCAGGCCGAGCAGCCCGGCGCCGCGCACCATGTTGTGCAGCAGCGTTTCCGCCTGGTCGTCGGCGTGGTGGGCGGTCAGCAGTGCGTCGGCACCCAGGGCCTGCGCCTGCGCGTTGAGGGCCCGGTAACGGGCGTCGCGGGCGGCGCATTCAAGCCCGTCCGGGCTGGCCGTGTCGAGCTGCACGCGATGCAGCGAGAACGGAATGCCGAGCGCGGCCGCCTGCACCGCGCAGTGATCGGCCCAGGCATCGGCGTTCGGGCTCAGCCCGTGGTGGACGTGCGCGCACGCCAACCGCCAGCGATGGACATCGCGGACCGCGGCCAGTGCGTGCAGCAATACGGTTGAATCAAGCCCGCCGCTGAGGCCGATCAGCAGCTGGGCGCCGTCGGCCAGATGCGCCGCCGCGCTGGCGGCGATGCGGGCGTACAGATCAGGCGACCGCCTGCTCCTTGAACTTTCCATAGGACATGAGGCGCTCGAAACGGCGCTCGACCAGCTGGGTGGGGGTCAGGTCGGCCAGCTGGCGCAGCGATTCGGCCAGCGCGCGCTTGAGCGAAGCCGCCACCGTGGCGTGATCACGGTGCGCGCCGCCTGCCGGCTCGTTCACGACCTTGTCGATCAGGCCCAGCGTCTTCAGGCGCGAAGCGGTGATGCCCATGATTTCGGCGGCGTCGGCTGCCTTGTCCGCGCTCTTCCACAGGATGGAGGCACAGCCTTCGGGCGAAATGACCGAGTAGGTCGAGTACTGCAGCATCATCAACGTATCCGCCACGGCAATCGCCAGCGCGCCGCCGGAGCCGCCCTCACCGATGATGGTGGACACGATGGGCACGCGCAGTTCGGCCATCGCGTAGAGATTGTGGCCAATCGCCTCGGACTGGCCGCGTTCCTCGGCGTCGATGCCCGGATAGGCGCCCGGCGTGTCGACGAAGGTGAACACCGGAATGCCGAACTTCTCGGCCAGCTTCATCAGGCGCAGCGCCTTGCGATAGCCCTCGGGGCGCGGCATGCCGAAATTGCGGAGGATCTTTTCCTTGGTGTCGCGGCCCTTCTGATGACCGATCACCATGCAGGACTGGCCATTGAAGCGGGCGATGCCACCAACGATCGCGTGGTCGTCGGCGAAGGCGCGATCGCCGTGCAGTTCCTGAAAGTCGGAGAACATCAGGCGCAGGTAGTCCAGCGTGTAGGGGCGCTGCGGATGGCGCGCCACCTGGGCGATCTGCCACGGCGTGAGCTTGGCGTAGATGTCCTTGGTCAGCGCCTGGCTCTTGCCCTCGAGTCGCGTGATTTCCTCGGATATATCGACAGCGGAGTCATCCTGGACAAAGCGGAGCTCTTCGATCTTGGCTTCGAGCTCGGCGATCGGCTGTTCGAAATCGAGAAAGGTTGTTTTCATCAGGCTGACCACAAACAAAGGTGCGCAATTCTAGCGCGTCGAGGGCGCGACGGCTCGTGCCGCGTGCAAGCGGCCGCAGCAGCCGGATTACCTCTGTAAATCAATGGGATGGAAAGAAAAAACCGGCTTGCGCCGGTTTTCTTCCTACTTGATTCGCCGCAGATGCGGTCGCGCCGCCGGCTTTTCCGGTGTCGTCAGCACCGGATGCTCGACCCGGTCGGTGACCGGGTTGGGCGCCAGATCGGCACGGACCGGCTGGCCCGGCGTCACTTCGAACGCCATGCCATGGCCGTTTTCGCGCGCGTAGATCGCGGCGACGCACTCGACCGGAATCGTCAGTTCCTGCGCCACGCCGCCGAAGCGGGCGGAACAGGTGATGAGCTCGTTGCCCATCACCAGCTGGTGCACCGCCTCGCGGCCGATGTTCAGGATGATCTGGCCATCCTTTACATACTGGCGAGGCACGCCGGCGCGGTCGTCGACAACGACCGCGATGTACGGCGTCAGCCCCTGGTCGGCGCACCAGTCGAACAGTGCGCGCAACAGATAGGGCTTGGTGGAAACGGAACTCATGACGTCCATGAAGACTTTCGCGCAGAGCCGACGCGGGTCAGCGACGCATCACCTTTTCGGACGGCGTGAGCGCATCGATGAATCCCTGACGGGAGAAGATGCGCTCAGCGTACTTCATCAGCGGTGCGGCCGACTTCGGCAGCTCGATACCGTAGTGGTCAAGGCGCCATAGTAACGGAGCGATGGCCACGTCGAGCATGGAAAATTCCTCGCCCAGCATGTACTTCTGCTTGGCGAAGATCGCGGTCAGCTCGGTCAGGCGGTCGCGCAGGTGAGTGCGCGACTTGTCGGCCGTGCGTGCGTTCTTCTCGAGCGCCTCGATGTGCGAGAACAGCTCGTTTTCGACCGTATGCAGCAACTGGCGTGCCCGCGCGCGCATGATCGGATCCGGCGGCATCAGCTGCGGATGCGGAAAGCGCTCGTCGATGTACTCGTTGATGATGTTCGAGTCATACAGGATGAGATCGCGATCGACCAGAACCGGCACGCGGTTGTAGGGATTGATGACCGCGATGTCTTCCGGCTTGTTATAGAGGTCGACATCGATGACCTGGAAATCCATGCCCTTTTCGTAGAGCACGATCCGGCAACGATGGGAAAAGGGATCGGTAGTCCCCGAGTACAGATTCATCATGGTGTTAACACCCCAGGAGTACTCGGCATCCCTCACCACGCGTCTGACGCGTGATGAGGTCGCTTCGCGATGACCGAGAGCTTGCATGACTTTCGGGCGTATTGATTAGTGAATGTCTTTCCAGAATTCGCGCTTGAGCAGGTAGCTCAGAACGAGAAGAACGGAAAGACCGATGATGACCAGAAGACCGGTCTGACGGCGCTTTTCAGCGCCCGGTTCGCCCATATAGACCAGATAGGCGACGAGATCGCCGACCATCGAGTCGTATTCGGACTTGCTCAGTTTGCCCGGCTTGGTAAGTTCAAGCTGGACGACTTCCTTTTCGCCGCCGTGACCGTCCGCCACCTTGACGTGCTTGGCCGTCTGCTCGCCCTGCAGCTCATACAGGACGTGCGGCATGCCAACGTTGGCGAAGGTGGTGTTGTTCCAGCCGGTCGGACGGTTCTCGTCGCGATAGAAGCTGCGCAGATAGGTGTAAAGCCAGTCCGCGCCGCTGCCGTCGGCCGAGGCACGCGAACGCGCGATCACGGTCAGGTCGGGCGGTGCCGCACCGAACCACGCCTTGCCGTCGTCGCGGGTCATGGCCACCTTCATCGTTTCACCGACCTTGTCGGCGGCGAACAGAAGGTTGTCCTTGATCTGCTCGTCGGTCAGGCCGACATCCTTCAGGCGGTTGTAGCGCATGTAGGAGGCCGAGTGGCAGTTCAGGCAGTAATTGACGAAAACCTGGGCGCCGCGCTGGATGGCGATGGCGTCACGGAATTTCTCGGTCGGCGCACGATCGAGGTGCACCGGTTCGGAACTGGCCATCGCCAGCAGGGGCGCGCACAGCGCGCCGAGAAACAGTTTTTTGAGTTGTTTCATGGTTCTCTGGCTCTCAGTGACCGGTCACGCGCGCGGGTTCGGGCTTGCACTTGTCGATCGCGGTGTACCAGGGCATCAGCGCGAAGAACAGGAAGTAGATGACCGTGCAGATCTGCGAAACCAGCGTGCCCATCGGCGTCGGTGCCTGCATGCCGAGGTAGCCCAGGATCAGGAAGGCGATCACGAACACCACCAGCGCCGACTTGAAGATCGGGCCCTTGTAGCGGATCGACTTCACCGGCGAGCGGTCCAGCCACGGCAGCGCGAAGAAGACCATGACCGACAGGCCCATGAAGATGACGCCCCACAGCTTCGCATCGACCCAGAAGAAGTTGATCGTGTTGGCACGCAGGATCGAGTAGAACGGCGTGAAGTACCAGACCGGCGCGATGTGCGGCGGCGTCTTCATCGGATCAGCCGGGATGAAGTTGTTGTACTCCAGGAAGTAGCCGCCGAACTCCGGACCGAAGAACACCACGGCCGAGAAGCAGATCAGGAAGACGACGACGCCGACGATGTCCTTCACCGTGTAATACGGGTGGAAAGGGATGCCGTCCAGCGGGATGCCGGTCTTCGGATCCTTGTTCTTCTTGATCTCGACGCCGTCCGGGTTGTTCGACCCGACTTCGTGCAGCGCGATGATGTGGGCGGCAACGAGGCCGATCAGCACCAGCGGCACAGCGATGACGTGGAAGGAGAAGAAGCGGTTCAGCGTCGCATCGCCGATCACGAAGTCACCACGCAGCCAGGTCGACAGATCGTTGCCGATCAGCGGGATGGCCGAGAACAGGTTGATGATGACCTGGGCGCCCCAGTAGGACATCTGGCCCCACGGCAGCAGGTAGCCCATGAAGGCTTCCGCCATCAGGCACAGGAAGATCAGGCAGCCGAAGATCCACACCAGCTCGCGCGGCTTGCGGTAGGAACCGTAGAGCAGGCCGCGGAACATGTGCAGGTACACGACGACAAAGAACGCCGAGGCGCCGGTCGAGTGCATGTAGCGGATGAGCCAGCCCCACGGCACGTCGCGCATGATGTACTCGACGCTGGCGAAGGCCACCGGCACGCCCGAGGCGTTCAGCGACGCGTCCGGCTTGAAGTGCATGACCAGGAAGATGCCGGTCACGATCTGGATCACCAGCACCAGCAGCGCCAGCGAGCCGAAGAAGTACCAGAAGTTGAAGTTCTTCGGTGCGTAGTACTCCGAAAGGTGTTCCTTCCAGAGCGATGTGAGCGGGAAACGCTCGTCGATCCAGCCGAGCAGGCCGGTCGTGGTCACTACCTTTTCGCCAGCCATCGATCAACCCTCCTTGGAATCCTGGCCGACCAGGATGCGCGAGTCAGACAGGAACATGTACGGCGGAACCTTCAGGTTGTCCGGGGCCGGCATGGCCTTGAACACACGACCGGACAGGTCGAAGGTCGAACCGTGGCACGGACACACGAAGCCGGCGACATCGCCGAGCTGTGCGTTGGAGCCCGACTCGAAGGGGCCCGACGGCGAACAGCCGAGGTGGGTACAGATCGCGACGACGACCAGCACGTCAGCGTGGTCTTCACGCGAGCGCTGCACGTTGCGTGCGTATTCGGGAGTGAACTCGGAAGGATTGCGCTCCGACTTCGGGTCGGCAAGCTTGTCCTCGATCTTGGCCAGCGCTTCGAGCTGGGTCGGCGTACGGCGCATGATCCACACCGGCTTGCCTTGCCACTCGACGGTGGTCATTTCACCGGGACCGAGTTTGGAGATGTCCACCTCGACCGGAGCGCCGGCCGCTTTCGCGCGCTCCGAAGGGGAGAGACTGGTGAGAAAAGGCACTGCCACCGCAAGCCCGGCCACACCGCCAGCACAGGCTGTTGCCACGAGCAGATTGCGCCGGCCGCAATCCGCTTTCCGTTCATTGCCACTCATGCTTTATCCCGTCTAGACAATTGATTCTGCACAACCTGCGATTATACCCTCAAGCGGTGCCCCGTTTAAAGCCCTGCTGCACTGCAAACAACGCGGAAGCGGCGAGAGAAGCCGATTTCCGATGATTTCAAAGCGCGCCCCGGGCATGCAGCGCGGCGATGTCGCCGGCGCCGTATCCGAGCCCAGCCAGCACTTCGTCCGTGTGCTCACCCAGCGCCGGCCCGATCCAGTCGGTGCGCCCGGGTGTTTCCGACAGCCGCGGCATCGGGGCCGGCGCCTTGAACGTGCGACCGTCAGGAAGGCGCGCGGTTTCGAACACCGCCCGCGCCAGATACTGCGGATCCGAGGCGATGTCCTCGATCGAGTAGACGCGGCTCACCGGCACGTCCGCCTCGCCGAGCAGGTGCAGCACCTCGTCGCCGTCGCGCGCGGCGACCCAGGCGTCGATCAGGCCGTAGATCTCGTCGCGGCGCGCGTCGCGCCCGGCGTTGTCGGCCAGCGTGGGATCGTCGGCCAGATCCGGCCGCCCCATCGCGGTCATCAGCCGACGGAAGATGGCGTCGCCGTTGCCGCCGATGATGATGTGACGGCCGTCGCGCGCGGTGTGCGTGTTCGACGGCGTGATGCCGGGCATGATGTTGCCGGTGCGGCCGCGGATGAAACCGAACACGTCGAACTCCGGCAACATGCTCTCCATCATCGCGAACACCGCCTCGTACAGCGCGACATCGACGGTCTGGCCCTGCCCTGCCCCGCGCCCGCCGGTGGCGTCGCGATGGCGCAAGGCCATCAGCGCACCGATCACCCCCCACAGCGCGGCGATCGAATCGCCGATCGAAATGCCCACCTTGACCGGCGGGCGATCGGGAAAGCCGGTGATGTAGCGCAGCCCGCCCATCGATTCGCCGATGGCACCGAAACCCGGCTGCTGCGCCATCGGTCCGGTCTGGCCGAAACCGGACAGGCGCACGATGACCAGCGACGGATTGATGTCCTTCAGCACCGCTTCCGGCAAACCGAGCTTGTCGAGCACGCCCGGGCGGAAGTTCTCGACCAGCACGTCGGCGTCCGCCAGCAGCTTCTTCAGCACCGCGATCGCGTCCGGATGCTTCAGGTTCAGCGTGACCGACTTCTTGTTGCGTGCCTGCACGAACCACCACAGCGAGGTGCCTTCGTACAGCAGGCGCCACTTGCGCAACGGATCGCCACCGTCGGGTGATTCGATCTTGATCACCTCGGCGCCGAACTCGGCCAGGATGCGCGAGGCAAACGGGCCCGCGATCAGCGTGCCCAGTTCGACCACTTTCAGGCCATCGAGCGGGCGTGCCTGCGTGCTCACGCCGGCCGCCTTTCCGACAGCGCCTGGGCAATGGTGCCGATATCGGTGTGTTCCAGCTCACCACCGACCGGCAGACCGCGGGCGATGCGGCTGACGGCGAGGCCGCGCGCGCGCAGCATTTCGCCGAGGTAATGTGCGGTCGCCTCGCCCTCGTTGGTGAAATTGGTCGCCAGAATGACCTCGCGCACGGCGGGATCCGCCGCACGCTCCAGCAGGCGATCCAGCCGCAGCTCCTTCGGACCGACGCCTTCGAGTGGCGCGATGCGCCCCATCAGGCAGAAATAGAGTCCGGCGTAGCTGTGCGTCTGCTCCATCATGAGCATGTCGGCCGGTGTTTCGACCACGCACAGCAGACTGGCGTCGCGGCGCGGCGAACTGCAGCGCTCGCACACCTCGAGTTCGGTGAAGGTGTTGCAGCGCGCGCAGTTGTGCAGCCGCGTCAGTGCATTGCCGAGCGCGCGCGCCAGCTTCTCGGCGCCGCCGCGGTCGCGCTGCAGCAGATGGAAGGCCATGCGCTGCGCGCTTTTCGGGCCGACCGAGGGCAGGCAGCGCAGCGCGCTGACCAGCTCGTCCAGCACACCTGTACTCATGACGGGCGCAGGACCGGACTCAGAACGGCAGCTTGAAGCCCGGCGGCAGGTTCAGGCCCGAGGTGAAGCCGGCCATCTTTTCCTGGGTGGTCGCCTCGACGCGGCGCACCGCGTCGTTGACGGCGGCCGCGAGCAGGTCCTCCAGCATTTCGCGGTCGTCCATCACCGACGGGTCGATGGAAACGCGGCGCACGTCGTGCTTGCAGGTCATGAGCACCTTGACCATGCCGGCACCCGACTGGCCCTCGACCTCGACGCTGGCCAGCTGCTCCTGCATCTTCTTCATGTTTTCCTGCATCTGCTGGGCCTGCTTCATCAGGCCACCGATGCCACCTTTCATCATGGTGCTGTCCTCAAAGGGGTTTGATCGAGTCTTCGATCAGCCGGGCGCCGAACTGTTCAATCACCTGCTGCACGAAGGGGTCATTCTTCATCGACGCACACGCCTGTTCCTGGCGCGCGCGCTGTTCTGCGTTCAATCGCTGGGCGACAGTCTGTCCGACCGGATCGCCCTGTTCGAAATGCAGCCGGACATTGACGCCGAGGCGGGTCTGCAGCGCGGCGCGCAACTTGTCCTGACCGGAGGTGATCAGGTGCGCCATGTCACGCGACAGGCGCAGGCGGATCGCCTCGCCTTCGCTGGACAGCCACTCGCTCTGGTGCGCCAGCTGCTTGCTCAGGGCGGCAACATCCAGCGTATCGACCAGCGCATGCCAGTCGGCGTTGGTGCGCGGCATCGCGCCTGCAGCTGAGGCCGGTGGTGCGACATTGACCGGCTCGTCGTCTTCCCACGGCGGCGGTGCGGGATTCGCGTCGACCGCTTGCGCCTGCGCGGCAGGCGACGGCGTTTCACGCGGCAACGACGCGGCGACCGGTGCCGCCGCAACGGGGGGCGGCACCGGCGCGCTGGTGCGCGCGACACGGTTGGGCGCCTGCAGCGCAGCGCTCTGGCCGCGCGGGGTGGTGCCCAGCGCCGGCGGCGTCTCCGGGCGGAAGGCCAGCAGACGCAGCAGGGTCATCGAGAACCCGGTGACTTCGTCAGGCGCCAGCGCCAGATCGTTGCAGCCCTGGACGACGATCTGGTACGCCAGCTGCACCGATTCGGCGTCCATCGCTGCAGCGTAGGGTTCAAGCCGCGCCTTTTCACCTTCGTCGGTGATCGCGTCCGGCACCTTCTGCGCCACTGCGACGCGGTGCAGCAGCACCGCCAGTTCACGCAACGCCTGGTCGAAATCGACACTGCGCGCGCGCATCTGCGCGGTCAGCGTCATCAGTGCTGCGCCGTCTCCGGCGAGCAGCGCATCGAGAATGAGGTAGAGGTGTTCGTCGCCCACCGTGCCCAGCATGTCGAGCACATCCTGTTCGACCAGCCGGCCGGCACCATGCGCAATGGCCTGATCGAGCAGCGACAGCGCATCGCGCATCGAACCGGCGGCGCCCTTCGCGATCGGCCGCAGTGCGGCCGGCTCGTACTCGACACCTTCGGCGTCGAGCACGCCCGACAGATGACGCACGATGGCGTCCGGCGGCATCTGCTTCAGGTTGAACTGCAGGCAGCGGCTCAGTACGGTGACCGGAATCTTCTGCGGATCGGTGGTCGCGAGGATGAACTTCACGTGCTCCGGCGGCTCTTCGAGCGTTTTAAGCATCGCGTTGAAGGCGTGCCCGGTCAGCATGTGGACTTCGTCGATCATGTAGACCTTGTAGCGCCCGCGCGCTGGCGCGTAAGCCGCCTTTTCGAGCAGCGCGGCCATGTCGTCCACGCTGCGGTTCGACGCGGCGTCCATTTCGACGTAGTCGACGAAACGGCCGGCATCGATTTCGGTGCAGGCGGCGCAGGTGCCACACGGCTTTGCCGTAATGCCAGTTTCACAGTTCAGGCTCTTGGCCAGGATGCGCGAGATCGTCGTCTTGCCGACGCCGCGGGTGCCGGTAAACAGATAGGCGTGATGCAGGCGCTGCTGTTCGAGCGCGTGCGTCAACGCACGCACGACGTGATCCTGACCGACCAAGGTTTCGAAGCTGCGGGGACGCCACTTGCGCGCAAGAACCTGATAAGTCATCTGGACGCTGGCGTAAGAGGACGGCTGTGCGGACTGCAGAAAAGGGAGGGGTGGCGAGCCTGACCCCCGGCACTCGTGGTGAGCAGCTGTGGCTGCTTCCTTCCGGACCTGACCAGGTTCACCGCGCCACGATGCGGGGAGACCCGCCACGCCGAATATTAACCCGGGAGCCCCCCTCTCGACCAGCCCGACCTGAAATTCTGGCTGGACTCAGCCGCCGCCGCGCTGGAAATGACGGTCGAAGCGCGCCATGAAGGCGGCCATGAAATCGACATCGCGAACCGTGAAGTCGATCTGTACCCGCAGGCGAGGCAGACTCAGCAGCGCGATGTGAAGCGCCGGCAACACCTCTGCGGACACCGTCCAGCCGCGGCCGCTGACGCTGTCACCGCGATGGACGATGGGCAGTTCGACCGCGCCGGGCAGCATCTGGAAGAACTCTTCGCGCCCTATGCTCATCACGCGCACGACCTGACCGGAGGCAAGTTCCTCGGGCTTCAGCGGAAAGGCGGCGCTCATCCCCCCGCCACCGGCGGCCAGATGGCGAGTACGTCGTTATCGACCAGCGCGCGCGCATCGCGGCTGACGGGAGGAATGAAATGACCGTTCACGAGAACCAGATGGACGAGCCGCGCAGGAAGTTGATGGCGCGCGATCATATCGCCAACCGTCGTTCCTTCGGGCACGTCCATCGGCCACTCGTTGGTGCGCTTCGCCTCGTCCGGCAGGAAATCGGACAGCGAGGCGTACAGCTTCAGCGTCACCCGCATCTTCAGTGCAGCGCTTCGGTCAGCGGCGGCGCGCTCTGCGCCTGGGCCATCGACAGATAGGCCTCCATCACGCGCAGCGGGTCGTGCATCAGGCGCTGCTTCCAGCTGCCCAGCGGCGTACGGGTCTGGATCAGGCCGCGCAGCACGCCGACGTGGTCAGTCAGGCCGATCGAGGTCGCACCCACCAGCACGTCGTCCTTGAACTGCAGACTGATGTAGCGGAAGCGCTCTTCGTCGATCAGCTCGACCGAATCGCCGCCGTCGGCACCCCACCACTGCCCGAAGGAGGCTGAAATCAGGCCCAGCGTGTCGAGCACGTTGATCGCCATCGTGCCTTGCGAGCGCGTGTTGCGCCCCACCATGTTCATCGCCGCGACTCGGCCCTGATCGACCGCATTCGGCTGAATCGCATTGACCAGACGCTCGCCGGTCGAGAAATCGACTGCTTCTGCCACGTCACCCGCCGCAAACACGCCGGGGATGTTGGTCTCGCAGCGTTCGTCAATCAGGATGCCGGTCGCGCAGGCAATGCCGCTGCCCTGCAGGAAGGCGACATTGGGCTTCACGCCCGCCGACGCGATGATGAGATCGGCCACCACTTCGGTGCCGTCACCCAGCGTGGCAATCAGCTCATCGCCGTTCGGGCGGATCGAGGTGACGCGGGCGCTGGTGTGCACATTGACGCCCTTCTGTTTCACCCAGCGCGCGATCATGCTGCCGGCCTTGGACGTCATCATGCGCGGCACCATGCGGTCGCCCATTTCGACGATGTCCAGCTTCACGCCTCGCGAGGCGAGCGCTTCCATGATGATGCAGCCGATGAAGCCGGCGCCGATCTGCAGCACGCGCGCGCCCTTCTTTGCCTTGGCGGCGATGTGGCGGGCGTCGTCCAGCGTCCAGCAGCTGTGCACGTTCGGCGAATCGATGCCCGGCACCGGCAGCTTGAGCGGATGCGAACCGGTACAGATGAGCAGGCGATCGTAGGCGAAGGAGGCGCCGTCCTCCATATGGACGACGCGACCGGCGGTGTCCACCGACTTCGCGCGCCCGAGCACTTCCTTGATGTTCAGCGACGCGAAATGACCGTCGGTCTTGCGCAGCCAGGTGCCCTTTTCCTGGATGTTGCCGACCAGCAGGTAGGGAATGGCCATGCGCGAATAAGGCGGCTCGGGTTCGTCGCCGATCATGACGATTTCGGCATTGCGATCCGCACGGCGGATCGCTTCGGCGGCGACCACGCCGGCCGGACCGTTGCCGATGATGACGTGCTTCATGAGTGATGCTCCTGAAATGCAGCGCGCCCCGGAGGGCGCGCTGTGTTCATGCGACGACTTCGATCAGAGACCCAGGCGGGCAACCGTCTCCGCCGTCGGACGGCCTTCGGTGTCCCAGCCACGCAGTTCGTAGTACTCGGGAATCATCTTGTCGATGCCCGACACCAGGCCCTTGGCGGGACCGGCCTTGGCGGCTTCGTTCTTCAGACGTGGCGGCAGATCGTCGTCCTTGCGGGTGAAGCCGGCGGCGTTGTTGAACTGACGCTCCATGTTCCAGATGCGCTCGCCCATCAGGTCCAGCTTCTCCATCGACCAGTCGCCTTCGCAGGCAGCCTGCAGTTGCGGCTGGATGTCCGACAGCGCCCAGGCGAAGGTCGTGAACACGCACAGGCCGGACGAATCGACCACTGCGGTGGCGTCCTGGAAGGCCTTGACCAGCGCCGGCTTGCCTTCGGTGGTCAGCGGATCGGTCTTGACCGGGATGCCGAGCACTTCGGACGAAATCGTGTACGAACGCAGGTGGCAGGCACCGCGGTTCGACGTGGCGTAGGTCAGACCCATGCCCTGCACGCCCCGCGCGTCATAGGCCGGGAATTCCTGGCCCTTGACCGACATCGACAGCTCGGGATGACCGTACTTCTCGCACAGGCGCTTCGAGCCGAGACCGACGATCTTGCCGAAGCCTTCGCCACGGGCCGTCTGTTCGGCCAGGAAGGTGAGCGCGCGGGCCGAGCCAAACGGCGCCTCGATGCCGATCTCTTCCTTGGTCAGCACGCCCATTTCGTACAGTTCCATCACCGCACCGATGGTGGCGCCGAAGGAAATCGGGTCGAAACCATCTTCGTTGCACAGCATATTGGCGTACTGCAGCGCCTCGATGTCGTCGACACCGTTGGCACAACCGAGCGACCACGCCGCTTCGTACTCGAGACCGCCGGAGGCGCCCCAGTACTTCGGGCTGTTCACCACGGTGTAGTGGGTTTGGTCGATCTTCGAGATGCGGCCACAGGCGATGGTGCAGCCGAAGCAGCCCTGGTTATTCACCAGCTGCGCTTTGCCGTCGGATTCGCGCGGCTCGTGCATCGCTTCGGCCGAAATCTTGCGCGCACCCTCGAACTGCACGTCCTTGTGGTTGCGCGTCGGCATGGCGCCGATTTCGTTGATCACGTTCATCAGCACCTGGGTGCCGTAGGTCGGCAGGCCCTGACCGGTGACCGCGTTCTCCTTGAGGATCTTCTTCTTCTCGTAGGTAACCTTCATGAACTCCTTCGGGTTGGCCAGATTGCCGACGCCGAGGGTGCCACGCACCACGAGTGCCTTCAGGTTCTTCGAGCCGGCGACCGCGCCGACGCCGGAACGGCCGGCTGCGCGGTGCAGGTCATTGACGATGGCGGCGTACAGTACGCCCGCTTCGCCGGTACGGCCGATACAGGACACGCGTACCTGCGGATCCTGATGGGCAGCCTTGATCGCCTCTTCGGTTTCCCAGACGGTCTTGCCCCACAGATGGGACGCGTCGCGGATTTCGACCTTGTCGTTCTCGATCGACAGATAGACCGGGCTCGACGCACGGCCTTCGATGATGACCATGTCCCAGCCGGCGAACTTCAGCTCGGCGCCGAAGTAACCACCGGAATTCGAACAGGCGATGGCGCCGGTCAGCGGGCCCTTGGTGACGACCGAGTAGCGGCCGCCGGTCGAGGCCATGGTGCCGGTCAGCGGACCGGTCGCCCAGATGATCTTGTTGTCCGGCGACAGCGGATCGACCTTGGGATCGATCTCCGACACCAGATACTTCGTTGCCAGACCACGCTGGCCGAGATAGTCCTGAGCCCACTGCATGTTCAGGGGCTCGCTCTTGCAGGTGCGGTCGGTCAGGTTAACGCGCAGGATTTTGCGGGTCCATGCCATTTTGTGTTCCTCCGAAAATCAGGCGGGCTGGTTGCCGAGCTTGTCGGCCCACTGGCGCATGCGATCCAGACCGGTCCAGTTGGCGTCCACATAGGTGATGGCGCCGGTCGGACAGGCTTCTGCACAGGCCGGGTTGCCGCCGCACAGATCGCACTTCTGCACCTTGCCGGTCTCGGCCACGTAGTTCACGGTGCCGAACGGACAGGCGATCGTGCACACCTTGCAGCCCACGCACACGTCCTCGAACACGACCTTGGCGCCGTTGGTCTTGTCGAGCTTGATCGCCTCGACCGGACAGGCGTGCATGCACCAGGCTTCATCGCACTGCGTGCAGGTATAGGGAACCTTGGCGCCCGTATGGTGGAAGTCGAACACCTTGATGCGCGACAGCGAGTTGTTGAATACACCGTAGTTCTCGAACGAACAGGCCATTTCGCATTGCAGGCAGCTGGTGCATTTCGAGGGATCGATGTGTAGGGACTTCTGCATATTGATTCGCTCCTCCACGTTCTGGGCGTGACACGGTTCGCAGGGTTATTTTGGCGGGAAAGTCGCCCCGCTATGAAAAACGCTTCATATTTTAGCGCTCGGAATTTGGCGCCTGTGCGCTTCCGCTGTCTCAAAAAATCCTTATTTGCGAGACAGGTGTCCAGGTGTCCATAAACTGGACACCTGGACACTCAGGGTGCACGCCACTTGATATTGTGCCGCGCCATGATGCGCTCGATTTCGCCGTCGGCGACCAGCGCATTCATCGCCTCCATGATGGCGCGACCGAGCAGCTGCTCACCCTTGCGGATGGCGATGCCGACCGGCCACTGGCGAGTATTGAGCAATGCGATCGGAGCCGGGCCGACCGGGAAGTTCGCGTCACCAGCGACCGCTCCTTCCAGTTCGCCCTGCAGCGCCATCACTCCTGCAACCTCGCCGGAGCGCAGTGCAGCCATCGCCTCGGTCAGCGTCTTGTAATGCTTGAGCTGACTGCGATAGCGCCCGCCGTCGGCCGACAGCATCAGCGAGTCGGGCAGCGTATCGACCACCACGCCACAGGGCAGCTTTTCGAACGGCGCCATCGTTTCGAGGCTATCCACGCGGCGTCTGTCGTAGGCGACGGCATAGCGCTCGCGGTGATACGGCGCGATGAATTCCACCTTGTCCTGACGGGCCATGTACTCGCGGTCGACCGGCGCGTGCATCATCATGTCGGCCGGGCCGTAGCCCATGTAGTGGCCCTTCCAGACCATATTGCGCAGGTCATCGCCCATGTTCTCGTCGGCGTCGAAGAACATCGGCGACATCTTCAGTCCCATGCGTGCCGCCAGCGCGGCGGCGATGTCGACGTCGGAGCCCTTGCCCTCGTTCGAGAACGGCGCAAAGTCCTTGTAGAAGGCGACGCGCAGCAGACCGGATTTCTTCACGCCGGCCCACACCTCGTCGCCCTCCGCCCACGCGGGCAGCCCGGTCAATGCCAGGCCGGCGCCGGCGAGCAGCAGGCGGCGGCGCTGAGCCCCAATATCAGTCTTCATGACGGGTTTCGATGTAGGCACGGATGGCCCACATGGCTTCCTGCGACAACGCCTCCTCGAACGGCGGCATGTAGACGGCGCCGTTGCGCACGCGGCCGCGGCGCACGGTGTTGAGGAAATAGTCGTCGGTTTCGGCATCAATCGGGAGCATGCGCAGATCCGGGGCGATACCGCCACTGACGGCCTCCAGACCGTGGCAGCGCGCACAGTTCTGGTTGTAGGCGGAACTACCGATGCGGATCGCTTCCTTGTCGCCGCGGTAGGGATTCTCTTTGCGCCACTCGGCGCCCAGCGCCTTCAGCGTGCTGACATCGACGGCCTGCGGCACGACGTCGCCGTGAGCTTCGACACGCATCGTGGTCATGCTGCCCAGTGCGATCAGCGCGGTGACGATGGCCGTCGTCTTCAAAGTTGCGGCTCCTGCTTTCATAACTCCTCCGTGGATGTTCACATGCTGCAAGTCAGCTTGCGGGTGTGCCTGTTTGCACGAATCGTGCCAAGTTCAGCTTCACTTTGAGACAGGTGTAGCGCGGCGAAGCGAATCACGTTATAAAGCTTCGACAGTCCGGTGGGACGATGGCGCAGGCACGAGCTGCCGCCAACCTGCCGGAGGCGAGAGCCGGTACAACCGGCCGTGCATCCCGGAAACGGGCTCGGAGGAGACCATGGAATCAAGCCCCGCCGACATCGCGCGCAGCGAGCAGGCACACGAAATCATGCGCAGCGCCGGTGAAGTGCCGGCAGGCGTCCTGCCGGCACTGATCGAAACGTCGTGGAGCCGCTGCATCAGCCGCGGCCTCGACGCCGACAAGAACAGTCGCGAAGTCGAAAGAGCCCGGCGCGACCTGCTGCTGACCGAACGCGAGCGCAACGAGTCGCTGCTCAAGCACGCGGCGCCGGTGATGAACGGCCTGTACGCGCAGATCGCACGCTCGGGCAGCATGATCGTGCTGACCAACGCCTCGGGCTTCATCATCCATTCGGTTGGCGACCAGACCTTCCTCGACCGCGCCTCCAAGGTCGCGCTGTCGCCCGGCGTCGAATGGTCGGAGGAAAGCAAGGGCACCAACGCCATCGGCACGGCGCTGGTGGAAAAGGTCCCGGTGTCGGTGCACGGTTCGCAGCACTTCTTCTCGGCCAACCACTTCCTCACCTGTTCGGCCTCGCCCATCTTCGACCCGTGCAGCCGCATGCTCGGCGTGCTTGACGTCACCGGCGACTCGCGCAATCCGTCGCATCACAGCCTAGCGCTGATCAATCTGGCGGTGCAGACCATCGAGAACCAGATGTTCGCACACGCCTTCCCGGACGGTTTCCTGCTGCACTGTCATGTCCAGCAGGAACTGATCGGCACCGTGTTCGAGGCCCTGCTCGCCTTCGACCAGGATGGTCGCGTGCTGTCCGCCAACCGCAGCGCCTGTCGGCTGATCGGCCGCAGCCACGCCGAACTGCTGACGCACACCTTCAGTTCCATGTTCGACAAGCCGCTGGGCGCACTGTACGACCCGCTGCTGCGCGGCACCGACATGCTCGAACTGCGTCTGTTCGGCGGGCGCACGCTGTTCGGTCGCCCGCAAGCCGGCAATCAGAGCCGTCCGCCGGCCCGTGTGATCAGCATGGACGTCCAGCGTCCGGAATCCGGTCAGTCGGTCAGTCGGGTGCAGATCGCCAAGGACCGCGGACTGGCTCGGCTGAGCACCGGCGATGCGCAGATGGATGCGGTCGTCGAAAAGGTTCGTCGCGTACTCGGGCGGGACATTCCGGTACTGATCCAGGGGGAGACCGGCACCGGCAAGGAACTGCTCGCGCGCGCCATTCACGACGAAGGCCCGCGCCGCGACCAGACCTTCGTCGCCGTGAATTGTGCCGCCATCCCCGACGGCCTGATCGAGTCGGAGCTGTTCGGCTACGAGGAAGGTGCTTTCACCGGTGCGCGTCGCAAAGGCTACCCGGGCCGCATCATGCAGGCGGACGGTGGCACCCTCTTCCTCGACGAAATCGGCGACATGCCGCTGGCACTGCAGGCGCGCCTGCTGCGCGTGCTGCAGGAACGCACCGTGGTACCGCTGGGCAGCGGCCGCGCAACACCGGTCGATCTGTCCATCATCTGCGCGACCCACCGCAAGCTGCGCGACCTGGTCGCCCAGGGCAGCTTCCGCGCCGACCTCTACTATCGCCTGAACGGTCTGACCGTGATGCTGCCGCCGCTGCGCGAACGCAGCGATCTGCGCGCGCTGGTGCATCGCATTCTCGCCAGCGAGGAATCCATTCCGCAGGGGCTGCGCATCGACGACGAAGTGGTCGCGCTGTTCGAGCGGCATCCGTGGCCGGGCAATATGCGCCAGCTGGCGAATCTGTTGCGCACCGCCGGCGTGATGGCCGCCGACGATGGCTGCATCCGCAAGACCCACCTCCCGGACGACTTCATCGATGAACTGGGCGGAGCGCCGACGTTCGCACCAAGCGAACCGGAGTTCCGTGCGGTCGCTGCCCAGGCACCCTGTGACCTCGACAGCCTCACGCTGCGCGCAATACGCGAGTCGCTATCGCGCAACGAAGGAAACGTGGCCGCTACAGCGCGCGAGCTCGGCATCAGCCGGACCACGCTCTATCGCAAGCTGAAGGAAGGCTGATCAGGCTCTGATCTCGGCACTGCCAGGACGGCAGCCACGGAACTGAACACTTCGTACAGTAACGTTCCACCTGTACAGCGGGCGGGAATCGCTCCCGCACGTGCCTCAGCGCCCGTTTCGGACAGGCAAAAAAATGGCCGGCTTGGGTAAGCCGGCCAAAGAGCCATGTCTAACTGAAGAGAACAACACCACCCCGAAACTGCCTGTAACGGAACGGATACGGCCGCGAAACCGGGGATGGATCACACCACCGGAAGCGGGCTCGGCCTGAAGTTCCAGTACGTCGCTCCAGTCCGCCGCGACCTGCCCGCTTGTTTCCTTTATCCCGACGCCCACAGGCGCCGGGATATACGACTTATGCAAGCGCTATGCCAGCACAGGTCGTCGATGTCATTACTTGTGCAGCTTGAACACCCACATCGAACCACCCTGGTTCAGGTAGTTGACCTTCTTGGCCACGTCCCCGCCCCACAGCGGCACAGCGCCACCCCAGCCGGCAGCGACGCCGATGTACTGCTCGCCATCCTGTTCCCAAGTGATCGGGGGCGCCACGACGCCGGTACCAGTCTGGAAGGACCACACTTCCTTGCCAGTCTTCGCGTCGGCGGCCTTCAGGAAACCTTCAGGCGTACCCCAGAACACCAGGCCACCCTTGGTCGTCATCACACCACCCCACAGCGGAGCGTTGTTGGTGACTTCCCAGACGATCTTGCCAGTCTTGGGATCGACCGCGCGCAGCGCGCCGATGTACTTGTCGTCGATGGTCTTGATGGTGAAGCCGGCGCCCAGATAGGCAGCACCCTTCTTGTAGGTGATCGGCTCGTTCCAGATTTCCATGCCCCACTCGTTGGCCGGCACGTAGAACAGGCCGGTGTCCGGGCTGTAGGCCATCGGCATCTGGTTCTTGCCGCCGAGGAAGGACGGAGCGGAGAACACCACTTCACCCTTCTTGCCGTCGGCACCCTTGGACGGGTCGCCAGGGCGGTTGGCCGGATCGAAGATCGGCTTGCCGGCTGCATCCAGGCCCTTGGCCCAGGTGATCTTCTTGACGAAGGGGAAGCCGCGCTCGAACTTGCCGGTGTTCGCGTCCAGCACGTAGAAGAAGCCGTTACGGTCAGCCTTGCCGCCCATGCGCTTGCCGTTCATGTCGAACGTGACGAATTCGTTCACGCCGTCATAGTCCCAGCCGTCGTTCGGCGTGCCCTGGAAGTGCCACTTGATCTGGCCGGTGGCAACGTCGATGGCCACGGTCGCGCAGGAGTACAGGTTGTCGCCGGGACGCAGGTGGCTGTTCCACGGAGCCGGGTTGCCGGTGCCGAAGTAGGCCAGACCGGTCTTGGCGTCGTAGGAGCCGCCGAGCCAGGTGGCTGCGCCGCCGGTCTTCCACAGGTCACCCTGCCAGGTCGCGTTGGTCGTGCCGCTGATGCCGTTTTCGGTCTTGTTGCCGGCGGCATCGAACTTGTAGCCCATGTGGCCTTCGACGGTCGGACGGCTCCACACCATCTTGCCCGTCTTGGCGTCGCGCGCCTCGACACGGCCAACGATGCCGAACTCGCCGCCGGACACGCCGGTCAGGATCAGGCCCTTGGCAATGATCGGAGCTGCGGTATTGGAGTAACCAGCCTGATAGTCGTCGATCTTTTCCTTCCAGACGACCTTGCCGGTGTTCTGGTCGAGAGCAACCAGTTGTGCGTCCAGCGTGCTGAAGATGACCAGGTTGTCATACACGGCGGCGCCGCGGTTCACCACGTCGCAGCACGGCATGATGCCGTCCGGCAGGCGGTGCTCGTATTGCCACAGCTTGGCGCCGGTCTTGGCATCGAGTGCGTACAGGCGGGAGTAGGAACCCGTAACGAACATCTTGCCGTTGACGACGAGCGGCTGCGATTCCTGACCGCGCTGCTTTTCGCCGCCGAACGAGAACGACCAAACCGGAACCAGGTTCTTGACGTTGCCGACGTTGATCTTGTCGAGCGGGCTGTAGCGCTGGCCTTCCGTGCCCATGCCCCACGACAGCACATCGCCGGTCGTCTTCGCGTCGTTTTCGATGTCACGGTCGGTCACACCGGCCATGACCTGCGGTGCTGCCATCGCGGCGAACGCCGCAACCAGCAGGCTGGACAGCGTGGAATTACGCAAGCCTTTCATACTTCCTCCTCGTTGGTGAATTTCTCTCTTGCACGAAGGGAATGGTTCCCTTTTTCGGCAGGAGACCGACCGCAAAAACCGGGCCAGCCCAAAACAAGGAGAAAATCCCGTTCGCACCGCACTCCTGCGATGCGAAACGGGTCAGGTGTTCATTTTTGTTGCAACACAGGCAGTGCAACACTGTCCAGCGCCCGCAACTCGTAGGCGCCGTACAGGTGGGTGACCGAACGCTCGAACTCGCTGCGGGCGAGCGGCATGCGCTCGAAGCGCTCGGGCAGCGGCAGGCGCATCACCTCGGCCATATCGAGACCGTTTGCCGCCGACTGCATCAGGGTCTGATCAAGCCACTTGAGCCAGTCACGCGTCTGCTCGATGCCGGCGCTACCCGCATGCACGGGACCGTGACCGGGTAGCGTCTTCTTCGCGCCCAGCGCCGCCAGCGCGTCGAGCGACTTCAGCCAGCGTTGCACCGACGCGTGCGGCGTGGTCGGGGCTCGATCGAGGAACACCAGATCGCCGGCGAACAGCACGCCGGTCCGGTGATCGAGGATGGCCAGATCGCCGGCGGTGTGCCCTTCCAGCGCAATCAGTTCGAACTCGTGTCCGCCCACCGTCAGCCGTCCGGGTTTCACGTCCTGCTGCGCAACCTGAGGTTCGGTGCCCGATGCCCAGTCGCCCGCCATGCGGTACATGTTGTCGGCGAAGGCCCCGCCGTCATCACGCTCGCCGGCGCGCGTGGCGGGCAATGCGGCGATCGGAACATCCGCGTAAGCCTGATTGCCGAGGAAGTGATCGGGGTGATGGTGCGTATTGAACACGCGCACGACCGGCTTGTCGGTGACGCGGGCGATGGCCGCCCTCATCTGTTCGCCATAGCGGCGCGACGGACCGCTGTCGATCACGACCACGCCCTCCTTGGTCACGACGAAGGCGGTGTTCACGATATTGCCGCCGTTACCGCGCGTGATGTCCTCGGTGCTGCCGATAAGCACCCAGGTGTCGTCCGCAATCTTCTCCGGCTTCAGGCGATAGTCGAAAGGTGTCGCCGCGTACGCCGCGAAGCTCAGCGCAAATGCGAGCAGTGCAGCAAGAAGGCGGGCCATCATGGCAGCACCTTGGCGTCGATGCGGTTGCCATTGTTGTCGCGGCCGACGACGCGCAGCGCCACCGCGCCGGTGTCCGGCAGATCGAACGAGAACACCGGGTTCTCGCTCAGGGGTTCGAACGTCTCGAGCTTGAGCATGGCGTCGCCCTTGTCGTCGACGATGGCGAGCTGTTCGATGAAGAAGGCCGGGATGCCCGGCGCAAGACCGGTGTCCATCGGATGCATGATGCGCAGACGGACACGCTGGTTCTGTCCGTCGCGCCACACCCTGCCCTGCACTTGATTGAGCTTCTGCGCCCAGTCCGGCGCACTGCGGCCGGTGCTCGGTGCGGTACAGCCGCCGCCGGCAGCATCCACCCAGACCCCGCCAGCCAGCCAGTTGCCGTCGCCGGTCTGCACCAGCGCGCGGATCGGGCTCGCCTGCTGCAGCTTGATGCGGAAGGACAGGCCGGGCTGCGCCAGCAGCGGCTGGAAGTCGAGCACCTTGACGATGGGATTGAAGTCGGCGATCACCAGCACGCGCTTGACGTCCGGCAAGCCTTTCAGCCTGACCGTCACCGGCACGTTCATCGAATCCTCGGCCACCTTGGGCGCCAGCACTTCGATGCGCGGATCGAAAGCCACTGGCGCATCGTTCAGATATTCGCGCTGCAGATCCGGCCAGCGCGAGGAATTCAGCGGATCGGCATCGGCCGCCTGCACGGTGCCGGCCAACGCAAGCGCGAGCCCGAGGGCCGCAATCACCTTCTTCATCGGGACAAACTCCTCCATTGCATCTTCTATATGTAAACGGCGCCAGAAACCGGTCCCCGTGCAGCGAGGCAAGCAAGACGAAGACCATCGCCGCCCGGGACCGGCAGAGCGCCTCGCATCCGGCATAAAGCTTGCCGAACAGCCGTCTGTTACAGACCTCGACAACTAAGTGTCCATCCCTGAAACAGTCCGGAAAAACGGGACCGACTCCCTGATTCTGCGGGAGCTTTGAACCTTCGACACCTCCACGTGCTGCCTAACCTGCAGTGCGCATCACGACCCTGTGTCCGCGAAACAAGCGGGGCCGCGATGACGACACGACAGATCAACACTGAAAGAGGAGTCAGGATGAAAACGTTTGCCCTCAGGAACCCGGCACTGCTGATCGCGCTGGGCATCCTCGCAGCAGGCCCGGTGCACGCCGCCAAGACGGTGAGCTGGGAAGATATCGTCAACGACGACAAAACGACCAAGGACGTGCTGACCTATGGTCTGGGCATGAAGGCCCAGCGCCACAGCCCGCTCAAGCAGATCAACACGCAGACCGTCGCATCGCTGAGCCCCGCCTGGTCCTATTCCTTCGGCGGCGAGAAGCAGCGCGGCCAGGAAGGCCAGGCGCTGGTGCACGACGGCGTCATCTACATCACCGGCTCCTACTCGCGCATGTACGCCATCGACGCCAAGACCGGCAAGCGTCTGTGGGCGTACGAACATCGGCTGCCGGACGACATCCGTCCGTGCTGCGACGTGGTGAACCGCGGTGCGGCGATCTACGGCGACAAGGTGTACTTCGGCACGCTGGACGCCGGCATGGTGGCGCTGAACAAGGACACCGGCAAGGTTGTCTGGTCGAAGAAGTGGGGCGACCACAAGGTCGGCTACACGATGTCGGGCGCCCCCTTCATCGTCAAGGACAAGAAGTCCGGCCGCGTGATGCTGGTGCACGGTTCGTCCGGTGACGAATTCGGCGTGATCGGCTACCTGTTTGCGCGCGACGTCGATACCGGCGAGGAGATCTGGGCGCGCCCGATGGTAGAGGGCCACATGGGTCGCCTGAACGGCAAGGACAGCACGACGACCGGCGACGCCAAGGCGCCGTCGTGGCCGGATGATCCCAGCCGCGAAACCGGCAAGGTCGAAGCCTGGAGTCACGGTGGCGGTGCCCCGTGGCAGACCGCCTCGTTCGACGTCGAACAGAACATGGTCGTGATCGGCACCGGCAACCCGGCCCCGTGGAACACCTGGAAACGGACCAAGGAAGGCGACAGCCCGACCAAGTGGCCCAGCCTGTTCACCTCCGGTCAGGCCTATGTCGATGCGTCGACCGGCGAACTGAAGGGCTTCTTCTCGCACACGCCGAACGACGCCTGGGACTTCTCCGGCAACAACTCTGTGCTGCTGTTCGAGTACAAGGATCCGAAGACCGGCAAGCTGGTGAAGGCATCGGCGCACGCCGACCGCAACGGCTACTTCTTCGTGACCGACCGCGAAAAGCTGGCCACCGGCGCCGGCTACCCGTGGAAGCAGACCGCGCTGATCGGTGCCTGGCCCTTCGTCGACGGCATCACCTGGTCCAAGGGCTTCGATCCGAAGACCGGCCTGCCCAACGTGGTCGAGAGCCAGTATCCGCCGAAGCCCAAGGCCGGTGCGGACAAGGGCGAATCCATCTTCGTGTCACCGCCCTTCCTCGGCGGCACCAACTGGATGCCGATGTCGTACAGCCCGGACACCGAGCTGTTCTACATCCCGGCCAACCACTGGGCGATGGACTACTGGACCGAGAACGTGACCTACAAGCCGGGTGCCGCCTACCTCGGCCAGGGCTTCCGGATCAAGAAGCTGTTCGACGACCACGTCGGCGTCCTGCGCGCGATCGACCCGAAGACCGGCAAGATCGCCTGGGAACACAAGGAGCAGTTCCCGCTGTGGGCCGGCACGCTGACCACCGCCGGCGGCCTGGTGTTCACCGGCACCTCCGACGGTTACGTGAAGGCCTTCGACGCCAAGACCGGCAAGGAAGTCTGGAAATTCCAGACCGGTTCCGGCGTGGTGTCGGTGCCCATCACCTGGGAACAGGATGGCGAACAGTACATCGGCATCTCTTCCGGCTACGGCGGCGCCGTGCCACTGTGGGGCGGCGACATGGCCGAGCTGACCAAGCAGGTCAGCCAGGGCGGCTCGTTCTGGGCCTTCAAGCTGCCGAAGCGCTGATTGACGGCGCGCCCCCGCCGCCCGGCGGGGGCCGGCCACTCCTCCTGCCGGCCCTGCGTGGCCGGCCTTTACCTGGCAACTGCGATAAGGTCTCCCGAGGGTTTCCGGTGCTGTCGCGTCAGCGTCGGCCCAAGATGCGCAGTTGCCAGGTTCTTTCTGTCCGGAGTCCTGGATGCGAAGACTTTTCCCCGTAACACTGCTGGTACTGCTCGGCCTGGCCGCGCCGGCCGTCGCCGAAGATATGCCGGCGAGCGAAACACTGGTCGTCAATGGCTGCCCGATTTGGCCCTACACCCGCTGCCCGGGTGCCGACCTGCGCCATGCCGACCTGTCGGCAAAGGACCTCGCCGGCGCCGACTTCACCGGCGCGAACATGGTGCGTGCCGACCTGCGTGCCGCCAATCTTGCAGGCGCGATACTGGACCGCGCCGATCTCAGCTCGGCCCGCCTGCAGAAGGCCAACATTCCCGCCGCCAGCCTGCGCGGCGCACGGCTGGTCGGTACGGACATGGAGTTCGCACGCATGTTCCGCGTCGACTTCAGCTACGCCGATCTGACCGCCGCCAACCTGGAAGCGGCGCGCCCGATGTTCGCGCGCTTCCACTACGCCCGGCTGGTCAACGCCAACCTGCAGGAAACCAAGTTTGGCAGCGCCGATTTCCGCAACGCCATCATGGAAGGCTGCGTGACGCGCTACACCGTCTTCCTCGACGCGAACTTCGACGACTGCAAGGGTTGTCCAGTCGATTGGTAAGCACCGTCCGCACAAGGAGATAAAGGACATGATCAGGAAAGTGGCTGCACCACTGGTGCTCGCGGCCGCACTCGGCATCGCTTCGGCATACGCAGGAGACCCTGCGATGGAGGCGCACCCGCCCAAGACCGACATTTCGGCGCTGCCGCCGGTCGGCGATGCATGGAAGGACAGCAATCCCTACCGCGGCAACACCGCCGTCGTCGATACCGGTCGCGCGCTCTACAACGAATCCTGCGCCGTCTGCCACGGCACCGATGTCAATCACAAGAACCAGGTCGGCCCCAACCTGCTGCGCCTGCACCGCGGCTGTCGCAAGGTGACCGAGCCGGAACTGTTGCCGCGCTGCCTCAGCGACGTCGATCACTACTTCGTCAAGACGGTCCGCAAGGGCAAGCGAGTGCTCGACGTGCAGCACATGCCGCCGTGGGACAAGGTGCTGACGCAGGAGGCGGTGTGGGCGATCAAGACCTTCATCGAGGCACGCATCGACGAGGATGCGCGGATCAAGGCGCAGGGAAAGACCGCGGCGCGCTGAAACTCACCCGCGACAAATGAAAAAGCCGGCGCGATGCGCCGGCTTTTTTGGTCGGAATCGACGCGGTTCAGATCTGGAAGGTGCGCAGGCTGGCTTCGAGCTCGCGCGCCGAGCCGGCGACCGATTCGCCCTGCGACGCGGTCTGCGCCACGCCGCGTGCGTTGTCTTCGGACAGTGCGGACAGCTCGCCCGCGTTGCGCAGGATGGCGTGCGCCGTGGTGTCCTGTTCGCGCATGCTGGTCGCCACTTCACCGGACTTGTTCACCAGTTCTTCCATGCGGTGCAGGATGGACTCGAACGTCTCCACCGCGCCGCGCGAGGTGGTCACCGCACCGCTGACGCGTTCGCTGGCCTGACCGACGCGCTCGACCGTTTCCTGAGCGTCGTGGCGGATCTTGGCAACGATCTGCTCGATGTCCGCGGTCGAACCCTGGGTGCGCTGCGCCAGCTTGCGCACCTCGTCGGCCACCACCGCGAAACCGCGGCCCTGCTCGCCGGCCCGTGCCGCCTCGATGGCCGCATTGAGCGCCAGCAGGTTGGTCTGGTCGGAAATGTCCTTCACCACGTCGTTGATCTTGGCGATCTCTTCGGAATCCTTGACCAGGCGTTCGATCACCTGCAGCGACTCTTCCATCTCCTTGGCGATACGGCTGACGCCCTCCATCGACACTTCGAGGTCGGTCTTGCCGCTGCGCGTGCTGTCGCCGGCGGCGCGCACGATGCTGTCCATGTCGGCCGACAGGTCTGCGACCTGGCGGGCCGAGGCGGTCATCTGCTCCATCGCCTCGGCGACGGTACGGATGCGGTCGGCCTGGCGCGAGCCGGTCTCGTTGGCGGCAATGGTCAGCTTGGACAGTTCTTCGGCCGAACTGGTGAGCGTCGACGACAGGGTCGTCATCTTCTCGATCAGCTTGCGGAAAGACTTGCAGGCCTGGTTGTACTCATAGCCCAGCCAGGCGAAATCGTCCTTGCCGGACAGGCTGAGCTTGTGATTGAGCTTGCCTTCGGCAAGGCTGTGCATGGCGTTGACCAGCAGTTCGGCGCGCTGGCCGAAGCCGGTGCCGAACCAGATGCCAACGCCCATGATGAAGACGGAACTCAGGACAGACGAGACGACAAGGCCGGTCCAACCCGGGAACAGAAACTCCTGCACGCCGAAAATGGTCGTGCATATTGCCGACGCAAAGATGGAGTGAAAAAGGAAGGCTTTGCGGATGCTCAGCATGTTCTTCATGTGTCTGTTCCCTGTTTTCGATTCACTACATGGCCAATATCGACAGGTGCTTATAGGACTTTAGTTATACGGAAGCGCACCGTCGATCTCCTCGTAGGAGCGTTTACGACGCATGGCACGGCGGACTTGAGCAGGGGGGGTGCAAAAAAGAAGAACGCCGCGCATAACTTCACGCGGCGTCAGAACTGCGAGTTGCAGCAGTGTCAGCTGCGCATCAGCTGATCATGCCCAAGGTGCGCGGCAGCCACAGCGACAGCGCCGGCCAGTAGGTGACGATGACCAGGAAGATGAGCATCGTGACCAGCCACGGCGACACTGCCTTGGTCATGTCCGTCATGCCCAGCTTTGCGATGCCGCTGCCGACATACAGGTTGAGCCCCACCGGCGGCGTGATCATGCCGATTTCCATGTTCACCGTGATGATGATGCCGAAATGCACCGGGTCTATGCCCAGCGCCATCGCCACCGGGAACAGGATGGGCGCGGTGATCAGGATGATGGACGACGGCTCCATGATGTTACCGGCCAGCAGCAGCAGGATGTTCACCACCAGCAGGAAGCCGAGCGCCCCCATGCCGCTATCCACCAGCCATGCCGCCACCGCCTGCGGAATCTGTTCCGAGGTCAGCAGGAAGGAGAACAGGATGGCGTTGGTGATGATGTAGAGCAGCATCGCGCTCATGTTTGCCGAATCGAGCAGCACCTTGGGGATGCGCTTCAGCGGCAGGTCGCGGTAGACGAACACCGCGACGATGAAGGCGTACACCGCGCTCATCGCGGCCGCCTCGGTCGGCGTGAAGATGCCGGTGTAGATGCCGCCCATCACGACGACGATGAGCATCAGCCCCCAGAAGGATTCGCGGAAGGCCTTGATGCGATCGGCCATCGGCGCCTTCGGCATGCGCGGGTAGTTATTGCTCTTGGCGCGCCACCAGGTGGTGAAGCCCAGCATGAACAGCAGCACCGCGCCCGGGATGATGCCGGCCATGAAAAGCGCGCCGATCGACGAGTTGGTCGACACCGCATACATCACCATCACGATGGACGGCGGAATCAGGATGCCGAGTGCCCCGGAGCTGGCGACGATGCCCGCCCCGAACTTCATTGGGAAGCCCTGCTTCACCATGGCCGGCAGCAGGATGGCGCCGATCGCCGCCACCGTCGCCGGGCTGGAGCCCGACACGGCGGCGAACAGACCGCAGGCCACCACACCGCCCATGCCCAGGCCGCCATGGAAATGGCCGACCAGCGAGGTCGCGAAGTTGATCATCCGCTTCGCCACACCGCCGTGGGTGAGGAAGTTGCCGGCCAGGATGAAGAACGGAATCGCCATGATTTCGAACTTCTCGATGCCGGTGAACAGCTTCAGCGCCACTGATTCGACCGGCACATCGGTCATCGTGAACAGGAAGGTCAGTACGGTCAGACCCAGCGAGATCGACACCGGCATGCCGGTGAGCATCAGCACCAGCAGCAGTGCAAAGATGATGGCGGCGCTCATTGGCGGCCTCCCTTGGCGTGTTCGCGCTCTTCGGCTTCTTCGACCGCCTCGCCGATCAGCACCGGCTTGACGTCCTCCATGCCTTCGACGTGCGCATGATCATGGTGCGGCAGTTCACCGGTACGGATGAAGGCAGTCATCACCTGCAGGAAGCGGAAGCACATCAGGCCGGAACCGAGCGGAATGGCCATGTAGACGATCCAGGTCGGCCATTCGAGATCGGGCGTGGTCGGCCCTTCGAACAGATCGCCGGTGTCCTGGCCCATTGCGCTCAGCACGGCGTAGGCAGCGCCGTTCTCCCACACGAAGTGGCTGCCCAGCGCACAGATGATGCCGGTGAACAGCGCGCCCGCCGCCAGACCGAACACGACGAACTTGTTGCGCAGCGCCGGCTGCAACTGGTTGATCAGCACATCGACGCCGACGTGAATGCCGGTGCGCACGCCGTAGGCGGCGCCGAACTTGGCCATCCAGACGAACAGGATGATGCACAGCTCCTGTGCCCAGCCGAGATTCAGCGACAGCAGCCAGTCCTGCAGGCCGGGCACGTCGAAGCCGGCGGCGTAGCGATGCACGACGGACACGAAAATGATGATGGTGGCCACGCCTATCAGCAGCGTAATGAGCCACTCCTCGATATGGTCGAGTATTCGGAGCACGGTGGTCTCCCGATGAAGTGAGGGTGATGCAGTGTGCGCGCGTGCGCGCCGGGATGCGACACGTGCGGCGGACGCCGCACGTGTGCGGGGCGGATTACAGCTTCGACGGATCGAACTGGGTTTCCTTGTAGATGGCCTGGATCAGGTCGGCGCCCATCCGGCTTTCCATCTTCTTGTGCACCGGCACCAGCGCACGCTTGAACGCCAGGCGCTCTTCCGCCGTCGGCACATAAACCTGGGTCCGGCCGCTCTTGCGCACGCCTTCGAGCGCAGCGTCGTTCTCTTCCTTGGCGATCTTGTTGGCGTAGCTGGTGGCTTCCTTCATCGCCGTGTCGAGCTGACCGCGCACGTCGGCCGGCAGGCCGTCCCAGAACTTCTTGTTAACGATGACGGCGTAACCCAGATAGCCGTGGTCGGTCACCGCCATGTGCTTCTGCACCTCATGCATCTTCTGCGTGTAGAGGTTGGAATGCGGGTTCTCGGTACCGTCGACCACGCCGGTCTGCAGCGCCTGATAGACCTCGGAGAACGCCATCACCTGCGGCAGCGCACCGAGCGAACGGATCTGCTCTTCCAGCACCTTGGACGACTGGATGCGCAGCTTCTTGCCCTTCAGATCGGCCGGCGTCTTGATCGGCGTGTTGGCCGAGAAGGACTTGAAGCCGTTGTCCCAGAAGCCCAGGCCGACAATGCCCTTCGGTTCCAGCTTCTTCAGGATGGACGCACCGATCGGGCCCTGCGTGACCTTGTGCAGGTCGGCGTAGCCGTCGAAGATGAAGGGCAGGTCGAACACCTCGAATTCCTTCACGCCCAGCGGACCGAACTTGGCCAGCGACGGCGCAAGCATCTGCACGGCGCCCAGCTGCAGCGCCTCCATCTCTTCCTTGTCCTTGTACAGCTGGCTGTTCGGATACACCTCGACCTTCACCTTGCCGGCGGTCAGTTCTTCGGCGCGCTTCTTGAAGAATTCGGCCGCCTTGCCCTTCGGCGTCTCGGTCGCCACGACGTGGCTGAACTTGATCACGATGGGCTGCTGCGCCAGCGCAAACGGAGTCAGGCCGAGCGTGAGCAGGCCGAAAAGCATGGAATGAAGTTTCATGGTGTCTCCTCTTGTGTATGAAGGCCACACGGCGCGAACGGCCAATGTGATGCCTGGATTGTGGTCGGCGGGGGTGGCTGCGGCCATTGTGGATATCCGCAACCGCTCGGTCTGACGAGGAGAACGCGTCAGCGAACGTTGGAAACCAGGAGGACCTTCTCACGCAGCGTGCGATGCAGCTGCGTTGTCACCTCAGCGAAGTCGTCGATGGCGAGCGAAAAGTGGTTCAGCTTCAGCCTGAGCAGCGTCTTCAGCGCTGCCGTGCCCGAGGTCATGGACGTTTCAGTCACATCGAAGGCAATGCGGCCAGCATCGATGCCCGCCCGCGCAGCATGACGACCGTCAGTAGCGCGACCTGGCCACTGCGTTCCGCCACGCCGATGACACGAAATCGCCGACCTGCGCGCGCGGATCGCGACAGTCAGACAATCAGGCGATCAGGCGATCAGGCGGGATGGGGTTGCGCATGGTGGCCAGCAGGTGCAAGCCCAGCTCGGACACCATGGTTTAAACGGAATCGAGCAGGATGGCCGCGCGCGCACTGGTGATGATCACCCCGGGCCGGAAACCCGAGGAGGCCATGCGATGCAGCAGCTCGACGCCGTCCATCACCGGCATTTCCAGATCCACCAGCACGACGGCCGGCGGGCGCGTCAGCGCCTGTGCAGCTTCCTCAGCACCTCTTCTCCGTTCGCACCCTCCTCCACTCCCGTTACCCCGGCTTCGTTCAGCAGCGTCGGCGGATCCGCTTCACTTGCCATAACGGTTGATCATTCCGGGGATCTGATCGAGTCCGATCACGTGCTCGACGGCACCGAACCTGATCGCTTCCTTGGGCATGCCGAACACCACGCAACTGGCTTCGTCCTGAGCACAGGTCATGGCCCCGGCGTCGCGCATTTCCTTCAGTCCGCGCGCACCGTCGTCACCCATGCCCGTCATGATGATGCCCAGCGCGTTCTTGCCTGCATACTTGGCAACCGACCGGAACAGCACATCGACCGACGGCTTGTGGCGGTTTACCAGCGGGCCGTCGCTGACCTCGACGACGTACTGGGCACCGTTGCGCCTGAGCATCATGTGGCGTCCGCCCGGCGCGATGAGTGCAACGCCCGGCATCACGCGGTCGCCATTCACGGCCTCCTTGACATGGATTTCGCAGATGCTGTCCAGACGCGCCGCGAAGGCGGCGGTAAAACGCTCCGGCATGTGCTGAACGACGACGATGCCGGGCGATACGCGGGGCAGCTGCGTCAGCACCGCTTCAAGCGCCTGTGTGCCACCGGTCGAGGTGCCCAGCGCGATGAGCTTTTCGGTCGTCATCCGCATCGCCTCGCCGGTCACCGGCGGCAGCATGACGTCGGCCGTGAGTTTAGGGCCGGACTTGGGCCCGCTCATCGGTGCGATGCGAGCGCGACCGACGCGGGCGCGCGCTGCCGCCTTCACCGCATCGGTCAGCGCCTGGGCAGATTCATGCAGGAACTGCTTGATCCCGAGCTTGGGCTTGGTCACCACGCTGATCGCGCCGGCGGCCAGCACTTCCATCGTGGTCTCCGCCCCCTTCTCGGTCAGCGACGAACAGACGACGATGGGCGTCGGTCGTTCGGCCATGATGCGGCGAACGAAGGTGACGCCGTCCATGCGCGGCATTTCGACGTCGGTCACAATCACGTCCGGCCACTCGACCTTCAGCCGTTCGAGTGCGATCAGCGGGTCCGGCGCGGTGGCGATGACGCGTAGCAGGGGATCAGCGGACAGCAGTTCCGACAGCACCTGACGCACGACCGCCGAATCGTCGACGATCAGGACGCGAATGCGTGCCCCCGCCGACGCAGGCGGTTTGACCGCAACCGGGCTCAGCATGCAAGTTCTCCGTAGGTACTGACACCGGCGCCCGACCGAGGGCCATCGTGGCGCATCCACACCACGCCGCTGCTCACATCCATCATCAGCACGCGCTGACCGTATCCGCCGGTGTGTTCGGCCACCGGCCGGACACCCAGCGCGTCGAGCAGCGCGCGAGCACGCCGCACGTTCGCTTCTCCTATCGGCATGTTGCTGCTGCCGGCGATTCCGGGAAACATATTGCCCCCGCCAAAAAGCTTGAACTCGTAATCGAGCTCGCGCGTACCGAAACGGCGCGCTTCACGAATCATGGACTTCATCGCGCCATCGGCAAAACGCGCGCTCAGTCCGTCGCCGCCCAGATCGGCGCGGGCGTTGCCGGGCAGCATGAAGTGGCACATGCCGCCTATCCTCAGGGCGGGGTGCCACATCGTGATGGCGACACAGGAGCCCAGCACCGTACGCAGACACATGGTCTCGTCTCCGAAGAACAGATCTCCGGGCTTCAGGTAAATTTCGGTGCGTACAGGCGGCCTCATGCACATGTCGTCACTTGAGGCGGTAAATGGACGGCTTGACGATGTCCACGCGATCCGTGACGCCATGCAGGTTTTCCGAGTGACTCACGAACACGTGCCCGCGCGGCTTGAGTTTGGTCAGGATGCGCGCCATGACCTGTCGCTTGGTATCCGGGTCGAAATAGATCATCACGTTGCGCACGAACACGATATCGAACATGCCGATATCCGGCAGCGTTTCGTTCAGGTTGATCTGTGCGAACGACACCCGCTCGCGCAGCGGACGGTCGATCAGGAAAGTGCCCTCCTGCGGGCCGGTGCCCTTCAGGCAGAAGCGCTTCAAGAAAGCGGGCGGAATCTTGTCCGCGCGGGTCATCGGATAGTGCGCACGGCGTGCGGTTTCGAGTACGCGCGTACTCAGATCGGAACCGAAGATTTCCCAGCGCCGCCCCATGCCCAGCGTGTCGGCAAGCACCATGGCCAGCGTATAGATCTCTTCGCCCGAGGAACTGGCGGCGCTCCAGATGCGCAGCGGCTCGCTGCCTTCGAAGCGCGCAAGGATCTGCTCGGCGAGAAAGGTGAAATGAGCGGGCTCGCGGAAGAAATAGGTTTCGTTCGTCGTCAGCAGATCGATGGCGACCTGCAGTTCGCCCGGCCGGCTGCCATCCATCAGCAGTTCGAAGTAATCCTTCCAGCCACGCACGCCGCAAGGACCGAGCCTCTTGGAAAGACGCCCCACGAGCAGCGTCTTCTTGTGGTCGGCCAAGGCGATGCCTGCCGTTTCGTGCAGCCAGCGCTGAAAGCGACGGAAGTCGATGTCGCTGATCGACGGGATGACGAACGCCGCATCCCTGGCAGCGGACCGGCTTCCTGCAAGTGCGGCAGCGGTACTCATGCGGCAGCCCTCATGCTCAGCCGGCTGCCTTCATGTCATTGACTGCCGCCATGTCCTCGCCGGCGAGCACACGGTCAATGTCCAGCATGATCACGAAGCCCTCGTCGAGCTTGCCCATGCCGGCGATGAAGTCCGCTCTCACCTTCGCACCGAAGGACGGCCCGGGTTCCACCGACTGCGGCGGAATGTCGACCACCTGGCTCACCGCATCGACGATGATCCCCATGTCCTGTGCCTCGCCGTCGTTCGCCACCTCGACGATGACGATGCAGGTCCGTCTGGTCACCGCGGCGCTTTCGGCGCGCAAACGGTTTGCCAGATCGATCACTGGCACCACTCGACCACGCAGGTTGATCACGCCACGGACGAAGCCCGGCATCATCGGTACTTGCGTAACACCGCCGTACTCGATGATTTCCTTCACCGACAACAGACCCAGCGCGTAGCTCTCCTCGCCCAGCCTGAAAGTCAGGTACTGCTGTTGCTGGTCCGCTGCCACGTCGTCGTCATCGACCACGGTCAGCGCCAGCGAATGGCGTCCATTCATATCGCCCACTCCCTAGAAACGTGTGAAATCGCTTTCGCTCGCGCTTTCAAGCGCCAATCCGCCGCGCGCGTGAACGCTGCGCACCGGAGCGCGGCGCGCGGGCAGTTCATTCGCGGCCTGGCTGGTTGCGAACTTGTCGCCATGCAGGCGGAACACCGACATCGCCTGCTGCAGTTGCTGCGCCTGGCCGCTCATCTCTTCTGCCGTCGCCGCCAGTTCTTCCGACGCCGATGCCGTCTGCTGTACCGTCTGGCTCAGCTGGTTCATCGCGCTGTTGATCTGCGACACGCCACTCGCCTGCTCGCCCGACGCCGCCGAGATCTCCTGCACCAGATCCGACGTCCTCTGGATTGACGGCACCAGCTGTTGCAGTACCTCGCCCGCTCGCGCCGCAACCTTCAGCGACTCGTTCGCCACACCGCCGATCTCCTGCGCCGCAACCTGCGAGCGCTCCGCCAGTTTGCGCACTTCCGTCGCCACCACCGCGAAGCCACGACCGTGACTGCCCGCACGCGCCGCTTCGATCGCCGCGTTCAGCGCCAGCAGATTCGTCTGGTAGGCAATGTCGTCGATGATCGAAATGCGCTCGGCAATCTTGCGCATCGCCTCCACCGTCTGCTTCACCGCTTCACCGCCCTCGGCCGCTTCGCGCGAGGCCTGCGTCGCAATGCCGTCGGTCACCCGTGCGTTCTCGCTGTTCTGGTTCACCGACGCCGACATCTGTTCGATCGACGCCGACGTCTCCTCGACACCCGCCGACTGTTCGCTCGCCCCCTGGCTCAGCGACTGTGCCGTTGCCGACACCTCTTCCGACGCGCTCGCAAGACCGTTGGCGACACCGATGACCTCGCCTATGGTCTGTGACAGACGGTCGCTGGTGCTGTTGATCGAGTTCTTCAGATCCAGCAGCTTGCCGCGATAGTCACCGTGGACACGGGTGCTCAGGTCATTGCGCTCCATCGCCGCCAGCACGGACATCACTTCGTTGACCGGGTTGATCACCGCGTCCAGCGTGTCGTTGATACCCTGCACGATGCGATGGAAGTCTCCCTTGTGCCGACTCGAGTCGGCACGCTTGTCCAGGTCGCCCACGAGCGCGGCGCGGCACAGCATGTCGGTGTCGGCGACCAGCGCCTTGATGTTCCCGCGTACCTGCTCGATGGTGTCGTTGATGAAGGCTTTCTTGCCCGGCAACTGTTCCATCGGTGCATCCATATTCCCTTCGCCGAATGCCTTGAAGCAGGCCATCGCCTTCTTCTTCACCGCGATGTGGCCGGACACCATCTGGTTCACGCCCTGGGCCATGGTCCGATAAGCGCCCTTGAAGCGGCCCTCGTCCATCATCACGTCGATATCGCCACGGTCGTGCTCGGCCGACATGTGGTTCATGTCGGCGATGAAGTTCTTGATGTTGGCGCGCACCTGTTCGATGGTGTCGTTGATGAATGCCTTCTTGCCCGGCAACTGTTCCATCGGCGCATCCATGTTGCCTTCGCCGAATTCCTTGAAACAGGCCATCGCCTTCTTCTTCACCGCGATATGGCCGGACACCATCTGGTTCACGCCGTGCGCCATGGTCCGGTAAGCGCCCTTGAAGCGGGCCTCGTCCATCATCACGTCGATGTCGCCACGGTCGTGCTCGGCCGACATGTGATTCATCTCCGCGATGAAGTCCTTGATGTTGGCGCGCACCTGTTCGATGGTTTCGTTGATGAAGGCCTTCTTGCCCGGCAACTGCTCCATCGGCGCATCCATGTTGCCCTCGCCGAATTCCCTGATGCAGGCCATCGCCGTCTTCTTCACCGCGATGTGGCCGGCCACCATCTGGTTCACCTGTTCGGCGACGACACGGAAGTCTCCGCCGAAGCGGCCAACGTCGATCGTCACGTCGATATCGCCCCTGTCGTGTTCGGCCGACATCCTGCCCATCTGCTCCATCAACAGACCGAGATTCGCCGACACCTGGTTCAGCGAAGCGGCAATGCTGCCCGCCGGAGCGCCGGCAAACCCGGCAGCAGCCGAGAACTCGCCGGCTGCGAGCTTTCCGGCCGCCGCGGCAAGGGCTTCCGGGTCGCCGCCGAACACGCCGTTGCGCAAGCGGAGCAGAAGCCAGCCGGACAAGATCGTCAGGACAACGATCGCGCCGGTCAGCGCCAGAAGCAGCGTGCGCCCTGCACTGGCCGCCTCACTGGCTGCACGCGCATCGGCACCCGAGGCGGCCGACAGTCCGAGAAGCTCGTCCATGCTGCCGAATCCGGACCACACTGCAGCGCCGGCCAGTACGCATAGCGCTGCGCATGCCAAGCCTATGCGGGTCGAGAATTTCACGCCCGAAGCATTTTTCATTATCCAGTTCTCCGATCCATTCGAAGCGATGAACGAGCCAGACCATCCGCCGTCGCGATCGCTGCGCGACGGCAAGCTTTGAAAACAATCAGAATCGGGCGAAATCCGCCTCCGCAGGCATTTCCGACGACGCCATGCCGATGCGTGCCGAAGACGACCGGACCGTCGTCCGACGCGACGACAGGGTCTGCGCCGATGCGTTGTCGCGCAGGCGGAAGAAGGCCATCGCCTGCTGCAGTTGCTGCGCCTGGCCGCTCATCTCTTCTGCCGTCGCCGCCAGTTCTTCCGACGCCGATGCCGTCTGCTGCACCGTCTGGCTCAGCTGACTCATCGCGCTGTTGATCTGCGACACGCCACTCGCCTGCTCGCCCGACGCCGCCGAGATCTCCTGCACCAGATCCGACGTCCTCTGGATCGACGGCACCAGCTGCTGCAGCACCTCGCCCGCTCGCGCCGCAACCTTCAGCGACTCGTTCGCCACACCGCCGATCTCCTGCGCCGCAACCTGCGAGCGCTCCGCCAGCTTGCGCACTTCCGTCGCCACCACCGCAAAGCCCCGACCGTGACTGCCCGCACGCGCCGCTTCGATCGCCGCGTTCAGCGCCAGCAGATTCGTCTGGTAGGCAATGTCGTCGATGATCGAAATGCGCTCGGCAATCTTGCGCATCGCTTCCACCGTCTGCTTCACCGCTTCACCGCCCTCGGCCGCTTCGCGCGAGGCCTGCGTCGCAATGCCGTCGGTCACCCGTGCGTTCTCGCTGTTCTGGTTCACCGATGCCGACATCTGTTCGATCGACGCCGACGTCTCCTCGACACCCGCCGACTGCTCGCTCGCCCCCTGGCTCAGCGACTGTGCCGTCGCCGACACCTCTTCCGACGCGCTCGCAAGACCGTTGGCTCCGCCGTTCACCTCGGACACGACGGATTCAAGCTTGACCACCATATTCTTCATCGCCTGCAGCAGCTGACCGGTTTCATCTTTCGACGTCGCGTCGATGGACATGGTCAGATCGCCTTCTGAAAGACGGTTGGCGACATCGACCGCGACGCCCAGCGGCTTGGTCACGCTGCGGCTGATCAGAAGGCCCAGGGCAATGCCAACGATCATGCCGCCGATGATCAATATGATCATGGTCGTGCGACCGCTCTCGTAGATCTGGGTCGTCTCATTCGACGCCTGCAGGGCGCGCGCCTCCTTCGACTTGGTGAGCGCGGTCAGCGTGTCATCGAGAACGTTCGCATTCTTCCGGACGTTGTCGAGGGTCTCGGTCAGCACCGCATCCTTGTGCGCAAGGTCCTGCGTGCGGATCAGCGTCGTAGCGCGCTGCATCTCCTGCTGATAGGCCGTCCACGTCGAATCGAACACGGAGAAGAGCCGCTTGGCCTCGTCGGTGACGAACAGGTCCTTCGACTTCTGCACATAGTCCTGAATCGCCGCGGAGTACTTGTCGATGGCGGCCAGATGCCGCTCACGCTCCTCCTTCGTATCGGCGAGCAGGGCATTGCCCCGGGCGCGGCCGATGTAGATGAGGTTGATGTTTGCCTCCTTGATGTACGAGAGGCCAAGCAACTCCTTGTAGTAAAGATCATCCGCCAGCGCGTTGATCTTTCCGGAGTTCGAGATTCCGACCCAACCCACAACAGCGGTGATGATCACCAGAGCGACAAACGCGAGAGTCAGTCGGATCCCGATCTTCATGTTGGACAACATGGCTACTACTCCTTCCTTCGACAGCATTCAGAATCGGCCTGGAGCTCCAAGAGTCCGGCAAAGCCAGGTCCGAAAAAATCCATTTCGGTTTCACCCCCGACCTGCAAGGCTCCACCACGTATGCATTACACCTGCGGTCTGGCGCCGTCAGCTCGGCGCGCTCATCTCCCGCGAGTTCTGCCCCTGCATTTCAGTGATGCCCGCCGCGGTCATGCCGGTACTGCCGGCCATCTTCATCAGCCCCGCGACATCGAGGATGAGCGCAATCTCACCGCTGCCGAGAATGGTCGAGCCGCTGACTCCGCGCAGTGCGCTGAACAGCTTGCCGAGCGGGCGGATGACGGTCTGGTGTTCGCCCATCAGTTGATCGACGACGATGCCGGCCTTGGTTTGCCCGAAGTGGACGACCACCACGTTCTCGCGTCGCTCGGGGGCCGGACTGTCGATATCGAAAACCTCGCGCAGCCAGAGCAGCGGCAGCACTTCGCCACGCATGTCCAGATAACCTCGGCTACGGGCGGCATCGCGGATCGAGCCGGCCAGTTCGACGCACTCGACAATCATGTCGACCGGCAGCACGAAGCTCGCCTTGTCGATGCCGACGCGGAAGCCATCGATGATGGCCAGCGTGAGCGGCAGCCGGATCCGGATGCGCGTGCCCTTACCCGGCTCGGTATCGATATCGACCGTGCCGCGCAGCGCTTCGATGTCACGGCGGACCACGTCCATGCCGACGCCGCGGCCCGAAAGATTGCTCACCTGGTCGGCAGTTGAAAAACCGGGGGCAAAGATCAGACGGTCGATCTCGCGCTCGCTGAGCTGGGCGTCCTCGGCCACCAGCCCGCGCTCGATCGCCTTGCGCAGGATCTTCTGACGGTTCAGGCCGCCGCCGTCGTCGGCCACGTCGATCACGATGCTGCCTGCCTCGTGATAGGCGTTCAGCATGACCTTGGCGCGCGCCGGCTTGCCGGCGGCAAGACGGACCTCGGTGGCTTCGATGCCGTGGTCCATCGAGTTGCGGACCAGATGCATCAGCGGATCGCCGATGCGCTCCACCACGGTCTTGTCCAGATCGGTCTCGCCACCGCTGATCTGCAGCTCGATGTCCTTGCCCAGCTCGCGACTGACGTCGCGCACGACGCGCTGGAAGCGCTGGAAGGTGGCGCCGATCTGCACCATGCGCAGCGACAGCGCCTGGTCGCGCACCTCCTCGACCAGACGCGTAAGTACTTCGCTCGCTTCCGTGAGTTGAGCCTGGGCAAGCATCTGCGCAACGTTCTGCACGCCGGCGCTGGCCACCACCAGTTCGCCGACCAGCTCGATCAGCTGGTCGAGCTTGTCCGCGTCGATGCGCAGCGAACGGGCTTCCTGCGCCTTGGTGTCCTTGACCTGCTTCTGCTTGACGAGCGCAGCGTCGACCACGCCGGCGCCCACCGCTCCGCTCTCGATCAGTATCTCGCCCAGCTGCGGCGGTGCTGCCGACGGTCCGCCATCACCTTCAGCGCTGACGGCGGACGCCGCTTCCGACTGCAACGACAGGCCGCGATCGAGTTCGGCGCGGGTCAGCGCGCCGCTGAGCACGAGCATCTCGCCCAGCTTCAGCTCGTCCTCGGGCAGCGCACGCAGAACGCTGATGTACTCGGAAATCTGCGAGCGCGGCGGAATGATGTGAAGCACGCATTCGTCGCGAACGAACTCGAACACGCCCTCGATCTCCGCCTTCGACGCCTCGCTGCGGAAGTCGATCTCGAAGCCGAGGTAGCAGGACTCCGGGTCAAGTTGCAGCCACTGAGGCAGCGCGTCGAACAGGGTGTCGAGGTGAACGATTTCACCCAGCGTGCACAGATACCTTATGAAGGACAGCGGATCCATGCCGCCGCGCAGAACGTCGGCCCCAAAGCGGATCGACAGATGCCAGTTCTCGTTCGCGCAACTGTCGGAAACAGCCGACTCGCTGCGGCTGACATCCGCCGAAGCAGCGACCACGGCTGTCGCGGCGGGCTTGTCCGGCTGCTTGCCAAGCAAGGCAAGCAGGGCCGCCATCTGCGCTTCACCCTCTGCGCGCTGGGCGGCGTCGAGTTCGCGCTTTTCGGCCACCGCGCGCACCAGCGCGCCGATATGGTCCTTGTTGCGCAGAAGCAGGCCGATCACGTCATTGCTGACCTGCATCTGGCCGTCGCGGACGCGGTCGAGCACGCTTTCGACCTCGTGCGTGAAATGAACGACATCGTCGAATCCGAACACGCCCGCCGTACCCTTGATGGTGTGCGCCGCGCGGAAGATATCGTTGATCAGTTCGTCGTTGTCCGGCTCGCTTTCAAGCTGCAGCAGGGATTCCTCCATCCGCGTCAGCAGTTCGTCCGCTTCGGCGAAGAAGGCCTCGAGGGCAGGTTCGAGATTCATCGGTGAATTCCTCGTCCTGTTCAGGCAGCCTGCGCCGGCATCACCAGCGGGTCGCCGAACACGTGGCTCAACTGCAGCAGTTCCATCACTTCGAGCATGGCTTCGCTGTGCGCCACCAGTTCGAAACTGTGCCCCTGCTTCTCGGCCGCCCGTTTGGCTGCCAGCAGCAACTGCACGCCGCTGCTGTCCACCTCGCTGACCTGCGCAAGATTGACGCGCAGATCGCGCCGTTCCGACAGCGCACGCGTCAGGAAGCCGTAGGCTTCTGCAGCACCGTATATGGTCAGTTCGCCGACCACCTTAAGTTCGGTCACGTCACCGTCGTCGGTGCGTTCGATTTCCATGTCGTCGGCTCCGCTTCGCTTCAGGGCAGGCAGAGCTTGGACACGGCCATCAGCATCTGGTCCGGCTTGAACGGCTTCACCATCCACGCCTTGGCGCCGGCCGCCTGGCCTTCGGCCTTCTTCGACTCCTGGTTCTCGGTGGTCAGCATGATGACCGGCGTGAACTTGTAGGCCGGCAGCTTGCGCATTTCCTTGACGAAGGTGATGCCGTCCATGTTCGGCATATTCACGTCGCTTACCACGAGGTGCACCTTCTGGCCGGTGAGCTTGGACAGCGCGTCCTTGCCGTCGCAGGCCTCGAATACGTCATAGCCCGCGCCCTTCAGCGCGATGCTGACCACCTGGCGCAATGACGACGAGTCATCCACGACCATGATTGTCTTTGCCATGTGTCACTACTCCTCAAAAGAAAACGAGATCGTCGCTGGCCGTGCTGGACGCACCACCCGAGCCGCCGTGATTGCCGCGCTCTTCGGGCGTGGTGTAGCTGCGTTCGAGGTTGGCGACCAGCGGCCGCAAGTCGGGCGCCTGATCGGCGGGGATGGCGGCCACCTGCTGCTCCAGTTCATCCAGGCTTTCGCAGACGTGGGCGAGTACCTGGTCGATGCGATCCTGGAACTGCAGGTGCGGCAGGGTTTCAGCGATCTCGTGCTGGATGCCTTCTGCCTGGCGGCGCAATTCGGCGTTGGACGCGGCCAGCACGTCGAGCAGCCCGGAGAAATCGCCGAGCACCCCCTGGATGCTGGCTTCGGAAACCTTGAAGGATTCGATGTCGCGGCTGGTCGAGCTCTCGACCAGACGAGCAGACGCCAGGATGGCGTCGCTGACCAGCTTCGCCTTCTCGGCGATCTTCTTGCCGGTATCGCCCGACGCCGTCGACAGCTTGCGCACCTCGTCGGCCACGACGGCAAAGCCGCGACCGGCCTCACCGGCGCGGGCGGCTTCGATGGCGGCGTTGAGGGCAAGCAGATTGGTCTGGTCAGCAACCTGCTGCACCGAGGTTGCCATGCCGCGCAGATCGTCTGCGTAACTGGCCAGTTCGCGTATCTGCGCGAGCACGAGATTCTTGTCTGTGAGCGCGCCGGACATGCTGTCCAGCACCTGGGTAAGCTGCGTCTGGGAAGTCTTGAGTACGGTATCCACACCGCCTTGCGCAGCCGACGATCCCGCTCCGGACGAGGCTGCAACGGCCGCATCTAGCTTGGATACGAGACCGGAGAAGCGCTGGATCAGCTCGCCGATGGCCACCTCGGCCTGCTTGCGCACGCCGTTGATCTGTCGCTTCCAGATCGGCGCCGCCTCGGACGACACCAGTACCAGACTGCCGTGCAAGGCTTGCGCAAGCGGATCGGGTTCCGGTGCTCGCTGGGCGACCGCAGCGGGTGCGACCACATCGCGGCGACCGAGCACGATCATTGACCACAGGAGACCGCAGCCCGCGGCGATGCCGACCGTCAGACGCACCCAGAGAGGCATTTCGATCGGCGCAACCGCCCAGGCTCCGACCAGCGTTGCGACCACCGTGTGGGTCACGCTGACTATCGTTCTGTTCAACTCACTCTCCCGTTTCGCATGGCAGACATTGACGGGCCGGGCCTTGTTACATATGTAATTGACACTGTGGCCACGTTCAGGCTAACGGTCTGAACGCCCATGGACTTTAGGTCGCCCGGACGCCTTTTTTTAATTGTTCACATACCGGGAGGAACCGCGGGGCGGCGGGAATTTCTCCCGCCTCATCCGGCGGCCGCGCACTGTGGATATCCGACATCGGCGGCCGCAGCCATGAACGTATGATTGCTGCTGATACTCGTCGGCGGCGTTTGCACCACCAGGGCCCCAGTCCCAGATGAACAGTCCTTCGTTCGTGTCCACAATCCGTCCTCGCGCAACCCCGGTCGCAGCCCCCGGCTGGTACTGGATGGTGCCGCGCGTCGCCATCGCGCTCTTCCTGCTGGCCATCGGCACGCTGGTGTGGTGGCTGCACCGAAACGATCTGGACGAGCAGCGCGCGACGATGATCAACGACGTGCTGTGGATGGAGCAGGACCTGCGCTTCCATCTCGACCGCAATGCCGAGCAGATGGCGCAGATCGGGCGCGAGGCGGCCGACGGCCGGCTCGATGCGCGGGTGATCGAGGCACGCCAGCGCAACATGATCGCCAACGGCCACGGCCTGCTGCGCGTCGATACCCTCGCGCACATCGACGGCGAAGATCCGGATCTGTCCGGCCCGGCGCGGCTGGCGGAGCAGCTCGGCCGCGCCGCCTACCTGCCGCCCTACGCGACCGCCGACGGCGACGTGCATTTCGACGTGCTGGTGCCGCTCGGGGGCGGTCAGGGCTGGATGCGCGGCACCTACTCGATCGAACAGATGCTGTCGCAATCGGTGCCCTGGTGGTTCGCCGAGCGCTACAAGCTGGACGTGATCGACAACACCGAAGCGGTGTTGGCCAGCAAGTCCAAAGTGGCGGCCGAACATGACGAAATGAATTACGCGCTGGTGTTCGACCCACCCGGCCACGGCCTGCGGCTGCGTGTCACCGCCTACCGCAGCGAAACCCGTCTGTTGCCGGCGCTGCTGGTGGTCACCATCGTCGGTCTGGCGTTCACGATGCTGTGGAGTCTGTGGGCGCTGCGTCGCCACCTGGTGCGCAGGCTCGAAGCCGAACAGGCGCTGCGCGAGGAACACACCTTCCGTTCGGCGATGGAGAATTCGCTCAGCATCGGTCTGCGCGCGCGCGATCTGAGCGGCCGCATCACACACGTGAACCCGGCCTTCTGCCGCATGGTCGGCTGGAGCGCCGAGGAACTGATGGCGATGCGCCCACCCATGCCCTACTGGGCGCCGGAAGAGGCCGAACACATCCGTGCGCTGCACGACGGCATCCTGGCCGGCGGCGCGACTTCGCACGAAGCGCTGGAACTGAAGTTCATCCGCCGCAATGGGGAGCGCTTCGACGTACTCATTTCGGAGGCGCCGCTGGTCGACGCCGACGGCCGTCACGTCGGCTGGATGAGTTCGGTGCTCGACATCACCGAACGCAAGCAGGCCGAGGAGCTGTACCGGCAGCAGCAGGAAAAGCTGCAGTTCACCGGCCGTCTGATCACCATGGGCGAAATGGCCTCGACGCTGGCGCACGAACTGAACCAGCCGCTGTCGGCCATCGCCAGCTACAGCACGGCCTGCCTGAACATGGTCGATAACGGCAGCGGCTCGCTGGCCGACCTGAAGGAGCCGCTGGCGAAGATGAACGCGCAGGCACGCCGTGCCGGCACCATCATCCGCCGCGTGCACGAATTCGTCCGCCGCTCCGAGCCGAAGCGCGTCGCCTGTTCTCTGAACGACGTGGTCGAGGAAGCGCTGGGCCTGATCGAGGCGGATGCACGCAAGCGCGACATCCGCATTTCCAGCTCGCTGGCCGGCGCCCTGCCCGCGGTCAGCGCCGATCGCGTCATGATCGAACAGGTCTTGCTGAACCTGATCCGCAACGGCATGGACGCGATGGCCGCCTGCCCGCCCGAGCGGCGGCGCCTGCTGATACAGACCAGCGCCGACGCCGAAGGCGTGCAGGTGTCGGTGCGCGACAGCGGCAGCGGCATCCCGCCGGAAGTGGCGGACAAGCTGTTCGCCCCCTTCTTCACCACCAAGCCGGACGGCATGGGCATGGGCCTCAACATCTGCCGCTCCATCGTCGAACTGCACCGCGGCCGGCTGTGGTTCGAATCCGCCGACGGCGGCGGTACCGTGTTCATCCTGAAACTGCCGGCCGGGGAGTGAAGCCGATGAGCCAGATCTTCATCGTCGACGACGACGAAGCCATCCGCGACGCGCTGGGCTGGCTGTTCCGTTCGCGCGGCCACACGGTGCGCACCTGGCCGTCGGCCGAGGCGCTGATCGGCAGTGGCGAGATCGCGCATTGCGGCTGTCTGCTGCTGGACATCCGCATGGACGGCATGAGCGGGCTCGAACTGTTCGGCTGGCTGCACGAGCACGGCCACGACATGCCGGTCATCTTCCTGACCGGCCACGGCGACGTGCCGATGGCGGTCGGCGCGATCAAGCAGGGCGCCTTCGATTTTGTCGAGAAGCCGTTCAACGACAACGAACTGGTGGACCGCGCGCTGGCCGCGCTGGACATGCACCAGCAACAGCTGTCGAAGCGCGCCGCCGCACAGGCCATCGAGGAGCGTGTCGCCCAGCTCACGCAGCGCGAGATCGAAGTGATGGAGCGCGTGCTGGCCGGCCAGATGAACAAGGTGATCGCCAGCGACCTCGGCGTCACCATGCGCACCGTGGAAGTCCATCGCGCCCGCATCTTCGAGAAGATGGGCGTGCGGTCCGCGGTGGAACTGGCGCAGGTACTGGCGGCGAGGAAGTAGCGCCGCGCACATTCACCGCCGCTGTCGGGGTCGGAAGACCCCTCCCACAGAGTTCCGGTCCAGGCGCCGGCGGTGGGGCGGGCGCAACCCCTGTGGGAGCGGCCTTGGCCGCGACAGGGCCGCTGCGACCCGCCGGCTTCGATGCAGAGTGCCGTCGGGGTCAGCAGCCCCCACGGAAACCCGGGTTCCGGGGTGGGGACCGGACTACAGACCTGCCGCGTCGTCCAGCGTGGCGGCGGCGCCCCTGCAGACCATGTGCGCCAGACCGCCGCACTCGCTGAGCACGTGATCGGCATAGAAGCGCGCGGTGACGATTTTTGCGCGCAGGAAGTCGGCATCGCCGTCACCGGCGGTCAGACGCTGCTGCGCCAGCAGGGCACCTCGCGCCAGCTGCCAGCCGCCCGCCACGCGGCCGAACAGCATCAGCAGGGGCACTGCGCCGGCCAGCGCGGCGCGCACATCGCTGCGCCAGTGCGCGACGACGAAATCGACGCTGCGTTCGAGCGCCGACGCCGCCTCGCCCAGCGGCGCTGACAGCGCCTGCAGCGGTGCAGCATCGAGCGCCGCGACGACATCGCGCATGTCGGCGATCACCGCGCGCGCGGCCGCACCGCCGTCGCGCGCGATCTTGCGGCCGACCAGATCATTGGCCTGTATGCCGGTCGTGCCCTCGTAGATATTGGTGATGCGCGCGTCGCGCAGGTACTGCGCGGCGCCGGTTTCCTCGACATAGCCCATGCCGCCGTGCACCTGCACGCCGAGCGAGGCAATCTCGTTCGCGGTTTCGGTGCTCCAGCCCTTGACCAGCGGAATCATCAGTTCGACGAAGGCCTGGGCGCGCGTGCGTTCGGCCTCGTCCGCGTGGCGCGCTGCGCGATCGCGAGCCGCCGCGGTGACCGCGGCCAGCGCGCGCATCGCCTCGACCTGCGACTTCATGCGCAGCAGCATGCGGCGCACGTCCGGGTGGCGCACGATGGCCACGCTGCCGCCGCCCTTCACGCCCGCCTCGCCGCCCTGACGCCGCTCGTTGGCGTACTCGCGCGCCTGCTGGAAAGCACGCTCGGCCACCGCGATGCCCTGCAGGCCAACCGCGTAGCGCGCGGCGTTCATCATGATGAACATGTACTCGATGCCGCGGTTCTCTTCGCCGCACAGCCAGCCGGTGGCGCCGCCGGCATCGCCGAAGGCCATCACGCAGGTCGGGCTGGCATGTATGCCCAGCTTGTGTTCGAGCGACACACAGCGCACGTCGTTGCGCGCACCCGGATTGCCGTCGGCGTCGGGAATGAACTTGGGCACGATGAACAGCGAAATGCCCTTGACCCCGTCAGGCGCGCCCGGCGTGCGCGCCAGCACCAGATGCACGATGTTGGACGCCAGTTCGTGCTCGCCGAAGGTGATGAATATCTTCTGCCCGAATACACGGTAACTGCCGTCGGGCTGCGGCTCGGCGCGGCTGCGCACGGCCGCCAGATCGGAACCGGCCTGCGGCTCGGTCAGATTCATGGTGCCGGTCCATTCGCCACTCACCATGCGTTCGAGATACAGCGCCTTCTGTTCGTCGGAGCCGCACAGCGCCAGCGCCTCGATGGCGCCCGCGGTCAGCAGCGGACACAGCGAGAACGCCATATTGGCGCCCATCACCATCTCCTGGATCTGAGCCACCACAAGGTGCGGCATGCCGGCGCCGCCGTGCGCCGGGTCACAGCCCATGCCGTTCCAGCCGTTGTCGGCATAGGCGCGATAGGCCTCGGCGAATCCGTCGGGCATGGCGACGCGACCGTCGTCGCCGAGCTTCGCGCCGACACGATCCCCCACCCGATTCAGCGGCGACAGCACCTCGCCGGTGAAGCGGGCCGCCTCCTCCAGCACGGCGTCAACGACGTCCGGACTGGCGTCCTCGTAGCCGGGCAAGGTCACCACTTCGTTCAGGCCAGCCAGTTCCAGCGCAAAACGCATGTCCCGCAGCGGCGCGACGTATTCGCTCATGAGCCTCTCCTCCATCGGGCTCTGGCGGCCCTCGAAATTGATCAATGACGGTCGCGGGCGGATGCCGCCCGCGGTAGATCAGTCCAGTGCCTGCACCAGCTGCGGCACCAGTTCGAACAGGTCGCCGACCAGACCGTAGTCGGCCACCTGGAAGATGGGTGCGTCCGCATCCTTGTTGATGGCGACGATCACCTTCGAATCCTTCATGCCGGCCAGGTGCTGGATGGCACCCGACAGCCCGACTGCAATGTAGAGATCCGGCGCAACGATCTTGCCGGTCTGGCCGACCTGGTAATCGTTCGGTGCGTAACCGGAATCGACGGCGGCGCGGCTGGCGCCGAGTGCGGCGCCGAGCCGGTCGGCCAGCGGTTCGAGCACGGCGTGATAGGACTCGGCACTGCCCAGCCCGCGTCCGCCGGACACGACGACGCGCGCGGCACCCAGTTCCGGGCGGGCCGACTGCGACAGTTCCTGCGACACATGGGCGGACAGGCCGCTGGCTGCCGGCGGCGTCACCGCCTCGACCGGTGCGGCACCGCCGCTCGCCGACAGCGGGTCGAAGGCGGTCGCGCGCACCGTGATCACCTTGACCGTATCGCCGCTCTGCACCGTGGCCAGCGCATTGCCGGCGTAGATCGGGCGCACGAAGGTGTCCGCCGACACCACCTCGACGATGTCGGAAATCTGCGCCACGTCGAGTGTGGCCGCAACACGGGGCATGAAGTTCTTGCCGAAGCTGCCGGCCGGTGCCAGTACGTGGCTGTGGCCGGTGGCGACCGCCAGCACCGCCGCTGCAAGGTCTTCCGCGGCGGGGTGAGCCAGATGAGCGGCATCGGCGCTCAGCACCTTCGCAACACCCGGCACCGCTGCCGCCGCAGCGGCTGCGCCGGCGCAGTCGCTGCCGGCGACCAGCACGGTGATGTCGCCGCCGATCTTCGCCGCGGCGGCCAGGGTGTTCAGCGTGGCCGGGCGCAGGCCGGCGTTGTCGTGTTCTGCAATGACCAGAATGCTCATGACGGGGTCCTCAGCGCAGCACTTTGGCTTCGTCGCGCAGCTTCGCGACCAGTTCGGCCACCGAGGCCACCTTGATACCGGCCTGACGCTTCGGCGGCTCGGCCACCTTCAGCGTTTTCAGGCGCGGCGCGACATCGACGCCCAGTTCGTCCGGCGTCACCGTGTCGAGCGGCTTCTTCTTCGCCTTCATGATGTTGGGCAGGCTGGCGAAGCGTGGTTCGTTCAGCCGCAGGTCGGTGGTGACCACCGCCGGCAGCGCCACGCTGACCGTTTCCAGGCCGCCGTCGATTTCGCGCGTCACGGTCGCACGGCCGTCGGCGACGCCGACCTTGGACGCGAAGGTGGCCTGCCCCCAGCCGAGCAGCGCGGCCAGCATCTGGCCGGTCTGGTTGGCGTCATCGTCGATCGCCTGCTTGCCGCAGATCACCAGCTGCGGCTGTTCGCGACCGGCCACCGCCTTGAGCAGCTTGGCCACCGCCAGCGGTTGCAGTTCGACATCGGTATTCACATGGATCGCGCGGTCGGCACCCAGTGCCAGTGCAGTGCGCAGCGTATCGACGCAGCCGGCGACGCCGCAGGACACCGCGACCACCTCGGTTGCCACGCCCGCCTCCTTCAACCGCACCGCCTCTTCCACCGCGATCTCGTCGAACGGATTCATCGACATCTTCACGTTCGCCGTTTCAACGCCGCTGCCATCGGCGGCAACGCGGATCTTCACGTTGTAATCGATCACCCGTTTGACCGGGACCACAATCTTCATGCCTGTGCCTCCTGTTGCCGCTCACGGTTCCACGCACCCATACGGATGCGTATGTTCAGTCCATACGCTAGCGTATGCTTCACTTCAAGGTCAACAACGCCGCAGGAATACCGCCATGCCCGACACCGCCGCCCGCCCGCAGACCGACCGCGACACCTGGGTGCGAGCGGCCACCCAGACCCTGGCCGACAGCGGTGTGGACGGCATACGGGTGGAGACGCTGGCGCGCGGTCTCGGCCTGACCAAGGGCAGCTTCTACTGGCACTTCAAGGACCGCCGCGCCCTGCTCGACGCGGTGCTGGAGCACTGGCGCGACGGCCGCATCGACGACATCCGCAACCGCACGCAATCTGCGCCCGGCGACGAGATCGCGCAACTGCAGCATGTGATCGACACCTACAGTCTGGCGCGCAACCGCCGCGGCATGCAGGTCGAACTGGCGCTGCGCGACTGGGCGCGCCACGACGAAGCGGCGCGCGCCGCCGTCGACGAGGTGGACAGCGTGCGGCTGGAATGCGCGGCCGCGCTGTTCCGCGCCGCCGGCTGCGGCGCCGACGAAGCGACCAATCGCAGCCTGCTGTTGTATGCCTATGTGTTCGGCCTGGGCATGATGGATGTCCCGCGAGACACGGCGCGACCGGCGGCGGCACGCCAGTTCATCGCCAACCTGATCACGGGTCGTTGATATTTTGCAAAACAATGCCGCGCGGCCGTCATCGTTCGCACGGGATAATTGATGCAATGCCGCATCCGTGCGGGCCTACAACAGAACAGAACGCAGAAAGGAAAACCGATGTCCTTCCCGGCACCCGAAATCTTCAAGGCCTACGACATCCGCGGCATCGTGGACAAGACGCTGACCGCCGACGCGGTGCGCGCCATCGGCCACGCACTGGGCTCCGAGGCGGTGAAGCGCGGTCAGCGCGCCATCGCCGTCGGCCGCGACGGCCGCCTGTCCGGCCCTGAACTGGCGGGCGCGCTGGCCGAAGGCATCAATGCCGCCGGCGTCGACGTGCTGGACATCGGCTGCGTGCCGACGCCGCTGTCCTACTTTGCCGCCTTCGACCTCGGCACCGACAGCGCGGTCAGCGTGACCGGCAGCCACAACCCGCCCGAGTACAACGGCCTGAAGATGGTGCTGGGCGGTCAGACGCTGTACGGCGACATGATCCAGGACCTGCGCCGCCGCATCGTCGACAACGATCTGGTGCACGGCCAGGGCACCACCCGCCACGCCGACGTGCGCGACACCTACATCACCCGCGTCACCAGCGACGTGAAGCTCAAGCGCCGGATGAAGGTGGTGATCGACTGCGGCAACGGCGTCGCCGGTGACATCGCGCCACGCCTGTTCGAAGCGCTGGGCTGCGAGGTCGTGCCGCTGTTCTGCGAAGTGGACGGCAATTTCCCCAACCACCACCCGGACCCGTCCAAGCCGGAAAATCTGGAAGACGTGATCCGCGTGCTGGCCGCTGGCGACGCCGAAATCGGCCTCGCTTTCGACGGCGACGGCGACCGCCTGGGCGTGGTCACCCGCGACGGCGAAATCATCTACCCGGACCGCCAGCTCATGCTGTTCGCCGCCGACGTGCTGTCGCGCCAGCCCGGCGCGCAGATCGTCTACGACGTCAAATGCACCCGCCTGCTGGCACCGTGGATCCGCGAACACGGCGGCGAGCCGGTCATGTGGAACACCGGCCACGCACTGATCAAGGCCAAGCTGAAGCAGAGCGGCGCTGCGCTGGCTGGCGAGATGAGCGGCCACATGTTCTTCAAGGAGCGCTGGTTCGGTTTCGACGACGGCCTGTACGCCGGTGCCCGTCTGCTGGAAATCCTGTCCGCCGCGCCGGACGGCAACGCGGTGCTGAAGGCGCTGCCGACCGCCACCTCGACGCCCGAACTGAATCTGAAGATGAACGAGGGCGAACCGCACGCGCTGATCGCCGAAATGCAGAAATCGGCGGTTTTCGATGGCGCCCGCGACATCATCAAGATCGACGGCCTGCGCGTCGAATACGCCGACGGTTTCGGGCTGATGCGGGCGTCGAACACGACGCCGGTGGTCGTGCTGCGCTTCGAGGCGGACGACGCCACGGCGCTCGAACGCATCCAGGCGGATTTCCGCCGCGTGCTCGGCAGCGCCCGCCCGGACCTCGCCCTGCCCTTCTGAGCGCCCCCCTTCCCCGGCGCCCGGTCGGGTGCCGGTTTCCGGCGCTCGGCCGACGCCGTCATCGCCGTGAAATAAACCCCGCTCGCACCCTAAATGTGGCGGCCGGCATGCCGACAACAGAAGCATGCTCACTGCCGCCACAAACAACATCTACGTAGGCCGCCAGCCCATACTGGACCGGAGCCAGGCACTCTACGCCTACGAGTTGCTGTTCCGCTCCGGGAACGTCGAACAGGCCGAATTTCACTGCGACGTCAGCGCCACCGCGCGGGTGATCACCTCGGTGTTCAACGAACTCGGTCTCGAACAGGCGCTGGGCGACGCTTTCGGCTTCATCAACGTCAGCGAGGACATGCTGATGTCCGAGGCGCTCGAACTGCTGCCGGCGGACAAGATCGTCATCGAACTGCTTGAAACCGTTCCGCCAAAGCCTGCAGTCATCGCGCGGGCACGCGAACTGGTGCGCAAAGGCTTCCGGCTGGCGCTCGACGACGTGCTCGATCTGGAAGAGGACTACAAGCCGCTGATCGAGATCGCGTCCTTCATCAAGATCGACCTGCTGGGCGTCGCCCCCGACGCGCTGCCCGATCTGGTCGAACGCTTCCGGCCCTATTCGGCCAAGCTGCTGGCCGAGAAGGTCGACAGCGCCGAACAGGCCCGGCGCTGCCACGAGCTCGGCTTCGCCTATTTCCAGGGCTATTTCTTCGCCCGCCCGAGCGTGCTGAGCACCCGCACGCTGAGCGCAGGCGAAACGACCCTGCTGCGTCTGCTCGGCATGGTGATCGGCGACGCCGACACGTCGGCAATGGAACCGCTGATCAAGCAGGAGCCGGCGCTGCTGGTAAACCTGATGCGCATCACCAATTCGGTCGGCAGCGGCAGCAAGCGCCAGATATCGACCGCACGCGAGGCGATCACGCTGCTCGGTCGCCGTCAGCTGCAGCGCTGGCTGCAGCTGCTGTTGTTCTGTACGCAGGGCAGCGGCAAGGCGCACACGCCGCTGCTCAACATGGTGGCGACCCGCGCACGCACGATGGAACTGCTCGCCGAGCGCTGCGACATGCGTGACGGCGACCCCGACAGCGCTTTCCTGACCGGCATCCTGTCGCTGCTGCCGGCGCTGCTCGGCGTGTCGATGGACGAAGTGCTGAAGACGCTGACTGTCGATCGCTGCATCCACAGCGCGTTGACCGACGGCTCGGGCACGCTGGGCGCACTGCTCCGGCTGCTGCGCTGCTGGGAGGAAGACGCCACGACCGACTTCGCCGCCACGCTGGCCGCTCTGCCGCCGCTGAGCGGCGAAGATTTCACCGTTGCCGTGTCCGAAGCCATGGGGTGGGCCGCCGGCCTCGGACAATGACTGCCGGAAAGACGCAGCAATGATTTCCCGTACACATGCCATCGAACGCCTGTTCGCCGCGGCCGGCCAGTTGCCGAGCATTCCGCGCGTCGTACAGAAGATGATCGAGACACTGCGCGACGAAGATGCCGATCTGCTGCCACTGATCGGCGAGATCCGCACCGACCCGACCATTTCCGCGCGTGTGCTGAAACTTGCCAACTCGGGCTATTACGGCAGCCGCCGTGCAGTAGGGTCGATCGACGAGGCGGTGTCGCTGATCGGCACGCGCGCAATGCGCACGCTGGTGATCTCTGCCGGCGTCAGCAGCAGTTTTCCCAAGGTGCCGGGCGTCGACCTGCAGTCGTTCTGGCGCCACGCGCTGCTGACCGCATCGATCACATCGCAGCTGGCGCGACGCGCCAGCGAGAACGCCGAGCGCGCCTACAGCGCCGGCCTGATGCTGCGCGTCGGCCAGCTGATGATCCACATCGCCTTCCCGCGCGTCGCAGACGAAATCCTGCGCGAATGCCAGGGGCTGGGCATGAGCGAGCGCGCGACGGTGGAACAGCACAAGCTGAACACCCATCACTGCGAGGTCGGTGCCGAACTGGCGATGCGCTGGAACTTCCCGGACGATATTGCAGCCGCGCTCGAGTACTACTGCCAGCCGCGCAATCCGGACGCCAGTCTGCTCGCCCGTCTGGCCCATCTGGCCGCGCAGTGCGCCTTCGAACTCGAACAGCAGACCGCGCCCGAGGACATCGTGCAGCGGCTCGACAACACGGTGACCGACATGTGCGGACTCGACCCCGCCGGCATCCTGCAGGACATCCGCAGCTGCGCGGAGCGCGCGGCCGGTGACCACCAGGCGGACTGAAGGCGTCCGGCCCGCGCAGCGATGAAAAATGCCGCCCGAGGGCGGCATTTTCGTTACGGGGGTCAGCGCATCTTCGGATTCAGCGTGCCGCGGTTGTAGTCCTTGTCACCGGGCAGGATGGTGCGGGTGCCGAACCAGCCGCCCTGCGCACCCTCAGGCCGCAGGTGATTCTGCGGGTAGGTGTCGGCCACCTTCTTCGCCTCGGCCTGCTTCGCCGCGTCGACGAAGCGCCAGCGGCCGTCCGGCATCAGTTCGACCTTCTCGCCGGCGGCGGTGGTCGCCTCGATCACCACGCCCTCGCCGGCCAGCGCGCCGGCCGACACCAGCGCCATCAGCAACACTGCAACGGTTTTCATCCGAGCTTTCCTTCCACCCATTTGCCGACACCGGCCAGCGCCGCCGGCAGGTTCTCCGGCTGGGTGCCACCCGCCTGCGCCATGTCCGGCTTGCCGCCGCCCTTGCCACCGACCTGCCCGGCGACGAAATTGACCAGTTCGCCGGCCTTCACCTTCGCCGTCAGATCCGGCGTTACACCGGCGATCAGGCTCACCTTGCCCTCGTTCACCGCGGCCAGCACGATGGCGGCCGAGCCGAGCTTGTCACGCAGCTTGTCCAGCGTTTCACGCAGTGCCGGTACGTCGGCCCCTTCCATCACCGCGGCCAGCACCTTGGCGCCGCCGACAGCGACGGCCTGCGCCGCCAGCTCGTCGCCCTGGCTGGCGGCGAGCTTGCTCTTCAGGCGGGCGATCTCCTTTTCCAGCGCGCGCACGTTGTCGATCACCTGGGCGATCTTGGCCGGCAGCTCAGTGGCCGGCGCCTTGAACGCGGCGGCCGCTTCCGACACCAGCCTGTCCTGACGCTGCACGAAAGCCACCGCGTTCTCGCCGGTGATGGCCTCGACGCGGCGGATGCCGGCGGCCACGCCCGCCTCTACCGTGATCTTGAACAGGCCGATGTCGCCGGTGCGTGCGACGTGGGTGCCGCCGCACAACTCACGCGACGAACCGATGTCCAGCACGCGCACCTCGTCGCCGTACTTCTCGCCGAACAGCATCATGGCGCCCGACTTCTGCGCGTCCTCGATGCCCATCACGCGCGCCTGGGTGGCGGCGTTGGCAAGGATTTCGGCATTGACGATGCGCTCGACGCGGGTGATCTCGTCGTCGGTCATCGGCGCGGTATGCACGAAGTCGAAACGGGTCTTGTCAGCGTCGACCAGCGAGCCCTTCTGCTGCACGTGATCACCGAGCACCTCGCGCAAGGCCTTGTGCATCAGGTGGGTGACCGAATGGTTGCGTGCGGTCGCGGCGCGGGCACGCACATCGACGCGCGCGCTCACGCTGTCGCCGACCGCGATACGGCCAGTACCGACCACGCCGTGGTGACCGAACACCGCGGCCTGGATCTTCAGCGTGTCCTCGACCTTGAAGATGCCCTGCGCCGCGCGCAGTTCGCCGCGATCGCCGACCTGACCGCCGGACTCGGCGTAGAACGGGGTTTCGTCGAGCACGACGACGCCCAGTTCACCCTCGTGCAGTTCGCTCACCGGCGCGCCATCGCGGTACAGCGCGACCACCTTGCCGGCCGCCTCCAGCGTGTCGTAGCCGCGGAAGGTCGTCTGCACGCCGTCGTATTCCAGCGCGGTCGCCATCTTGAACTTGCCGGCAGCGCGCGCCTGTTCCTTCTGTCGCGCCATCGCGGCGTCGAAGCCGGCGGTATCGAGGCCAACTCCATGCTCGCGGCAAATGTCCGCCGTCAGATCAACCGGGAAGCCGTAGGTATCGTGCAAGAGGAACGCGATATCCCCCGGAAAGGTATGAACGTCGCTGGCAACTCCGGGCACAAGGCCTTCGACTACGAACCCTGGGCCATAGCCGTATTGACGCAACGTAGCAAACAGAATCTCCATCCCCTTTTCTAGCGTGACGAAGAAGCGTTCCTCCTCCTGCCGCAGCACGTCCATTACCTTCTGCTGCGCCGCCGCCAGATCCGGGTAGGCGGCACCCATCTGCGCCACCAGGTCCGGCACCATGCGGTGGAAGAAGGCGGCGCGCGCGCCCAGCTTGTAGCCGTGGCGGATGGCGCGGCGGATGATGCGGCGGAGCACGTAGCCGCGGCCTTCGTTGCCCGGGATGACGCCGTCGGCGATCAGGAAGGAACAGGCGCGGATGTGGTCGGCCAGCACCTTCAGCGACGGATTGTCGAGGTCGGTGGTGTTAGTTTCGCGCGCGGCCGCCGCGATCAGCGCGACGAAAAGATCGATCTCGTAATTGCTGTGCACGCCCTGCAGCACGGCGGCGATGCGCTCCAGACCCATGCCGGTATCCACGCTGGGCTTGGGCAGCGGATGCAGCACGCCCGCCTCGTCGCGGTTGTACTGCATGAACACGTTGTTCCAGATTTCGATGAAACGGTCACCGTCCTCATCCGGCGAACCCGGCGGGCCGCCCGGAATATCGGCGCCGTGGTCGTAGAAGATTTCGGTACACGGGCCGCAGGGGCCGGTGTCGCCCATCATCCAGAAGTTGTCCGAGGCGTAGCGCGCGCCCTTGTTGTCGCCGATGCGGATGACGCGCTCGGCCGGCACGCCGATCTCCTTCGTCCAGATGTCGAAGGCTTCGTCGTCCTCGGCATAGACCGTGATCGTGAGCTTGTCTTTCGGCAGCTTGAACACTTCGGTCAGCAGTTCCCATGCAAACGCGATGGCGTCGCGCTTGAAGTAGTCGCCGAAGCTGAAATTGCCCAGCATTTCGAAGAAGGTGTGGTGGCGCGCGGTGTAGCCGACGTTTTCGAGATCGTTGTGCTTGCCGCCGGCGCGCACGCATTTCTGCGAGGTGGTGGCGCGGTTGTAGCTGCGCTTGTCGAAGCCGAGGAACACGTCCTTGAACTGGTTCATGCCGGCGTTGGTGAACAGCAGCGTCGGGTCCTCGTGCGGCACCAGCGAGCTGGAAGCCACGATCTGGTGGCCCTTGGAAGCGAAGAAATTCAGGAAGGCGGAGCGGATATCGGCGCTGTTCATGGTCGGCAATCAGGATTTCAGGGCGCGCGCTGCGGCGCGAAAACAGTCGCGGATTCTAGCATTCGCGCCGCCGCCGGCCTGATGGCCGTGGCAGCGTCAGACGCTGACCGGCGTGGCGCTCGCGCCGGCCACCTCGGCGACGATGCGGCAGGAACGCAGCCGCAGCGCAAAGTCGTGGATGTCGGTCACCACCATCAGCTCGTCCGCACCGGTGCGCTCGACCAGTGATTCGAGGCCCCGGCGCACCGTATCCGGCCCGCCGACCACCGCTTCGGCGAGGAAGGCATCGACCGACGCCTTCTCGTGCCCGGCCCAGAGCGGCGTCATGTCGGCCACCGGCGGGCGCAGCCGCAGCGACTCGCCACGCATCAGCGCCAGCACGCGCTGCTGCGTCGAGGTGGCAAGCCAGCGTGCCTCGCCGTCACTGTCGGCGGCAACCACCGGCACGCCCAGCATCAGGTGCGGGCGGTCGAGCACGACCGACGGCCGGAACAGTTCGCGGTACATGCGTGCCGCTTCCAGCATCATGCGAGGCGCGAAATGGGCGGCGAAGGCATAGGGCAGGCCCAGCTGGGCCGCCAGCTGCGCGCTGAACAGGCTGGAGCCGAGCAGCCACACTGGCACTTCCGTGCCCTCGCCCGGCATCGCGCGCACCGCCTGACCGGGCTGCGCCGGGGCCAGCAAGGCACGCAGCTCCGCCACCTGCTCCGGGAAGTCGTCGCCGTTGCCCGCCAGATCGCGGCGCAGGGCGCGCATGGTCGCGCGGTCGGCGCCCGGCGCACGGCCGAGCCCCAGGTCGATGCGCCCCGGGTAAAGCGTCGCCAGCGTGCCGAAGTTTTCCGCCACCACCAGCGGTGCGTGATTGGGCAGCATGACGCCGCCCGAGCCGACGCGGATGCGCGAGGTCTGGCCCGCCACGTGGCCGATCAGCACCGCGGTCGCCGCGCTGGCGATGCCGTCCATATTGTGGTGCTCGGCCAGCCAGTACCGCCGGAAGCCGAGTTGCTCGACGTGGCGCGCCAGTGCGACGGATTCCTGCAGCGCATCGGCCACGCTGCCGCCGTGGCGCACCGGCACCAGATCGAGCATGGACAGCGGAATCTTGAATGAGTCGGACATCGGAACTCCAGCTTGAAAACGGTGCGACAGGATGGGGGCACGGCGCGCAGCGACCTGCCGCGGCGGCATGAAGGCAGAACACGCATATCGGGGCGACGCGAACGTTTGCAAGCGCGGGCCGGCCCGGTATCGTCGGAGGCTGTCGTCAGCACGCACACGCCCGCCCCCGTCACATCCACCCGCGGATGGAGGATTTCTGCCGTGACCGCCTCTCCGGACATTTTCACTGAACAGCACTTCATCCTTGCGCTCGACCAGGGTACGACCAGTTCGCGCGCCCTGGTATTCGACGCCACCGGCCGCGTCGTCGCGATGGCCCAGCGCGAACTGCCGCAGAGCTATCCGCAGCCCGGCTGGGTCGAGCACGACGCGCTGCGCATCTGGACCGACACGCTGGCCTGCGCGCACGAAGCCCTGCTGCGCGCAGCAGCGAAGGCGGACCGAATCGCCGCCATCGGCATCACCAACCAGCGCGAAACCGTGCTGCTGTGGGAGCGCGCGACCGGCACCCCGCTGGCGCCGGCCATCGTCTGGCAGGACCGCCGCACCGCCGACACCTGCGAACGCCTGCGCGCCGATGGCCACGAGGACTTCGTACGCCAACGGACCGGGCTGGTGCTCGATCCCTACTTCTCGGCCACCAAGATCGCCTGGCTGCTGGATAGCGTGCCCGGCGCGCGCGAACGGGCCGAACGCGGCGAACTGGCCTGCGGCACGATGGACAGCTGGCTGGTGTGGCAGCTCACCGCCGGTCGCCGCCACCTGACCGACCTCACCAACGCCAGTCGTACGCAGTTGCTGGACATCCGCAGCGGCCACTGGGACGACGAGCTGCTGACGCTGTTCCGCGTGCCGCGTGCGCTGCTGCCGGAAATCGTGCCGTCCAGCGGCATGCTGGCCGAAACCGAGCCCACGCTGTTCGGCCGCGCGCTGCCGGTGAGCGGCATCGCCGGCGACCAGCAGGCGGCGCTGTACGGCCAGGGCTGCACCGCGCCCGGTCTAGCCAAGAACACCTACGGCACCGGCTGTTTCATGCTCATGCATACCGGCCGCCACGCCATCGTGTCGCGGCACGGCCTGCTGACCACCTGCGCCGCGCAGACCGCGGACGGCATCGAGTACGCGCTCGAAGGCAGCGTGTTCGTGACCGGCGCGCTGGTGCAGTGGTTGCGCGACGGGCTCGGTCTGATCGCCCGCTCGTGCGACGTCGAGGCGCTGGCGGCCGGCGTGCAGGACAGCGGTGGCGTCACCGTGGTGCCGGCCTTCACCGGGCTGGGCGCACCGTACTGGTCGCCGGCTGCACGCGGCACGATGTTCGGCCTCAGCCGCGGCACGACACGGGCGCACATCGCACGCGCCGCCCTCGAATCGATCGCGCTGCAGACACTGGACGTGATGCGGGCGATGGAAGCCGACGCCGGGTCGGCGTTGCGTGAATTGCGCGTCGATGGCGGCGGCACCGCCAATGCGCTGCTGATGCAGATGCAGGCCGACCTGCTCGGCTGCACGGTGCGCGTGGCGCCGACACAGGAAACGACGGCGCTCGGCGCTGCGCTGCTGGCGGCGCGCGGCTGCGGTGTCGATATGTCGTTACCAGAGGGCGATGGCCGCGCCTTCGAAGCACAACAGCACGATCTTCACGCCCGCCTCGCGCCGCGCTGGCGGGCAGCCATCGCAGCCACGCTGGACTACGCGCGCGCCACCGCCTGAACCGCGGTCACGCGTCGGTCTGCCCTTCGTTCGCGCCCAGGCCCCACTTCATCGCCAGACGCACCAGATCGATGTCGGTGCGAGTACCAAGCTTGGCCTTGATCTGGTAGTGCGTGTTCTGCGCGGTCTTCGGGCTGATGTGCAGCGCCTGCCCGATCTCGTCGGCCGAGCGGCCGTCGAGCAGCATGCGCAGCACTTCGAATTCGCGCGGCGACAGCGCGTCGAGCGGATTGTCGGCGTCGTTCAGCAGCGCCAGCGCCAGTTCCGGCGCGATGTCCGGGCTGAGCACACGGCGCCGCGCCGCGACCTGATAGACCGCGTCGATCAGCACGTCCGGCGCGCAGCTCTTGGTAACGTAGCCGAGCGCGCCGGCGCGCAGCGCCTGCGAGGCAAACAGCGGGTCACGGTGCATGCTGAACACCAGGATGCGCGCACGCGCGTCGCGCTGTACGAGCCGGCGCACCAGTTCGACGCCGCCCATGTCGGGCAGGCCCAGATCGAGAACCACGACATCGGGCTGCACCGCGCGGAAGGCGGTCAGCGCCTCGTTCGCGCTGGCCGCCTCGGCCTCGATGCGCAGGTCGGCGCGGCGTTCGAGCAGGCGTCGGTAGCCCTCGCGGACCACGGCATGGTCATCGACCAGCAACAGACGGATCATGCGTGCATCTCCTGTACGTTGGCGGCCGGACTCGGCCGCCCTGCATCGGCCGGTACCACGACCTCGACGCGCAGTCCGCCCTCATCGCGCAGCGTCAGTGTCAGCCGGCCACCGAGCGCCTGCACGCGCTCGCGCATGCCGAGCACGCCCAGCCCGCCGTCGAAGGTCGAACCGGGCTCCGAGCGGCCGTCGTCGTCGACATACAGCCGCAGTTCGTTGCCGTCACAGCGCAGCGTCACCGCGATGTGGCGCGCGTCGGCATGCTTCTGCGCATTGGTCAGGCTTTCCTGGACGATGCGGTAGAGGCTCACGTTCAGATTGTCGGCCAGACCGCCGACGTCGCCATCAATCGTCAGCGTGTGCAGGCAGCGGCCGTGACTGCTGCGGTTGCGGCTGTCGATCAGCTGTTCCAGGCTGGCCGCCAGGCCGAAGGCTTCCAGCCCGACCGGCCGCAGCTCGCGCAGGATGAGCTGCAGCACCTCCATCATGTGCGCGGTAATGCGCGAAATCGCCTCGGCACTGGGCGTCAGCGCCGGCAGCTGGTCGTGCGCCAGTTCGCGCGCGTAGGCCGCCTCGGCCTGTATCGAGGTGAGGCACTGTCCCAGTTCGTCGTGCAGCTCGCGCGCCAGCCGGCGCCGCTCCTCCTCGCGCACTTCGAGCAGCCGGCGCGCCAGTTCGCGCTGTTCGCCCATCGTGTTCTCGAGCCGCTCGGCAAGGTGGTTGAACACATCGCTGATGCGCTGCAGTTCGATCAGCTCGAAGGACGGCAAGCGCACCGACAGGTCACCCGCCTCCATGCGCCCGAGCCCGCGCAGGATGTCGTCGGTCGGCCGCAGCACGCGGCGCACCGGCAGATAGACCAGCACGTTGAGCAGCAGCACACCGGCGGTGATGATGAGCAGGTTGCGGATGTCCGACCACACGGACTGGGCGACGCTGGCGAAATTCGGCGTCACCGTCAGCTCACCCACCTTGATGCCCGGATACTTGCCGACCGGTCCGATATAGCGCGCCTCCTCGCCAACCACGCTGCGCATCAGCGAAGCCGGCAGCCAGCGCGGCGCCTCGGCGTCGCCGAAGCAGCGCTGCACCACCGGCCGGCTGTAGATATCGGTCACCGCTGCGCAGAAGTGCACGAGCCGGCCTATGCCTTCCAGCCCGGTCAGTTCGATGCCGTGCAGATCGCGCACGAAGGGCGGCGTCGCGCGCGCGATCTCGGTTTCGATCAGCTGCTTCATCGTGCCGCCGGTGCGCGGGATGTCCGCATGCAGGCGATCGCGGGTCTGTTTCAGCGTGACCGCGATGGCGCAGAACAGCAGCACGAGCGCGAACAGCGTGATGCGCATCAGCAGGATGCGCTTGAGGTCGACGCGTTTCATCGGCAGGGACAATCGAGAGGGTGACCGGGACACGCTGTCGACGCACAGGGCGGCAGCGGCGGCAATGATAGGCCGGACGCCGCAAACGCACTGCGGGCAAATTGACTGGCTGGCGCACTGCAGAACGCCGGTGCCGGCGGGCGGGCGGGCCCATAAGCTCGCGCTACCTCACCACTGGAGTCTGCCGATGTCTGCCCTGCCCCTCGCCACCGCACTGATCGTCGCCGCCTGCGCCTTCACCAGCGCAAGCGCCGAGGCGCGCGACCTCGCTGAAGTCCGCTCAAGCGGCACATTGCGCATCGGGGTCTACAAGGACTTCTCGCCCTACGCCGACGCCGGGCGCGGCATCGACGTTGACCTCGGCCGCGCGCTGGCCGAGCGGCTCGGCGTGAAGGCCGACGTGCGCAGCTACGACGCCGACGAGAACATGAACGACGACCTGCGCAACATTGTCTGGAAAGGCACCGTCCTCGGCCCGGGCGTGTCCGACGTGATGATGCACGTGCCGGTGGATGCGACGATGAGTGCACGCAATCCGCAGGTGAAGATCTTCGGCGCCTACCACCGCGAAACCCTGGCCGCCATCCGCTCGACAGAGCTGCTGCCCAAGCTCGACGCGGTGACCGACATCGACGGTCAGGCGCTGGGGGCGGAGAGTGAATCCATCATGTCGATGGCGCTGCTGTCCTCGAACGCGGGCCGGCTGCGCAGCCAGGTGCAGCATTTCCATTCGATGGACGACGCCCGGCGCGCGCTGGAAGAGGGCCGGATTGCCGGCTTCTTCGGCATGCGCAGCCAGGTCGAACCGATGATGGCCGTCACCGGCAAGCGCTTCACGATGAGCATGCCGCCGCCGCTGCCCGGCCTGCCGCAGGCCGGATGGGCGCTCGGCCTGGCAGTAGGCGCCGACGACGAGGCGCTCGCGCAGGCGCTGCAGTCGGCACTCGCCGAACTGGAACGCGACGGCACGTTGGACCGCATCTTCAAGCAGCACGCGGTCACCCGCATGCCGCCGCTGTAGGCATCAGCTCAGCAGATCGAGGCGGTCGGTAAACAGTCCGCTGACGCCGGCCTCGATCAGCGCCGCCGCACGTGCGGCATCGTTGACCGTGTAGCAGAGCAGCGGCACACCGGCCGCCACGATGTCGCGCATGCAGTCGGCGCTCAGCCGGCTGTGGTCGCAGTGCAGCGACACCGCTTCATGCGCTTGCATCTGCGCACGCCAGTCCGCGGGCACCTCCTCGAACAGCAGGCCGCGCGGCAACTGTGGCGCGACGCGACGGGCGGCGTCGAGCGCCGGAAAGTCGAAGGAGGACAGCAAGGGGGGACGGCGGTCGGCAGGCCAGCGCGCCGCGATCAGACGGGCCGCCGTCTCGCCGGTCGCCTGCTCGAAACCGCGCGCAGGCTTGATTTCGATATTGGCGTCCAGATCCAGCGCCAGCAACAGGTCGAGTGCCTGTTCGAGCGAGGGCAGGCGTTCGCCGGCGAAGGCGGGACCATGCCAGCTGCCCGCATCGAGTCGCTGCAGCGCTGCAAAATCGTGCTCGCACACCAGACCTTGGCCATCGGTCGTCCGCTCAAGCGTCTCGTCGTGGATCAGCAGCGGCACGCCGTCGCGGCTGAGCATCACGTCGAACTCGACCATGCGGAAGCCCGCCGCCGCGCCGGTGCGGATGGCGGCCAGCGTATTCTCGGGTGCGGCGGCCCCGCCGCCGCGGTGGGCAATCCACAGCGGCCGGGGCCAGGCGCTCACGACTGCGCCAGTACGTCGCGCGCCTCGCGCGCCACGTCGTCGTCGGTCAGCCAGGCGATGGCCGACAGCAGTTCGATCGACTGCCCTGCGGCCACGCCCTCCTTCACCCACTTCTCGATCGCCCGCACGCGGGCGGCGTCATCCAGCGCGAGCAGCTTGAGCAGCGGCTCGCGCACCGACGCGTCCTCGCGCGCCGCGCGGATCAGCAGGACAAGCTGGTCGCTGCCGCACATGGCCCCACCCTCTGCACTGCGGTATCGAGAACGGCCTTGGCCGGCTTGCGGTCGGCCCACAGCTCTTCCAGTTCCTCGTCGAGCACGGCGCGCACCTTCGGGTTGTCGGCCACCGGACTCTGGTGCGACTCGGCGGTGCCCGGCTTGCTGGCGAGCTGGCGCAGCGCCACGCGCGCCACGCCGTCTATGGTCGGCGCGTCGACCGGGCTGATCGCCACCATGCCGGCACGGTTCAGCGGAATGAAACCGGTGGCGCGCGCCCACTGGGCCTGACGGTCGGGGTCGAGCACGAAGGTGACGAAGCGCGCGATGGTCTGCGTTTCGCTCGCGCTGCGGCCGGCGCTCACCCACAGACTGGCGCCGTCGGCCAGCGTGTGACGCGGCGCCTGGCGGATGTCGTCGTGGTAGGGCAGCGCGGCGACACCGACTTCGAACTTGGCGTCGCGCTTGATCTGCGGCCAGGCCGACGAGCGCGCGGTGAGCACCTGGCACTGACCGCCGGAGAACATCGGCACCGCCTCGTCGCCACGGCCGAAAATGTGCAGGTAGCGGCTCTTGTACCAGGACGACATCAGCGCCAGGTGTTTCACCTGCACCAGGCCGTTGATCGCCAGCGCCTCGCCCTTCTTGCCGTTCTTGCGGGCGAAGGGCTCGTTGTGCCAGGCGCTGATGTTGTCGACGTGGATCTGCGTCGGCCGTGCGCTGGTGTAGGGGCAGGCATAGCCGCCGTCGCGCAGCTGGCCGAGTGCGGCCTGCAGCGTGAACCAGTGGTCCGGCGGCGCAGCCGGGTCGAGGCCGACGCGGGCGAAGGCGTCCTTGTTGTAGAACATGACCGGCGTGGTGAGACCGATGGGCAGCGCATTCAGTCGGCCCTTGGTTCCAGCGAGGTAAGGCGGCATCGGCGCCGGGATCGGCACGGTAGCGAACTTCTCCTTCGCCTTGGTCATCACCTCGTGCAGCGGCGTGTAACGCGGCTTGCCTTCGAGGAAGAGCTGGCGCGCCTCGTCGTCGAGCACCTGCATCGCCGGCGGCTTCTCGCCAGTGCCGCCCAGCGGGGCCAGCACGATCTTCTGCTTGCCCTTGCCGCTGGCGTTGAACTCATCGACCAGCGTCTGCAGCGCGGATGCGCCGGCTTCATCCAGCCCGTGCGCCAGTTCGATCTCCGCCGGTTCCTGCGGCGCCGCGGGCTTTGCGGCCGACTTTGCCGTCGACTTGGCGGCGGGCTTGGTCGCCGACTTGGTCGCCTTCGCCGCCGGCTTCTTCACTTCGGTAGCTGCCGCGGCCGCCAGTGGCCACGACACGACGCTGGCCGCGAGCAGCGCGGCAAACGACTTCTTGAGCATCAGTTGTTCTCCTGTTCGCAGCCATAAGACACGGCTGCGGCGCCCGGTCAGGGTGCCGGGTTGGTGTAGCGAAGATGAATGGCGTCGATGGCGGCGATGACCTCGTCGGTCAGTGCCACTGTCCACGCACCTATATTTTCGCGCAACTGCGTCGCCGACGTCACGCCGATCAACGTGCAGGCGACGGTGCGCCGGCGGTAGCAGAAGGCCAGCGCGAGCTGCGCCGGTGTCAGACCGCGCGCGCGCGCCAGTTCGGCGTAGGCACGCGAGGCCGGCGCGACATTCTCCTTGAAGTAGCGCTGACCGAACTGCGGAAAGGCGGTGATGCGCCCGGCCGCTTCGGCGTCGTCGATGTACTTGCCGCTGAGATGACCGAAGCCGAGCGGCGAATAGGCGAGCAGCGACACCTGCTCGCGCTCGCACACCTCGGACAGGCCCATGTCGAAGGTGCGGTTCATCAGGTGGTAAGCGTTCTGGATGCTGACCACGCGCGGCAGGCCTTCGTCCGCCAGCCGCAGGCAGCTCATCAGGCCCCACGGCGTTTCGTTCGACACGCCGACGTGGCGCACCTTGCCCTCGTCGATCAGCTTCGCGAGCGCTTCCAGCTGGCTGCGGAGGGACGAGGCCTCGCGCTCGGCCGACGGGTCGTATTCGTACTGGCCGAACATCGGCACGTTCCGCGCCGGCCAGTGGATCTGGTAGAGGTCGATGTAGTCGGTGCCCAGACGGCGCAGCGATCCTTCGACCGCCTCACGGATGTTCGCCGCATCCAGCGCCAACGGACCGCCGCGTATCCACGGCATGCCGCGCGCAGGTCCGGCCACCTTGGTGGCGACGATCACCTTGTCACGCGGCTTCTTCGCCAGCCAACTGCCGACGATGCGTTCGGTGGCGCCGGAGGTTTCGGCGCGCGCCGGGACCGGGTACATTTCGGCCGCGTCGAGCAGATCGATGCCCGCTTCGAAGGCTTCGTCCATCAGCGCGTGGGCGGTGCGTTCATCGACCTGCTGGCCGAAGGTCATGGTGCCCAGGCCGATGGCCGGCACTTCAAGCGTCGAACGCCCGAGCCGGCGTCGCGCGATATCCTTGCTGTTCATTGCGTCGTGGGTCGTGTTACGGGGTGCCGTCCGGCGAAGGCCTGACATGTACCACAGACCACGCCCCACGACGTCGATTCCCGCTGATCGGAAATACCTTGAAAACTAATCTTCACGGCCTGCTCATGTATTGCCGCCCCGGCTTCGAGCGCGAATGCGCGCAGGAAGTCGCCGACCGCTGCGGCGAAGCCGGCCATCTGGTCGAGGTCCAGGCCGAACCCAACAGCGGCTGGGTCGAGGCCCGTGCCGAAGGCGGCGCGCTGTGGGCGCTGACCCGCGTGCTGCGCTGGCAGGACCTGTGCTTCTCCCGCCAGCTGCTGTGGTCCGGCCGCACGGTCGAGGGCATGAGTCCGGGCGACCGCGTGACGCCGGTCGTCGACGCGGCGCGCGCGCTGTGCGACGGCTACAGCGACTTCCTGATTGAAACGCCGGACACCGACGGCGCGAAGTCACTGTCGTCGATGACGAAGAAGCTGGAGCCGCACATGGGCGAGGCGCTGGAACAGGCGGGCGCCTTCACCGACGATCCTTCGGCGCCGCGCCTGCACGTGCTGTTCACCGCGGCCGACCGGGCCACGGTCGCGCTGAGCTGGCCGAACCGCCGCAGCGAATGGCTGAACGGCATTCCGCGCCTGCGCATGCCGCGCGAAGCGCCGTCGCGCTCGACGCTGAAACTGGCCGAAGCCTTCCACACGCTGCTCAGCGAGGACGAACAGGAGCGCCTGCTCAAGCCGGGCATGACTGCCGTCGACCTCGGTGCGGCCCCCGGCGGCTGGACCTGGCAGCTGGTGTCGCGCCACATCCACGTGACCGCGGTCGACAACGGTCGCATGAATCCGGAACTGCTGGAAACCGGCCTGGTGATCCACAAGCGCGAGGACGGCTTCCGCTTCGTGCCGCGCAAGCCGGTGGACTGGCTGGTGTGCGACATGGTCGAACAGCCGCGTCGCGTCGCCGCGCTGGTGGCGCGCTGGATTGCCCAGGGCCTGTGCCAGCACGCCATTTTCAACCTCAAGCTGCCGATGAAGCGGCGCTATGACGAGCTGCAGCTCTGTACCGACCTGATCGGCGAAGCGCTGGCCTCGGTCGACAAGAAGCACGAACTGCGCTGCCGGCAGCTCTATCACGACCGCGAGGAAGTGACCTGCTACCTCGGCGTGCCGGGCAAGGCGGGCGGTGGCCGCAAGCGCAAGCGCTGAGGCGCTGCGCGGCCGGGCGGCCCCCTGCCCCAAGATCAGCCACAAGGGCCCGCCCCGCCTGTGCGATAATGCGTGTGCAGTCGCCTCGCCGGTTATGGCGCGGCCCGGAGTTTCCGATCCGGCCATGAATCCACGGCCGATCCCCACTTCCCCCGCCCTGGCGCCTGCGCCCCCGGGCACGACATTCGCGCAGGCACCCTCGCCGCGCGCCTCGCGCCGGGTTTTCCGGAACCGATTTCCCCAGCCTGAACCGGCATGCCAGGCGGAAGTCCACAGAAGCAACACGCACCGCGGCAATGTGCCCGGCGCGCGCTTCTGCACAAGAGAGCTTCGCATCCATGTCGTTTGAAGAACTCGGGTTGATCCCCGAACTGCTGCGTGCCGTGGCCGATACCGGCTACACCACGCCCACCCCCATCCAGGCGCAGGCCATCCCCATCGTGCTCGCCGGCCGTGACGTAATGGGCGGCGCCCAGACGGGTACCGGCAAGACCGCCAGCTTCACCCTGCCTCTGCTGCAGCGCCTCGCGCCGCACGCCAGCAGCTCGCCCTCGCCCGCCCGCCACCCGGTGCGCGCGCTGATCGTCTGCCCGACGCGCGAACTGGCGATGCAGGTGCACGAGAGCGTCAAGACCTATTCGAAGCACCTGCCGCTGCGCTCGGTGTGCATCTACGGCGGCGTGGACATGAAGGCGCAAGTCGCCGAACTGCGCCAGGGCCGCGAAATCGTCGTCGCCACGCCGGGCCGCCTGCTCGACCACGTCGAAGGCAAGACCATCAGCCTGAGCCAGGTGCAGATGCTGGTGCTGGACGAAGCTGACCGCATGCTGGACATGGGCTTCATCCCGGACATCAAGCGCATCCTTGCGCTGCTGCCTGCGCAACGCCAGAGCCTGCTGTTCTCGGCCACCTTCTCAGAAGAGATCAAGAAACTCGCCCAGGCCATGCTGCGCGACCCGCAGCTGATCGAGGTCGCACGCCGCAACGCCACCGCGGAAACCATCACCCACCGTGTGCACGCCTGCGGCACCGACGACAAGCGCGCGCTGCTGACCCATCTGCTCACGCAGGACAGCTATGCCGACCGTCAGGCGCTGGTGTTCGTGAACACTAAGTTCGGCGCCAGCCGGCTCGCCCACCACCTGGTACGCCAGGGCGTGGCCGCCGACGCCATCCATGGCGACAAGAGCCAGCAGCAACGCACCGAAGCACTGGAAGCGTTCAAGAACGGCAGCGTGCGCGTGCTGGTGGCGACCGACGTCGCCGCCCGCGGTCTCGACATCGAAGACCTGCCCTTCGTGATCAACTTCGAACTGCCGCACAACGCCGAAGACTACGTGCACCGCATCGGCCGTACCGGTCGAGCCGGCCGCTCGGGTGAAGCCATCTCGCTCGCCGCGCCGGAAGAGAAAGGGCGCGTTGCGGACATCGAAAAGCTGATCCGCAAGCCGATCGAAATCGTCGTGCCGGAAGGTTTCGACCCGGCGCGTGCGCGAACGCGCGAAACGCGTTCAGAGCGTCCGGAGCGTGCAGCGCGCAGCGAACGCGGTGAGCGTGGCGAACGCCGCAGCCGCCCGTCAGCCAGCGACGCGCCACGCACCCCGCGTGCGCCCCGCGCCAGTGCATCGACGGTCGCTGCCGACGGCTTCGACTTCAGCAAGCCCTACGAATCGTCGACGCCTGACGCCCCCGCAGACGGTGGCGACGGCACATCGGCACCGACGCCGGCCAAGCGCAGCGGCAAGCGGCAGGTCGCCGCACTGCTCGGCGGCAGCGGAAAACGCTGACGCGAGAGCCGTCTCCGCCCGTCGCCCTGGGGGTGACGGACGGATCGGTTGCTGCCACCCCGTCCTCGCCTCATCCTTCTGACCGACGACGAAGGTAATAGGAAGACGGCCACCCGACTGCAGTCCCCGCCTATGCTCTTGTCTTCAGTCATCCGTGGGACGGGGTCATGCTGAAATGGTGCGTATTGGGGGCGACATTGATTGCCTCACCGGCTTTCGGTCAGGTTTACAAGTGCAAGGACGGAAGCGGAAAGCAGGTCTTCTCAGACATGCCCTGCGGAGCCAGCGCACAGACCGTCAACGTCAAGCCGCCGCGCGGAGAGACACCGGACGGATGGCGAGACGACGCCTGGGAGCGCCAGTTAAACGACTTGAAGCAGCGTGAGCGCACCGAGGCCGCGAGCGATCAACGAGCGAGAAAACTCCGTGACGCCGACCGGCAACGTGAAGCCCTGGCTGCAGAACGCAAGTCCTACCGTTGCAACGAGCTGAAGGCCGAACGGGACGCTGCGGAAGCCATCATGAGAAATGGCGCAACGCAGTGGCAATATGAGGACGCCAGAGCGCGCGGGAGCGCGGTGCAGAAACAGATCGCACGCGAGTGCTGAGGGTTACGCGCCTAACAGGCGGCGAGCAAGCACGGATTGCATGTCGCGGCGCCCATCTGCAATCAGGTAGATGACGACTTGGCTGCCTGTGACGCGGTAGATCACTCGGTAGGTCTTCAAGAAGGTCTGGCGGTATTCCTTGATGCCGAGGCTGACCAGTTCCTTCGGAAAACTGCCGCGTTCAGGAAAGCTGGACAGGCTCTCTACAACGTCCATCAACTCATCCAACACATGGTTTGCGTTGGCCACACAGTCGAATTCGGAGATGTAGTCGTGGATTGCCTCCAGGTCCTGCTCCGCACCCGCTGTGAGCAGAACCTCGAACCTGGCAGGTGCGCCTGCCATCAGGCTGTGGCTCGCTTGCCGCGAAGGCGAGCAACGATTTCGGCTGCGGGTTTGACCTTGCCAGCGGTCACATCCTGATTGCCCAGCGCAAGAATTTTCAGCAAGGCCAGTGTTTCCTGCGTCTCTTCGAACGAAGCGACGTCCTGCAGAACAGCCTTCGCTTCGCCGTTCTGGGTGATGACCATCGGTTCACGGCGCTCTGCGAGAACGGTGAGAACCTCTGCGGCGTTGGCCTTGAGATAGCTGATGGGCTTGACTTGTGATGAGTAGCGCATGGCGATGCCCCAGATTTGAATTGGACTTAATATAGTCTTTTTATGGTCCCTTCGGTAAGGTGCCTGAATCGATTGCAGCCGTGTCATCGAGGACCTGAAGGCGACGAACAAGCCAGTGGACACCGATGTGGTCCTGTTCCGGTCGCAGTCCAGCGCGAATGCGGTCCGACAGTCGAGGCCGGTCTGAAGATCGCGGCACTCACCGGTGCGACTCTGCGCCAATTGCTGACCGGGGACCTCTGCGGGCGGCAACGTCCTGAACCGGAGCAGCAATGGGTGCTGATGCTTTCTAGGTCCTCAACCCGGACTTCATTGCGTACGCGGCACCTCCGGTTTGGCCCGCACCGACACCCAGTGCCCGCCGTTTTCGTGAACCATGAGCAGATCCGGATAGGTGGATACCATCTCCGACAGCGATCCATGACCATAGGTCTTCGGTGAAAACCCCGGGTCGGTGCGCTTCAGGTACTGGCCGAGCGCGCCGAGGCCGACTTTGCCCTCGGGGGTGTCCGCGGCCAGCAGCGCAACCGCGCTGATCAGCATCTTGGGCGACGTTTCACCGGGGGCACGAAATCAACCGGGATGAGCTTCAGGCCGTAGTCGGGCGTCTTGAATCGCGGCATCGCGGGACTCCGGAGAGGCGATGCGGAATCATAACAACGGCATGTGAACGGTTGTGGCGGAACAAGGGGTTTTTATACAGCCTCAACGACCGCTCAGGCCGATTAGGTGGCGCACGCTCTGCTACGCCGCATCTCCTTACCGCTCCAGCCGCGCCAACCTCCACGCGATCGCTTCCCGCTTCGGATACATCCGTGCCTCCCGCGGCAGGAAAAGCGGCTTGCCTTCCAGCTCTGTGAGTATGCGGTAGTCCGGGATCCGTCCATCGATGCTGCGGCTGACCCGCCAGCGGTAATCTGTATCCGGCGCGATCAGATACCTGTCCATGGCCCAGTGCATGTCGGGGGTAAGCGCGAGGCCGTTTCGAGGGTCGTCGTCGCCGGCTTCGCTGAACGGGTGGATGTGCGCCGCCTCGACCAAGGCGGCGCCGTCGGGCAGCACCAGCCTCAAACCGGTTGCGGCACAGCGGTAGTCGTAGATCTCGGTGACCACGCGGCGGAATGCCGGGTCGCGGATGTAGCTGGGCATGCTCTCGGCAACGCTGGGGACGGCGCATTCCGGATTTCGCAGTCTTCGTTCGTAGCGGCTGATCTCCTTCGTCCGCCCCACCACCGCCTGCAGATCCTGCAAGCCGCGGCCGAACCAGGCCTGGGCGAGCTCTGCGCTCAAGGCGTCGACAGCGACCGGGTCCTGCAGCAGTTCGAACAGCTCGGGGTCCAGGTAGGCGAAGTCGATGTTGTCCGTGATCTGCCGCACGCCCCGGGCGCTGTCCATGGCCGCGACGACGGCCTCGCGCCCAGGCTTGGCCTTAAGGTGCCAGAAGCTCTCGCCGCCGCCCCGAAGCTTTCCATGGAGATGGAAGAAGGGGAAATGGGGATTGGCGTGATCCCGTTCGGTTCTGACTGCACCGAAGTAGGTGCCGTACCGTTCCAGCAGCGCCGGCGCGAAGTCGATGCGGTTCTCGCGCAGGGCGCCGCTTCGCGCAAGGTCCAGCACCGCCAGCAGCATGCAGATCTTGTGGGGGCTGGCCCGCCCACGGGCGACGTTGACCTGGAGCCGGCGGAGTCGATCGAGGTAGAGCGCCAGACTCATCGTTCAGTCCCAGTACTTCGCGCGGGTGGGGATCACCCATCGCACCCCGCCACGAGGGGCGGCGGCGTCGCCCAGGTAGCGGGGGATCAGATGGACATGAAGATGGGAAACGGTTTGCCCGGCTGCCGGGCCGTCGTTGATGCCAATGTTGAAGCCGTCGGGCCAGTGTTCCCGCTCGATTTCGGCTTTGGCCCAATCTAGCAGGGTCATTAGCGAGGCGCGCTCGGCGGCCGATAGATCGAAGAACGAGGCGACGTGGCGGCGGGGGATCAGCAGGGTGTGCCCGGGCGAAACCGGAAAGCCGTCCCTGATCACGACTGCGTTGGCGTCTGCGTGGAGAACCCGCTCGGCCGGTAGGGTGCAGAATGGGCACGTCGCAGGCATCGGGCTGTGTGAGCTGAGCATGGCGGTGGCGCGCATCGTACCGCATTCGGCCAAGGCGGTTCTAAGGCGGTCGCGGGCAGCCGCCGGGCAGGAACTCAGCACGCGCATCCAAGTCGGTGGGGGGAAGTCCCGGACACCACCCGAGGGTCACGTGGATTAGGATCTCGACCACATGTCGCGCGAACAGCTCGTTGCGGAGGTCAAGACGCTGCGTGACGCCATCCGCACCCATCGGGACAGTAATGGCCACGACTTATGCTGGCACCACCCGGCTCTGTGGTCGCTTCTTCCGCAGAAAACGGACCCCTCCCCGCCGTCACCGACTGGCGGCAGTCCCTGCAGGGATGCATCAGGTGTTGCCAATCCCTCGACGAGTAGCTTCCGGGCACGCAGCGGACGGACGCGCCCAACCGCGCGCTTCATGCTCATCGTGTGGTTTATCGATTGACATCCGGCTATGCATGCAATGTATGGTTGCCGTCTGTTCAATGAGACCGCCAGCGGTTTCGTTCGATGACCCCGAAAAGCTGACGTGGTTGTCTGCAGAGTCGGTGAAGACTCCGATCTTCTCCTGGTACAGACCTCGGCTGTAGCCACCCTTCTCATCCAAGCGCAGGGCAATCTTGATCTCGATCTGCCCACTGGCGGCCAACCAGGCCATGGCATTGAGCCGGTCCTTGACCAATGCGTCTTCGATGTCGGCGAGGCTTCGCGAAGCGATTGCTCGAAGAACACTGATGGGCTTGTCTGCGGCAGCTTGCAGGGCTGCTACGTCGTCCGGGTCGAGGTACGGCGACACTGCAAGTTGCATCTTCCCACCGCGCGAGGCGAGACTCGCAACGCCACGAGAAGCCAGCGCGAGGCCCGCGCTGGTGAAGTAGCCTGCGGCCCGCCGATACGGGACGGAATGCTTCAGCCACGGTACGAAGAGGTCGCGGACAAGATCGTCGCGCCCGGTGCGGTACGAAAGCTTAAGTGGAAGCTCGGATAATGTACGTGCCATGAAGAACGGGCGCCCGGACGATTTACGGGCAGCTCCTTGTGTCGCTAACCATTGCGAAGATCAAGCGCGATTCAATTTGTAACGAGCCTCCGCAAAATCCGGGGTGGTTCAGACCGACCCGGGGGATCGATGGGCGCGTCGGGTCGGTGCGAGACGCTCCCTGAGCGCATTGCCGGGCACAATGCGACGAGGAGTAATGCGGTGCTGGGGAGATTTGGCGGAAGCGGTGAGATTCGAACTCACGAACGCCTTGCGACGTTGCCGGTTTTCAAGACCGGTGCATTCAACCACTCTGCCACGCTTCCTGGATGCCGCCTGTCATGCGCACAATGGCGCCAGACAAGGGTTACGGATGAGGCGCGCAGTCTAGCATGATGAGCAGCGTTGAAACTTCGCACCCTGTGCGATAGTCTTTAGAACACTAATCATCCTTCGGGAGACGTTGATGCAACCGCAATTCCAGAGCATGCAGACCACCGGTTCGCTGTCCGCCGGCCAGAACCGCGTGCTGCGCAACACCTACATGATGCTGGCCGTGTCCATGGTGCCGACGCTGCTTGGCGCCCTGGTCGGCATACAGATGCGCTTCAGCTTCTTCTCCGGCAGCCCGCTCATTTCCTTCCTGCTCTTCCTGGGTATCGCCTGGGGCTTCATGTGGGGGATCGAGAAGAACAAGAACAGCGGCCTCGGTGTCGCCCTGCTGCTCGGCTTCACCTTCTTCATGGGCCTGATGCTGAGCCGCATCCTGCAGGTGGCGCTGGGCTTCTCGAATGGCGGGTCCATCATCGCCATGGCCGCCGGCGGTACCGCAGTCACCTTCCTCGTGCTGTCGTCGGTCGCAGCGACCACCAAGCGCGATTTCTCGAACATGGGCAGCTTCCTGATGATCGGCATGGTCGTCATCCTGCTGGCCATTGTCGCCAACATCTTCCTGCAGATGCCCGGCCTTCAACTGGCGATCTCGGCCGCCATCGTGCTGATCTCGGCCGCCTGGATGCTGTATGACATCCAGCGCATCGTGCGCGGCGGCGAAACCAACTACGTGTCGGCGTCGCTGTCGGTGTACCTGAACCTGTACAACATGTTCATCAGCCTGCTGCACCTGCTGATGGCACTGACCGGTCAGCGCGACTGATCGCCGCGTGACCTGAACGAAGGCCCCGGGGGCTCACGCCTCCGGGGCCTTTTCTTTTGCGTCGGACGCGAATCGCGCCCGACGCCCGCACCGTCCGGCCGAGGCCTCAGGCGCGCTCGATCAGCGCGATCGACTCGACGTGCGAGGTCTGCGGGAACATGTTGGCGATGCCGGCGCCGCGCAGGCGGTAGCCCTTCTGCACGATGAGCACTTCGAGGTCGCGCGCCAGCGTGGCCGGGTTGCACGACACGTAGACGATGCGCGACGGTGCCGCGTCGTCGGCCGAGTGCGGCAGCGACTTCACCAGTTCCATCGCGCCCTCGCGCGGCGGATCGATCAGCATCTTGTCGAAGCGGCCGAGCGCGGCGTACGACTCCGGCGTGATTTCGAACAGGTTGGCCACGGCAAAGCTCGACCGCTCCGCCAGCCCATTCGCCGCCGCATTGAGTGCAGCGCGCTTGACCAGCGCATCGGCACCCTCGATACCGACCACGTCGGCGCCCAGCGAAGCGATCGGCAGCGAAAAGTTGCCCAAGCCACAGAACATGTCGGCGATGCGCTCGCCCTTTTGCGGCGCCAGCAGCGACATCGCGCGACGCAGCAACGAGCGGTTGATGCCGTGATTCACCTGGGTGAATTCGGTCGGCGCAAACGCGAGCTTCACGCCGAAATCCGGCAGCGAGTAGGCCAGTTCCGGCATCGGGATCGGCCAGAACGGCAGCACCGTGTCCGGGCCGCCCGGCTGAACATAGATGTGCAGCGCATGCGTCTCGGCAAAGGCACGCAGAGCCGCTTCGTCCTCGGCCGTCATCTTTTCGAGGATGCGGAACACTAGCACCGTCATCTGTTCTTCGCGCTCGCCGCCGATGGCGATCTCGATCTGCGGCAGGCGGTCGCGCAGCGAGAAACCATCGATCAGCGCGCGCAGCGGCAGCAGCAAGGCCGACACATGCGGCGGCAGCACCTCACAGGAATCCATGTCGGCCACGTAGCTGGATTTCTTCTCGCGGAAGCCCACCAGCACGCCACCCTTGCGCGGCACATAGCGCACCGACAGCCGCGCCCGGTAGCGATAGCCCCAGCCCGGCCCGACCAGCGGCGCGAACACGGTTTCGGGCTTCACCCGGCCGACGTGCCACAAGGCGTCCTCAAGCACGCGCTGCTTGGCGGACGCCTGCGCGGCAACATCGAGATGCTGCATGCTGCAACCACCACAAATGCCGAAGTGGCGGCAGCGCGGCGTCACGCGCTGCGCACTCGGTTTCACGATGCGGCTGATCTGCGCCAGTTCGTAGGACGCCTTCTTGCGGTAGGGAGAGAAATCGATGGTTTCGCCCGGCAAGGCGCCATCGACGAAGATGACCTTGCCTTCGTGGTGAGTGACGCCGCGACCTTCGTGGTCCAGCGATTCGATGCGGGCGACCGGCATGACGTGTCCTGCAGAAGCGAAAGGGCGCGATTTTACCTGCTGCGTGCGCCGCGGCCGCGCCATCGCGGATAATCCGCACCCATGGACAAGACACTGCTCGGCGGGCTCAGCCCGCGTACCTTCCTGCGCGACTACTGGCAGAAGAAGCCGCTGCTCATCCGCGGCGCCATCCCCGGCTTCAACGGCCTGCTGCCGCGCGAACAATTGCTCGATCTCGCGCGCGACGAAGACGTCGAATCGCGTTTCATCGCGCACGACGGCCGCAACTGGGAAATGGCGCGCGGCCCGCTGCCCGCATCGCTGATCCGGCGACCGAGAACGAAGCCGTGGACCGTTCTGGTGCAGGGCCTGAACATGCTGCTGCCGGACGCCGACGCCCTGATGCGCCGTTTCAGCTTCGTGCCCTACGCGCGGCTGGACGACGTGATGGTGAGCTACGCCACCGATGGCGGCGGTGTCGGCCCGCACTTCGATTCCTACGACGTGTTCCTGCTGCAGGGCACCGGCCGCCGCCGCTGGCAGATCAGCGAACAGACCGACCTCACGCTGATCGAGGACGCACCGCTGCGCATCCTGAAGAATTTCGTGCCCGAACAGGAGTGGGTACTGGAGCCGGGCGACATGCTCTACCTGCCGCCCAAGTGCGCGCACAACGGCATCGCCGAAGGCGAATGCACCACCTACTCGATCGGCTTCCGCACGCCGTCGATGCAGGAACTGGCGACCGGCTTCCTCGACTACCTGCGCGACGAAATCTGCATGCCCGGCATGTACGCCGACCCGGATCTCGCGCTGCAGGCCGATCCGGCCCAACTGCCCGCGGCGATGATAGACAGGGTCGAGGCGGTGCTGAACACCATCAAGTGGTCGCGCAAGGACGTCGAAGCCTTCCTCGGCGGCTATCTGAGCGAACCGAAGCCGCACGTGTTCTTCGATCCGCCGGATGATCCGTTGACGCCGAAGCGCTTTGCGCAGCAGGTGTCGAAGCACGGCGTGCGACTGGACGGCCGGACGCTGCTGCTGCGCAGTGGCCACCAGTTCTGGATCAACGGCGAACCGGTGGAACTGCCCCCCGGCAGTACCGACACCCTGCGCGAGCTTGCCAGCGCCCGCAGCGTCGCCCGGATCGCCGACCACGAAGGCACGCTTGACCTGCTCTACGACTGGTATTGCGACGGCTTCCTGCACAGCGGAGCGGTCATTGACTGAGTCGACGGGTGTCTTCCGTTTCGACGATCGCGCCGGCTATCAGGCGGCGATCGGCGCACTGATCGCGCAGATCGACCGCTCGCTCGACATCGTCGACACCGACCTGCGCGACACCGCACTCGACTCGCGCCTCGCGGTCGAGGCGCTCACCCTGGCCCTCGCGCAGTCGCCGCGGGCCGAGGTGCGCATCGTGCTGCACGACGCCGAACCGTTGCAGCATCGCATGCCCCGTCTGTGGGCGCTGTGCGCCGCACAATCGCACCGCCTGCGCATCCGTCAGTTGCCGCGTACGCTGCGTCATCTGAGCGAAACCTTCATGCTGAATGGCTCAGCTGACGCAGTGATCCGCACTCATCATGCGCACTGGCGGGGCAAACACGTGCGCGCGGATGCCGTCGAGATCGCCGGCTACAGCGGTCGATTCGCCGAGATCTGGGACAGTTGTTCATGTTGCATAAGCACAACAAAGCTTGGCTTGTAAAACCTTGTTTCCAGCGCTGCAACTTGATCCGTGACGCTCGTGCTACTATTTTGGGCTGATCGAGGTCGCTAGCTCGATCGGGTGTTGTACCGAATTCACGTTGTAGCCAACAGCCAAGGAAATCAAAATGCAAAAGTCCCTCCTCCTCGCCGCCATCCTCGCCGCTGCCCTGGCCGCTTGCTCGAAGCCGGAAGAAGCCCCGGCTCCGGCCGCCGAACCCGCTCCGGCTGCTGCCCCGGCCGCTCCGGCTGACGCTGCTCCGGCTGCTCCGGCTGATGCTGCTCCGGCCGCTCCGGCTGACGCTGCCCCGGCTGCTCCGGCTGACGCTGCTCCGGCCGCTCCGGCTGACGCTGCTGCTCCGGCTGCCCCGGCTGAAGAGAAGAAGTAATCCTTCTTCCGCGAGCATGAAAAAAGCCGGCGCAAGCCGGCTTTTTTCTTTTGTGCTTCCGTAATCGCAAGACCTTTTTCCGCATCGCCGCAGCGTTCGCCGCGGCAAGCGCTACCCGCTCACCTACTTCGCCGCAGCACCCGCGGCAGCCTCTCCCATGCTTTCCTTGATGGGCTCGATCAACGGAGAATCCGCCGGCAGCAGTTTCAGCAAACGCTCCCAATGCACACGTGCGGCGGCAGCGTCACCCCGCTGCATCGCTGCACTTCCGGCCAGCGCCAGAGCCTTGACGTTGTCCGGGTCCAGTTCGAGCGCCCTCTTAAGCATCTGCTCGGGTTCGCCGGCCAGATTGCGCCCCTGCTTCATGGCGACCGCGTCCGCATAATCGGTCCACACCTGGGCGTCGCCGTCGACGATCTTCACCAGTCTGGAATAGGCGTCGGCAGCTTCGTCGAAGCGCCCCATCGCAAAGTACGAACGCGCCAGCATCGACCAGCCCTCGGCGTTGTCCGGCTCCGCCTTCATCCGCTCGGCAAGTCGCGCAACCATGGCCTGTATCTGTTCCGGCGTCACCTCGCCCTCGGCCTGCGGCGGACTGCTGCGTGGTGCATCGATGGCCTGCGGGTGACCGAGCGCCAGATACACCGGAACAGCGATCACCGGCACCATCAGCGCCGACACGATGGCCACCCAGCGGCCGCTGCCCTTCGCCGAAGGCGACTTTGCAGCACCGGCCTCGTCGAGCACGCGGCGCTCCAGTTCGGCGCAGGAAATGCGGTATTGCGCGTCGTCGATCAGGCCGGCCGCCAGATCACGGTCCAGTTCCGCCAGCGCATCGCGGTGAATGGCAAGCGTCAGCGCGCGCTGAGCGTCCGCCGGTTGAGTGCTGCGGCCGCGCAGCAGCGGCAGGACGACAAAAGCCAGCGCGACGGCAAGCATCGCCGCCGCGCCCATCATGAATGTGGTCAAACCTTGTTCTCCTCGCCGGCGAGCAGCGCGCGGGCGCGCTCGTGTTCATCGGCGCTCAGTGTGTTGGCGACTGCAGCCCGCTCGGCGCGGCTGCGCAGGCGGCGCAGCAGCAACACGACGACGATCAGCAGCAATGCAAAGGGACCGCCCCACAGCAGCACGGTGGTGGCTTTCAGCGGCGGACGGTAGAGCACGAAATCGCCGTAGCGCTCGACCATGAAGTCCTTGATCTCGCCGTCGCTGCGGCCGGCGGCAATCTGCTCGCGCAACTGCTTCTTCAGATCCATCGCCAGATCCGCGTGCGAGTCGGCGATGTTCTGGTTCTGACAGACCAGGCAGCGCAGTTCCTCGCCCAGCTTCTGCACCCGCGCCTCGACCGCCGGGTCGTCGGCCAGCGGTTTTGCCTCTTCCGCGTGCAGCACGGAAAACGGCAGCATCAATGCCGCCAGCAACACCATCAAACGTCGCATGTCAGGATGCCTCGAGCTGCTTGACGCGCGGCAGGATGTCATCGCGCAGCAGTTGCGGCGTCAGCGGGCCGGTGTGCTTGTAGCGAATGACGCCGGTCTTGTCGACGATGAAGGTTTCTGGCGTGCCATAGACGCCGAAATCGATGGCCACACGGCCGTCGCGGTCGTGCGCGGAGAGCAGGTAGGGGTCGCCGTGCTCGGCCAGCCACTTCATGCCGGCGTCGCGCTCGTCCTTGTAGTGCAGGCCGACCATCGGCACCAGCCCCGTCTTCGCCAGCTCGACCAGCAGCGGATGCTCCTGGCGACAGGACACGCACCACGACGCCCACACGTTCACCAGCCACACCTTGCCCTTCATGTCGGCCGGCGAGAAGGTCTTGTCGGGCGCCGCCAGCTGGGGGATGGAGAAGGCTGGCACGGCCTTGCCGATCAGCGGACTCGGCACCTCGCGCGGGTTCAGGTAGAGGCCGGCGAACAGGAAACCCGCCAGCACCAGGAAAAGGCCCAGCGGCCACAGATAGCGTTTCATGCGTGCTGCTCCCGGACCGGCGTCGCCACACCGTCGCGCGCGCCCTGTTTCGCGTCGCGCTGGGCGAGCTTGCGGTAACGGCGATCGGCGGCGGCGATGACGCCGCCCAGTGCCATGATGAGGGCACCCACCCAGATCCAGTTCACGAAGGGCTTGTAGAAGATGCGGACGATCCAGGCCTGGCCATCGGGCAGCGGCTCGCCCATCGACACGTAGACGTCGCGGGTGAAACCGGAATCGATGGCGGCTTCGGTCATCGGCATCTGCGACACGCGGTACATGCGCTTTTCCGGGTGCATCATCGCCACCGGCCTGCCGTCGCGCGTCACTTCGATGCGGCCGCGGGCGGCGTCGTAGTTCGGACCCGCGTGCTCGAAGGCGCCGTGGAACTTGAAGGTGTAGCCGGCCAGCGTCGCCGTCTGGCCGGGCGCCATCTTGAGGTCGGCGTTCTGCTCGAAGCCCTTGACCAGCGTGATGCCGACGATGCTTACCGCCACCCCGAGGTGGGCCAGCCACATGCCCCACCAGCCACCGGGCAGCGCGCGGGCGCGGGCCATCCAGCTGCCGTCGCCGTTGCGACCGCGCAGACGCTCGACCAGATGCTGCACGCTGGTGGCAGCGATCCACACGACAGTGAACGCACCGAGGCCCAGCATCGGCGTGTAATGCCCGGTCGCCACCATCGTCACCAGCGTGGCGGCGACGCTGACCGCGAACGCCCAGCGCAGGCGCAGCACCAGCCCCGGCGCTTCGTCCTTCTTCCAGCGTACGAAGGGCCCGATGGCCATCAGGAACAGCACTGGTGTCATCAGCGGCACGAACACGGCGTCGAAGTAAGGCGCGCCGACCGAAATCTTGCCCATGCCCAGCGCGTCGAGGAAAAGCGGGTAGAGCGTGCCGAGCAGCACCGCCGACGTGGCGACCGCCAGCAGCACGTTGTTGGCGAGCAGCGAGGTTTCGCGCGACAGCAGCGCGAAGCCTCCACCGAGCCCGACCGACGGCGCACGGATCGCGAACAGCAGCAGCGAGCCGCCGATCACGAACACCAGCAGCGCGAGGATGAACACACCGCGTTCCGGATCGGTCGCGAAGGCGTGTACCGAGGTCAGCACACCCGAACGCACGAGGAAGGTACCGAGCAGCGACAGCGAGAAGGCGGCGATGGCCAGCAGCACGGTCCAGCTCTTGAACGCGCCACGCTTCTCCGTCACCGCCAGCGAATGAATGAGCGCGGTGCCGACCAGCCAGGGCATGAAGGACGCGTTCTCGACCGGATCCCAGAACCACCAGCCGCCCCAGCCCAGTTCGTAGTAGGCCCAGTAGCTGCCGAGCGCGATGCCCAGCGTCAGGAACATCCAGGCCACGGTGGTCCATGGCCGCGACCAGCGCGCCCAGGCGGCATCGAGCCGGCCGCCGATCAGCGCAGCGATGGCGAAGGCGAAGGCGACCGAAAAGCCGACGTAGCCCATGTAGAGCATGGGCGGGTGGAAGATCATGCCCGGATCCTGCAGCAGCGGATTCAGGTCGCGGCCATCGGCGGCCGCCGGCAGCAGGCGGTCGAAGGGGTTGGAACTGGCCAGCATGAAGGCGAGGAAGCCCACGCCGACCCAGCCCAGCACGGCCAGCACGCGCGCCACCATGTCCGGCGGCAGACGGCGCGAAAACACGCTGACGGCCAGCGCCCACAGCGCCAGCATGAAGGTCCATAGCAGCAGCGAACCTTCGTGACTGCCCCAGGCGGCGGCGACGCGGTATTCTAGCGGCAGCGTCGAATTCGAATTGGTGGCGACGTTCAGCACCGAAAAGTCGTTCAGCACGAAGGACTGGATCTGGCAGAACAAGGCGAAGGCGACGAACACGAACACGCCCTGCGTCAGCGGTCGCGCGACCGCCATCAGCCGCGCGTCGCCGCGCTGCGCACCGACCAGCGGAACGACGCCCAGCAGCACCGACAGCGCCAGCGCGATCGACAGCGAAAAATTGCCCAATTCGGGAAACATGATGGCTCCTGCCCGTGAAACGTGGTGCTCCGGCCCGAGGCGCCGGAGCGGAGTGGATGCGGCTTACTGAACGACCGTGCTCTGCGCCTTCTTCGCCTGTTCCAGTGCGTGCGCGGCTTCAGGCGGCATGTAGTTCTCGTCGTGCTTGGCCAGCACCTCGCTGGCGGCGAACACGCCGTCCTCGCCGAGCTTGCCCTGGGCGACCACGCCCTTGCCTTCCTTGAACAGGTCCGGCAGCGCGCCCTTGTAGGTGACGGTGATGGTGTTGGCGGTATCGGTGACGATGAAACGGACCGACGTGCCGTCGGCGCCGCGCTCCAGGCTGCCGTCCTGAACCATGCCGCCGATGCGGAAGGTGCGGCCCTGCGGCGCTTCCTTCGCCGCGACCTGGGTCGGGCTGAAGAAGAACACCATGTTGTCGCTGAAGGTATTCAGCACCAGCGTGACCGCGCCGACCAGCAGCGCGATGCCGGCGGCGACCAGCGCGAAACGTTTGTGGCGGGGTTTCATGCGCGGCCCCGCTTGTCGGCGTCGATGCGCTCCAGCGCAACGTCGCGCCGGGCCTGCGCACGGGCATTCTTCATGCGGCGCGACAGCGCGAACAGTTCGGCTGCAATGACCGCAGCCGTCACGCCGTAGGAACCCCAGACGAAGAAGCCGTAACCGCCCATCGCCCAGAAATGGCTGGCGCTTTCCCAGTTCATGTGTTGCCGTCTCCGTTGCTGGCGAGCTGGCGCACCCAGTCGGTGTTCCGCTCGCGTTCGATCATGATGGCGCGCACGCGCACAAGCGCCGCGCCTATCGTGTAGGCCCAGGCCGCCAGCGCCATCACCAGCATGCCGGTCAGCATGGTGGTGGCCATGGTCGGCGCAGCCGTCAGGCTTACAGACGCGCCCTGATGCAACGTGTTCCACCATTTCACCGAAAAATAGATGATGGGCACGTTCACCGCGCCGACGATGGCGATCAGCGCGCCGGCGCGGTCGGCCCGGCGCGGGTCGTCGATGGCTGCCTGCAGGGCCATGTAGCCGCAGTAGAGGAAGAACAGGATCAGTTCGGACGTCAGGCGCGCATCCCACACCCAGTAGGTGCCCCAGGTCGGCTTGCCCCACAGCGCGCCGGTCCACAGCGCAACGAAAGCCCACATCGCGCCGGTCGGCGCGAGCGCGGTCGACATCATGAAGGACAGACGCGTGTTGAATACCAGGCCGACCGCGCACCAGAAGGCCATCGCCAGATAGACCACCATGGACATCCAGGCCGCCGGCACGTGAATGAAGATGATGCGGTAGCTGTCGCCCTGCGTCGCGTCGGTCGGCGCGACGAAGAAGCCGATGTAAAGGCCGGCCAGCGTCAGCAGGACGGCGGCGATCCAGCTCGGCCACAGCAGCTTGCCGGCGAGCGGAAAGAAGGTCTGCGGGCTGGCGTAATGGAAGAAGTTGAAGCCGGACGACGGCGCGCGCGCGGCGGAAGACTGTGATTCGGACATCAACGAAGCGGCTAGCCCAGGTTCTGATTACTCGGTGTGCGCAGATACAACGCGCGTGTCTCGGCGGGGGCCGACGGCAAAACCGCAAGTTTAACCGAGTGCGGTTTGGCCCCCTATCAATCTTGGGCGATGCGCAATGCCGCCGCGCTCGCCAGCGGCGCTACCGCCAGCGCCACCAGCAGGCAGGCACCGAGCAAGGCCAGGTGCGGGGCGATGCCCAGACCCGCGCGCCAGGCGTCGATCGCCCCCGCACCGAAGATGAGCACCGGCACGTACAGCGGCAGCACCAGCAGCGCGATCAGCGCGCCACCGCCGCGCAGGCCCAGCGTCAGCGACGCGCCGACGGCGCCGAGCAAAGACAGCGTCGGCGTGCCGATCAGCAGCGTCGCGCAGACGATGAGCGTCTCGTCCGGCGTCAGGCTGAACTGCAGCGCGATCAGCGGCGCGATCAGCACCAGCGGCAATCCGGTCAGCAACCAGTAGGCGCACACCTTGGCCAGCACGATCACTGCCAGCGGCTCCACGGACAGCAGCATCTGCTCAAGGGTTCCGTCCGCCTCATCCGCTTCGAACAGCCGGCTGACCGACAGCAGCGTGGCAAGCAGTGCGGCGACCCACATGACGCCGGCCGCGATCTGCGCCAGCTGGTCAGGTTCCGGCCCGACGCCGAGCGGAAACAGGCTGGTCACCAGCAGGAAGAAGCCGAGCGCGGTCAGCACGTCGGAACGGCGGCGCCAGGCCAGCAGCAGGTCGCGACGCAGCACGGCGGCGAACACGCTCAGCATGAGTAGTCGTCCAGATTGAGCAGCGCGCGGCGCGGCACGTCGATATCCACCGGCTGGTGCGTGGTGTAGATGACGGCGCCGCCGCGACGGATGTGCGCGGCCATCGCCTCGGCCAGCTGCGCCACCGCGCGCACGTCAAGTGCAGTGAACGGCTCGTCCAGTATCCACAGCCGGGCGCGTGTGCCGCACAGCAGACGGGCCAGCGCGACTCGACGGCGCTGCCCCTGCGACAGGCTGCGCGCCGGCACGTCGAGGCGGGCGCCGAGGCCGATGTCGACCAGTGCGCGCAGCGCCGTCTCCTCTTCCATGGCCTCACCGGCGATGGCCGCGCTGGCCCGCAGGTTCTCCAGCGGCGTGAAATCGTCCTTCACCGCGTTGCGGTGACCGAGATAGAGCAGGCCGGCGCGCCAGTCGTCCTTCACCTTGCGCGCCGGCTGGCCGCACCAGCGCAGCTCGCCGGATTCGGCTTCCGACAGCCCGCACAGGATGCGCAGCAGACTGGTCTTGCCGCTGCCGTTGGCGCCAGCCACGTGCAGCAACTCACCCTCGCCCACCGCCAGATCCAGCCCGGCGAACAGGCGTGCCGAGCCGCGCGTGCAGGCCAGTGCGTGCGTAGAAATCAGCGGAACAGCGGGATCGGCCATGCGGGAGGCGGGGTGCGGGGCGTTGAAAGGCGGCGAATTATCGCCGAATCCGCCAGGCGGCGTGCGGCGCAAAGAAAAACGGCTCGCGATTGCTCGCGAGCCGCCAAAAGAACCGGTGCTGTCCGCTAGGTCGACCGGCCTCCCCATTGCAAGCCTCGCCACAGCAACGACCCGAGGAGCCTTCAAAATCGTCACTGCGAGACTGGCACGGATTTCCTAGCAGGCGCTGTGCCACCTCTAGCGAAAAACGCAAAGCATTGATTTACTTATGCTTTACACCCCACCCCTCGTATGGACCGCCGGCGCTCGTTGCAACTTGCAGCGCGCGCCCTTGCGCCCGTATGAACGCCCGCCGAAAGTCCGCATGAAACAGGCGCTTGCGCGCATGTGGTCGCTGTTGAAATTCGCAACGCGACGTTGCAGCATGCAATTCATGAAACTGCTGCCCCGTTCCCTGCACGGCAAGATCCTGCTCGGCTACATCGTGCTTGGCGCGCTGTTCGTGCTGCTGGTGTTCGCCGCGCTGGAACAGGTGCGCCTGCTGCTGTCGCGCGTCGACGACGAACACCACGTCACGCGCATGCACGACGTGGTACGCGAAGCGCGGCGGCTGGAAAAGAACTACCTGCTGTTCCGCAAGCCATCGGAACTCAAGTCGGCGGTCGGCAAGGCGGAAGAGGCACTCACGCTGATCGCACGCGACCGCGCGCTGATGCAGCGCGCTGCGCCCGGTTTCTCGCTGGAGGACCTGGAACAGTCGCTGCACGACTGGCGCGACCTGCTCGACGACCGCCTGCAGCGCCGCATCCGCCCGACCGATCCGATCTCACCGCTTGAAGAGCGCATGACCGAGGTCGGCAAGCAGGCGTTCGAAGAAAGCGAGCGCCTGTCCGATCAGGCGCGCGAGGCGATGCGGCGCGCGCTGTCCGGCCAGGAATCGCAGCTGTACACGATCATGATCGCCGCCGTCGCGCTGGTGCTGGTAATCGGCCAGCTGGTGACGCGGCGCGTCGTGGCACCGCTGCGCGAGGTCGAAAGCGATCTGGCGCGCATCGGCACCGGCAATCTCGCGCGCCTGACGCCGCGCGACCGCGACGACGAGATCGCCGCGCTGGTCGCCGCCTTCAACCGCGCGCTCGGCGACCTCGAAGAGCGCCAGCTCGCGGTGCTGCGCACGGCGCGGTTGGCCTCGCTCGGCACCATGCTGTCCGGCGTCGCGCACGAGCTGAACAATCCGCTTTCCAACATTTCGCTGAACGCGCAGCTGCTGCTGGAAGAGCGCGACGTGTGCGACCCGGCGCAGATCAATGGCTTCGTCGAGCAGATCGACGACCAGGTGCAACGCGCGCAACGCATCGTGCGCACCCTGCTCGACTTCGCGCGCGACAGCCGCTTCGCGCTGGTGCGCCAGCCGCTGCGGCCGCTGGTCGAGGAAACCGTCGCACTGCTGCGCGCCGAGCGGCCCGACGCCGCCGACGCCGTGACGCTGCAGATCGCGCCCGAGCTGCACATCCACGCTGACGGCCAGCGCATTCAGCAGGCGCTGCTGAACCTGATCCGCAACGCGCTCGAAGCCTGCGTCGAGGCAGGCATTGCGCCGCACATCACGGTGCGCGGCAGCGCGCGTGACGGCGGCACCGAAATTTCGGTGTGCGACAACGGCCCCGGCATCGAACCACGCAACCTGCCGCGCGTGTTCGACCCCTTCTTCACCACGAAACCGGTCGGCAAGGGCTCGGGGCTCGGGCTTTTCGTGGTGCATGAAATCGCCGCCGAACACGGCGGTCAGGCAGTCATACACAACGAACCGGACGGCGGGACCTGCGTCACGCTCTGGATACCGGCGGAGGAGAAAGCATGAGTACGGCACATGTCCTGCTGGTCGACGACGAAGCGGTCGCGCGCGAGGGTCTGGCCACCGCGCTGCGCCGCGACGGCCTCGACGTCACCACCGCCGACAACGGCGACGCCGCGCTGGCGCTGCTGCGCCAGAACGATTACGAGGTGCTGCTGACCGACGTCAAGATGCCCGGCATGGACGGGCTGGAACTGCTGCGTCGCGCGCGAGAGGCCTGGCCGGCGATGGAGGTGCTGGTGGTGACCGGCTTCGCCACCACCGAATCGGCGGTCGAGGCGATGCGCACCGGCGCCTTCTATTACGTATCCAAGCCCTTCCGCCTCGGCGAAGTGCGCAAGCTGGTGCGCGAGGCGGCCGACAAGGCGCAGCTGCGCGCCGAGAACCAGCGCCTGCGCCAGCTGGTCGAGCACGCCGCCGACGAACGCATCATCACGCGCGACGAAGGCATGCGCGCCATCCTCGACATCGCGCGCGGTGTGGCGCCGACCGACTGCAATGTACTCATCGTCGGCGAAACCGGCACCGGAAAGGAACTGCTGGCCCGCCACGTGCACGCGCACAGCCGCCGTGCCAGCGGGCCCTTCGTCGCGATCAACTGCGGCGCGCTGAACGAGGAACTGCTGGCCAACGAACTGTTCGGTCATGAAAAGGGGGCCTACACCGGCGCCCAGCAGTCGCGCGGCGGTCTGGTCGAGGCGGCCCAGGGCGGCACGCTGTTTCTCGACGAAGTGACCGAAATGTCGGCGGCGATGCAGGTGAAGCTGCTGCGTCTGCTGCAGGAGCGCGAATACCTGCGCGTCGGCGGTACCGAGCCGGTGCGCGCCGACGTCCGCTTCCTCGCCGCCACCAACCGCGAACCGCGCGCCGCGGTCGAGGCTGGCCAGTTCCGGCAGGACATCTACTTCCGCCTCAACGTGGTGACGCTGCAGTTGCCGCCGCTGCGCGACCGGCGCGACGACATTCCGCTGCTGGCCCAGCAGTTCGTGCGCCGCGCAGCACAGGCCATGGGCAAGAAAGTCACCGCCATCGCGCCGCCGGCAATGCAGAAGCTGTGCGCCTACGATTACCCGGGCAATGTGCGCGAGCTGGAGAACATCATCGAGCGCGGCGTCGCGCTGGCCGGCGGCACGATGCTGGCAGAGGAGGACCTGCCGCCCGGCCTCGGCACCCCGGCCGGCCACGCCGCCGGTCGCGGCGGCAACGAGGTGCGCACCCTGGAGGCGGTCGAGCGCAACCACATCCTCGACGTACTGGCCGGCGTCGGCGGCAACCGCGCGCTGGCCGCCCGCCTGCTCGGCATCGACCGCGTGTCGCTGTGGCGCAAGCTGCGCCGCTACGAAGAACAGGGCCTGATCGAAGCGGACGAGGCCGACGGCGCACTGCGCGTGCGCGACGTACCGGCCTGAGCGCACCACAACGGGGCACACGCTCGGCAACAGCCGGCCGCGCTCCGCGCAAACCCGCGCCGCGCGGTGCTGTCCGCGCGGCGAACCGCGTGGCACGCTTGATGCAAGGCTGCGGCACCCCTGTGCCGACGCAACGACGTGTTCGCCAACCTCCACCACCTGTCGCACCACGCCGCCTGGCGCCACCAGCTCGAAATGCTGCTCGAGTCGGCTGGCGAAGGCATCTATGGCGTGGACCAGAACGGCCGCTGCATCTTCATCAACCGCGCCGGCGCCGAGCTGATCGGTTTCGAGCCAGACGAAGTGCTCGGCCGCAACATGCACTACCTGATCCACCACGCGCATTCCGACGGACGCAATTACGACGTCCATGAATGCCCGATCTTCCGCGCCTTCCAGGAAGGCCAGGGCGTGCGCATCGAATCCGAAGTGCTGTGGCGACGCGACGGCAGCGCCTTTCCCGCCGAGTACACCAGCTACCCGATCCGCGACGCCGGCCAGATCGTCGGCGCCGTCGTCACCTTCGCCGACATCACCGAACGCAAGCGCGCCGAGGCCGTGCTGCGTGCCAACCAGGTCGAATTGGAGCGCCGCGTGTCCGAACGCACCGCCGCGCTGCAGGACGCCAACGCGCGACTGCAGCAGTCGCACAGCGCATTGCAGCGGCTGTCCGCCCACCTGCAGCAGGTGCGCGAAGACGAGCGCACGCACATCGCGCGCGAGGTACACGACGAACTCGGCGCCTCGCTGACCGCGCTGCAGTTCGACCTGAACTGGCTGCGCCCGCGACTCGCGCACGACGGTGCACTGGAGCGCAAGCTCGACGACATGATGTCGGTCACCCAGCAGGCGCTGGGCGCGGTGCGGCGGATACTGACCGACCTGCGTCCCGGCGTGCTCGACCACCTGGGCCTGTGGGCCGCGATCGAGTGGCAGCTGCAGGAAATGCAGTCGCGCCGCGGCCTGCGCTGCACGTTGACGCTGAACGACGCGGAGCCCGAACGACGCCTTGGCCGCAGCGCCGAAATCGCCGTCTATCGCATCGTGCAGGAAGTGCTCACCAACGTCGCCCGGCACGCCGAAGCGAGCGAGGTGAATGTCGAGGTGACCGGTCAGGCCAGCGCGATCGAATTGTGCATCCGCGACAACGGCCGCGGCATGCAGGTGCCGGCGCAACCGACCTCCTTCGGCCTGCTCGGCATGTACGAACGCGCGCGCGCACTCGGCGGCGAACTGCGTATCGACAGCACGCCGGGCGCCGGTACCACCGTGCATCTGCGGGTACCGGAGTCGACGCGATGAAGCCGGTGCGCGTGATCATCGTCGACGATCACCTGATGCTGCGCCGGGGCATCGCGCAGATCCTCGGCGAGAACCCGGCCATCGCCGTGGTCGGCGAAGCGGCAGGCGGGCCCGATCTGATGCGCCTGCTGCGCGGCGACGGCGCCGACGTCGTGCTGCTCGACATCGCACTGAGCGACCGCGACGGCTTCGACGTGCTGAAGCAGCTGCGCGCCGAGTTTCCGAGGGTCGCCGTGCTGATGCTGTCGACCTACCCGGAATCGCAGTTCGGTGTGCGCGCACTGAAGAGTGGCGCCGCCGGCTATCTGAACAAGGGCTGCTCGCCGGAGCAGCTGTTCGACGCCATCGCCCGCGTCGCCGGCGGTCACCTCTTCGTCACGCCGGAACTGGCCGAACGCCTCGCCTTCGGCGTCCGCGCGGACACACCCGCCAGCCCGCTCGACAGTCTGTCGAACCGCGAAATGCAGGTGCTGAAGCTGCTCGCCAGCGGTCACACGGTCGGTGATATCGCACGGGAACTGTCGCTGTCGGCGAATACCATCAGCACATACCGCGCGCGGCTGTTCGACAAACTCGACATCAAGAATCCGGTCGAACTGGTGAGCTTCGCCGCGCGGCATCAGCTGGTGGCCCTGTAGGCGCGGTCTTCTGGCCGCGACAGAGCCTGTAATCACGCGCAGGCTCCTTGACCTCCGCTGTGGTCGCGGTCAGAAGACCGCTCCTACAAGGACGGCGCGCCGCATCGAACGAAGGAGAACGCCATGTCTCTGCCCGCAAACCCCAAGGCCCTGCTGATCGATCTGGCCGGTGTGCTGCACGTCGGCGACCAGATCATTCCCGGTTCGATCGAGGCGCTTGCGCGACTGCGCGCCGCCGGCTTCAAGCTCGTGTTCCTGACCAACACCACCCGCACGCCGCGGCGCACGCTGGTCGCGAAGATGCAGGCTCTGGCTCTGGACGTGCGCGACGAGGAACTGTTGACGGCCCCCGGCGCGACGATGAATCTCGTGCGCAGCCGCAGCCTGCATCCGCACTGGATCGTGCATCCGGACCTGCGCGACGAAGTCGGGCCCGACGCAGCCGAACCGGACGCCGTCGTGCTCGGTGACGCCGGCCACTGCTTCGACTACGCACAGCTCAACACCGCCTTCCGCCTCGTCATGCGCGGCCTGCCCTTCATCGCGATGGCGCGCAACCGTCACTTCAAGGAAGAGGACGGCCTGTCGCTCGACATGGGCGCCTTCGTCGCCGGCCTGGAATACAGCACCGGCGTGCAAGCCGAGATCGCCGGCAAGCCCGCCGCCCCCTTCTTCCAGGCCGCACTCGACACCGCTGGCGTGCGCGCAGAAGAGGCCATCATGATCGGCGACGACCTGCGCGACGACATCGGCGGCGCGCAAGCGGCCGGCATCGCCGGCGTGCTGGTGCGCACTGGCAAATACACCCCCGCCGACGAACACAACCCGGACATCCGCCCCGCGGTCATCGACAACGACTTTGCCAGCTTTGCCGCCCGCCTCCTGTAGCAGCGCTCATCTGACCGCGACCTTGATGAGGGCCGAGGCAGGGCCCGCGCTATTCCACCGCCTGGCCGGTCACCGACACCTCGTCACGCCACCTTTCGGCGACGGCTGAGGCCTCCGATCACGCCGAGGCCAGCGGCGAACAGCGCCCAAGCCTCCGGTTCGGGCACCGGAGCCGCACTGAGCAACACAGCCGAGCATCCGCTCAATGTGCACCCGGTGGCCACGATATCGCCGGCACTGTTGATCGCAGTCGCGCTGTCGATCACAAGGCCCAGGGACGGATCGATCAATTCGTTCAAGTCGTACACAACGCCGTTGCGATACAGGTAACCGAAATTCGAGAAGTCCCCTCTGGCCATCGTTCCGACGACGTCGCCCGCACTGTTGATATCTGCGGCATTGCTCCAGGGCGCATCGGGATTGAGATCGACCATCTGGTCACCGGACAGGAGGAAAGCACGCGTGTAATAGTTGAACGCCGCGTATTCCGCTCCACCAACGATCAGCCCGCTGTCGTTGATCGCGATGCCAGAACTCGCATCACCGCCGAGCGTGCCCAGATCGGTCATCACGCCATTGGCGTACGAGAATGCCCGCAGAAACCCCTCTTCCGTCCTCGCGGCACCCACGACCTGTCCCGACCCGTTGATGCCATAAGCGAAGCTGTCCCCTCCGCGCAGCGTCCCCAGCGCAGTCATGCTGCCGGCCGAATAGAGAAAGCCCTGAATGTCTCCGTCACTAAAGCTCGAATACCCGACGATCTGGCCGGAGTCATTGATGTCATAGGCAACACTGAATGTGCCGCCCAGCGTTCCCACTTCAGCCATATTGCCGCCCGCGAAGACGAATGCGCGGGTCGTGCCAAGCCCGTCGATCCGCGAAAAGCCGACGATCTGCCCCGAATTGTTGATACCGGTGGCCTGGCTCAGATTGCCCCCAAGCGTACCCAGATCGACCATTGAGCCTCCTTCATAGAGAAATGCATGCATCTCTCCCGAGGTCGTCGCCGAGTAACCAACGATCTGACCGAGATCGTTGATGTCACTCGCGGTACTCGATTGCCCGCCGAGCGTGCCCAGGTAGGTGACCGAGTAACTCGGCGCCGACACGGCTGCCGGTACAGCCATTGCATTCAACGCCAGCAGGGCCACCAAACGGTACATACACTTCATGAATCTCTCTCCTTTCGAATTCTGATCGGCACGACACCAGGTGCCAGTCTGCAAAATGTCATGGGTTCTTTACCGCCTTGAGAAAGCGGAGGCAGGCTGCGCCTGCGGGATAGGCTTACCCCCGCAGGCGCTCTGACCGCGATATGGACGTCGTATGCGTCGGGCCTCGATTCCGGCTGGAGTCGCGGTCGGAAGCCCGTTTCCGCAGCGAATGCCTCGAGGGCAAACTTCGGGTCAGTCCGCCTTCCGCCGACGACGCAGCGCACCGATCACGCCGAGGCCGGCAGCGAGCATGGCCCAGGTGCCGGGCTCGGGTACCGCGGTGACGGTCAGCGAAATATTGTCGATGCCGGTGTTGTAGCTGTCCGGGCCGAAGCGCAGCACCAGGCCGTTGACGCTCGACACGCCGGGCATGAAGGACAGACGCGTGGTGCCGGCGTCGAAAGCGCCCGAGCTCCACAGGGTCTGGCCGGTGAGCCAATCGAGCACGACGGCCGACGAGCCGTCGTTGCGGTTCAGGTAATCGCCGAAATCCATCGAATTCAGCGTGACCGCATAACCGGCCCCCGGCGTGAAGACGAACTCGGCGCTGTGGGTGTCCGGATTGCTGCCGCCCCAGGCCACGCCTTCGAGGTCGGAGTACGCCGTCGACCAGTAGAACAGGCTGCTGTTGACGGTGGTGCCGGTGGCGGTCACGAAGGCGCGATGCGACACGTCGAGCAGCCCGACGACGTCGCCGTAGCCCTGGCCGATGCCGGCGCCGTTCGTGCAAGCCGCATTCGTGGCATCGCCGCAGATGTTGCCGGAGAAATCGAGCAGCACGTCAGTCGCGAGAGCCGGTGCGGACAGCAGGGCTGCACTCAGGCCGAGGGTGGCGACAAGGGGCGATATCCGGGTGAAGGCCATTGAAGGTTCCTCTGTAGGCAATTGGTCGGTGGGCACAAAGCAAGATCCGTCCCTCGTGTCGCAAACGATTGAGCACAAAGGAATCGAGCCCATCCCGACAGGCGCGCTGTAAAGCCGGGCGACAGTGCCGCGATGCCTTCTGTAGTGCCCGCACTACACGACAATCACATCCGTAGTGATACCGGTCCCCCTACCCCGCTCCCTAGCATTCGTCCCATGAACGCACGGGAGATCTACACGGTGGGATCGCAGCGCAAGCGCGGCTTCAGGCTCGGCATCTACGTCTTCAAGGACGCCGAGATCGTCGACTTCACGGCGCCGCACGGGGTGTTTTCGGTGGCGCGGCGCTTCGACCCGGAGCTGGAGGTGTTCCTGATCGCCGACGCGCAGCGGCCGGTGCAGGCGCAGGCCGGCTTTACCGTGCTGCCCAACTACAGCTTTGCCGACCGCCCGGCGATGGATGCCTTTCTCATTCCCGGCGGCGCCGGCACGCGGCAGGAAACCTGGAACGGCCGGCTGCACGAGTTCATCGACGCACTACCCGCGAGCTGCCTGCTCACCAGCGTGTGTACGGGCTCCTGGATATACGGCCGCATGGGCCTGCTCGACGGCATTCCGGCGACCAACCGCAAGGAGCCGGACCGGGTCGAGGCCTCGCACCTGGGCAAGCTGCCGATCGATCGCCTCGCCGAAATAGCACCCGCCTGCCGCATCTCGCACGCTCGCGTGGTCGATGCCGGCCGCATCGTCACCGCCGGCGGCATCGCCTCCGGCATGGAGCTGGGTTTCCACCTGCTGCGCCGCGCCGGCTACGACGAAGGCTTCATCCGCGACGTGGCGCGCTGCATGGAATACAGCGCCGCCTACGACGCCTACGCGCACGACATCGAGTACGCGCCGAACCCGGTCCCCTGCTTCGCCCACTGAAGTTTCCAGAAAAAGGAGAGTCCCGCAATGAGCACCTTCCGCAACCCCTTCGACCCCAACGTGAAACTGAATGGCTGCTCCTGCGGCCGCCATAACAGCCAGGCTGAACACGACCAGGCCGAAGCGCTGTCCGAAGAGGCGATGCTGGACCGCGTGGTCGAAGGCGCGGTGATGCGCGCGCTGTTCCCGCACGACGAAACGCGGCGCAACTTTATCCGCGCGGTCGGCGCCAGCACGGCCATGGCGGCCATCTCGACCTTCCTGCCGCTGGGCACCGTGAAGGACGCCTTCGCCTCGCCCGGCCCGCTGGAGAAGACCAAGCTCAAGGTGGGCTTCATCCCCATCACCTGCGCCACGCCCATCATCATGGCGCACCCGCTGGGCTACTACTCGAAGCAGGGTCTGGACGTCGAAGTGGTGAAGACCGCCGGCTGGGCGGTCATCCGTGATAAGTCGCTGGCCAAGGAATACGACGCCGCCCACATGCTGTCGCCGATGCCGCTGGCGATCTCGATCGGCGCCGGCTCCAACCCCATTCCGTGGACCATGCCGGCGGTCGAGAACATCAACGGCCAGGCGATCACGCTGTCGGTCAAGCACAAGGACAAGCGCGACCCGAAGGCATGGAAGGGCTTCAAGTTCGCGGTGCCCTTCGACTACTCGATGCACAACTACCTACTGCGCTACTACCTCGCGGAGCACGGCATCGACCCGGACACCGACGTGCAGATCCGCGCCGTGCCGCCGCCGGAAATGGTGGCCAACCTGCGCGCCGGCAACATCGACGGCTTCCTCGCACCCGACCCGGTGAACCAGCGCGCGGTATACGACGGCGTGGGCTTCATCCACACGCTCACCCGCGACATCTGGGAAGGCCACCCCTGCTGCGCCTTCGCCGCGAGCAAGGAGTTCGTCACGACGATGCCGAACACCTACAAGGCGCTGCTGCGCGCCATCATCACGGCCACCGCAACCGCCAGCAACCCCGCCAACCGCAAGCAGATCGCCGAGGCGATCGCGCCGACCAACTATCTGAACCAGCCGGTCACCGTGGTCGAACAGGTGCTCACCGGCACCTACGCGGACGGTCTGGGCGGCGTGCAGAAGGTGCCGGGCCGCATCGGCTTCGAGCCCTTCCCGTGGGAGTCCTTCGCCGTGTGGATCCTGACCCAGATGAAGCGCTGGGGCCAGATCAAGGGCGACATCGACTACCAGAAGATCGCCAAGGAGGTGTTCCTCGCCACCGACGCCGCCGCGCTGATGAAGGAAGTCGGCCTGCCGGTGCCGAACACGACGACCAAGAAGTTCTCGGTCATGAAGAAGGAATTCGACCCGGCCAAGCCGGAGGAATACCTCAACAGCTTTAAGATCCGGAAGGTGACGGCATGACGAGGAAACCCTGGCTGGCGCCGCTGCTGTCGGCGCTGTTCTTCGCGCTCTTCGTCGGCGCCTGGTATCTGGCGACCACGGCCTCGTCGGGCGGCGCCGGCGCCGCGCCGGCGATGGACCCGGAGTACGCCGCGCTGATGGGTGCCCAGGCGCAGACCGGCGGCCAGTCCGCCATGCCCGGCCCGGGCGAGGTGGCGGCCAAAATATGGGAACACCTGAGCGATCCCTTCTACGACCGCGGCACCAATGACAAGGGCCTGGGCATACAGATCGCCTACTCGATCGCCCGCGTGCTCGGCGGCTATCTGCTGGCCGCGCTGGTGGCGATCCCGCTGGGCTTCGTTATCGGCATGTCGCCGCTGATCTACAAGGCGCTCGACCCTTTCATCCAGATCCTGAAACCAATCTCGCCGCTGGCCTGGATGCCGCTCGCGCTTTACACGATCAAGGACTCGGGCATCTCCGCCATCTTCGTCATCTTCATCTGCTCGCTGTGGCCGATGCTGGTGAACACCGCCTTCGGCGTGGCATCGGTGCGGCGCGAGTGGCTGAACGTGGCGCGCACGCTCGAAGTGAGCCCGCTGCGCAAGGCCTTCCTCGTCATCCTTCCGGCCGCCGCGCCGACCATCCTGACCGGCATGCGCATTTCCATCGGCATCGCCTGGCTGGTCATCGTCGCCGCCGAAATGCTGGTGGGCGGCACCGGCATCGGCTACTTCGTCTGGAACGAGTGGAACAACCTCTCGATCACCAACATCATCACCGCCATCCTGCTGATCGGCCTGGTGGGCATGCTGCTCGATCACCTGCTGGCCTGGGTGGCGCGCGCCATCTCATGGAGGGAATGAACATGAGCGCAGCCCTCGCACCCGTCGTCCCGCTGAAGACGCAGACCCGCGACCCGGTGGAGGCCGCGCAGCCGCCCTCGGCCGGGTCGTCCGCAGACAAAAAAGGCCCCATCACAATGAGCACCCAACCCTTCCTCAAGGTCGAGGGCCTGAAGCGGCAGTTTCCGCAGCCGGGCAGCCCCGACCCCGCGCCGGTATTCGAAGACGTGCATTTCGGCATCGAGCGCGGCCAGTTCGTGTGCGTACTCGGCCACTCCGGCTGCGGCAAGACCACCATCCTGAACATCCTGGCCGGGCTCGACGAAGCCAGCGCCGGCCACGTCATCATGGACGGCCGCGAAGTGCGCGGCCCCTCGCTCGACCGCGGCGTCGTGTTCCAGGGCCACGCGCTGATGCCCTGGCTCAGCGCGCTGAAGAACGTCGAGTTCGCTGTGCGCAGCCGTCACCCCGACTGGTCGGCCAAGCAGGTGCGCGAGCACGCGGTGAAATACCTCGAACTGGTGCACCTCGGCCACGCGCTGGACAAGAAGCCGGCCGAGCTGTCCGGTGGCATGAAACAGCGTGTCGGCATCGCCCGCGCCTTCTCGATCGAACCGAAGATGCTGCTGCTGGACGAGCCCTTCGGCGCGCTCGACGCGCTCACCCGCGGCAGCATCCAGGACGAACTGATCGGCATCGTCGAAGCCACGCAGCAGACCGTGTTCATGATCACCCACGACGTCGACGAGGCCATCCTGCTGGCCGACCGCATCGTGCTGATGACCAACGGCCCGCGCGCCAAGATCGCCGAAATCGTCGTCAATCCGCTGGCCCGGCCGCGCGTGCGCGAAACCCTGCACCAGCAGCCCGCCTTCTACACGCTGCGCAATCACCTGGTCGATTTCCTCGTGAAGCGCTCGCGCGAATTCCAGCCCGGCCCCGGCTGGGATGCGAAGAACCCGCCTCTCGTCCACCCCGACCAATCCAGCCAACCCGCCTGAACACCACCTCAAAGGAGACTCACATGAAACGCGAAGACGTCACCGATCTCATCGTCGAACGCAAGGTTGCCAAGGGCCTCAAGTGGGCCGACCTCGCCAAGGCCATCGGCCTCAGCAAGGAATGGGTCACCGCCGGCCTGCTCGGCCAGATGACCTTCACCGCCGAACAGGCCAAGACCATAGGCGAAATGCTCGACCTGCCGGCCGAGGCGGTCACCCAGCTGCAGGTCGTCCCCTACAAGGGCTCGCTGCCCACCTCGGTGCCCACCGACCCGCTGATCTACCGCTTCTACGAACTGATCAATGTGTACGGCACCACCTTCAAGGCGCTTATCCATGAGGAATTCGGCGACGGCATCATGAGCGCCATCGACTTCAAGATGGATCTGGCGCGGGAAGCGAACCCGGCGGGGGATCGCGTCAGCATCACGATGAGCGGGAAGTTCCTGCCTTACAAGACCTACTGAAGCTGCTGATGCGAAGTGCTTGACCAGCGCAGTAAGCGCTGGTCATATTGAAGCCGCATGATCCTGGGAGGGCATGCGGCTTTTTCCTTTCATGAATGACGCCCCAATAACTGTCGCACTCTCGGTCCAAAGTGCCGTTATTGAACAGGAGGAGAAAGAAAATTGCGAAGCGTCCCGCCGATGATTTGAAGCGCCTCTTCGTGCTTCGTAATCAAGTAGTCGAATATTTGCTTCTGCGTTGCCACCCCCTTCTGCTGGAGATAGTTATGGAAGTCCTTTTCGCTGGTGAAGTCATTCCTATTCGTCGAAAACGGAAAGCCTCTATCCGTTCGACTGTCTGAATATATAGCCTTCTCCACACTATCGATTGGAATCGTATGAACACGAGGATGGCCGGCAAATTTGCAATTTTTCTGGTCCCCATCAAGGATGGCAATCACGTTCTCGGGCGAAGACAAGAACTGCTCTCTCTCGTTGTGCCTCATTAAGTTAGTCACTTGCACCCCCCCGCCAATAAAAATAATCTTATAGCGAAAGAAGATTTGAGGACAGTATTTCTCTATCACCGCCTCTATAAAACCAAGTAAAACTTCATCCTCGGTCAAAATGTACTTATCCCAACCAAAAAAGCCAAACAAACGCGCCTTCGCATAACTATACGAGGTCGGGGTTATCGAGACACGACCTTCTTTTTCATCAATGTAGAACAATTCATCCGAATTAAGCTGCCGCATCAGTGCGAGCGAATGTGTCGTAAATAGAATTTTGCGTCCGTACTTAGCACAAAAAACCCTCAACCACCCCGCCAAATTCGCCTGAGCCGCCGCATCAAGGGAAATGTCGATCTCATCAATAACGATGAGTCGAGCCCCTCCTTTAATGGTTCGATATAGATTAATTAGGAAATATTCACCCGAGCTCAAATAGTCTTCACGTATATAAGTACCATCGCCCTTTACAATCGCGTAGTAGCTCTTTCCTTTAACAGCCACCTCCACCATTTCAGAATAGCGTGGCGAGTCATATATCGCGGCAAGAAAAGAAACAAGCTCCTCGGGATGACCATGATTACCAAGCGCAATCGCCCTACGGATATCCAAGTCCGCCTCACTAGCGCTTTTAAAGTAGTTAAAGCGCGAACCATGGGGCATCGGCAGTTCTGCCGCAATGATGTTACGCAGTTCGACGGGTATTGCTTTTTTGCAGTTCAACGATCGAATCAAATCATCGTACGCGAACACCACCTCCGTTCCGTCTACGACATATGTGATTCGGCTATCAGGAGAGAACGCATATGGAGTCGCCGTCCTGACAAAGGTATCTGCACTAGAAAAATTGCGTAGCGCCCGAACCAGCGTGGTTTTTCCAGCACCGTTTCGACCTACCAGACAAACCAACCCGGGAGGCGACAAATCAAGTTCTAATGTGAGGCTGGCGACATGTTGAATCGACTCTAGGCTCACACGGAAGCGATTCATTGGGCAGACCTGTGCAGGAAACTATCAATGACGGTATTCCCGAATTTCGCTCTGAGTTTATCCAGATAAATCGGATCAGCTGCAGATGCATAACTAATTAGACCACTCAGCCTTTGCAGCCCCTCTTCTATCCCCTCGCCCCGATCTTCTTGGAATATTTTTGACAGCCGAGAGCGATCTTTTATATAAAAATAGAGCCAAGTCTCGATCCGGTTTCTAATTTCACGATCAATAACAATGACACCGGTAGGCAAAATGACGAGCCCCAGAAGCTTCACCTTTCTTCCGATCGTAGTGAGCTTACTTTTCTTCTGATTGAGCTTAAAGCCACCACCAAGCTCCGCTACAAGGCAGTTCTCGATTACTTGATCGGCATCCTCTATGCTTAAACGATCGTCGGCGGAAATTATTATGTCATCCGCATAGCGCGTGTATATCCATTGCCGACTGTGGCAAATGGCTGCCAACTTCTTGTCGAACCCGAACAAGCATGCGTTGCTCAGGACAGGAGATGTGGAGTAGCCAATCGGCAATGTGCCGTCGATGGTGAGAAGATCCAGAATGTGCTCAACATGATCGCCCAAATCCGAGACAGGAGTTTCAGCTTGATCAAATACTGACCGGATCAAATCCGAAGTTATGCTATCGAAGAAGCGCTCCAGATCTGTCTGGAAGAAGGCGCGACTTTGTGCATGAGGCGCGACGGCCTGCAGAAGCGTTGCCCCTTTACGATAAGCAAACGAAACTGACCGATCGACAGGGAGAAATTCAAGTAGGAAGCCACTGAGGAAGTGGTGGAACTCTTTCAGCTTTGGAGAGGGCTTGTAGATGGTTCGCCGGTTCCAACTGACGGGGCTGTAGTGTTCCTGAGGCTTCAGCGCCAAGAACTCTTCAAACCGATACTTCTCGTGATACATGGCATCGAACAGCTGATGCAGCGGCCGTGGGGTCATGATCACTTACCCTTGGACATCTTGTCGCAATTGATCGCGAAGCGCGACTAATAGCAGCCTGCAAATGACAGATACGAAACGCCCGGCCGGGCGTAAGCCTGCGGCCGGGCATGCGTAAGTAGATAAAACGCCCTAGGGACCAGACATTAGACCGGAGCTACTCCTAGTCGCTGGTATAGAAAAAGCGTAGCACAGCGAGATGCTGTAAACAATAGGGGACGCAGCAACATTTCCCCTGATTTCTCCACCCTCTTCCACCTCGGCCCGGTTCAGTTCATCGCCGAGCTCAGCCCGAGATGTGTGACAAATGGGTCGAAGTCGCGGTCGCTGTAAAGCAGCGCGCAATCCGATTCGATACAGGGGGTGGCGATCAGCGCGTCTATCGTCTTGCGGATCGTGATGCCACGCTCGCGCAGCGCGATCGTTGCGCGCCGCCTGTATTGCACTGTCCCGACCGCCGATGTCGACAGCATCCAGCCCGGTCAGCAGTGTCCACGCCTGATCGAAATCCCGCTGGCTGCCGAAGCTCTGCAGCACTTCGGTCAGGGTGAGGTCGCCGATGCTCCGCGGTTCACTGCCCGGCAGTGCGTCCAGCCTTTCGGCCTGCGGGGTGGCGGCGCCCCGGAAACAGTCGATCCAGTCGCTGGCATCGCCCCGGATCAAGTGTGGGTCCTCATCGCGTCGAGGTCACCGTCCCACTGAAGCTTGCCCCTGTCGCGACGGATTTCTCCTGCTGGGAAGGAATGCCGCTCACGTCTCATCGCGACCCCATCAGCGTTTCCGCCACGCGCTATTCCGGCCGGGCGATGATGCCGCGCAACCACGGCTCCAGATGGGCGATGTCAAAGGTGCCGGCGTCGAACATGTCCATCATCCGGGCAAAAACGGCGTCCGGTGACTGATTCAGACGGCAGCCATTGATACGCAGGAAGACGTCGGTCGCGGCGAAGGCGACACGCTTGTTGCCGTCGATGAAAGGGTGGTTGATGGCGAGGCTTTCGAACAGCGCCGCAGCTTCGGCCACGACGTCTTCGTAGTAGCCGGACTGCGGGCGGAACAGCGCAGATTCGAGTGCTCCGGCATCACGCAGGCCCGGGCTGCCGCCATATCGCTGAATCAGCACGGCATGCAGCGCGAGCACGTCGGCAAGGGTCAGGTAATCCCGTGCCCTCACTTGGCGCTCACTTGGCACTCATTTGGCAAGTTCGCGGTACAGGCTGTCGAATTCGCCGAGGCTGTCCGCGAACGCTTCCATGACATGTCTGCGCGGCCGGCCCTGTGCCTTGCGCTCGATATAGTCGCGCAGGGCTTCGTCCAGCACCACCTGAAACTGCCGGCCTTCGGATTCGGCAATCCGCCTCAGCGCGGCGAGCACTTCGGGCGAGGCCTGAGATGAGAACTTTTCGCGAGTCTGGGCGGACATGTCGCCTCCGTCAGGATTCATCTTGATGCGTCATGATAGATCACGATGCTGCGGCCAGGCACGCGTAACAACAGGGGGCGCAGCAACATTCCCAAAGCCAATTCGCCCGTTTTTCGGGCAACACACGATCCGCGCCCTCTCCGACTTGACCGCTGCCGAACCAAGGCATATGTTGCACCATATGCCAACCACACTCCAGGATCGACCATGGTAGAACGCCACGCTTCACTGTTCCGCAACGGCCGCAATCAGGCGGTACGCATCCCGCGAGAATTCGAACTTGAAGGTGCCGAGGTGCTGATCCGGAAGGAAGGCGACAGCCTCATCCTCACGCCCATCCGCAAGAACCGCCTGCTGGACCTTCTGGCTTCCTGGGCGCCGCTGGACGAAGGTCTGCCCGAGGTGGAAGACCTTCCGCCCCAGGAAAGGGCCGAGTTCTGATGGCGCAACCGCTCTGGATGCTGGATACCAATGCACTGTCTGAACTGATCCGCGACCCGCGTGGCCCGGTGATGCAGCGTCTGTCCGATGTAGCGCCCGACGAGGTATGCACCAGCATCGTGGTGGCCTGCGAGTTACGCTTCGGCGCACAACGAAAAGGCTCTGCAGTACTGACCGAGCGTGTGAATGCGCTGCTGGATGCGATGGTGGTGCTCCCCTTTGACGAGCCGGCGGACGCGCACTACGCGGACATCCGCGCCACGCTTGAGCGTGCCGGCACCCCGATAGGCAGCCATGACCTGCTGATTGCGGCACATGCCAGATCACGTGCGCTGACGCTGGTGACGCGTAACCTGCGCGAGTGCCAGCGCGTGCCCGGGCTGACGGTGGAAGACTGGCTGGCGCCATCGCCCGCGACATGAGCACCGATGTTCCGTACCCTGCCGTCCTTGCCTCGGATCAATCAGCCGGGAAAGCGTCGGTCGGCATGTCGTCTCGCACCCTTCAGGAGTGCGGACAAGAAAACAGGGGACCGAAGATGCCATTCGGCCCGCTCAGAACAGGAGTTGTCGATGAGCTATAGCTTTCCGGCCGAAAAATTTTCCATCGCCCGCGATGCTTTGATGCTGCCGCACCCGGACGGTCAGCATGTGGCGCTGGAAAAGGCGCTCATCGAGTGCCGTGTCGGCCTGCACCGGATGAACCGTTCAAAGCTCGATTCAACCACCCGGTCGCAGATCTTCAAGCTCGAAGGCTTCATGGATTCAACGGGCTTCTCCGAGGCCGATGGCGACAGCGCGTGGACGGTGCGGCTGAAAGGCTTGTCCGATGCAGAGAGGTCGGAAATCTTCCGCTTGGTGGATGAACTGGCGAACTTCTTCGCCGGCCAGGAAGCGTAGCGAACGCTGTCAGGCGTGCCGCCGCTCGGCGTCCGGAGTGCGACGGAACCGAGCGCCACAGGGGCCAGGCCTTGAGGTTTCCCGGCTACCCCGCCCCGCGTTGCGCGCGCCGCCATGTCGCCGGCGGCTGACCGGTCAGTCGCTTGAACGCCCGCGAGAACGCCGCTTCGGATTCGTAGCCGATCTCCTGCGCGATGGTGGCGACCGAGGCCTGGCCTTCGCGCATCAGATTGGCGCCGAGCTGCATGCGCCAGTGAGTGAGGTACTGCATCGGCGGCATGCCGACGCAGTCGACGAAACGCTCGTGCAGGGCGGAGCGGGAGAGGCCGACCTGTCGGCCCAGTTCATCCACCGTCCAGTCCTCCGCCGGGCGCGCGTGCATCAGCGCGATCGCCTTGCCGATGTAGCGATCGCGCAGCGCGGCGAGCCAGCCGCTGCCGCCCTCTTCCGGCAGGGCTTCGAGACAGCGGCGCGCCGCATCGACGAACACCATTTCGCTGACGCGTTCGAGCACCGCCGCGCTGCCCGCCCGCCGGTGGCGTGACTCGGCCACCGCCTGTTCGAGCATGGGTGCCACCCAGGCGCCGACCCCGCTCGACGGCAGGTGCAGCATCGGCGGCAGGGCCTGGATCAAGGGGTTGAAGGGCTTCAGATCGCAGCTGATGAAGCCGCAGACCATCGTGATGCTGGCGCGGCTGGAGGGCACTTCGGCATCGAGCTCACACACGCCGTCGTGGAGGGCAATCAGAACCGGTTGGGGGTGGTCGCGCGTCGTTGCGCGCCAGGACTGATCGCCGCCGGCTGCGCGCATGCCGGGCGCGCTGGACAACACGTGGGCATCGCCGCGCGGGAACATGACGATGTCGCCCGCCTGCAGCCTGGCCGGCGCCTGACCCTCCATGCCGACCCAGCCGTTTCCCCGCAGGATCATGTGATAGGCGATCACGTGCTCGGCGCCGGGGCTGAGTGCGTCAGCCAGTTCCGGCGACGGCGGCGTGTCGGCCACCCAGTTATCGTCGCAGCTCACGTAATAGAAGATCGCGCCGCGCAGACGCACACTGGTCAGCACATCGGACAACGGATCGCCTTGCATGACCCCTCCCGGCGGCGTCCCGATCAATCGGCGCGGACACCCGGTCACGTGATCGCGCAATCGCGGAGCCGCGAGCAAGTTTCAACGACATGCGGTGAATCGCCCGCAGGCACCTGCAGGAAGAATGGTCCCGTCGTCGCACACCGCCAAAGGGACACGCCCATCGGGCCGTGGCAGGTGCGGCGCACCCCACAACATCCCGAGGAGATCACCATGTCAGCCGTACTCGAAACCCAAGTCACCGCGCCGGATTTCAACGCCATCAAACAACGGCAGCATGCCACCTGGGCAAGCGGAGACTATGCCGTCATTGGCACCACGCTGCAAATCGTTGGCGAAACACTCGCCGAGGCCGCGGACCTGCGCGCCGGCGAACAGGTGCTCGACGTCGCCGCAGGCAACGGCAACGCGACCCTCGCCGCCGCGCGCCGCTTCGCCGACGTCACCGCCACCGACTATGTCGAGGCACTGCTCGAAAAGGCCCGCATGCGAGCCGCGGCGGACGGTCTGGCCGTGCAGTTCCGGGTCGCCGACGCGGAGCGGCTGCCCTTCGATGACGCGAGCTTCGACGTGGTGATGTCGACCTTCGGCGTCATGTTCACGCCCGACCACGCCACGGCGGCCGGCGAAATGCTGCGCGTGGTGCGCCCCGGCGGCCGCATCGCGCTCGCCAGCTGGACGCCCGGCGGCTTCATCGGCCGTCTGTTCAAGATCATCGGCGCCTACGTGCCGCCGCCGCAAGGTGTGAAGTCGCCCTCGCTGTGGGGCACGGAGCCACACATCGTCGAGCTTTTCGGCCCCCACGCCGCACAGATGCGCTGCGAGCGCCGGCATTTCGTCTTCCGCTACCGCTCGTCCGCCCACTGGCTGGAGGTGTTCCGCGCCTTCTACGGTCCGATCCACAAGGCCTTCGGCGCCGTGGCGCCGGACGTCCGCCCGGCACTGGAGCGCGACATCCTCGCCCTGCTGGATGAACTCAATGTCGGCGGTGCGGATGCGCTGGTGGTGCCGAGCGAATACCTCGAGGTGGTCATTACCCGGGCATGACGGGGCGGGATGGAAGGCGCGCACGGCGGAGCCGCAACCGGAGGTGCATCGTGTAGGAGCGGTCTTCTGACCGCGACCGCGACCTGTATCGAAGCCCGCGGACCGCAGCGGCCCTGTCGCGGCCAAGGCCGCTCCCACAGGGATTGCGCCTGATCCGAGGCTGGAGCCGAGGTTCTGTTGGAGGTGTCTTCTGACCCCGACTGCGGACTGAATCAAAGCCCGCGGACCGCAGCGGCCCAGTCGCGGCCAAGGCCGCTCCTACAGGGATGGCGCCCGATCCACGGCTGGAGCCGGGGTTCTGTGGGAGGGGTCTTCTGACCCCGACTGCGGCCTGAATCGAAGCCGGTGGTCTGCAGCGGCCCTGTCGCGGCCAAGGCCGCGCCCACAGGGTTTGCGCCCGATCCGCGGCCGGACCGGCATGCCCCTGCGGCACACGGTATGCTCCGCACGCCTCCATCCCGAATCACCTGCAATGAACAAGCATCGCCTCTACCAGTATTTCTTTCGCGGCCTGATCACTTTTCTGCCGCTGGCACTGACCGTCTATGTGCTGGTGCTGTTCGTCACCTGGACGGAAAGTCTGGCGATGATGATGGTGCGGCCCATCATCGGCGACTTCTATCTGCCCGGTCTCGGCATCGCGCTGAGCGCCCTGCTCATCGTGGGCCTGGGCGTGCTGGTATCGCGCCCGGAAGCCGGGCGCCTGCTGTCGCTGGTGGAACTGCCCTTCACCAATCTGCCGGTGGTGAAGAGCATCTATTCGTCGCTGAAGAACTTCGCCGACTACTTCGCACCACACACCGGCGAATCGGCCCAGCAGGTGGTACTGCTGCGCATGCCGGGCAACGCGATGGGCATCGTCGGCCTGGTGACGCGGCAGTCGATGGCCGATCTGCCCGCCGGGCTGTCAGAACTGGAGGACCAGATCGCGGTGTATCTGCCCATGGGCTACATGATCGGCGGTTATACGGTGTTCGTGCCGCGCGCCTGGGTGACCAAGGTCGACATGTCGGTCGAAGAAGCCATGCGCATGGCGCTGATTGCCTACATGACGTCGAACCGGAGCGATCCTGAGGCGCGCTGATCGCCTCTGCTTCTTCGCCGCGCCACCCGGCGCGCACTACGCGCATATGCGTATTGCGTCGAAGCGAGCCACCCGACAAGAATGAGCGCCGCATTCCGGAGGCCGCACCCGCGTGATCGTTGGTGCAGCCTCCGGCCAGACTGCGCTGCGCCTGCGGGCGACAGCGGGTCGCGGACAGTTCTGACCGGGAGATTGCTGCATGAAAAAAACCGTCTTGATCACCTCCGCGCTGCTCGGCGTCGCGGCCGGTACACCGGCGCTGGCTGCGCCCATCGTCGTGAGCACGCTGTCGTCGTGGGACGGCAGCAGCAGCATCGGCGACTTCGGTTCGTCCGGCTTCTCCGGCTGGGGGCAGTTCCTGGTGGCGCCGACCGGCAGCAACCGCCTGCTCGACTTCACCTTCCTGCTCAGTGACGCGCTGAAGGGCAGCAACACCAATGCCGTCCCGGTGGAATTCACCGCACATCTGGTGCAGTACAACCCGTTCACGCGCTTCATCGTCGGCCCGCTGCTCTATTCGAGCGCGCCGGTGACGGTGCCACTGACGGCAGGCCTGGACTTCCACACCTATACCTTCGACATCGACGCCGAGGTGACGGCCGGCAGCACCTACATGATGTTCCTGTTCGCCACCAACTTCGAACTGCGCATCCCGGACGATTCGCGCCTGCGCCTCGCTACCGCGAATACGGATCTGGGCGGCGGCGCTTACAACATTCCTTGGGATGCCGAAAGCGATCTCGACGAGCTGCTCTCCGGTCAGTGGAGATTCACCGCCGGGCAGGATCTGGCCTTCTCGGCGACCTTCGACTTCCGGCCCGCCAACGAGGTGCCGGAACCGTCGACGGCCGCGTTGCTGGCAAGCGCCGGCGCGGCCGGCCTGTGGGCGACCCGGCGGCGAAGCACTACCGACCGGCAGCGCTGAAAGCAGCGCACCGGAAGACCGGGCCGGCTCAGCCGAAGGCCGGCACCGGCGCGAAACGCCCCTTCAGCACCTTGTCCGCCGCGCCCAGCTTCAGCCAGCCGTCGATGGCGCTGGCGTAGACCGAGCGGAAGTCGGTGGTGTGGACGAGGTTGTCGCCGGCGTCCAGCGCGCCGAGGTCGGACGGCGTGCCGTAGTGGCCGCCCTTCACCTGTTTCCCGGCGAAGAACATGACGTTGGCGGTACCGTGGTCGGTGCCCAGGCTGGTGTTCTCCGGCACCCGGCGGCCGAACTCGGAAAAGATGAGCAGGCTCACGCGGTCAGCCTGGCCCAGGCGTTCCATGTCGCGCAGGAAGCCGCTGATCGCGTCCGAGGTGTAGGTGAGCAGGCGCTGGTGCAGGTCGGCCTGCTGCACGTGGGTGTCGAAGGCGTTGTTGCGGTAGCCAACGTAATACAGGCGCGTCGGCAGACCGGCGGCGATGCAGGCCGCCACCTTGGGCAGACCCAGCGGGGCGATGCCGTAATCCTGGTTGGTCTTGTAGTTCGACCACGCTTCGCGCACCGCCAGCGACGATTCGCGCGCGCTGACCGCCACCTGTTCGAGAAAGCGGCGTGACGGGTTGTCCGTGCTCGCCACGCTCACGTCGTCGAGCAGTGCGCGCGTCGGGTGCACCGCGCTGCGCATGAAACGCTCCGGCTCGTCGAACACCACCGGCGTGTGGATGCGGCTGCGCACCGCAAGCGACTGCGTGGCGTCGATGTTGAGCAGGTAGTTCGGCACCGGCGCGGGCGACATGGTGTCGGCCAGCCGGCCGACCCAGCCGTAGTCGTCGCCGCTGTTCGGTGCGGCGGTGTGCAGGTAGGCCATCGACGTGAAGTGCGAGAACGACGGATTGTCGTAGCCACAGCCGTGCACGATGGCCAGCTGGCCGTCCTTCCACAGCCGCTCGAAGCCGGCCATGCCGGGGTTCAGGCCGAAGCGTTCGTCGAGCTTGCGCAGCTTGTCCGGGCGGATGCCGATGTTGGGCCGCAGCCGGTAGTAGCGGTCGTCGGCGTAGGGCACGACGGTGTTCAGGCCGTCGTTGCCGCCGGACATTTCGAAGACGACGAGGATGCGGTCCTCCGCTTCGGCGGCGGCAGCCGCGCGCGCGATGGTGCCGAACACGCCAGGGACCATGAGCCCGGCGGAGGCCTTCAGGATGCGGCGGCGTTTCTGATCGACGTTCATGTGCTTTCTCCAGCGTAGCGGCAAGGTGACGCCGGGAAGTCCCTGCGCCCGCCCTGCCCTCGCCTCAACCCAGTTGATATTCCGGACGGCTCAGCAGTACGTGCAGCAGCAGGCGCAGCGGATCTTCGGCGTAACTGGCTGCGGCCGGCAGGTCGCGCGTACCCAGTTCCTTTTCGAGGAAGGCCGCAAGCTTGTTGCGCGTGGCGCCGTCCAGCGGCACCGACAGGAAGCGACCTTCCATGTAGGTGACGACCTCTTCCGGCGTGCGACAGCCGGCCTTCAGCACCATGCCGGTGAGATCCAGCCGGGCCACCGTGCGCGGAATCGGTTTCACGCGCTCGACCGCCATCTGCCAGCCGCGATAGCTGCCGTAACGCGTGTTGAAGTCCTCGTTGCGATCGCCGTTCATGCTCGACATCGCCATCATGTCGACGCCGCCATCCGCGCCGCCGGGCTTGGTCGCGGTGCTCAGGTCGAGGCCGCTGCGGACGCGCTCGTGGATGTTGCGGATTTCGTAGCCGGCCTGCGCGCCGGGGTAGCGGTCGCCCGGGATGTAGTTGATGTCGGGCAGCGCGACGTCGAGCGCGAAATTGCCGCGCTCGAGCAGCAGCCCCGGCGTGATCCAGCTGCGACCCTGGGCCCAGCCGGCCACGGTGGGCGGATGCATCAGGCGCTGGCCCAGCGCCGTGGTGGTCTCGTTGAAATCCGGCACACCCGGCACTTCGGTCAGGCCCAGCTTGCGGTAGGTGGACACCACCAGTTCGACCGGCCCCTTGATGCGCGTCGCCACCGATTCGGGCGCATGGAAATCGCGCGACATGAACAGCATTTCGAGGAAGGCAGCGATGTCGTAATCGACCGCCTTCAGCCGCCGGCCCAGTTCCTCGGCCAGCGCCGGCTCGATGTCCTCGCGCACGAAGTGGCGGTACAGCTTGCTGGCGAGGTAGCGCGGCGTGACCGGCTGGTCGAGGATGATGTCGATCACCTGCACGCCGTCGTAATTGCCGCGACGGCCCAGCACGTCCTTCGGCCCGCCGTCATGCTTTGCGGCGTCGATGTGGAAGGCGACGCCCTGGTAGTTCCAGCCGGTGAAGGCACGCGCCGCCTCGCGGATGTCGTGTTCGCTGTAATGGCCGACGCCCATCGTGAACAGCTCCATGATCTCCCGCGCGAAGTTCTCGTTCGGCGCGCCCTTCACGTTCACGGCGGCGTCGAGGAAGGAGAGCATGGCCGGGTCCTGCGCGACGCCGATCATCAGCGTGCGGAAACTGCCCAGGCCCTGGTTCTGGAACAGTTCCAGCTGGTTCAGCATCTTGCGGTAGTCGCGCACCTTGTCTTCGTTGGTGGCGAAGTGACCGTGCCAGAACAGCGCCATCCTCTCCTGCAGCGGGCGCGGCGACGTGAGCATGCGGTTCGCCCACCAGTAGGCGACGCGGTCGGTTTCGAGCTTGCTCGCGCGCAGCCAGTAGAAGAACTTGTTCACCACCGGCTGCATGCGCCGGTTGCCGCCCGCCTTGACCGTTACGCCAAGCGCCTCGCCGCTGTCGCGCGCGAGGTCGGTGGTGGCCGGACGGCTGGCGGGAAACGGGTCCAGCCCCGCCTCGAACACCCCCGAATGCTCGAACTGCGGCAGTGCCACGGCCGGCGCGCCCTCGAAATACACGAGGCGACGCACCGCCTGGGCCGGGGTCAGGCGGGCGAAGGCGTCGATGTCTTCCGGCGTTCCGCCGAAGCCGGCCCGTTCGAGCAGGTGCGCGGCGCGGGCGCGGTTCCAGTCGGCGGCGGCAATCGGGGTCAGATTGCCAGCCCAGGGCGATGCGGCGATCGTGACCGCACTGAACAACGCGCCGGCGAATGCCAGCGCAACAGGGGCGATACGGAACATGAGGGTCCATCCGGGAAGATCAGGCCTGCAGCGTAGAGCGGCGCGGCACCGGCCAGCCAGTGCAATTCGCCCCCCGCCGGCTCAGGATTTTCTGGAGTCGCGGACGGCGGCGGGCGGTCGTCCGCCGCCTCCGGTCGTGTCATGCTGTCCGTCCCGAGCACTGCAATATTGCCGACATGCCTTCCGCCCCGACCGATCCGCTCGACCGTTTCGTTCAGGCGCAGGTGCGCGACTACGAACAGGCGCTGCAGGAGTTGAAGGACGGCCGCAAGCGCACGCACTGGATCTGGTACGTGCTGCCGCAGCTGCGCGATCTCGGCCGCAGCGCGATGGCACGCGAATACGGCATCGCCGACCGCAGCGAAGCGGTCGCCTACATCGCGCATCCACTGCTGGGGGCACGACTGGTCGAGTGTGTCGACGCCCTCCTCGCCCACGCCGGGCGGCGCCCGGAAGACATCCTGGGCGAAGTCGATGCGCTGAAGTTCCGCTCCTGCCTGACCCTGTTCGCCGAGGTGGCGCCGGACCAGCCCTGCTTCCGCGCTGCGCTGGCGGCTTTCTACGATGGGCGGCCGGACGGCCAGACGCTGGGGCTGCTTGGTCAGCGCGGCGGCTGAGCACACCCGGCGATGCGATTCCACCGCTTCGTTCTGCTGACACTGACCGTCGCACTGCACGGTTGCGTCGCACTGACCCGCGGTATCGTGCCGGTCGACGGTGCCGAACTGGCGGACACCGGCGCAGTGCGCCTGGACATCGATACCGACCACCCCGTGCTGCTGCGCGCGGTCGACGAGAAGCCGCTGCCGGGCGTGCAGGTGTCCAGCCGCGCCCGCGCCTTCAGCTATGTGCTGCATCCCGGCGAGCGCGTGCTGTGGCTCAGTGACGTGCCCTATGGTTTCCCCTTCCTTCCGCAGCACCTGAAGTGCTACCTGATGCACGCCGACCTGGCCGCCAGCGGCCGCTACCTGCTGCGGATGGACGGTGCGCCGCGACGTCCGGTGCTGATCGACGCAATGCAGCACGACACGGTCGCCGAAGGGGTGCTGGTGGACGAGCCGCTGATCTACGAGCGCGGCTGCCGCTGGCAGTGAGCGCGCCGCACTTGCGCGCCGTGACCGATGACCGCACGCTTGTTGCACGACCATCGTCCGCCGCCGCCATGTCACTTCACACCGCCGAAATCGTCTGGTCCCGCGACGACCAGCCCTTCATCGACAAGCGTTACAGCCGCCGCCACCTGATCCGCTTCGACGGCGGCATCGAGGTGGCCGGTTCGTCGTCGCCGCATGTGGTGCCGCTGCCTTATTCCGCGGCGGACGCGGTCGATCCGGAAGAGGCTTTCGTCGCCGCGCTGGCGGCCTGCCACATGCTCACCTTCCTGCAACTGGCGGCGCTCAAACGGCTGGTCGTGGATCGTTACGAGGACGCGGCCGAGGGCGAACTTGCGCGCAACGCCGACGGCAGGATGTATATCGCGCGGGTGACGCTGCGGCCGTCGGTGCACTTCGGCGGAGAGGGCGCACCGACGGCTGCCGAGCTGACGGCGCTGCACCACGCGGCGCACGAGCAGTGCTTCATCGCCAACTCGGTGCTGACCGAGGTGCGCTGCGAACCTCGCCTGTCGACTGAATGAACGTGCGGCAGCTGCCGGTTCAGCGCCCGCCGAGACGCTTGCCGAAGGAGATGGCGTAGGCCGGCGAGCGCATCTTCAGGATCGGGTCATCGCCAGGACGAATGCCTTCGCTCAGCACGTTCGGATCGAAATTGAGACCGGTGCATGCGTCGCCCCCGACAGCCGTAACCGACAGCGTGCCCGCCACCAGCTCGGTGCGACCCTCCGGCCAGGCAAGTGAGGGGTCGGACTCGCTGTCGCCCGGTTGACCGAGCGTGACGATCCAGTCGAACAGGACCGGACCGCGAGCCACCCGCTCGCCCAGCCGGGCGGCGAGGAAGTCGCGCGGGGCGCCGCCGCGCTCGTCATCGGTGAGGCCGCGCACGCCGTCGCGCGGCTGAAGGCGCCAGCGCACCGCGCGCTCGCCCTCTGCCGTCGCGAAATGAAAGGTATGCAGTCCGAAGTACTGCGCGCCGGCGTAGCTCCACGGAGGCGGGTTCTGCTGCAGCCAGCGGAACTGCGGCAGCGTGTCCGGATGCGCCGCACGGTAGGCAGCCACTCTGTCGGGATCGGGCCGGCCGTCCGGGCCGGGCAGCGAGGCGCGCAGCAGGCCGAGGAAGCTCTCCGGCGTGGCCGCGCCGAACACCGGTGTGCTCAGCGTGGCGATGTTGTGCACGCGGCCGTCGCCGAGCTCGAACTGCGCGGCCAGCCCGCGTGGCGAACGTGCGTTGTCGGCGACCGCCGGGTCGCCGCCGGCCATCGAGAAGCGGATCTGCGCGGGCCAGCGCGTACCCGAGAACAGCGGCGCACTGAACATCCGGGCGGCTTCGGCGCTGCCGGTGAAGCTGCCGACCGCACAGACACCCTTGGCGTGGCCCTTGCGCTCGCCCCTGTGCTCGCCGAACAGGCCCTGAAACACCTCGATGAAATCTCCGGCCTGCGCCGGCCTGTCCTCGGCCCTCAAGGGCGTGGCTGTGGCGGCGGCCAGCATGAGCAAGATGCGCCAATACATGAATGACTCCCCAGACTGCGGCGACTGGAACGCGCCGCGACGCGGGACAGACCGCATGTACAGCCGCCGGTTCGCCCGGACGGCCGGCGCCGGCACGGCACGCCGGACTGATATAGGTCAAATGTCCGCAGAAACGCCGTCCGATCGACACAAGTTTGCGCAAAACAGGTCGTTAAACCGGGGGTTGATCCGCACACCAATTTTCCGCCGGGAACGCTCATGGACTTCATCTCTCGCAGCATCCGCAACAAGCTTCTGGTCATTTGCGGCGGCGGCACCGCGGCGCTGCTGGTCGCCGCAGTGGTCGGCCTCGGCGTCGAGTGGTCGGCCATCGACACGCTGACCGGCGACATCACGCGCGCCGAGGCGCTGGCGATCCGCGCCGCCACACTGAACAAGCTCATGCTGACCGGCGCCGCCTTCGCGGTCGTCGTCGTCGTCGCCTTCGGCCTCTTCCTGTGGGCACTGCAGCGCACCATCATCGGCCCGGCGAAGACGCTGTCGTCCGATCTCGAACGGCTGGCCAGCGGCGACTTCCATCAGCCGGTCGCCTGCACGACACGCGACGAACTGGGCGCGATCGCGCAGAGCGCCGAACGCATCCGCAGGGATCTCGGCGCGCTGGTGCTGCAGCTCAAGCAGTCGGCGCAGTCGCTGGTCGAAGCTTCAGGTGTGGTCGGCGGCGAATCGCAGCGGGTGGCCGCCGCGTCGAGTGCGCAGACCCAGGCGGCCAGTTCGACCGCGTCGTCGATCGAGGACGTGACCGCCGCCATCCGCATGGTGGCGGACAACGCCGGCAACGCGGCTCGGCAGGCCGACGAGTCGCTCGATCAGTCGACCCGGGCGCAGACCCATCTGACCGAACTGCGCGGCTCGATCGGCCGCACCGCCAGCGTGATGAACGAGGTGTCGGGCGCTGCCGACGCCTTTGTCGAGAACGCCCGCCAGATCACCGAAATGACGCGCGAAGTGCGCGAGATCGCCGACCAGACCAATCTGCTCGCGCTGAACGCAGCGATCGAGGCGGCACGCGCTGGCGAACAGGGTCGTGGCTTCGCCGTGGTGGCCGACGAGGTGCGCAAGCTGGCCGAGAAATCAGGAACCTCGGCCGCCGCGATCGACACCATCACCCGCTCGCTGTCGGAGCGTGCCGCCGGCCTGTCGGATGCGCTGACGCAGGGGCGCAACGCCGTCGGTGTCGCCGAGTCGTCGAGCGACTCGGCCGCCGGCGTCATCACCGTCGCGCACCGCGCCGTAACGGTTGCCGCCGACGAGGTGCGCGCCATCAACCAGGCGCTGGAACAGCAGAGCCGCGCCGCCAGCGATATCGCTGGCAACGTCGAGCACATTGCCAGCATGTCCGGACAGAACCAGTCGGCGGTGAATACGCTCGCCAGTTCGGTCACCCACCTGCAGTCGCTGGCCGGCAGTCTGAACGAACTGACGGGGCGTTTCCGCCTGTAGGCATGACGCGCACGGGCGGCAGCGCTGTCAGCCGCCCCACGCGGACGGCAATGCCGTCCGCGCAGGGACCTCAGTCGTCGAAGGCGATCAATCTGACGTTCGAATAGACCGGGCCCCGGGTGGCCTTGCCGGCGAAATGGGACGAGGTGCCGAGGTGCAGGTAATTGAAGCGATCGACCGCTTCATGCGTGAAACCCTCGAAGTACAGCACCCGCTCGTCAACCGAGGTCCGCACGCGACCATCCTGCCACTCGACACGGATGCGGTAGGTGTGTGAAGGATCGAACGGACCATCGAACGGCACCCATTCAGCGGCCTTGCCGAAGCCGCGTGCGTGGTACTCGACCTTGAACTGCGGGTGCGCGGTCCCGACGCGGAACTCCCAGTTGTCCGTATCGGGCAGGCCCATCCTTTCGTGGTTCTGGAACAGCGTGCCCCACAGACCAAGGAATATGTTCTTGTCCGCCGTCAGCTGACTGCGTGGGTCGAAGTTGCGGACATCGACTTCCAGCATGCCGTCGGGCGGCATTGGCGGCAGCTTCCAGACGATGCGATCGTGATCGTTGAGCACCGTCCACCCTCCGCCCTCCACGAACTGCCCGCCCTGCACCTGACCACGGCTGCGGCCGTGCAGCGCATCGAACAGCACGACGCGGCCGGGCTTCTCGCGCAGGCGCGCATAGTAGATCGCCGTCGCGCCGTCCTCGAAGGTGACGTGAAAAGCGACGCCTTCCGGTCCAGCCGCTTCCTGGTTGAGTTTGAACGCCTTGGGTTTGCGGCCGCCGAGTTCGATGTCGCGCGAGATCACCGGGAAGCGCTTGCCTTTGCGCCATGCGTAGATGGCCTGGCGACCGCTCGGGCTCTCGCCGATGAAGAACACACGATCGCCGTGCATGGCCGGTGCACGGAAGCCACTGAAGTTCTCGGCGCCGCCGGAGAATTCGGCATCGACGTCGATCACCTTCTGCAGCTGACCGTCGACCCGGGCATAGACACCGCTTTGCGCCTTGCCGTCCACTGCCAGACGGAAGGCGAAGTTCCCCGTCTCGAACGAACGCTCGAACGCTGCGTCGTTGAAGCCGAGAAAGGTCTCGCCGGCCCGCCCGGGTACGGCACTGCCGGTATCCAGCAGCGCGACCAGCCGCTCTCCCTCCCCGCTCCATATGCCGGGGCGGCCATCGGTCGAGTAGGCGGTGATCAGCGATCGCCCTCCCGCGGTCGAGGTGTCGTCCATGCGGCCGAAGCGTTGATCGCCGCCCGGAACGGATTGCAACCAGCTCGCGACGGCATCCAGGCGCTGCGACCGCAGATCGTAGCGATAGCTGCCCTGATAGGAACTTTCGGCATCGGCACGCCCCTTGTCCGAAGCACGTCCCATGAAGACAAGCTGCTGACCGTCGAAGGCCGGGCGCTTCAGATAGGCGAAACGCAGGTCAGAGCCCGGCATCACTGTCGTCAGATCGGCGATGCGGCGGACCTGCCCCGCTTCCGCCAGATAGATGCCCTGCTGGCCGTCAGCCCCCAGCCCGCTGAAGGCGGTCACGCCGCCGACGGCGACCGGGGCGCCGCCAAAGCCAGTAAATCGCCCCTGACCCGCGGGAATCGCGGTCGAGCTGTCGACCACGGTGCTCATCCGGCCGCGGACACTGCGATGGATGCCGATGCGTCCATCGGCACGGCGCCCCACGAACACGATTGCGTCACCGTCCATCGATGGCGCAAACGGAAACTCGGTGAATACGCCGCCCTCTCCCGCAAACACCGTGCTGCCGTCGGCGACCAGTTCGATATCGATCAGCGGCAGCGGACCGGCGGCGGCGGCGGCGGCCGAAGCTGCGGCAAGGGTTCCCAACGCGGCAAGCAGCGGACGCAAGGCGCCCGCGATCACAGCGGAATCTCCAGACCGATGCGCGCGGTCAGCGGCTGCGCAGGCGTGATCGACAGCAGGTTGTTGCCGAAGTAGTAGCGGCGGTCGAACAGATTGTCGATGTTCAGGCGCCAAAGCACCGACCGTTCGCCGACGCGGTGTCGCAGCGTGGCCCCCACATCGACGCGTGCGTAGCCGGGCAACTCGGCCGTGTTGGCCGCGTCGGCGAAGGTGCTCTCCTGAGCGAACACACCGCCGAATACCGACACCCCGGACAGTGCGCCCGCAAAGTCGTACGAGGTCCACAGCCGTGCCGACTTGGCCGGCACCGTCTGCGGCTTGCGCCCATCGTTGGCGCCGCCGATCACGTCGGCATCGATCACCGCATACGACGCGAACACGCGCCAGCGGGGCATCAGCTCGCCGATCAGTTCGAACTCCAGGCCCTGATGGCGCTGACCCGGAATCAGCCGGGTGAAGTTGTCGCCCGCATCGTAGAAGGCCACGTTCTCCCGCTTGATCTCGTAAGCCGCGGCATTGAACTGCAAGCGGTTGTCGCGCGACGACAGCTTGAAGCCCCCTTCGATCTGATCGGAACGCTCCGGAGCCAGTATCTCGCCCGCGTTGGTCCCCTGCGACGCAAGCCCGTTGGGCTTGAAGCCGCGACTCCTGCTCACGTAGAGCGACAGCGGCTCGATCGGTCGATACACCAGACCGAAGCGTGGTGTCACGGCGCTTTCCGTGACCGTTTCGCGAACCGGCGTCGCAGCCGACAGATTGATCGTCGTCTCACGGAACTTGTCGGCGCGCACACCGACCATGAAGTCGATCTGGTTGGTCAGTCCGATGAAATCCTCGGCATAGATGCCGCCGTAGCTCGTATCGTTGAGCGTGGGAGCGGTATTGAGCGTGACCGGCAGGATATTGATCGTCGCCGGATTGAAAATGTTGCTGGCGTAACTGATCTGGTTGCTCGCGAACAGGGTGCGGTCAAGTTCGGTCAGCTGCACGCCGAGCACCGTGCGGTGACGCATGCCGAACAGCCGGTTGTCGCCAATCAGGTCGAAGCTGAAATTGTGGCTGTAGGCATCGGTGGTCTGACGCCGTTGACGCAATGTGTAATTGCCATTGTTCTGGTTCAGGTTGGCTTTTGACGACTCCAGACGGTCGATGAAGTAGTCCTGATAGGTGTACTGGTTTCGGATTTTCCAGTTCGGCGAAAGAATGACATTCAGGTCGTAGCCAAAGGTCTGATTCTCCGAATCATGGTGACCGTTGCGCAGATCAAGATTGCGCTTCCAGGGAATATCGGCTGGGCGACCGTTGTAGATGACATGCCCGGTATCGTAGGGCACATCGATTTTCGCGTAATCCGCGAACAGCGTCAGCTTCGCGAAATCAGAAATCTTCCAGTCGAATGATGCGCCGCCAACGAGGCGATCGGTGTAGATGCCGTCGCGATAATTATCGCTGTTCTCGCTGGCGACATTCACGCGATAGCCGAAACGGCGGTCCTCGCCGAAGCGTCCGCCTGCATCGAGATGCTGATGACTGTAGCCGTGTGTCCCGGTATTCAGGCGCAGCGTCGCGAACCGCTCGTCGGTCGGACGTTTGCGCAGCAGGTTGACCAGACCACCCGGCTCGGCACGCCCGTACTGCAACGAGGCGGGACCGCGAAAGAATTCCACCTGTTCGATCAGTTCGATCGACGGCGAGTGCAGGCCGAACAGTGGCTGCCCGTCCCACAGATAGCCATATGAATCGTTAAGCAGGAAACCGCGCGAACGGAACGCCGGTTGCCGGCCGGCGTTATTGCTCTCCTGATTGAGTGAGGCCGAATTCCTCAGCACATCCGAAAGATCTCTGGCCCCTTGTTCCTCAATGATCCGTTTAGGAAAAACCGTGATCGAGAATGGCGTCTCCTTGATCGTCAGATCGGCACGACTGGCGGTGGTGGACTCATTCTTCAGATAGGTTTCGTGGGTAAGAGATTCGGCTTCCACCTTGACGGACGGTAGCGTTATCACCTCGGCCGATGCATTTCCGACCGCTCCCATCAGGCACAGAACGGACAGACTGCAAACGCCCCCAACGCATGGCTTGATCATTTCCTCTCCTCAATCTCGGCTCTTTGTTTGTTTGCCCTCCCTTCTTCCACGACACGACATACGGCCGTCCAGAACCGCAATCACGATGCCTTGGGAATAATTGGATGACAAATATATGAACGATTCCGGATACCCCCCGGAAACGTGGCGCGAGTATGTGAGCGAGGACTATCGGCACTCAATTGCACAATTGAGGTCGTTTGGATTCCCCGGCAATGCGGTGAGAAACTCCCGGTCGATTCAGGCACCCCTCCCAAAACACCCGGGAATTCTTCGAACGGAAAGAGGGCGAGGCGCCCTGAGGGTGTACCCGGGACCCGCGAGACAGGTCGCGCGGCGTGCGCGGCCGGTCAGCGACCGTCGCCACCCGGGCGGGAGGACACATCAGCCGGGACCGCTGGACGACCGCAATCCCGCCGCGACACGCAAGTTGCCGCGTGTTCGGGTCAGACGGTTGCGGCCGCTTGAGCGCGCCTGCGAGCGGACGCAGGCGCGTGTCGGTGCGTGATCAGGCCTCGGGGTGGCCGGTCTTCACTTTTTCCATCCACTCTTCGATCGCCAGCGTTCCGGCCGCCTGGGCACGTGCCGCGTCGGCGGGAGGCAGCACGTCCTGCACGAGGTCGATGCGCTTCCATTCGGCAAGCGGCGTTTCGCAGTCGGCACGCGGCACGTAACGCGAACGGTCGACGCGCTGATAGCGGTGGATGTAGCGCGGGCAGTTCTGCCAGAGCTCGGACAGCTCGACGCGGACGATGAAATCGGCTTCGTTGTAGAAGGCCATCATCGGGTCGTCGCGCGACACGGTCGCCCTGCCCTGCACGCGGATGCGGTGCGGCTTCTCGAAGGAGATGAAGAGCAGGCCGACTTCGGCGTTCTGCGCGATGTTGCCGACCGAATAGAACATGCCGTTGCCGTCGTAGCTGGGGAACACCAGCGTCTTCTCGTCGACGACGCGCACGAAGCCGGGGTCGCCACCCTTGTACGACACGGTCGGTCGGCCACGCGCATCGACGGTAGACAGGAAGAACATGTCCATCGCCTCGATGAAGCCCCGGCTGTCGTCGTCGAATTCGGTGCGGCAGGCCAGCTCCTCGATGCGGTCGGCCATCGCGCGGGTACCGAACTCGTCCTGGAAGCTGCGGTGCTGCGGGTCGTACAGTCTGCTCACGGATGCGTCTCCTCCGGCTGTTCTTGTGGAAGGCGCAGCATGCCACGAAGCATGCGCACCGTCGGCACAGGACTACAACGCACACCATCCGGTCACATCCGGCCTACCATCGTCTACAGCACCCGATTCCCGCCCACAACAGACTGGAGGATCGTCATGAAAACCACGCATCTCGCCGTCGCAAGTCTTGCCCTGCTGCTCGCCGCCTGCGACAAGCCGCAGGACCCGCCGAAACCCGTCACCGCCCCGTCGGCCGATGCCGCGGCACCCGCGGCTGATACCGCCGCCCCGGCACTGCCCTCGCCACCTGCCGCGTCACCGCTGCCCGATGCGCCCGGCCCGGGCGCCACGCCGCCCTCCCCGGCCGATACGATGCAGAACGCACCGACCACGCCGAACGGCAAGACCCCGCCCGACACCACGGAGAACGCACGTCCCATTCCGTCCGGTCAGCCCGCCCCTGCGCCGGCATCGAGCGCCGCGCCGGCGGACGGCACGGCGGTCGCCGGCGGCGATATCGTGAAGGGCTGGAAGACCTGGCGCTCGGCGGCCTGTGAGCGCTGCCACGGTCCGGCGCAGGAGGGCATGGTCGGCCCGTCGCTGATCGAGTCGCTGAAGAAGCTGTCGAAGGACGAAGTACGGCACGCGGTCATCGATGGCCGGCTGGAGCGCGGCATGCCGGGCCACCCCTACCTGGCCGACAAGTTCGACGACCTGTACGCCTACCTGAAGGGACGATCCGACGGCAGCGTTCCGAAGGTGCGGCCGGACGGCGCCTGATTCTGCGTGCAGCCGGCGGGCGCAGGTCGAAGGAATTGACAGCGCCCGCCCGGCAGCGAAATCCGGCACGGAATTTTCAGTTGAATCAGCGCCCTGCGTCGCGCTGCACCGCCGCCGACGCGCAGCGCCGATCAATCGCGGAACGAGCGCCAGCCGCTGATCATCGTAGAAATGATGCTCTGCCGGCTCATGATGTCCTCGCGCAGCGCGGCATACACATGGACGAGGATGAAGCTGAGCAGCAGCCACAGGCCGAGCCGGTGCAGGCTGTGCACCGTCTGGCTGTCGCCGATCAGCCACAGCACCCAGCCGAACACGACGCCGCTCCAATGACCGTGGCCGGCACCTTCGCTGTACAGCGCGAAGCCGGTGAAGATCATGAACAGCGTGCCGAGCACGAACAGGAAGAACATCATCACGGCGGCCAGCGGGTTGTGGCCGACGTACTTCTTCGGTCTGTCCTCGAGAAAGAAATACCAGCGCAGTTCGAACATGACTTCGCTCCACCACGCCAGCTTGAACAGCGGCGGCATGAAGATCTGCCGCGCGTGCTCGTTGCCGACCAGCGCCCAGTAGATGCGTCCGGCGAAGCCGACGGCGAGGATGTAGCCGGCGGCGAAGTGGGCGAAGCGCACATAGCCCATCAGATACATGCCGGCATCGTCGCCCGGCAGCATCAGGAACGGCGTGCCGATGAAATAGCCGGTCGCCATCAGCACCGTCATCGCCAGCACGGTGATCCAGTGCCACAGGCGCACCGGTGCTTCATAGACGTAGACCGCGTGCTGCGTGCGGCCGCCCTGGGCGGCCTGCTGCATCTGTTCGTGCGAAAGCATGCTGTTCTCCCGAGCTCGGTTGTCGCGGCGGCGGCTCAGGCCGCCAGCATCAGTTCGGCCGGCACGCCGGCGCGCAGCGTGCCCCAGTTGCGCTCGCCGCGACGGATCGGCAGGGCGATGTCGAAATACAGCGTGCCGTCGTCGGCCGCGAAGGGCTGCATCAGCAGCGCGCGCTCGCTCTTCGCAGCGCGCTGGGCGATGTCGGCCGGCGCCGGACAGTTGCCGGTACTGCCCAGCACGTGCCCCGCCGGATTGGTCACCAGCGCGTAACGCAGGGCGCTCACCTCGCCGCGCAATGCGCTGAGCGCACGCGTGAGTTCGGGCAGCGTGGCGACGCGACCGGCGCGCGGCGCGACCTCCTCGCCGTCGTCGTCGACCAGCACGGTGGCCGCACCGGCCACGGCGGCACTGCACTCGTCGCGACAGCGCCCGAGCACGCCGACGATGGATTCGAGTTGGTCGGAGCCGACACGGAACGAGGCCGCCAGATCCTGGATGCGTTCGGTCGAGCGGCTCACCTTGGTCAGGTTCTGTTCGCCGTCCAGCATCAGGCTGGCCACCTGGTCGCAGCCGGTATGGATGTCGCTGACCAGCGTATGGATGCGGTCGTTGGTGTCGCTCAGGCTGCGGATGGCGTCACCGGTACGCGCGATCCGCTCACCCATCACCTCGTACTCGCCCACCATGCTGCCGAAGCGGCCGGAGGCGCGGCGCACCGCCTCGCCGGTCGCCAGGATGTGGTCGCGGATGTCGTCGGTTTCGCTGCGCGTGCCGGCGACCAGCCGGTTCATCCGGTCGATGTTCTGGCTTACGCCTTCGGTCGCCGCCTTGACCTGCTCGGCGAGCGAACGCACCTCGTCGGCCACGACGGCGAAGCTGCGACCGTTCTCGCCAGCGCGCGACGCCTCGATCGATGCGTTCAGCGCCAGCAGATTGGTCTGGTCGGAAATGCTGCTGATGATCTGCACCACCTGGCTGATTTCCGTCGACTGGTTCTGCAGCTGCTGCACCGTGCGGTTGAAGGCCTGCACGCGCGCCTCGAATTCGTCGACGCGGGCGGCCGCCGACTGCAGTTCCTCCAGCGACACACGCGCCGCCTGCAGATGGCGCGTGGTCGCCTCGTCCAGATCATTGGCGTGCTGACGTGCGCTGTCGACCGCACTGCGCGAGGTTTCGCTGGCGGCGAACACCTGCTCGGCCAGCGCCCGCTGCGATTGCGCGAGACCCGCCGTATCGCGCAGCGAGCGGGTCAGGTGGGCGGTATGGCAGGCCGCGCCCAGCGTGCCGCGGCGCACGCGGAACACCATGTCGCGCACGCGCCCGTCGCGCTCGGCGATGAGCTTGCTGATCGCCTTGACCGGCGAACTTTCCGGCAGCACGAACTCGCTCGACAGATCGTTCACGTCGCGCCGGCTGTCGGCCAGCGCATCCGCCATCAGCGCGATCGTGTGGTCCATCTGGCGGATGTAGAGCGCGTCGGCGAAGGCGATCATCGCGCCGGCGGCGCAGGCCAGCAGCGCAGCGGCGCGCGGATTCACCAGATCAAACGCGGCGGCCAGCCCGAACAGGGCGAAGAACAGCGCACAGAAGGCGAAGCTGCCCATGCGCATGGGGTTCGACCGCCGCAGGTCGACGCGCTGCGCAGGGGGCGCCGCCTGCTCGGTCAGGCTGTCGGGCAAGGTCGTGGAGCGCTTGGTCATGGATGTCTCTCCAGCGGTGATGGACGGAAGTCGCTGCCCGCCGGTTCTCCTCCAGTGCAGGCAACGACCGACTTTACGGCGTCCTCCGCACTGCCTTGAGCACCCGGAACTGTCACCGAATTCGTGACAGATGGCGTCTGCACGCCGTTTCAAAATGGATCGCCCAGCCGGAGAAGTCGATTCCATGGACATGCTGAACAGCGGCTGCTGCGCCTCCACACGGACGATCAAGCCACGCTGCCGGCGGACCGCACGCACGCGCACGGCATTTCCGCATCGCACCATCGGCGACGTGTCAAACTGCCCGCGGCATTCATTTAATTTTCTGATGGAGGCATTGATGCAGCAGATACTTGTCTATGCCGATTCGCTGTCCTGGGGCATCGTGCCGACCACGCGCCAGCGTCTGGACTTCCACCGGCGCTGGCCGGGCGTGATGGAGAACGCGCTGAACGGCGGCCGGCGCCGCGTGCGCGTGATCGAGGACTGTCTGAACGGGCGCCGCACCGTGTGGGAGGACCCGTTCAAGCCGGGCCGCAACGGCCTGACGGGGCTGGCCCAGCGCATCGAAATCCATTCACCGCTGTCGCTGGTGGTGCTGATGCTGGGCACCAACGACTTCCAGTCCATGCACCCGCATACCGCCTGGCACTCGGCCCAGGGCACGGCAACGCTGGTGCGCGCGATCCGCGAAGCGCCGATCGAACCCGGCATGCCGGTGCCGCCGGTGCTGGTCGTCGCACCGCCGCCGATCAGTTCGCCCAAAGGCCCGATCGCAGAGAAATTCGTCGGCGGGGAAACGAAATGCGTCGGCCTGGCCGACGCGCTGCAGACGGTATGCGCAGAACTGGGCTGCGCCTTCTTCGACGCCCGTCGCGTGATCAGCGCCAGCCCGCACGACGGCGTGCACCTCGATGCCGACCAGCACGCGCTGCTCGGTGCCGCATTGGCCGGACAGGTCGAACAGCTGGGCGTGCTGACTGCGTACTGAAACGTCAGGCTCAGCGCTGCCTGTCGTGCTCCGCGTAGACATAGACGCCGACCGTAAGTCGCCGACCTGCATCGTCGGCTGACCGGGCGCCCGCGCCTGCATCGCGCTCCAGCGATTGCAGGGCCTTTGCACCCAGTTCCGAAGCCCGTGCATGCAGCGCCGACGCCGCCGCCGCCGACAGCCCGCGATAATGCGCGCCGCGCTCGAACCACGAATCGCCCTGACCAAGCAGATTGTCCACGGCCGCCATCGCGTGGTCACCGACGTGCAGCGCGAAACGCGCGAGCTGTTCGTCGGCGCCGTCCTGAGGCGCGAAAGCACCGGTGTTCAGCACGACCTCGTCGCGCGTATTCAGGCGGGCAATCCCCAGTCGCAGCCATTCGTCCAGCACGGGTCGCGCACGGATGTCCTTGCTCACCGACGCAACCAGCGCCTCGAAAGATACACCGCCGCCGGCACTCGCCAACCGCGGCAAGGGTCGTGCCCCGCCGGTCGCATCACGCCAGGGCGCTTGCCCCAGCCAGCGGCTGATCAGTTGCGCGCCAAGCGACACATTGCGCGGCAGATCTGCGTGCGCGCTGGGCAGACTGCGCAGCCGCTTGACGTCCTTGCGATGCACGCCGGTCTGCAGGCTCACCCGGCTGTCAGTGACCGGTCCGTCGCGTCCCGCATCCTCGATTGCGACCTGCACGTAGACGCGCTTCAGCAATTCGACCGCCAGCGGCAAGGTGACGCCGCGCGCCAGCATCAGGCGCACCATCGGGCGCAGCACGGCACGCAGCGTCGACGTCAGGACGGCAGAGCTGGAAGGGTCTGTCATTGGAGCGGCCGGATTCGGATGCGCGAAAGTATCCCACAGTCCGATCAAACAGGAGTGCGAATCATTCCTATCATCTTTTGATCGATGGCCGGGGCAGCGAGGCTGCGCTATCGCGCGCGCAGGACCTCGACACCGCGCAGCGAACAGATGACCGACTCGATCCGCACCTCCCGCACAGCGTCTTCCTTTTCGCCCAAGGCGCAGACCGACAGCACGTGCTCGCGGGCTGAGCGGCAGTGCAGACTGTGCGCGGCGACCCGCTCGCCGAGCAGATGAAGCGGCCCGGCACCTGCACCCAGCGTGAGCGTGTCGAAACCGCGCGCCAGACCTTCGCCGGTGGCCTTCACGTAGGCCTCCTTCGCCGTCCAGTGGATCAGGAAGGAGCGCTCGGGGTCGCTCTCCGCCATCACGCGCGAGCGTTCGCTCGCCGTCAGAGCGGCCTGCATGACCTGCGGCATCGACACCCGCATCGGCACCGACTCGACGTCGACGCCCACCGGTGCGCTGCCGCACAGCGCCAGCGCGACATGGCTGTCGCAGTGGCTGATGTTGAAGTGCAGCGTATTGCCCGCAAGCACCGGCTTGCCGCCCGCCTCACAGGCAAAGTTCGGGGCGTGGCCGAGCAGTGCGCGCATTACGAGACGCTTCAGCGCGTGCGCTGCGATGAAGGCGTCGCGACTGGGCGCGCGCAGGATGGCGCGCGAACGGCGCTGTTCCTCGTGCACCAGCACCGCGCGTTCGAGCTGGCGCAGGCTGACGGCATCGTAGGCCGCCATCGGCGATACGAACACCCGCAGGGTGCCCGAGGGGAGCCTGTGCACCGTCAGGCTGCCTTGGCGCGCGGACCGCGCGCGGCCAGCTCGCACAACAGGGTGGCCATCGCGGCGCGCTCGGTCTCGACGAAGAAGTGACCGCCCGGATGCATGTGCAGCGCAAAGCGCCCGGTGCATTCCTCGTGCCAGCCGAGCAGGCCGGACAGCGGCACACGCCCGTCGTCGAAACCGCCGGCAACGGTCAGGTCGATATCCAGCGGCGCCGCCCGCGCGTAGTCATAGCCGGCAATCAGTTCGAGATCCTGCTGCAGCACCGGCAGCATCATGTCGATCACCGCGTCGTTGTTCAGCACGCTGTCCGGCGTGCCACCGAGGTCGCGCAGATACTCGACCAGATCCTCACGCCCGAAGCGCGGCAGCCCGAAGGTGCGCGGATGCGAAGGCGCGATGCGGCCCGACATCAGCGCCGCAGCCGGCAGCGACCGGCCGCGACGGCGCAGCGCGCGCAGCAGTTCGAAAGCGATCAGCGCGCCGAGGCTGTGGCCGAACAGCAGGTCCGGCTGCACGCCTTCGGTGGCCAGCGTCTGCGCCAGCCCGTCAGCCAGCGCGAGCAGCGACGACGGCATCGGCTGGCCGTAGCAGCGACCGCGCCCGGGCAGTTCGAGTGCCAGCAGCGTGAGCTGTCCGTCGAGCAGCGGCTTCCAGGCGAAGAAGGACTGCGCACTGCCACCGGCGTAGGGCACGGCCAGCACCACCGGTGCGCCGGCACCGGCGTCGCAGATGCGCACCAGCCGTCCGGCTGCGGTCTCAGGCGGCATCGAGCGCCACCGCCACGTCGATCACGTCGAGCGCAGACTGCTGATGCAGTTGCTTCATCAGACTGCGCTGCACCTTGCCGCTGGTGGTCTTGCGCAAGGTCGCCGGCGCGATGAACACGATGTCGGCGATGGCCACGCCGTGCTCTTCCGACACCGCGCGCCGCACCTGCATGCGCAGCGCCCTGGCGATCTCCGGCAGTGCCCGCTTCAGTTCGCGGTCGGCTTCGATCACCGCCACCAGCCGGCGCTGCTCGCCGCGGTCGTCCTCGAACACCGCGCAGCTCTGCGGCTTGATCAGCGGATGCGACTCGACGATGGTGTATTCAACGTCCTCCGGATGCAGGTTGCGGCCATCGACGATAAGCAGGTCCTTCATCCGCCCGCACAGATAGATCTGGCCGTCGTCGGCACCGATGAAGCCGATGTCGCCGGTGCGCATGTAGCGACGACCCGGCTCGCCGGCAATCTCGGCGCCGAAGGTGGCCGCACTCTGCTCCGGCAGCTGCCAGTAGCCCAGCGCATTGGTGTCGCCCGACACCCACACCTCACCCAGGCGATCGCAGCCGAGCCGCTCGCCGTTCGCCGGATCGACGATGGCGACCTCGATCTCGTCCGACGGCAGGCCGCAGCCGACCACGGTACGTCCGCTGGCCCCCAGATCTTCGCGCACGCGGCCTTCGGTCTCGGCGGCGTGTGCATCGATGCTGCGCACGCGCGGCATTTCGCAGACCGGGCCGCCGGACACGAACAGTGTCGCCTCGGCCAGGCCATAGCACGGCAGCATGGTGGTGGGCCGGTAACCGAGCGTGCCGAAGGTGGCGGCGAAGCGCTCCAGCGTCGCCGCACGCACGACGTCGGCGCCATTCAGCGCGATGCGCCAGCTGGACAGGTCGCAGCCGTCGAGCCGGCCGGGCTGCCAGCGCTGCGCTGCGAGCTCGTAGGCGAAGTTCGGCCCACCGGCCAGCACCGCGCGATAGCGCGAGATCGCATCGAGCCAGATCAGCGGCTGGCGGACGAAGGTGTTTGGGCCCATCAGCACCGTTTCGTTGCCCAGCATGACCGGCAGCAGCTGGCCGAGAATGAGGCCCATGTCGTGATGGTGCGGCTGCCAGAACACCGTGTTCGACGTGTGGTCCAGTTCCCAGGCGGTGCGCATCATGCGCAGGTTGGTGGTGATATTCAGCTGGCTCACCATGACGCCCTTCGGATGCGAAGTCGAGCCGGAGGTGTACTGCAGGAAGGCGATGCGCTCGTCGGCCGGCGGCGGCACGATGCCGGCCGCTTCGGCTTCTTCGCGCAGCGCGTCCGTGGCGAGCCAGGCCAGCGGCAGATCGGCGTCGACCGACAGGATGTCGCGCAGCCCGGCCTCCAGCGACGACACGGTCAGCGCACGGCGGCAACCGCAGTCGCGCAGGATGCGCAGGCAGCGATCGACGCGCCGCCGGCTTGGCAGGTTGAGCGGCACCGCGACGCGCCCGGCCAGCAGGCAGCCGAAGAAGGCGACGATGAAATCCAGACCGGCCGGATAGAACAGCGCAACGCGGTCGCCCGGCCCGCCGTGCGCCGCCAGCACGGCCGCGATCGCCGTGCTGCGCCGCCAGGCGTCGCCGTAGGTGAGCACGTCCTCCTCGCGGCCGTGCTCGTCGAGGAAGCGGAACAGCACCCGCTGCGGGTGTCGCGCCGCACGCCGCTGCAGGATGTCGGTGACCGACAGCGCGGACACTTCGTCGTACAGGCCGGCAGCGAGATCGTCGGTTTCGATGCGCGCATCCATGCTCAGGCTCCCGTCGTCGCGGCGGCGCGCTGCGCAACGGCAAGCGACAGCTCGCGCACGGTCGGGTACTGGAACACCAGCGCCGGCGGCAAGGACACGCCGTAGCGGTCTTCCAGCGAGCCGACGAGATCGACCGCCTGCATCGAACCCAGTCCGTAGCTGCCGAGGTTCTCCTCCAGCTCGATGTCGTGCGCCGGTACGCCGGTGCGGTCGGCGATGAAGGTGGTGATGAAGTCCGCGATGTCGTGTTCGGTGCTCATGGGTGTCGTCCGTGCAGGTTTGAAGACGGGTCGGCGTGCTGCGCGGACGCGGCCGCCGGAATCAGGGTTTCCAGTGCGCGGCGGACCTGCCGGCGCACGGCGCGCGGCGTGGCCGCCAGTTCGAGCGGCGGCCAGCCGGCGACATCGAGTCCGCACGGCCACAGCGCGGCCCAGTCGGCGGCACTGGCAGCCGGCTCGACGTACAGCCGGTGCAGCGCGGCGGCCAGTGCGGCGTGAGCACCTGCAACCGGGGGCGGTGCGAACTCGGGCCAGTGCACCTCCGCCACCGCTGCGCGTCGCTGCGGTCGCCAGCCGGCTCGGATCTCGTCGATCATCGGTCCGAGCACCGGCGCCGGGCCGATCTCGACGAACTCGGTCACGCCGGCGTCGAGCATGGCGTGCACCGACTGCATCCAGCGCACCGGGCTGAAGAGATGAGCGGCCATCACGTCGGCGATCCGCGCGTCGTGCGGCCGTGCGGTCACATTGGCGATGACCGGGATGCGCGGGGGCTGGAACGGCGTTTCGCGCAGCGCCTGCGCGAACTCGGCCGCCGCCGGCCGCATGTGGCGCGAATGGAAGGCACCGCTGACGCGCAGGCGCACCGCCCGCGTGCCGGCTTCGCGGCAGCGCTCGACGAAGGCATCGATCTCGCCCGACAGCCCGGCGACGATGGTCTGCGTGGGACTGTTCTCGTTGGCGATCTCCAGTCCATCGACGCCCAGGCGCGCGATCAACGCGTCCACCTCGTCGCGCCCGGGGCCGATGACCGCCGCCATCGCGCCGTCGCGGATGGCGGCCATGATGCGCGCGCGACGGTCGACCAGACGCAGTGCGTCGATGAAATCGAGCGCGCAGGCCGCCGCCAGCGCGACGAACTCGCCGATGCTGTGCCCGGCCAGCATGGCGGGTGCGCCGTGCCGGTGCGCGTGATCGAGATAGCCGAGATAGCCGGTGACGAACAGCGCCGGCTGCGTGTAGCGGGTGTCGATCAGACGGTCGGCACCTTCTGTGCACAGATCGTGCAGGCTGTAGCCGAGCACCGCATCGGCCTGCTCGACCAGCCGCGGATAGCGCTCGAACAGTTCGACGCCCATGCCCTTGCGCTGTGCGCCCTGACCGGGGAAGACGACCGCCTTCATGACAGCATCTCCGCGCCGGTCGTCGATGGCTGCGCCAGCCAGCGTGCCTCGCGCAGTTCCAGACCATCGATCTGCAGCACCGCGCGTCCGTCAATCTCGCCGCGCACGCCGACGCGTCCGCTGTCGGCGTCCATGGCCAGCAGCAGGCGCTGCGGACCGCTCTTCGGTACTTCGGCCCAGCTCACCCGCGCCGCGCGGTAGGGCAGCAGCGGCACTGCAGTGACGTCGCGGAACATGGCCTGCAACGCACGCGTGACGGCCACCGTCCAGTGCATCCACAGCGCGCGCGCGTCGTGCGACGGCGACACGTCGATGTCCATCGTGAAGGCATGCGGACTACCGGTCACCGCCTCTGCTCCGCCACCGGTGACGACGCGCTCGACGCGCAGCAGGGTCTGCGCGCCATCATCCGTCTGTGCGCGATAGCGCAAACCGCGGTCCGCGCGGGTCGGCGTCACTCGCAGGTGACGCGGCGATGCAGCGGCCCAGGCGACACCGATGAAACTGACGGCGCCACTCGTGCCGGCATGGCTCGGCCAAGGCAGCAGCGAAGGCAGGCAGGCAGGCCTGCGGCCGAGGAAGGTGGTCCAGGGGCCGAGCAATGCGTCGATGTCGTGCGACTCCTCGGCGGCAGGCGGCGGGGCAACCGGCGCCGCCGCCTTGAACCACACACGATCGCGACGGAACGGCAGTGTGGGCAGTGGCACACGCGCCAGGCAACCCGCGACGTAGCGCGCGGACAGCTGTTCGCTCAACGCGGGAAAGGCAAGTTCAACACGCAGCCAGTCGGCCAGCCCGCTTGCGCTCTGCCAGTCAGGCAACGGCCGTTCGCCACCGCCGTCCTTCGCGCTCTGTGCGGCAACGGCCAAAGGGGCAGGCGCATCGCACAGCCAACCGGCCAGCTGCAGCGCCAGTTCGCCGAAATCCTCGGCCGCAATGGCAAGCCGATGCGATTGCAGATCGCGGCCGAGGAACAGCGAGCCGGCAAGCGCATGCAGCGTCGGCGCCAGCACCTGCCGCGGCAGGCTGGCGTCGGCGGACAGCCGCGCCGGCGCATCCGTTGCGGGCAAGGCTTCGCTCAGCGCGGCCGCGACCTCACCCCAGTTCAGGCAGTCGCGCAGATCGAGCCGCGCGGCATCGATGCCCAGCGCCTGCGCGGCCGCATCGGCAGCGCGCACCATCGAGTCCGCATCGACACCGAGCGCCTGCCACTGCGCATCAAAGTCGTGCACGCCGGCGGCCCGGTGCAGCGCAAGCAGCGCGTGTGGCTGCACCTGTGGGTACAGGTAGTCGAACAGCTGCACCGCGCGGGCGCGCAGCGTGTCGGCGTCGCGCGCCGACAGCAGCACGACCTCGGCCTCGCCAGCACCGGCCGGCCACACCGGCACAGGCTGCACCTGCAGCACGACGTGCGCGTTGACGCCGCCGAAACCGAATGAACTGACCCCCGCAACACGCGGCCCTTCGCCCCAGGGCTGCGGACGGTCGACGATGCGCAGCGGCGAGCCGCTCAGTTCGAGCTGCGGATTGGCGCGGACGAAAGCTGGATGGCCCGGAATCAGCCCGTGCCGCAGCGCGAGCACGGTCTTGATCAGACCGGCGATGCCGGCCGCCGCTTCGAGGTGGCCGATGCGCGCCTTCAGCGCGCCAAGGCGGATCTCGCCAGCGGGCGTGCTTTCGGGGTCGACGCCGCGACACTGGCGCAGCGCCTCGTTCAGCCCGGCGATCTCGATCGGATCGCCCAGCGGCGTACCGGTGCCATGCGTCTCGATGTGCGACAGATGACGCACCGCCGGACCGGCCGCCTGCCAGGCCGCGGCGACGACTTCGGCCTGCCCCTTGAAGCTGGGCGCGGTCAGGCTGTGTGCGCGGCCGCCGTGGTTCTCGGCCGAGGCGAGAATGCAGGCGTGGATGAAATCGCCGTCGCGCACCGCGTCGTCCAGCCGTTTCAGCACCACCACGCCGACGCCTTCGCCGCGCACATAGCCGTCGGCTTCGGCGTCGAAAGGCCGGCAGCGCCCGGCGCTGCTCAGCATGCCGGCCTGGCTGAAGGCGACATGCAGTTCCGGGCTCAGCATCAGGCTGATGCCACCGGCCAGCGCCAGTTCGCACTGGCCGAGACGCAGCTGCTCGATGGCGCGATGGACCGCAACCAGCGAACCGGAGCAGGCGGTATCGACCACCTGGCTCGGGCCGCGCAGGTTCAGCACATAGGACAGCCGGTTGGCGACCAGCGTCAGCGCCATGCCGGTCGCACGGTAGGCGTCGTTGTCGCAGTGCGCGGCACGCATCAGCGACGTGTACTCGGCATTGCCGACGCCAGCGAACACGCCGACACGCCGACCGGACAGGCTGCGCGGCGCAATGCCGGCGTCCTCCAGCGCGGTCCATGCGGACTGCAGGAAAAGCCGCTGCATCGGATCCATCGCCTCGGCTTCGCGCGGCGCAATGCCGAAGTGGCGCAGATCGAAGGCGTCCACGTCGTCGATGAATCCGCCCACCGTCGAGTAGGCGGTATTTGCCGCGCCGCCCGGCGGCGCGTAATGCGCGCGCCAGTCCCAGCGTGACGGCGGCACCTCGGCGATGGCCGCTGCGTCGCCGAGCAGCGTCTGCCAGAAGCTGGCGACATCCGGCGCACCGGGCAGACGCGCCGCAAGGCCGACGATGGCGATGGCCGCGGACGGCTGCATCACACCGTTGCTCCGGCCAGCGCCGGCACGTCCTGCGATGTGCTCTCGTCGGTCACCGGCACGCCGCTGGCCGGGCAAGGCATCGGCAGGCCGGCCTTGCGGGCGCGCGCACGACCGCGGCCATGCTCCTTCGCCAGCTCGTGCATATAGGTCGGGCCGTGCATTTCGTAGTTGTTGCGCAGCGTCGCCAGATACTCGCGGCGGATGATCTTCTGCTCGCGCTCGATATCGCGCTTCTGCGCCGCGACATCGGGCTGACGATAGAAGCCGGCGAAGTGCTCAGCCACCAGTTTCGACTGCGCTTCCATCATGTCGAGGAAGCCCCAGGTCACCGCCTGGAACAGGCCGATGAAGGCGAGGTTGTCCACGCCCGGCACGAAGATGCGCTTGAACATCGGCACCTTGTTGTCGTCGGCGTTCAGGAACTGCTTGTCGAGGAAGGGGAAGGTGGTCTTGAATCCGGTCGAATAGACGATGGCGTCGAACTCGCGCACGCTGCCGTCGGCGAAGAACACCTTGCGGCCCTTGATGTGCTTCACCTCCGGCACGATTTTCAGCTTGCCGTCGCCGATGCGGTTGGCGAAGTTCTCCGACAGCGTCGGCAGGCTGGACATCATCAGGTGATCGGGCTTGGGCATGCCCATGCTGCTGTGGCGCTGAATCAGCGCCTTGTACAGCCCGGTGTGCACCAGGTTGAACAGCGGATAGGGCAGGATCTTCTTGAACCACCAGTCGTTCAGGAAGGCCATCGCGCGGTCCATGCGCAGGCCCAGCAGGTAGTGCGGCAGCACATACACGCCGCGGCGCAGCGAAATGCAGGTCGACTTCGCCGCGTGGCTGATGTCCACCGCCACCTGCGAACCGCTGTTACCCACGCCCACCACCAGCACGTCCTTGTCGCGGTAATCCTCGCGGTAGCGGTAGTGCTGCGAGTGGATGGATTCGCCGTCGAAGACGTCGCGATAGTAGTAGTCCGGGAAGTTCGGTTCGTTGTGGTGACCGTTGGCCACCACCAGCGCGTCGTAGTGGCGCATCTCGCCGCTGTCCAGCGTGACCCGCCAGCCCTTGTCACCGATGCGCTCGGCGCGCGTGACCTGGGTGTTCAGCTGAATGCGCTCGCGGAAGCCGAAGTGCTCGACATAGCGCTCCAGATAGGCATGCACCTGCTGGTGCGACGGGAAATCCGGGTAGTCGTCCGGCATCGGGAAGTCGGTGTACTGGTACAGGCCACGCGGCGTGTTCTGGTTCATCGCATGCCACACCGAGGTGAACTTGCGATCCGGATCGAAGGCCCAGATGCCGCCGATGCGGTCGCGTCCATCGAAGCAGTCGAAGGGGATGCCGTATTCGGTCAGCGCCTTGCCGATGGAAATGCCGCCGACGCCGGCGCCGACCACGCACACGCGTGGCAGCTGCCGCGGCGAGCGGCCCTTGCCGCGCAGGCGTTCGAGCATGCGTGCGCCGCCCGGAATGCGTTCGACGAAGGCGCGGGTGAATTCGCGTGCGACCGGCGGCGCGGACAGTGAACGGGGAGCACTCATGCGACGGACCTCCTTGTTTTCGGTGGGGACGAGGGACTTCAGGAATGCGGCGGTGCGCGCTTCGCCGATGCGCGCCGAATGCGCCGCGCAGTCGAGCACCACCGGCGCGATGCCGCCGGACAGATGGCGGCGCAGGCTGTCGACGATGAGGTCGATCTCGGCGTCGGCGATGTCCAGCGGCGGCAGGAAACGCAGGCTGTTGTTGTGGATGGGGCAGACGGCGACCGCCACGCCCTGCACCGGGTCGCGCAGCATGGCGCCCCACAGCAGGTAGCCGAAGCTGCGCTGCAGGAAGGGATCGGCCCCCGCTAGGTCGAGATCGATGGTGAGCAGCAAGCCTTCGCCGCGCACGGCGGTGATCATCGGCAGTTCGCGCTGCAGTGCCGTCAGCTTGGCGCGGAAGGACGCGCCGGTAGCTTGTGCGCGGACGTCCAGCCCCTGCTCGAACACGCGGTGCAGCGCATGCAGCGATATGTGTGCGGACAGCGGGCAGCGCTGGCGGCCAGCCAGTTCCTGCACGCGCGCCGGCGAACGTTGCTGCGCGCGCTGCCGTAGCGCGTCGCTGCACAGCACGACACCGGCCGGCACCAGCGAATCGCACAGCGCGGTGCCCAGCGCGACCAGGTCGGGCGACGGCACCTGCGGCGCGCTATGCAGCAGGCGGCCGGTCATCAGATTGGTCTGGGTTTCATCCACCCCGACCAGATAGCCGCCGGCTTCGCGGTGACGGACGATGAGTTCGACCAGATGCGGCGGCAGCGGGCGGGTGGCGTTGGCGTCCACCTGTATGGTTTCGAACCACACCAGGCCGATGTCGCCGGACAGCAGTTCGGCTTCGAGCTTCTGCGCCGCGTCCGGCGCGTGCGCGTCGATGAATACGCTGTGCCGGTACAGCGGCTCGAAGGGCTTGCGGAAGATGTCGAACACCGCGTCGTGCGAAGCGACCGCGCTCAGCATCGAGAAGCCGAGACCGCCGGAGAAGAACAGCATGCGGCGCTTCTGCGGGCTGGCGAGCGCGCCCAGCGTCAGCGCCACCTCGACCGCGGTCACATTGCTCGACGCCGGGAAGGCGTGCGGCAGGCCGGTACGCTCGCTCAGCAGCGCAGCCAGTTCGCCCCAGTAGTCGGTGTTCGCGTCGTGCGCGCGCACCACGCCGTCGATCACGTCCAGCGGATTGAGGCCGCGCGGACTGGTGCCTACGTTCACGAAGCAGTCGAGCACCGTGCGTGCGGTGCCGTCGCGGTCGCGCAGCAGTGACTTCATGCCGCGCGCCGCCTCGAAGCGCGCGTCGAAACCGTGCAGTCGCGCCACCCGCGCATAGCCCGAATTGCCCCAGCGCAGATGCGCGTCGTAGCAGGCGTCGACGTCGGCGTCGATGCGCCGCATCAGCCGGTGCGTAGCGGCGTCGATGCGATCGCCGAAGGCCCGGAGCAGTGCCTCGCGCGCCACCGCCAGCGGGAAGCCGAAGCTGGTCATCACGTTGCGCACATAGCTTTCGCTGGGCGTCATGCTCCAGGTCTGGTGTACCGGCGCGCGCACCATGCAGGCGGCCACCGGCACCCGGCTCGCGGCCATCGATTCGCCGAGCACGATCATGTCGGCGCGCTCGCGGCAGGACGGCGCGATCCACTCCGCAGCCGCAGTGTCCGGATCGTTGTTGTCGACCAGCACGCTGAGCACCTCGCACGCGGCGCAGGCGGCGATCAGGCGGTCGGCGTCCTCGGCCGGCGTGAAGGCATCGCACACCAGCACGGCCGCCACCGGCGAGGCGCCGCCTTCCAGCCGCTCGATCGCTTCGAGCACGGTGGACACGAACACCACACCCGGGACCAGTGCGTCGTCCGGACCCGCGTCCAGCGGATCGAAGTAGCGACGCCAGCCTTCTCCTGCGTCGATCAGCAGCAGTTCGCCGCTGCTGTCGGCGTCGCGGTTGCGCGCGCGGTGCCGGGCCAGGCGCAGCGCGGCGTCGAGCGCCTCGTGCTGCGAGGTCAGGAACAGGCAGCGGTAGTCCTCGTCGCCGCTCTTGTTCTGTGCCTGGATGCGGTTGAGCAGCAGCGCGACCTGGGCCGACTGCGGCGACAGGATGGCGCAGTGCCCCTGATCGCCGCGGCGCACATAGTCCTCCAGCACCTGCAGCGCGTCGGCGTCGGCCGGTGCGAAAACGCTGGCCGGCACCAGTGCGGGCACACCCGCCACCTCGCCGCGCGCCGGCGCCACTTCGTCGAGGAAACGCAGCAGCAGACGGTTGTAGGCCTCGAAATGGGTAAAGCCCAGCAGATGGCCGGCGCCCGGGAAGCAGACGTAGCGCGCACCGGGCAGCGCGTCGGCCAGCGCGCGGCCATAGGCCGGCTGCATGTAGCGGTCATCGCGCCCGCTGATCACCAGCGCCGGGCAACGCAGCGCGGACAGCGCCTCGCGGTGGTCGAAGGCACCAACGACGGCCTGGTAGGCCGGCAGCGACGGAATGTTCCAGCCGCGGTTCAGTTCCATGAAGCGCTCGCTCATCTGCAGCTCGCGCATCAGCGTGGCGAAATCGTTGGCGCCCTGCGCGAACGGCGAGGTGACCGTCGCCACCAGCGCGGACACGCGCTGCGGATGGTCGACGCAGAAGCGCTGCGCCAGCACGCCGCCGAAGGAATAGCCGATCACCGGCAGCGGTTCGCTGATGCCCAGGCCATCCAGCAGTTCGGCCACGTCGTCCGCCATCGACGACAACGTCAGCGGGCTGTAGAAGTCGGTACGGCCGCAGCCCGGCATGTGATAGGCGATCAGCCGGTAATGCTCGCCCAGTTCGCGCAGCTGCAGCCGCCACATGACCGAGGTGTGCATGACCAGGCCGCCGAGCAGCAGCACAGGCCGGCCCCGTCCGTAGACCGCCGCCTCGATGGTGCGGCCGGAACGACCCTGCACGCTGACCGAACGCGCCTGATCGACGACGGCCTGCTGTGCATCCAGATGTTCGCGCGAGGGCTGGCGCACGCCGCCTTCCGGGGCGGTAGTGTCCTGCTGCCGGGCGACGGGTACGCGTAAGGGTGCGAGAACGGGTGCAGGCGGAACGACGGACACCGGCGCAGCGGCCCCGCCCTGCTCCGCCCACAGCGCCTCGATCGACAGCGGCGCGTCGGCCGCCGCGGTCACCGCCCGCAGTGCCGGCGACGGCGCCGCGGCAACGGGCGCCGGGCGGGGAGCCGGGACCGGGACCGGGGCGGGAGCTGTCCGGACAGGTTCGGGGGCACGGGCCGCGGCGGCGGCTGGCGCGACGGCGACCGAACCTTCGAGGTCACCCAGCACGCGCTTCACGTCGGCGTCGTGATTCTTCAGCAGATAGCGGGTGAGACCGCGCAGATCCTGGAATTCGAAGAACACGGTGGGCGGAATGACGATGCCGAAGCGCGCCGTGAAGCGGTTGCCGATCTCGGTGGACGAGATCGAATCCATGCCGTAGTCCATCAGCGAGCGCGTCGGTGAGAAGTCGGTGGCTTCGAGCTTCAGCACGTCCATGACCAGCGCGCCCAGATCGTGTTCCAGCGCGACCTCCAGTGCCGGCCGCGCAGCCGGCATCACGCGCGCTGCAGGAACGGTCGATGGAGCCGGAGCGATGGCCGGCGCGACCATGGGCGTCTGCTCCATCTCCAGTCCTTCGATCAGCGCCAGCGCCTCTTCCGGCGACAGCTCGTCGGCGATGCTCATGTCCATGCGGAACCCCCGGTATGCGTGGTGAAGTCGGTGCTCATGCGGTCAGCGCCTCGGCCGGCGCGGTCTGTGCGGCGCCGTCGAGCAGCTTTCCGGTGACGAAATTGACCGCGCGGATGTACTTCCAAAGGTCCACCTCATAGCGATGGCGGTCGGTGTCCATGAAGCGGCCCTGACCGAGGTCGAGCCGCTCCGGCTGCTGCTTCATCTGCTGCAACCGGCGGAAGTTGTCGCTGCCGGCGATGCGCGCGCGCAGGCAGGCGGCAACGAAGCGCGCGGTGATGTTGAGTACGTTGCCGAGGCCGGACGGCGTATTGAGGTAGCCGACGAAAAGCAGGTTGTCGTGGCGCTGCGGCACCATGCGCAGGAACAGGCGATCCAGATCGACGCGCGGATCGAAATCCGCCGCATCGAAGAAGGACAGATCGGTGCGGAAGCCGGTTGCCCACAGGATGAGGTCGATCTGCTCGCGGCTGCCGTCGGTGAACTCGACGGTGCGGCCGTCGATGCGCCGGATGTCCGGTTTGGGCGCAAGGTCGCCGTGACCGATGTGGTACAGCACCTGCGAATTCATGATCGGATGTGCCGCATCGATGCGGTGGTCGGGTGCCGGCAGGCCGAAGTCGGTGCCATCGAATCCGGCCAGCTTGAACACTGCACCGACGTGGTCCCAGTAGGCCTGGGCATCGGTGAACTTCGGTGCGATGTCCATCAGCCATTCCTGCGTCGGCTTGCCATCGACGAACTTCGGCATGTAGTGATAGCCGCGCCGGGTCGAATGGAAAGCCGCATCGGCATTGAGCGCCGCATCGACCGCAATGTCGCAGCCGGAATTGCCGCCACCGACCACCAGCACGCGCTTGCCGCGGAACTGGTCCGCCGAGCGATAGTCGCCGGAGTGCACGCTTTCGCCGTCAAAATGGCCTTCGAACTTCGGAACGAGCGGAATGCGCAGCAGGCCGTTGGCGACCACCAGATGGGCGTAGCGGCGCACGCCGCCGTCAGCCAGTTCGCAGCGCCAGCCGCCGCCCTCCGGCCGCGCACGGACGACCCGGGTGTGGAAGCGCGTGTGCGCCTCGACCCGGAAGCGCTCGGCGACTGACATCAGGTAGGCGTACATCTGGCTGTGCCGCGGATAGTGCGGGTAGCTGTCCGGCATCGGCAGATCGGAGAACTGCGTGTTGCGACGCGAACTGATGAGGTGCACCGACGCGTACATCTTCGACGCCGGCCCTTCCGGCTGCCAGTTGCCGCCGAGGCCGCCACTGGCTTCCAGCACTTCGTAGTCGAGGCCGGCCTCGGTCAGCGCCTTGGCAACACCGATGCCCGAGGCGCCGCCGCCGATGATGCCCACCGTACGATCAAAATCCGTCATGTCTGTCCCTGTTGGTCTGCGGGTGGTGGTCTGTGCTTACTGGTCTGCGGTGGCCCGCATGCCGGCGAGCAGACGCTTCGCTTCGTCGGGCCTCATGCGGCCGGTCTTGACGCGTTCGAGGATGTCGCGCGGCGACAGCGGCGCAGCGATGTCGGGCGCGGGCGGTGCTGCCGCTGTGGCGACATAGGTCACCGCCGGCTCGGCGATCTGCGGGGCCGGGGCGACCGGCTGCGCCCAGAAGCGCCGGCGCTGGAAGGCGGTGCCGGGCAGCGGCACGCGCCGGCGCAGCGGCGGCACCGGCTGTGCGCTCCAGTCATCGAAGGCGCCACTGACCCAGGCACGCGCCAGCGCCGCGGGCTCGCTGCCCGCCTCGGCGGCCGCGCCCTCGGCGTCGGCCACGCCCTTGAACACGCCGGCCGGCAGTGTGGAGGCGTCGAGCTGCCAGAACTCGCCTTCCAGACTGGCGCGCAGCTGCGCCCCCAGCGTCCTCAGGTCATCGGCGATCACGGCGAGCCGGTTGGGCTGGGCGACGCGCGCCATACGCAGCGTCGCCGCGAGATCGGCCAGCGACTGCGCCTCGCCGAGTTCCAGCGCACGTTCGACATGGCGTGCCAGCGACTGCGCCATCGTGCGCAGCGTGTCCGGCGTGCGCGCCGACAGCACGACGATGTGCGGACCGGGCAAGTCGGTGGCCGGCGTGCCCGGCCATTCCTCGACCACCAGGTGCGCGTTGGAACCGCCAGCACCGAAGGAACTGATGGCCGCGAGCCGCGGCAGCGTGTGGCCTGTCGCATCGCGCAGCGCCGGCCAGTCGGCCGCTTCGGCCTGCACACGGAAGGGCAGCTTCGAAAAATCGATATTGGGGTTCGCCGGCTCGCTGTGTATCGACGGCGCCAGCCGGCCGTGCCGCATCTGCAGCAGCACCTTGCTCAGCGCGGCCATGCCGGCTGCGGATTCGAGATGGCCGATCTGCGACTTCACCGAACCGATCGGCACGACCGCGTCATCCAGCGCGCCTTCGAGCGCCATCGCCAGGCCGCGCAGTTCGATCGGGTCGCCCAGGCCGGTGCCGGTGCCGTGCGCCTCGATATAGCCCAGCCGCGATGCCGGCACACCGGCGCTGGCGAAGGCGTCGGCAATCACTTCGCTCTGCCCGACCGGTGTCGGCACCGTGAAACCGGAGGTTCGCCCGCCGTGACCAAGGGCCGAACCGCGGATCACGCCGTGGATGTGGTCGCCGTCGCGCAGGGCGTCGTCCAGCCGCTTGAGCACCACCACACCGACACCTTCGCCCGGCACGTAACCATCGCCACCAGCGCCGAAGCTGCGGCAGCGGCCGTCGCTGGCGGCGAACTGCAGTTCGCTCAACATGCGGTAGCGGTACGGATGGCTGGACAGATTGACGCCACCGGCCAGCACCGCGTCACATTCGCCCGCGCGCAGCAGCAGGCAGGCAGTGTGCAGCGCGGTCAGCGAGGACGAGCACATGCTGTCCAGCGCGAACGAGGCGCCGTTGAAACCCAGCGTGTAGGACACGCGGTTGGCGATCGAGGCATAGGACGAATTGGTCAGCGTGGCCGAACCGCCGGCGCCGTAGTACTGGTACTCGCCGTACATGACGCCGGCCAGCACGCCGACGCGCGCCCGCGCGCCGTCGCGCGACGGCGGCGACTGCAGGGTCTGCGGCGTGTAGCCGGCGTCCTCGATGGCCAGCCAGGACGCTTCGAGGAACAGCCGCTCCTGCGGGTCCATGCGTTCGGCGTCGCGCGGCGCGATGCCGAAGAACAGCGGATCGAAACAGTCGTGGTGGTCGATCAGCGCGGCCCAGCGTGCATAGGCGCCGCGCTTCCCCGCCTCACCTTCGCGCCGGGTGAAGGCGGGATCGTCCGGCCAGCGCTGCGACAGCTCGCCGACGCAGTCCATGCCCTGCAGCAGGTTGTCCCAGAAGGTGTCGAGGTCGGCGGCGCGCGGATAGCGGCCGGCGATGCCGACGATGGCTATGGCCAGGCCGTGTCCTGCCTCCGCCCCCCGGGCCCCGGTTTCCGGCTGCATGCAGGGCGCTGGCACGGCAGGCACCGCCGCGACAGCCGGCTGCGCAGCCTCCTCCGGCAGCGCAGCGGCGACGCCGACGAAGCGTGCCGCCGCCTCCGGCTCGGCCGACGCGATGTGCGCGGCGAGCGCCTGCACGGTGTCGGCTTCGTACAGCAGCGTCTTCGGCAGCGACGAGAAGTGCTTGTCCAGTTCGCCATTCAGATCCATCACCATGATGGAATCCAGGCCCAGCGACTGCAGCGGCGTGGTCGGCGTGACACGGGCGCGGGCGATGCCGCAGGCTCGGGCCAGCATGTCGCCCAGCCGGTTGCACAGTGCCCCTGCCGTGTCGACAGCCGTCGCGACGGCGCGCACGGGCGCTGCTGCCCGCGACTGCCGCTCGACCGCGGCCGGCCCGACTTCCAGCAGTCGGGCCACGCCTTCGCGCCGGCCGCTGCAGACGACGACACCCGCCGCCCCGCTCGCCATCGCGCTGCGCAACGCCTGTACGCCCTGCTCCGCGTCGAGCAGTTCAAGGCCGCGCTCGGCCATCCACTGCATGACCGGCGGTGGCGCCTGCATGCCGCTTTCGCTGCGCCACAGCGGCCAGGCCAGCGCCAGCGTGCGACCACGCCGCCGCCCCTCTGCGACCGCCTGCGCGCGCAGTTCGGCGTAGTCGTCCAGCCAGGCGTTGGCATAGGCATAGACGCTCTGGCCGACATTGCCATGCGCGCCAGCCAGCGACGAGAACAGCACGAAGGCTTCGAGCGGATCGTCGTGCGTCGCCTCGTCGAGCAGACGTGCGGCGGCGATCTTGGGTGCGAGCACCGCCTGCCAGTCATCGTCGCCGTGCTTGACGAAGAAGGCGTCGCGCAGCACACCGGCCGCATGGATGACGCCGCGTACCGGGCCCAGCGTTGCACGTATCTGCTGCAGCGCGCCGTTGAGCGAAGCGGCGTCGGTCACGTCGCCCTGCACGTACACCACCGAAGCGCCGTCACCACCGAGAGCGGCGACCGCGCGCGCACCCTCGTCATCCAGCGGACTGCGGCCCACCAGCGCAACATGCACGCCGCAGCGGGCCAGCCAGCGCGCGAAGATGCGTCCGAGCGCACCCATGCCACCGGTGATCAGATAGGTCGCACCGCGCGTCGGCAACCAGTCGGCCGTCGGCGCGTCCAGCCAGGCAAAGCGTTCCTCCTCGATGCGCCCGTCGCGTACGCGCAGACGCGGCACCTGACCGGGCGACAGCGGGCGTGCCAGCGCGGCGGCAATCGCATCGGCGCGACGGACCGGGTCGTCGCGCGTCGCTGCATCCAGCTCCAGCACGGCGGCCAACACGCGGGGCGCTTCGAGGTGCAGGCTCTTCAGCAGTCCGCCCATGGCGCCGTGGAAGCAGCGCCCGTCGTCGGCGGACGGCGTGCCGACATAGACCAGGCGCAGCGCACGTGCGCCCAGCGCGCCCACCAGCAGTTGCGCCAGCGTGACGAATCGCCGCACGTCGGCCTCGACCGCGTCATGCGAATTCCCGGCCACCCACACGACGGTCGCCGGGAAGGCGTCGCCGTGCTGCAGCAGTTCGAGCAAGGTGCGCCGGTGCGCGAGCTCGGCCGCATCCATGTCGATGCAATGGCCTTCATGGAAGCGGAAGCGCTGCGAAGTCTCGATGCGCCACAGCGGCTGCGCCGGATGCAGGCGGCGCAGCCTGGCGGCAAGCCCGTCGAGACTGACGCCCGCCGCCCCCGCAAGCAGCATCGGCGACACCGGCGCGGCCGCATGCGGGCGGCTGTCGGCAACGGACCAGCGGCGCTGCAGCAGATGCAGCGGTGCGCTGCGGGCACCCTCCCAGGCGCGGAAGCAGAAGCCCTCGATATCCGCGAGCGGCGCGCCGTCGTCAGCGCATACGCGGAAATCAAAGGCGTGCAGGCCGGGTGCCGGGCTGCCCCGATACTCGATACGCACGCGCGCGCGTCCCTGCAGCGGCGCATGCAGTGCGAAGCGGCGCATCGAGAACGGCACGAAGGCGCGCCCGGCCGCCAGCACGGCGTCCGGCGCCAGCGCCACGGCGCACTGGAATACGCCGTCGAGCAGGGCCGGATCGATGCGGCCGACGTCGTCGCGCGGAGTGACCAACAGTTCGGCGACGGCGTGTGACGCCTCGCACATCAGCGCCCGTACCGGCTGGAAGTCCGGCCCGTAGCGCAGTCCCATGCGTTCGAAGCGCGCGTAGAAGGCGTCGCAGTCGAACGGTCCGGGCGGGCGGCCGATGATGACCGGTGACGCCTCGGTCATCGCCGAACGCAGCGATCCGCGCAGGTGAGCCGCGCCGCTGTCCCTGCCGCCGCTGCGCACGGCGCAGCGCCCATCGGCTTCCAGCTCCACCGTCACGTCAGCCGGCGCATCGAGCACCAGCGGGCGTCCCCACATCAGGTCGCGGAACTCGATCGCGTCGCTGCCGGGCAGGCGCGCCGCCAGCAACTGCAGGAAGCCGGCCGCAGGAAAGACAGCGTGTCCATCGACCACGTGATTGCGCGCGCGCCAGTCGTCCGGCGCAATGTGCAGCGCACCCGCGGGCGCTGCGCTGGCCGGCGCGGCGTCGAAACGCACTGCGGACGGTGTCTGCGCGCCGCCGATCCAGTGGCGGGTGCGGCGGAACGGATAGCCGGGCAGATCCAGCGGCTGCGGCATGACCCGGCCCGCCGTCAGCCACAGCGCCGACCACTGCACCGGCGCGCCGGACAGCCAGCGCGCGGCCAGCGCGAGCGGGTCGCCGGTGACTGCATCCGCTGTCACGGGGGCGTCGCCGACACCGCCGCGCTGCAGGTCACCGGTCGACAGCGCCTGCAGCAGATCGGCCAGCGAGGCGGCGACGACCAGTGCCCGGGCGCGCAGCGGCGTGCGTCCGAGTTGCAGCGTCGCCGCGACGCGGGCGCGTCCGGTCGGGGTATCGAGTTCTGCCAGACGCGGCGCCAGCCAGTCACGGAAACGCGCCAGCACCACATCGAGCTGTTCGTCGTCGCTGGCCGAGAACGGAAACACCGTGGCCATCGCGCCGGCAGCGACGTCCGACGGCGCATCGACCCACTCCTCGACGATCACGTGCGCGTTGGCGCCGCCGGCACCGAAGGAGCTGAGTGCGGCACAGCGCGGCTGCGTCTCGTCGGGCCAGGGCTCCATGCGCTGCGGAATGCGGAACGGCGTGCGTGCCAGATCGATGGCCGGATTGATCCGCATCGAATGCAGCGACGCGAACAGCGTGCGCGCGCGGAACTGCAGCAGCAGCTTGGTCAGTCCGGCAACGCCTGCGGCCGATTCGAGATGGCCGATGTTCGCCTTGACCGAACCGAGCGCGCAGCGCTGCGGCCGCTCGCCCGCCCAACCGGCAAGCAGGCCCTCGACCTCGACCGGATCACCCAGCCCGGTGCCGGTGCCGTGCGCCTCGACATAGCCGATGCGCGACGCGCTCATGCCGGCGCGCACCAGCGTGTCACGGATCAGCGCGCCCTGGCTGCGCGAACTGGGCACCGTGTAGCCGGTCGTGCGGCCGCCGTGCGCGATGCCGGTGGCGCGGATCACGCCCAGGATGCGATCACCGGCCGCGCGTGCATCGGCCAGCCTTCGCAGCACGACGACACCCACGCCCTCACCCGGCACGAAGCCGTCCGCGGCATCACCAAAGGCATGGCAGCGACCGGTCGGCGACAGCATGCGCTGCTGGCTCAGCTGCACATACTTGGACGGATGCAGGTAAAGATTGACGCCGCCGGCCAGCGCCACCGCACACTCGTCGCGGCGCAGGCTTTCGCAGGCGAGGTGGAGCGCGGTCAGCGACGACGAGCAGGCGGTATCGAGCGCAATGCTCGGGCCGTCGAAATCGAGTAGCCAGGACAGGCGGTTGGCGACCGACCACGGCATCGCCGTCGGCACCTGACCGCCGCCGCTGCGCCAGTGCGCCTCGCCGAGCAAGGGATAGGACAGTGTGGTGATACCGGCGAACACGCCGACGCGTGCGGCGCCACCGGGTTGCGCACGCGGCAGCCTTTCCGGGCCAAGCGCAGCGTGTTCCAGCGCATGCCACGCGCACTCGATGAACAGACGCTCCTGTGGGTCCATCACGTCGGCATCGACCGCCGACACCCCGAAGAAGGCCGAATCGAAGGCATCGACGTCGCGCAGGAAGCCGCCCCATTTCGACATGCTGGCCCACTGCGTGCGGGCCACCGGATCGCGGCTGAACAGACCGTCGGCCGACCAGCGTTCGGACGGCACCTCGCCCACTGCGTCGGTACCGGCCGCCAGTGCGGCGGCGAACGACTCCAGGTCGGCGGCCCCGGGGTAGCGCCCGGCCACGCCGACGATCGCGATCGCCTGATCCATCGCCGCGACGCCGGCATCGGCCGGTACTTCGTCCAGCGTTTCCCACTGGTCGCTGAAGCGCGGCGCCGGGGCGACGTGCGTGGCAACCGGCGTCAGCGACGCCGACAGCCGCGCGGCCTCGCCGGGAAAGTGCGTGCGCAGATAGTCATGGACATCGGCCACCGTCCTGCAGTCGTACAGGAAGGTCCTGGGCAGCATCGGAAAGTGCGCTTCGAGCATGCGCCCCATGGCCACCACGGACATCGATTCGAGTCCGAGTTCCTCCAGCGTGCCGTGCGGATGAATGCGCGATGCGTCATGCCCCAGTACATCGGCAAGTCGATCGATGAGCCACGCCAGCAAGTTGTCGTTCTGCAGTTCCACGCCGATCACCGCCCCGGTTCATGACATCCATCCGTGCAGAACGCACGGCGCCGGAGCGCTCAATAGCCATTACCGTGCCAGGGGCATTTCTGCTTCACTGCAACATGTGAAATGACGCACGAAAGTGCCGCGTGGGCAGCGCCCCCAGCCTCCCTGTGCACCGGCATCAAACGTCGATGCAGCAACGATAAGACCCTGGGTATGACCGGACCGACGCGACCCTCCATGCCATTGGGTTCGATCGGGATGCGGTCACGAATGACCTCCGCATCAAAGTTTGCAGTTGGACACAATCTGTCCAGCATTGCGACACCTGTACTACTTCTAGCCTATGACCATCGTTTCTTAGATGTCGAATTAATATCGTATTGACATTCGACTACCAATGATTCACGCGAGCGCGGTCACGAATCATCGGGCATGAAGACACCCGTTCGATCCCCACGGACAGCCCCATCCAGCTCCGATCTGCCATGACGAGGCGCTGAACGACGCGGTCCGGACCCGGCCGGCATGGGTACCCGCGCCCTGGCCGGAGCCGATCCCCCGCACCGCATCCAATGTCCCTGGCATGTCTATTGCTGACGCTGCAGCCGCGACCGGACAGACATCTTTTTTTGTGCGGCGCACACAGAAATTCAGCCGTGCGCGCTGTCGGCGGACGATCGATCCCTGGCTCTGGAAGGAAACACTGATGAGAAGGTTCATGTGCAGACTGGCCGCGGTCGCGGCCATCGCAGGCGGCGCGACATCCGCCTGGGCGGCCCCCTATTCGACGATGTACTCGTTCGGCGACAGCTTCTCGGACACCGGCAACCTGGTCGGCGCGCTGGCCACACGGCCGATCGAGGACGTGCTCGCCTGGTGGCCGCCGTTCGCGATCCCCGGCTACGCGGATGGCTTCTTCCAGGGACGCCCCACCAACGGACCGTCGGCCGTGGAACACCTGGCCGGCACGCTCGGCATCGGTCTGACCAACTACGCCTGGACAGGCGCACTGAGCGGTCACGGCAACGTGCTCCCCTTCGTGAACACCGCCTTCGGTGCGACCGGTCTGCGCGATCAGGTCGACGCCCATCTGTCGGCCAACGGAAGCGCCGATCCGGACGCGCTGTACTTCGTATGGGGCGGCCACAACGACTTCTGGGGCCTGGGTCAGGCGCTGCCCGCCTCGCTCGGTGACGACGCCCGTCGCGCGGCGTTGCAGCAGGCAGGCACGCTGGCCGCCCAGGACATCGCCGGCAACGTGGACGCGCTGATCGATGCAGGCGCCCGCAACATCCTGGTGCTCAACAGCATCGCGCTCGAGTACGAGCCGTTCTGGGCAGCGACCTTCGCCGGCGATCCGCAGCTGCGCGCGCTGCTGCACGAGGGCGTCGACACGATGAACACCCGGCTCGACGCACTGCTCGACACGCTGGATGGCACGCAGCCGGCCGTGAACCTGATGCGCTTCGACGCGCAGGACTGGTACGAGGACACGATCGCCGCCGTGCTCGCCGGTAATGCACCGCGCGGACTGACCAACGCCGCCTCCGCCTGTTTCGACTTCAACGGCAGCGCCTTCGCCGCCTGCGGTGCGCCGGACGAGTACTTCTTCTGGGACTCGATCCACCTCACCACCGCCGCCTACTCGATGCTCGCGGGCGAACTCGCCGGCGTCGCCGCCGCGCCGGTGCCGGAGCCTTCGGCCGCCGCAATGATGGCCGCGGGCGGCCTGCTGCTCCTGCTTCGCCGCCGACGCGTCGCGACAGCAAAGGCGGCCTGACGCCGCAGTACCGCGCAATCACCCGCATCCCGGCCTCGCTGCCGGCGATGCGCCCCCTCACTTTGCCGCCCTTTCACATCCGATACGGCTCCGCATCCGCGGAACGCGATCGTCCAGCCGGAGACGCCGACCATGTTCGACCAGAACTTCATCGAGAACCCTTACCCGACCTACCGTGCGCTGCGCGAAGCCGGCTCCGCGCACTGGAATGGCGACTTCCTCGGCGGTGCGTGGCTGCTGCCGCGGCACGCCGACATCGCGCCCGCACTGCGCGACAGCCGCCTGAGCGCGCAGCGCAGCCATTGCTACAGTCTGCTGCTGCCGGAGCCGGTCCGGCCGGCCTTCGCCGAATTCAATCGCGTCTTCGGCATGTGGCTGCTGTTCCAGGACGCACCGGAACACACGCTGCTGCGCAAGCTGATGAACAAGGGCTTCGCACCGCAGGTGATGGACCTGTGGCGCGATGCGATCACGCGCACCGCCCACGCACTGATAGACCGCCTGCCCGCTGGCGGCACCGTCGACTACATGGGCAGCTTCGCCCACCCCTTCCCGGCGCTGGTCATCTGCGAACTGATGGGCGTCGATGCGCGCGATCAGGCGGAGTTCATCGAGTGGTCGGACGACATCGCCCGCTTCTTCGGCAACCCCGCCAGTTCGCTGGAGGTGGCTTACCGCGGGCGTGACAGCCTGCTGGCGATGACGCGCTATTTCGAGGCGGTGGTCGAGCAGCGGCGGCACGCGCCGGGCGAGGACCTGATCAGCCTGCTCATCCGCATCGAGGAGGACGAGGAGGCGCTGAACGGCGAACAGGTGGCTTCGCAGTGCTCGATGCTCATGTTCGGCGGCCACGAAACGACACGCAACCTGCTCGGCAACGGCATGCTCGCGCTGCTGCGCCACCCCGACCAGATGCAGGCGCTGCGCGAGGACCGCTCGCGCGTTCCGAACGCGGTGCGAGAAATGCTGCGCTACGACAGCCCGGTGCAGTACCTCACCCGGATTGCCGCCGAGGATTTCGAGTACGCCGGTGCGCAGATCCGGCGCGGGCAGATGGTGGTGCCGCTGATCGCGTCGGGCAACCGCGACGACACACGCCACGCCGACGCCGACCGCTTCGACATCGGCCGCGCCGACACCGCGCACTTCGCTTTCGGCCACGGCCCGCACGTGTGCATCGGCACGCGCCTCGCGCTGCTGGAAGCGGAGATCGCCTTCGACGCGCTGCTGGCGCGCTGTCCGCACATCGCCGCCGTCGACGCGCAGCCCGAGTGGCTGGCGAACTTCGGCTTCCGCGGCCTGAGCACACTGCGCCTCGACATGCAGACCCAACCGGCCGACGCCCGCGCGGTCGCCGCCTGATGCCTTCCACTCATTGCAGGAGCACTCCCGTGACCGAACGTTATCCGACCCCGCTCGATGTCCGTTCCACGCTGCCCGACATCGCCTACGCCTACAGCCTGCCGCTCGGCAGTCTGCTCTTCCTGACAGTGGCCAGCCTGTTCGCGGGGCTGTGGACGCTGTCGCTGTCGATGGACAATCTGGCCCTCAAGGCGCTGTTCGGTGTCATGAGCGGCCAGGCCATCGGCATCATGTTCGTGATCGGCCACGACGCCGCGCACGGCTCGCTGACCAACCGCCCCTTCTTCGACCGTCTGTTCGCCACGCTGGCTTTCATGCCTTCTCTGCATCCGGTGTGCACCTGGAAGATCGAGCACAACAAGATGCACCACGGCTGGACCAATCTGAAGGGCATGGATCCGGTTTATCCGCCGATGTCGCCGGACGAGTTCGCCGCGCTATCACCGTGGCAGAAGCGCGTGCATCGCTTCTACCGCAGCATCTGGGGCTTCGGCTGCTACTACCTGTTCGACATCTGGTGGAAGGTGCTCATCCTGCGCCGCTCGGAGAACGGCAAGGAGATTCCGCCGGCCGTCGCGCTGGCCGACTTCGTCGCGGTGTTCGGATTCCTCGCCTTCGAGGTGTTCATGGCCTACCTCTTCGCCGCCGATGCGGCCGGGTTCGCGTGGAACCTCGTGCTGTGCGTCGGGCTGCCCTTCCTGGTGTGGAACTACGTGATGACCTTCGTGACCATCCAGAACCACACCTACCCGACCATCCGCTGGTACGACAACCGCGACGAGTGGAACTACTTCCGCGCCCAGGTCGAAGGCTCCATCCACACCGAAGTGCCGGCCTGGCTGGATTTCTCCTTCGCCCGCGTGTTCCAGCACACCGCCCACCACGTCGACAAGAAGATTCCGCTCTACCGGCTGGTCAAGACCCAGGCTTCACTGGAACAGACCTTCAGCGGCAACGTGAAGAAGGTGAAGCTGACGCTGAAGGAATTCCTGACCGTGCTCAATGACTGCCAGATGTACGACTACCGCCGCCACGTCTGGATGTCCTTCCCGCGCGGCTGATCACCCGGGCGGCGCGGCATTGCGGGCAATCATGTGCCGCGCCACCGTGTGATAGAGCGGCTGGCTGAAGAAGCGCGACACACCGGCGGACAGCAGCGACACCGCCATCAGGCCGATGATGACCGAATAGCCGTCGACCATTTCCATCACGATGATGAAGGAGGTGATCGGCGCCTGCGTCACCGCGGCGAGAAAGCCGGCCATGCACAGCACCAGCAGCAGGCCCTGCGCCTCCTGCTGGCCGAGCAGCGGTGCGAGGTCGTGGCCGATGCCGGCACCGATGGCCAGACTGGGCGCGAAGATGCCGCCCGGCAGGCCGCTCAGATAGGCAATCAGCGTGGCGATGAACTTGACCGGACCGTAGTACCACGCGAGCTGCGTGTCGCCTTCGAGCAGTGCGCGCGTTTCGGCGTAGCCGCTGCCGAAGCTGACGCCGCCACTGACGAAGCCGAGCGCTGCCACCAGCAGACCGCAGGCCGCGGCGAACAGCACCGGACGGCGGGCGCGCAGATCGGCGAGCGGCCCGCGCCACGAGGTCGACCCGATGATGAGCATGCGCGAGAACAGCCCGCCGGCCACGCCGCACACCAGCGCGGTCACGGCAACAGCCAGCGCCATGTCGCGGTCGCTGCCGGCGATGGCGATCTGCCCGAAATAGCTGGCCTTGCCGAGAAAGGTCTGCGACACGATGCCGGCGAGCACGATGGCGGTAATGATGAGGCCGCTCATGCGTGCCTCGACGCTGCGCGTCAGTTCCTCGATGGCGAAGGCGATGCCGGCCAGCGGCGTGTTGAAGGCGGCGGCGATGCCGGCCGCGCCGCCGGCCACCAGCATGTGGGTGCGCGGAATGTGCAGCGCGCCCGGCAGCCAGCGATGCAGCACGTTCATCAGCGAAGCACCGACCTGCACCGTCGGGCCTTCGCGGCCAAGCGAGAAGCCGCTGCCGACCGCGGCCACACCGATGAACACCTTGCCGACGATGATGCGCAGCGTCAGCAGCGGTCGCCAGCCCGGCGTTTCCGGTCGGGACATTTCCGCGATGGTCTGCGGAATGCCGCTGCCCTCTGCACCGGCAAACCAGCGACGCGTGATCCATACGCACAGCGCGCCGCCCAGCGGCGTCAGCAGAAAGGGCCACCACGGGTGGCTCGCCGCGGTGTCACGGAACAGGTGCACCGCGTGGTCCGAAAGCTGCGCAAAGCCGACCGCCAGCAGACCGACGCCGACCGCGCCGCCCCACAGCACGAGGCGCCCGAGCCAGACCTTCAGATAGGCGTAATGACGCCGGCGCAGGATGGGATTCTTCAGGCGTAGCCAGGCGGCAGTCAGCCGGGCACGCAATGTTTTCTGATCGGCCATGTCGGACGTCGTTGTCGGAGGTGGACAAGCTACTTCGAGCGACACCTGCAAGATACATGCCGCGCGTTTGCCCGCCGATTCAGGGCGTTATACCCATTTGCAGCGCCCAGGATGCACGGCGGACGCGACTGATGCACCATAGCGGCGCACGGCGTTACTTCGCGCCCACCCGAAACAGGAGCCAAACATGACTTCAAGCACGGGCGGCATCGCCGTCGCCCCCCACCACCTCGCTGCAGAATCTGCGCGCGACGTCATGCGCGAAGGTGGCAACGCCATCGAGGCAATGATCGCTGCAGCGGCCACCATCGCCGTCGTCTACCCGCACATGAACGCGCTCGGCGGCGACGGCTTCTGGCTGATCGCCGAACCGGGCGAGGCACCGCGCGCGATCGACGCGTGCGGCGCCTCTGCCGCACTGGCGAGCCGCGCCTGGTACGCCGACCAGGACGTGCGCGATCGCATCCCGAACCGCGGCCCGCTGGCCGCACTGACCGTGGCCGGCACCGTGTCCGGCTGGCAGCTTGCGTTGCAGGCAGCGGCCGAAGCCGGTGGCCGACTGCCGCTGTCGCGCCTGCTGCGCGACGCCGAACATCATGCGCGCAACGGCGTCACGGTGACCGAGAACCTGGCACGCAGTCTGCGCGTGAAGGAACCCGAGGTCGGCCCGCAGCCCGGTTTCGCGCTGAACTTCATGCCGGACGGCGAGTTGCCCGCGGCCGGCAGCACGCTCTACCAGCTGCGGCTGGCCGACACGCTATCGCAGCTCGTGCGCGAGGGTCTGTCCGATTTCTATACCGGCGAACTGGCCCGGCGCATGGCGTCGGCGCTGGAGCGTGCCGGCAGTCCGCTGCGCCTGTCCGACTTCGCCGCCCACCGCGCGCAATGGCGCACGCCGCTGCAGCTCGAGCACAGCCTGGGTCGCATCTACAACATGCCGCCACCGACCCAGGGTCTGCTGTCGCTGCTGATACTGGGGCAACTCGACCGTCTCGGTCTGAAGGGGCTGCACGGGCAGTCGGTGGACTACATCCACCGCGTGGTCGAGGCGACGCGTCAGGCTTTCCGCATCCGCGACCGCTATCTGACCGATCCGGCACGCATGCGTGTCGACGCGCAATCGCTGCTGTCACCGGAATGCCTCGACACCCTGGCCGACAGCATCGATCCCGAGCGCGCCGGCGGCCGCGTCAACACGGCGCCCGGCGACACCGTCTGGCTCGGCGTCGTCGATGGCGAAGGCCGTGCGGTGAGCTTCATCCAGAGCATCTATCACGAGTTCGGCAGCGGCGTGGTGGCCGGCGATACCGGCGTGCTGTGGCAGAACCGCGGCATCAGCTTTTCGCTGCAGGCGGGCGCGCTGAACGCCCTCGACCCCTGCCGCAAGCCCTTCCACACGCTGAATCCACCGATGGCGCAACTGAAGGACGGACGCACCGTGGTGTACGGCAGCATGGGTGGCGACGGTCAGCCGCAGTTTCAGGCCACGGTGTTCACTCGCCATCTCGTCTTCGGTGACAGCGTGCAGGATGCCGTGTCGGCACCGCGCTGGCTGCTCGGCCGCACCTGGGGTTCGGCCAGCGAAACGCTGAAGCTCGAGTCGCGCTTCGCCCCCGAGGTGTTCGAGCAGTTGGCCGCGCGCGGCCACGCGATCGAATCGCTCAGCGATTTCGACGACAGCGCCGGACACGCCGGGCTGATCGTGCGACACCCGGATGGTCGCGTGGAAGGTGCATCCGACCCGCGATCGGATGGTTCAGTCGAGTACGCCTGAGCGCCCCGGCGCACGGCGCCGGCTGCCGACCCGAAAGCCTGACGATCCGGCGAGCCCCGGCCTCGGCCGGCCGAATGGAGTCCGGCCGAGCGTTAATCCCTACTTAATGCATGGTTATTGTCCGTGCAGGACGATGGCGGCAGATCGTGGTCGCGTCACGGGACGACGACACGCATTGTTCGGTCGGACAGTGCGCGTCGCTCGTTGCTGACTCGTTCCGCGGCAGGCGCAGCGTATTTCCGGGAGGGGAGCCATCCGCGGAAAGCGCTGCCCCCACACTTCGGCACGAGGAGAGCGCCATGCACAGAAAATCATCGAACACCGCGCGCTGGATCGTCGCCGCGCTGCTGGCCGGAGGCACCAGCGCCACACTGGCCAGCCCGACCTTGTATGGCAGCCTGAGCAATTTCGACGTCTATAACGACACCGGTTCTGAAACGCACGGCTTCGAGATCGAGTTGCATGGCGTGTCGGCGGCAGACGTCAGCTACACCTTCGGCGGCGATTACAACCGCTACGGCAGTCCGCGCATCGACAGCTTCGCCGATGGCATCTTCGTTCGCTACCTCAGCGCCTATGACAGTGCCCGCGGCGTCTTCTTGGCTGCAACGCCGGTGCCGGGTAGTTTCTCGCCGACCGACGGTCACAGTTGCTGGTCAGGTGGTGGAGCCGGCTATGCGGGGAGCGGCTGCGAACACTTCGGTCTCGGTCTGAACAAGAATGCGACCACTACCCAGTACCGCTGGCTCAAGGGCGACGCGGCCACCGGTCAGATCAGCGCGGTCGGCAGCAACGTCCTGATCGCCGCCCCGGCGTGGCAGGTCGTCGATCCCGCACCCGCCGACCCCGGCCTGCCGCCAGCTCCGCCGATCGTACAGGCGGTGATCGCACCGGAACCTGCGGAAGACCGCGAGCAATACGGGGTGGCGCAGTGGGTCAAGGTCTACACGACCGAGATCGAGCGCGAGGTCGAACTTGAAGAACTGCTGAGCGACAACGCGGTCGTGCCGCGCGAACAGTCGGAAACCGAAATCGAGTGGGTGCTGTTCCAGGCCAAGCCGGCAGACAAGGACAACGGCGAGGGTGACGAACTGCTGCTCGAAAAGCCCCTTGCCGCCGATGTCGACAACCGGAAGTCGGTCATCCGGCGCTACGAGTTCTACGAGTATCTGGGTGCCTACAATCCGGAGGACCATGAGGCTCAGCCCTTCGACGAAGCGGACCCGGTCGGTGCCGGCGAAGTCGGCCGCTACATCGGCGCGCAGATGGCCGCCGCCAACCTGATGGCGGCACCTGTGCCCGAACCGTCGACCTGGCTGTCGATGATGGCCGGCCTTGCGGTGGTCGGGCGGATGTGTCGCCGCCGGATCCGCTGACGGGCCAACGCCGGACGGGATCGGTCGCCGCAGGCGTTGTAGCGCTTCCGTCGGCAGGGGGTGGGCCTCACGCACTCGGGCGTTCTGCGCGCGCCGTCTTCCAGCGCGCCACGCCGAGCAGTTCGTGCAGCAGCGCCTCGACCGAGGCCGTACTCATCGCGTACGGGTCGAATTCGGGGCGCGGGCAGTACTTCAGGAACAGCGCGCGGTTATCGGCCGTGTAGCCGACATATCCCATGGCCCAGTCGGCGAAGTCGCGCGCCGTGACCTCGGTGAAGCCGAGAATGGCCGGATCGCGATGACGCGGGTCGCCGACGATGCGGTGGTAGACCTCGTTCACCTCCCGCCGCCCGCCTTCCAGACACTGCAGGAACACGCCGCCGGTGTAGCACAGCGCCCCGGTGACGCCGACGCGCGCGTTGTTCGCCTGCGAGCGGGCGAGGATGTGGTCGATGTCGCCAGGTGCGAGGCCGTCGCGGACCTTGCTGGCGTAGATGAGGCGGACGAGCATGGCGGTCTCCTGTGAAGTGTCCGCTTCGACCACATCAGGCGTTCCGGTGTTTCAGGGCGAGGCAACGCGTCGACCGGTAGAATGGCGACCTTTCCCGCCGCCCCGCCCGCCTCACATGTCCATCCAGTGGTTCCCCGGTCACATGACCGCCGCGCGCAAGCACGCGACCGACGCGATGAAATCGATCGACGTCGTGGTCGAGGTGCTCGACGCGCGCCTGCCGGAGGCGAGCAGCAATCCGCTGATCCACGCCATCCGCACGCACCGGAACCGACCCTGCCTGAAGCTGCTGAACAAGGCGGATCTGGCCGATCCCGACGTGACCGCGGCCTGGCTCAAGTTCTTCAACAGCCAGCCGAACACCAAGGCGGTCGCCATGTCGGCGCGCAAGCCGGGCGACGCCGGACGCATCCAGTCGCTGGCGCAATCGCTCGCGCCACACCGCGACGACAATCTGAAGCCGCTGCGCGTCATCATCATGGGCATACCGAACGTCGGCAAATCGACGCTGATGAATGCGCTGGTGAAGAAGAAGGTGGCCGCTACCGGTGACGAGCCGGCGATCACCAAGAGCATCCAGCGCATCCATCTGAACCCGCGGCTCACGCTGTACGACACGCCGGGCCTGATGTGGCCGAAGATCGAGCACGAGAGCGATGGTCTGATGCTGGCCGCCAGCCATGCCATCGGCCGCAACGCCATCATCGACGAAGAGGTCGCCACCTTTCTCGGCAATCTGCTGCAGGCGCGTTACCCGCAGATGCTCACCGCCCGTTACGGCTGCACGCCGGATATGGACGGCGTTGCGGTGATCGAACACATCGCCGCGCGACGCGGCTACCGTATCAAGGGCGGCGCACCCGATCTGGAAAAAGCCGCGTTCACGCTGCTGCAGGATTACCGCGACGGTCTGATCGGCCGTGTGAGCCTTGAAACGCCGGAAACCCGCGCGCAGATGCTGGCCGAGGACAAGGCCGCGAAGGCGGCCAGGGCTGCTGCATCCGCGGAAGGCGACAACGCCTGAGGGCCGCTGTCCGCGGCCGCGGAAAGGCGTTCGTGCCGCGTCGGCGCGGACGTGGCGCGGCGGGACATGACCGCCCGGCCCACCGCATCAATCCGGCGCGCGGCGGCCCACGCATCGAATGCGGTGCAACACCGGTCGGCCGCGACCGCGCTCAGGCAAAGGTGTCGTCGAACAGGCGGGCCGCCCATTTCAGCATCTGTTCGAAGTTGTCCTTGCTGCGCGTCGGCGCTTCACCGAAGGACGCATCGACCCGCTTCATCGATCCGCTCGCAGCATCGTAGGCAAAGACGGCATTCAGCCATGACGCCGTGTCGTAGGTGATCGGGCTGAAACAGGCGGAATTCGCCACTACGCTCTGCATGCGCACGGGTTCGTCCACCGGCCAGCCATTGATGAGCCGGACGATCGCGTCGGCACAAATCTTCGCCTCGGAGTTGGCGATATGCCCCGCTTTCGGCAGACCGGTGCCCTGCGCATCGCCGATCACATGGATGCGCGGCGCCGCCGTCGACGCGTAGGTCAGCGGATCCACCCCGGCCCATCGGCCATTCACGTTCACTACCCCGATGTCGTGCGCGAGCCTTGCCGCGGTGTTGCGTGGAATGACGTTCAGCACGTCGGCCCGCCAGGCGGTCTCGCCATCGAGGCCGTCGCTGACCCAAGCCAGCTTGCGACCGCCCTCGAAACTCACCCGCCTGACTTCGGCATTCGGGACATATTCGAGCCGACCGGCATACAGCTGGGCGAAGGCCTGGCGGAACATCAGAGGTTCGGCCTGAATATCCGCGTTGGCATCGAGCAGGACCAGCTTGGACCGGGGCTTCCTGCGCTTCAGGAAATCGGCGATCACGCAGGCGCGCTCATACGGCCCCGGCGGGCAACGGTAAGGTGACCGGGGAATGCTCATCACGACCGTTCCGCCATCACGCATCGCGTTCAACTGATCGCGCAAGGTCTGTGTCTGCGGACCCGCCACCCACGCATGCGGTACCAGAATCTGCTGCTCGGGTGTCTCCAGGCCCGGTACCGGATCAAACGCGATACCCGGTGCGATCACCAGCCGGTCGAAATCCACGGTGATGCCGCTGGCGAGGTCCAGCTTGCCTGCATCCGGATCAGCCGCCACCGCGCGGTCAGCCACCACCTCGATGCCGTAGCGCTGCTTCAGCTTGTCGTAGCCGAATCCCAGACCTGCCAGCTTGATCCGGTCATTCAGGACCAGATTGCTCAGGATGCAGGAAACATGACGTGCATTGGGCTCTACCAGCGTCACCGACACGCCGGCGCCGCCCCATTGCGCGATGTACTTCGCTGCGGTCGCTCCGCCAAAACCGCCGCCCACCACCACGATGCGCGCCGCGGCGGCACGGGCCGGCTTCGGAATGCCGGCCGCCATCCATGCGGCGGCACCGCCCAGCGCCCCCAGAAAGCCGCGACGATCCAGCGGCTGCTTGAACACAGTCTCGAAAGTCATGTCGGCGCCCTCAGCTCGATTTCCGTACGGTCGGCCGCTTCGCGGCCGCCTTTTTCGTTGACGCTTTCCGTGCCGGCACCTTCTTCGTGCTTGCGCCCCTTGCCTCCTTGTGCCCGTCGCGACTTGGTTCGTCCTCGGTGCCCGCGCCGCGCGCACCTGCGGCCGGCGCGTAACGGACGAACCAGTCGGCGATGCGTCGTATCTGGTCGTCCGTGTAGCCGCGTGCCTGCATATGCATGATGTCGAGCTCCTTGCTTGAAGCCCGCATCTCGGTCAGCTCTTCGGAAATTTCGGCGGCCGTCTCACCGTTCAGACGATCAAAGCCGCCTGCGCCGGACGCATCCGCGGCATGACAACCCAGGCACTGGGACGCCAGCAGCCGGTCATCTTCAACGGCGGCCCCGACGCCGAATGCGCTGGTCGCCAGACCGCCCGCCAGCGCAATACGTGCCAGCCTCTTCTTCAGGTCACTCATGGGAATCCTCCCGCATCGAGAACGAGGAAGATGCTCCCACCCGGCGCGATCCCGGGTGTTAACCAGGGATTACCGCACGGATTAAATGACGTTCATGTTGTAGACAGCTTCCGGCCGGCACGCGACAGGCGCAGCGTGCCTCCCGATCGCCGCCTCGGCAGCCGCCCCGGCAACGGATCAGAGGTTCTCGAACACTTCGCACTCACCCAGCGGCTTGCCCGCCAGATCCTTCGCCGACAGCAGCGGCTCGCCGTCCAGCGGCCACTGGACACCCACCGTCGGGTCGTTCCAGGCGAGGCTGCGCTCGTGCTCCGGCGCGTAGTAGTCGGTCGTCTTGTACAGGAAGTCCGCTGACTCGCTCAGCACGTAGAAACCGTGCGCAAACCCCGCTGGCACCCAGAACTGCCGGTGGTTCTCGCCGCTCAGTTCCACGCCGTGCCAGCGGCCGAAGGTGGGCGACGACCGGCGCAGGTCGACCGCGACGTCGAACACCCGCCCCTGCGACACGCGCACCAGCTTGCCCTGCGGCCGCTGCACCTGGTAGTGCAGTCCGCGCAGCACGCCGCGTCCGCTGCGCGAGTGGTTGTCCTGCACGAAGTCCAGCTTCAGCCCGGTCACCTCGGCAAAGGTGCGCGCGTTGAAGCTTTCCATGAAGAAGCCACGGGCGTCACCGAACACCTTCGGTTCAAGCACGAGCAGCCCGGGGATACCTGTTTCGATCACCTTCATCAGAACACCTGTTCGTCGATGATGCGCAGCAGATACTGGCCGTAACCGCTCTTGGCCAGCGGGGAGGCGATCTTCTTCAGTTGGTCGGAATCGATCCAGCCCTGCCGCCAGGCGATTTCTTCCGGGCAGGAAATCTTCAGGCCCTGGCGCTTCTCCAGTGTCTGGATGAACTGCGCCGCCTCGATCAGCGAGTCGTGCGTGCCGGTGTCCAGCCAGGCGTGACCGCGGCCCATCACCTGCACTTCCAGCGCGCCGCGTTCCAGATACACGCGGTTCAGGTCGGTGATCTCGAGTTCACCGCGCGGAGACGGCTTCAGTGCCTTGGCGATCGTGCTCGCCTGCCCGTCGTAGAAATAAAGCCCGGTCACCGCGTAGCGGCTGCGCGGCTTGGCCGGCTTCTCTTCCAGACTGATCGCGCGTCCGTTGGCGTCGAACTCGACCACGCCATAGCGCTCCGGGTCGGTCACGCCGTAGGCGAACACCGTAGCCCCTGTCTCGCGTGCGCTGGCCGACTTCAGGTCATGCGCGAATTCGTGGCCGTAGAAAAGGTTGTCGCCGAGCACCAGCGCCGAGGGACCGCCGCCGATGAAGTCCTCGCCGATGATGAAGGCCTGCGCCAGGCCGTCCGGGCTGGGCTGCACCGCGTACTCGATCCGCATGCCCCAGGCCGAACCGTCGCCGAGCAAGGACTGGAAGCGCGGCGTGTCCTGCGGCGTCGAAATCACCAGTACGTCGCGTATGCCCGCCAGCATCAGCGTCGACAGCGGGTAGTAGATCATCGGCTTGTCGTAGACCGGCATCAGCTGCTTCGATACCGCGATCGTCACCGGGTGCAGGCGCGTGCCGGATCCACCGGCCAGTACGATGCCTTTGCGTGTCATGAGGGTGCTCCTGATTCTGTTCAGAGGATTTCGGCCAGCATGCGGTCCACGCCCTGCTGCCAGGGCGGCAGCACGAGGTCGAAGGTGTCACGCAGCCGGCGGGTATCGAGCCGCGAATTGAGCGGACGCGTGGCCGGTGTGGGGTAATCGGTGGTCGGGATGGGCAGGATGGCGTCCGGTGCAACCTTGATCGCGTGACCGGCCGCGCGCGCGCGTTCGATCACATGGGTGGCGTAACCATGCCAGGACGTTTCGCCGGCGGCGACGCAGTGGTAGAGCCCGCTCAGTTCGGGCCGGGCGCGCAGCATGCGCGCAGCGTGTGCGCTGACGTCGGCCAGCAGTTCGGCGCCGGTCGGCGCGCCGATCTGGTCGGCGATGACGGTGAGCCGTTCGCGCTCCTTCGCCAGTTTCAGCATGGTCTTCGCGAAGTTGCCGCCGCGTGCAGCATAGACCCAGCTGGTGCGGAGGATGAGGTGAGTGGCGCCGGACGCGGCGATCAGCTGCTCGCCCTCCAGCTTGGTGCGGCCATAGACGCTGAGCGGCCCGGTCGCCGCCGCCTCGTCGCGCGGGGCGTCACCGCTGCCGTCGAACACGTAATCCGTCGAATAGTGAACAAGGTGGGCGCCGAGTGCCTTCGCTTCCTGTGCGATACGCCCGGGCGTGGTCGCGTTGATCAGGCGCGCCAGATCGGCCTCGCTCTCGGCCTTGTCGACCGCCGTGTGCGCTGCGGCATTGACGATCAAGTCCGGCGCCACAACGCGGACGGTCGCGGCCACGGCCTCGGGCTGACTGAAGTCGCCGGACAGTTGTCCGGTGCTGTCGAAGTCCAGCGCAATCAGCTCACCCAGTGGAGCAAGCGCGCGCTGCAGTTCCCAGCCAACCTGTCCACCCTTGCCGAACAGCAGGACTTTCATGCCGACGCTCCGCCGTATTGCTTGCTCACCCAGTCGCGATAACCGCCGCTGAGCACGTCCTGCACCCAGGTCTGGTTGTCCAGATACCAGCGCACCGTCTTGCGGATGCCGGTGTCGAAGGTTTCCGCCGGCCGCCACCCCAGTTCACGCTCGATCTTGCGGGCGTCGATCGCGTAGCGCCGGTCGTGGCCGGGGCGGTCCTTCACATAGGTGATCAGCCGTTCGTAGGGGCCGGAAGCGTCCGGCCTCATTTCGTCGAGCAGCGCGCACACGGTGCGCACGATGTCGATGTTCGGCTTCTCGTTCCAGCCACCGATGTTGTAGGTCTCGCCCAGACGGCCGCGCGCCAGCACTTCGCGGATGGCCGCGCAGTGGTCCTTTACGTACAGCCAGTCGCGCACCTGCTGCCCGTCGCCATACACGGGCAGCGGCTTGCCGGCCAGCGCATTGACGATGATGAGCGGGATCAGCTTCTCTGGAAAGTGGTAGGGGCCGTAGTTGTTCGAACAGTTGGTGGTCACCACCGGCAGGCCGTAGGTGTGGTGCCAGGCGCGTACCAGATGGTCGCTCGCCGCCTTGCTCGCCGAGTAGGGGCTGTTCGGTTCGTAGGCATTGGTTTCGGCAAACGGCGGGTCGCTCGGCTTGAGCGAGCCATAGACTTCGTCGGTGCTCACGTGGTGGAAGCGGAAGGCGGCCTTGTCGTCGCCTTCGAGCGTGCCCCAGTAGCCACGGGCCGCTTCCAGCAGCGTGAAGGTGCCGGTGACGTTGGTGCGCATGAATTCGCCCGGGCCGTGGATCGAGCGGTCGACGTGCGATTCGGCGGCGAAATGCACGATGGCGCGCGGACGGTGCTGCGCGAGCAGGCGGTCGATCAGATCACGGTCGCAGATGTCGCCGTGCACAAAGATATGCCGCCCGTCGCCATCGAGCGACGCCAGGTTGGCGCGGTTGCCCGCGTAGGTCAGCGCGTCGAGGTTGACGACCGGCTCATCGCTGCCGGCCAGCCAGTCGAGAACGAAGTTGCTGCCGATGAAGCCGGCACCGCCGGTTACCAGGATGGTCATGATGCAAACGCCTGTGCGATTGTTAGGGCCATCACTTTACCGCCTGGCATGACAGCACGCGGTGAAAGCTGCGCGATGCCTCGACCTGCTCAGCGCAGCAGCTTCACCACCGGATCCGCGTACGGCCCCTCGATGCTCACCGGCGCGCGCACCGTCGTTGCCGAGCCCTGCAAGGTCACATCGAGACGCCCGCGCAGGGTGTCGTCGGCAAGACGCAGCGTACCGTTGGCGCCGACCAGGCCCGATTCCATCACCACCTGGCTCAGGCTCACGCCGCTGGCGTCGACCACCGCATTGGCGTCCAGCCGATCGAAGCGCGTGCTGCCGCCGCGCACACCACCCGGTCGGGGAATGCGCACCGCCTGCACAAGATCGACGCGCTCGATCTGCCCGCGCTGCACGCCCATCGTGCCGGTGCCCCGGAGGTTCTTCTGCAGTTCCTCGTAGTTCCTGCCCTCGCCGGTCAGCGACAGGGACAAGGACAGATCGCCGGTCAGCAACAGCGTCGGTGCAAACACCTTCAGCAGGCCGCCAAGGCTGAGACGGGAGGTCTGCAACTGCCCTTCGAACCTTGCGACATCCGCAAAGTCCAGCGCGACGCTGCCGGTCGCATAACCGTCGTAGAGTTTCACATCCAGCTTGTCGAACTGCAGACGACGACTGTTCAGCGTGCCCTGCGCCTCCAGCACGTCGAACAGCAGCGAAGGCTTGCCCGGGGTCTGCCACCCCAGCGCCGTCATCGACACGCTCCAGACGCCGCCGGCGTTGTTGCCCTGAAGCTTGAGCCCGCCGTCGGCAGAGGCGAGCGACAGGCGCGTCAGCACGCCGTTCTCGTCCAGCGCCAGATCGCCGCCGAGGGCGCCGATCGAACCGTCGAGCAACACGATGCTGGCGTCGACCATGCTGACGTGCTCGACCGTGACCCAGCGCGAAGCCCAGTTGATGTCCTGGCGGCGCGACAGCGCGGGCAGGAAAGACAGATTCAGTGCCGCACGCTCGATGCGCACGTCGCGCAGAACCGTGCGTTCCGACAGCAGCGTGGACACCCGCGGCAGCAACTTCACCGCGCCGATTTCGAGTTGCCCCGGCCCACCCACCGTCACCCCTTCAAGCGCGATGGACGGCTCGGGGAACAGACTGGGCGAAACCGAAGCGATGCGCACCGGCTGCCCCAGCAATTCGGTCGCCAGGGACTCGAAGTGCGGCAGATGGCGCTGATAGGGATAAAGGAAGAAAAGACCGACCAGCAGCACCAGCAGCACCGACGCGGAAAGGACGATTTTCTTGCCAAGCGAACCCGGGGGGCCCTTGCGGTCCCCGACGCGTCCGGCGAACAGGTCGAACACTCGTTGCAGGCCACCGCCGCTCCGCTCCGCGGCAGCGGCATCCGGCGAGGCGGACATCATCGCGCGACGAATGGCACCCCGTACATCGTCGGCCGCAGACAACGCTGCAGCCGGGGCCGGGGCATTCGCCGGGGCCGGCGCCGCCAGTTCGGGCAAGGCCATCGCGAACTCGTCGAGCACCGGTGATTCCTTCGCGGACGCCTTTTCATGCGCCCGCCGGATGTCGTCCGACACCGGCGTGATCGGCTGGCTGACCAGATCCTCGATATCGACCAGCATGGACGACAGCTCTGCGCGGTCCGCCTCCTCGCCCTGCGCGGGCGCGTCGATCCGGCGCACCAGTCCGCGGTGCTCCAGTTCGCCGACCAGGCCCTCGACGATGAGCGGATCGCCAAACTGCTGCGCCAGATTGCCGACAGGCGTGCGCCCATCGATCATGATCAGGATGGAGCGCAGGTTGCGCTGGACGATGGTGCGCTTGCTCACCGCCTCTTCGCCGGCCTCGGTCTTTACGTAAACAGCATTTTCGTTCATGGATGCGCGCTGGCCGCCTTGCCGCGCCGGCTCGATCACCGACGCTGAAGAGATGAAGTCATGCGGTTGTGGCTGCCAGACAGTCTTGCAGGCAGCGGTGACGCGATCATAAATCGACTCGGGTGCCGAGTGACCGCACATTCAGCCCGAAGAAAATATCCCATCAATCGCTTGACGATTATCGGAAGGCTGTCTATAGTTGCGGCCTCTTTCTTCCCCGATAGCTCAGTCGGTAGAGCGCCGGACTGTTAATCCGTAGGTCCCTGGTTCGAGCCCAGGTCGGGGAGCCAAGACACAAAAGGCCCGCAGCGATGCGGGCCTTTTCCGTTTACGCGCGGAATCCGATTGCTGCGGCGAAGCGGATGCCTGTGTAGCGCCCCGCCGGGCGATGTCGGACTGCGGGACGAGACCAACGTAACCCGGCCGACCAGATCCCGTGGGGCGGATGAGATCGGCCGGGTATGGACACACCTCCTGGCGTCGGAGCGGTCGGCCACGCCGACGCTACCCCGGCAATCCATCAGTCAGTATCAGCGAGTGCAGTCCTGATCACTGTCTGCCGTGTAGATGGCGAACGTATCTGCCATCGCCTCCTCAAGGTGCTGCAACGCTCGTGCGAAGCGGCTTGCAGTCCTGCATGCACCGGGCTGCGCTCGTATCAGGCCGGTCGTCGACGATGAAGCCGTCCCGGTTCGGCATCCGGATCGCCGCCAGGCTGGTCGAGTTCATTTCCACGTCCTGGTCCACCAACCCGTTGAGGTGCAGCAGGTAAGCCGTCACCGCGTAGGTCTCGTCGTTACTGAGCGACTGCGGCTCGGTCAGCGGCATTGCGCGGCGGATGTAATCGAACAGTGCCGGGGCATACGGATACATGCTGCCCGGCGTGAGCAGACGTTTGTCTGTCTTGAACGAGCCGATACCGCCAACCATGGTTCCGAACATCGGACCACCAGCCGCCGCGGCGCCATGGCACGACGCGCACTTTGCGTCGAACAGCGCCTTGCCTGTCCGCGCGTTGCCGGAACCCGGCGGCAGCCCCTGCCCGTCCGGGCCGCGGACATCGATATTCCACGCGACGAGATCCGCTTCTGCGACGGGGGCGCCGAGCGCCATCGAGCGGGCATGAGGCGATGCCGTCGTCGAGCTCACGGTATTTCCCGCGCAGCCCGCCAGCAGCATGACAGTGGCCAGAGCCATCGTGACTGTTTCAAGCGATCGCATTCTTCACCTCCCCCGCTTCGTTGATGGACCACGGGAACACCCCGTTGTGGTGCTGCACGAAGCCGGTGATCGCGCGTACTTTTTGGATGTCTTCGACCGTCGGCTGGACATAGCCGGTCGAGTCGACGCAGCGGCTCGCTATCGTTGTCGGACCACCGTTCCAGTTCCACTGCAGCCGGAATCGCGTCAGGCACTTGTCCATCACCGGCCCTTCCAGTTGCGCCTGGCGCCACGTACGACCGCCATCGAGCGTGACGTCCACCGCACGTATGCTCCCCTTGCCGGACCATGCGAAGCCGACGATCTCGATCGGCCCCGGGCGGATCTTCATGCTGCCCGAAGGTGAGGTGATCACCGACTTCGCCTCCATCTCGAAGCTGAACTGACGCCACTTGCCGTCGGGCATCGGGTCTGTGTAGCGCGCGGTCTCGCTGCGCAGGTGCCAGGGCTGGTCGCCCAGCTTGAGCCGGCGCAGCCACTTGATGCTGACGTTGCCTTCCCAGCCCGGAATGAACAGACGGAGCGGGTAACCGTTCTCCGGTCTGAGCATTTCGCCGTTTGCCGCATAGACGATGAGCGCGTCCTCCATCAGCTTCTTCATCGGAATACTGCGTGCATGCGCCGCACCATCCCCGCCCTCGGCCAGTGCCCACGTCGCCGAAGGGGAGACGCCCGCCTCGTCGAGCAACGTCGATACCGGAATGCCGGTCCACTGCGCGCATGACAGCAGTCCGTGTGTCTGCTGCACGGTGCGGGCAGCCGGCTTCAGCCAGTCAGTCAGACCATTGCCCGAGCACTCCATGAAGTGGAAGCGCGACACCGACGGATACTTCATCAGGTCGGACATGGAGAACACCAAGGGCTGGCGGACCATGCCGTGAATGACGAAACGATGCTGATCGGGGTTGATGTCAGGTACCCCGTTGTGGTGCCTTTCGTAGATCAGCCCGTTCGGAGTGACGGTACCCAGTTGCTGATGCAGGGGCGTGAAGCTCCAGTCCGAATAGTTCTGCTTGTTCACCAGCACGTCGGTTCGCCGTCGTTTGACGTGCGACTCGTACTTCGATGGCACACCGTACTCTTCAGGGGGCAGCGGGCGTCCGAGTGTCTTGTTCGACTCCGGCACCGACAGCGGCTCCGCGCGCGCGACACCGACACCAGCCAGCCCGGTCACCGCGGCGGCGGCCGTCTTCGCGAGCAGCGCGCGTCGCGACGGATTGTGCGTAATCGAACTGTGGGCTTCGAGTTCGGTTCGAGCGGCCGCGACCAAACGTACTCCGTCAATCTTCTGATCCACGATGACCTCCAGGTGGTTGGGAATCTCCGATGACCGGACTGTACCGATCGGTCGGTATACTACGTCGGCGTACTGGCTGGATCAATCAATTCCTGCGGGCGGCGGACGAAACTCGCTCCGTGGCATCCCCACCGCGTGGATGTCGCTCAACGCATCGCTTTGGGCACGATGCTTTGAACGCAAGGCACAGCGGGTAATTTATGATCTGCAGATCTTTGGACTCTGGCCCCTCCGGGGCCGACCTCATGAGCGTCGACACGAAGGACGACCGTTCGCAGCGGGCACGCATCGTAAAGGCGGCCGCCCGCCTTTTTGCCGAGCGCGGCTATCACGCGGTGGGAATGACCGAGCTGCAGAACGCAGTACAGCTTGGCCGAGGGGCGCTCTACCACCACATCCGCAGCAAGGACGACCTTCTCTACGACATTGCCCGCGAGTACATCACCGATCTGAACGAACTTGCAGTGACCGCAGAACAGGAAACGGACCCGAGAAGGCGCATCTGCATACTGGGTCACCACCTGATCTCGATGATCGCGTCCCATCAGGCGGAGCTGACGGTGTGCTTTCGGGAAGTCCAGTCGCTGACAGATACGCGCCGTGCGGAAGTGCTGGCGCTGCACACGCGCTACGAACGTGTCTGGAAGGACGCCTTCATCGCCGGCGCCGAACAGGGTCTCTTCAGGCCATACGACCCGGTCGTGCTGAAAGGCGTACTGGGCATGTATTTCTACAGCTACCTCTGGATGCGTCCGGACGGCTCGCTCGGCGCAGAGACGATTTCCGAGCGCTTCAATGAGATGGCGCTCCGCATGCTGGCGATCGGCTGAAGCCGTCATCACTCGCCGATGCCCTGCAACCTTGCCGCGGGCTCGCCACCATCGATCGCCCGCCGCCACCGGCACTCCATGCTCCGCCCCGTGCGTGACAGGATGGGAAATGTGGCGCAGCGCGAGCCGGAGCCCGATCCGCGTTCGTGCGGACACATCAGAACTCGACCATGAAGCTGTAGCCATGGCGCTCAAATCCGAGGAGCTCATAGAAGCGGTGCGCTTTTTCACGCCTCGTGTGGCTGGACAACGCGAGCTTGTAGCACCCCGCTTCGGCACAACAATCCATCGCGTAGCGCATCATCGCCTGGCCGACACCTCGCTGGCGATGTCCGGGGGCGACCACCACATCCTCGACGACCGCGTGCGGACGCCCTCCGTGCGCCAGGCCATCGACGATGATCAGGGCGAAAGTCCCCACCCGGTCACCGTCGCATTCGGCGACGAAGATGCGGTAATCGGGATACCGCATGATCTTTCTGAACCGCACCTGCGCCTCGGTCAGCGGCAATGATGGCTCGGGCGAGAAGTCGAGCGATGTGTACATGTCGAGCAGCCAGTCGAGATCTTCATCTCCCGCTCTTCGTATCGATATGGCCTGCCCTAATGACTTCATCGCCGCCTCCCCGCCCATTGCCTCAGAGTCCGAGAACCTGCTTCGCGTTGCCACCCATCACCTTGTCGATGACTGACTCCTTGAAGCCGAGCGCGCGGTAGTCTTCGACGGACTGCGCCATCGCACGGAAAGGATAGGAACTGCCAAAGAGCAACTGGTCCTGCATGAAGCCATTCGCCGCCTCGACATACAGCGAGCCACCGGGCAGGAAGATGTACATGTCGGCGACGACGAACACGTTGTCCCAGCGGAAGGCGATGCCCACCATCTCGTTCACGTAGGGCCAGAAGCCGTGATAGCAGACGATCTTGAGCTGAGGAAAATTCTTCGCCACGCGGCCGATCGACGCGGGATCGGTCAGTTCGAAGCGCGGCGTGGTCGGACCCGACATGATGGTCACCGGCACGCCGAGCGCCTGGCAGGCCTCGTACACCGGATAGAGCTGCGCATCGTCGGCAGCCACCTGCGGATTGCAGAAGCCGGGCTCGATGTTGATGCCCTTCAGGCCGAGCTTGCCGACCGCGCGCTCGATTTCGTCGGTCGCCGCCTTGATGCCGCTGGCGTGCGGATCGACCGAGCCGATGCCCACGAGCTCCTTGTGCTCCGACACCATCTTCATGATCTCGTCGTTCGAATGCTTGATCCCCGGTGTGTCACGGCCAACCACGACAGCTTGGGCTATCCCCGCTGCGCGGATCTCCTTGACGAAGGAACTGGCGTTCTTCGAGCGGGTGAAATGCAATTCGTCCTGGGATCCGGTCCGGCGATTCAGCCACTTCACCACCTCGAACGAGGGGGTGTCCGGCGTTGCGCCATAGAAGTCATGCAGGTAGGAAGGTCTGCTGCGCATGTCGATCACGGTCTGGGTCATGGTGTCCGCCTGTCTTGAGTCGTTGAGAGTGGGGCAGAGCCCCGTCCGGCTGTTGCGCGGAAATGCCTTGAAGCGAATCCGCGTTTTCTTGGCGCGAGCGGTCCCCGCGCGCGTACCGTCAGGCACGCACGTCAAGGTGTTCCGCCGCGCGCCGTGTGGCGCGATGCGTCACGCCCTCTGTGATCTCCTTGCGTAGGATTCGACGAAGTCGGCCGCCGCCTTGCTGCCGCCGGCGAAGGACCTCATGGCCTCTTCGTGCAGCAGTGACAGCGCGGTCATCTTCACTTCATTGGCGCGGTCGCCGAGGAAGAAGTCGGCCAGCTTGCGTGGCCGCGGAATGTCCACCTCGATGGTGGCTCTCACCCGGGTCGGGATGTTGCTCATGATGATCAGGCGGTCGGCCAGGAACAGCGCCTCGTCGATGTCGGTGGTAACGAAGAAGGTCGTGCGGCGGGACTCCTCGTACAGCGCGGAGTAGTACTCCCACATCAGTTCCTTCGACATCGCGTCCAGTCCGCGGAACGGCTCGTCGAGGATCATCACTTCAGGGTTGTTGATCATCGCGCGCGCGAGTTCCGCCCGCCGCTGCATGCCACCGGACAGCTGCATCGGATACTTGCTGCGGAAGTCGCGCAGGCCCACCTTGTCGAGCAGGAACTCGGCGAGATCGCGGGCCTTCTTGTCGTCCTCACCTCGCGCAATCGGTCCATACATGATGTTGTCGTACGACGTCATCCACGGAAAAAGCGCCGACTCCTGAAACACCACCAGTCGATCCCGACCCGGCCCGGTGACCGGCTTGCCGTTCAGCAGGATGTTGCCCGTCGTCGGCTTCTCGAAACCCGCAAGCAACTTGATCAGGGTGCTCTTGCCGCAGCCGGAGGGACCGATCATCACGGTGAGCTTGCCGCGCTCGACGTTGAACGAACAGTCCTTCACCACCTTCTTCTCGAACAGCCCCGTGCCATAGGACTTGCTGACATTGCTGACGATCATTTCCCCGGCACTGATCGCGATCTTGCTGGTGATCGGCGCCATCGCACCGTGTTGTGCACTTGCCATGATTCACCTCCTTACCGTGTTCTGAGCCAGGGCGTGAAGAAGCCACCGATGCCGCGCAGAAGCTCGCTGCACGCATAGCCGGCGATGCCGATGCTGATCATTCCGATGACGATCTGCTCATAGGAGCCGCCGACATAGGAGTTCCAGATGAAGAACCCGAGACCGCCGCCCGATCCCCCGCCGCCACCGCCGCCGGAAATCATCTCGGCGGCCACCACCACGTTCCAGGTGATGCCCATGCCCACCGATGAACCCACCACGATGGACGGCACGGTCGCCGGCAGCACGATGCGCCTGAAGATGTCCCACTGCGACGAGCCCATGGCCTGTGCAGACTGGTAGAAGCGCATGTCGATCGACCGCGCACCGCCCAGCACGTTGATCACCACCGTGAAGAAGGCGCCGAGGAAGGTGACGAACGCAATCGACAGCTCTTCGGTCGGCCAGAAGATGATGGCGACCGGCACCCAGGCAAGCGGCGGTATCGGCCGCAGGATTTCGAACGACGGGAAGGTGATCGAATTGAAAGTTCGACTGACCGCCATCAGCAGGCCAAGCGGTATGCCGATCACCATCGCCGCGACGAAGCCGCTCAGTACGCGCATCAGGCTCAGGTACCAGCTCTGCCAGTAGCCGGTATCACCCAGCAGGTCCCACCACACCGACAGCACGCTAGTCGGCGGCGGTACCAGCCCGATCCAGGGCATCGTGAAGCCCGCCCATTCCTTCGACCGCGATCCCGCCTCCCACAGAATCAGGAAAACGGTGATCGACACGATGGCGCGCAGCGTCGTGCGACTGAATAGCGAACGCCGTATCTTCTTCATGTTCATCGCTCAGCCCTCCTTCTCGCCGGAAGCAAAAGACTTGCGCGCCTCTTCATGCACGACCGACGCGGTTTCCTCGAGCAGTTCGCGGAAACGCGGGCTGGTCAGCACGCTGTAGTCCCGCGGATGCGGTATGTCGACCTCGAGCACCTTCTTCGGGCGACACGGCCGCGTCGTCATGATCACCAGCTTGTGGCCGAGGAAGATCGCCTCTTCCAGGTCGTGGGTAATGAAGAAGATGGTCACCTTGTTCTTGTAATAGATGTCGAGCAGCGACTCGTGCATCACCGACCGGGTCAGCGAATCGAGCGCCCGGTAGGGCTCGTCGAACAGCAGCACCTTGGGGTCGTTCATCAGTGCGCGCACGATCTCGACCCGTCGCCTCAGGCCCGATGACACCTCACCCGGATAGTTGTGCTCGGTGCCGCTGAGGCCCGCATCGGCCATCATGCTGCGCGCCTTCTCGATGATCTCTTTCTTGCTCAGCTTGCCCTGCATCATCGGGCCGAAGGCAACGTTCTCGAGATTCGTCTTCCACGGGAACAGCGCGCCGTTCTGGAACACCACGATGCGGTCGGCACCCGGGTCTGCCTTCGGCTTGCCAGGACCGCAGAGCATCTCTCCATCCATGTAGATGGCGCCCGAGGTGATGTCGTGGAAGCCTGCGATCGCGTTCAGCAGCGACGTCTTCCCGCAGCCGGACGGCCCGACGATCATGCAGATCTCGCCTGCCTTGATATCCAGCGTGCAGTGATCGACCGCCATGACTGCGGCCCCCTCGGGGTCGTAGATCTTGACCACGTCGTCGATGCGGATCGCCCCGTAGCGCGCCTCGTTGCCCTGCGTACGTACCTTCTCAAGCACAGCACTCATCACCGACCTCCCAGAGCCATTTCACGCAGACGCCACTGCATCATGTAGTTGCCGGCAACCCGGACCATCGCACTCGTCGTGTAGCCGACGATGCCAAGAGTCACCATGCCGATGATGATGGTGGGGTATCTGACCATCGTGTAGGACGTGTTGATCACGTAGCCCAGTCCGTACTGCCCGGACACCATCTCACCAGCCACCAGCGAGAACCACGCGACACCGACCGATATCTGCAGTCCGGTAAACACGTAGGGCATGGAGCCCGGCACGATCACTTCCTTGAATACCTGCCAGCGATTCGCCCCGAGACAGCAGGCGGCACGCGTGTAGGACTCGTCGATCGACTCCACACCGAGCATCGTGTTGAGTGCGGTCGCAAAGAAGGAGGCGAGGAAGGTGAGGAAGATGACCGGCGTCTCGCTGCCAGAGAACATGATGATGGCCAGCGGCACCCATGCGAGGATCGGGATCGGGCGAAGGAGCTCGAACACCGGGAATACGTACTCGCGGAAGCTGCGCGACCATCCCAGGAACAGGCCCAGCGGCACCCCGAGCGCGGTCGCCAGCAGGAAGGCGATGGCCACGCGCCGTATGCTCACCCAGATGTGCTGGTAGTACTCTGCCGTGTAGATCGACATGCCATAGACCGGATCCTCGGCGAACCACTCCTTCACCACCGTAGTCAGGCCCGGCAGATCCTCGAAGCGCGGCAGCTTGAGCACTTCCACCGTCAGGTACCAGAAGCCCAGCATCAGCGCGAAGCCCACCATCATCAGGTAGGGGTCAGGGCTCCTGAGCCACTCGCCAGCCCGGTACATGGTCAGTGTCCACGCCGAGGCCGTCTGCGGCTCCGCCTCGTTCGAGGCGGGTGTACGCGTGTCCCCCACCTTGGACAGCGTGGTCGGCACGCGCTCGGACACCGACGGCGGGAGGTAGTACTGCTGACTGATAAGCTGGGAAAAGCTCTTCAGCGCCGCCTCACCGAAATTGACGTCCTTGCGCAGAAGTTCCAGCAGGCGCGCGCCGTCGATCTTCAGGACTTCGGCCGCCTCGATACAGGCGACGTCGGCAAGCCGCACCTTCTCGCCCTCGAGTATCGCGGCCCAGCCGAAGACATCGCCGACCTGCAGTTCCTTCTCATGCACACGCGCCTTGATGTCCGGATCGATCCGATGCGCAACCCGGCCCGAAACCAGTACGTAGACCTCTTCGGCTGGCTGACCAGCCCCGTAGATGACCTCACCCGCCTTGAAGACCTCATGTCTCGAGATCTCGGCAATGCCGTCCAGCGTTTCCGGCGACACGACCTGGAAGGGCAAGGTCCGCTTCAGCAAGCGTTCGACTTGTTCCATGTTCCCTCGCATTCAACGTGTGACGCGTCCGCCCCGTGCGGACGCGCTCAGTTACCCTTGTAGGCGGACTCCGGCAGCGCCTTGACGGCACCGATCGGCGAAGTCAGTCCGCGCTCCTTGAGGACAGCCTGGGTGAACTCGGGCATCACGGCTTCCGGGCGAAGCTTGTCGACGTTGATGCTCTTGATGGCGAACAGGAAGGCGGTGGCATCGGTAATGAGTGCCTGAACTTCGGGCGTGATCGTGAAGGGAAGCAGCAGGCGCTGATCGACGCCGCCGGCGCTGTCCGGATAGCGCAGGAACATCGATGACCAGAGCGCGCGCTCGGTGAAACCGGTGGTCTGTTCCATCGCCATGCGGGCGATTTCCTGCGCATTGGCAGGGTCAGCGAGGAAGAGCTGGGCATCGAGCTCCGCGTTCAGCCAGGCCTTCACGACATCCGGACGGGTGCGGATCAGGTCCTCACGCATGGTGAGAAAGCCGCCGTCGCTTTCGTCGACCGCCGTTCCGGACGCGACGCGCTTCGCCAAACCTTCCTGCACCAGGCGTGACGCCGTCGGCTCCCAGACCACCGCGGCATCCAGCTTGCCGGCGCGGAAGCCGCTGGTGATGACTTCAATGTTCTGGTTCAGATAGGCGCCCGGGGTGATGCTCTCCTTCTTGAAGGTCTCCTGCGCGAAGCGGTCGGTGCAACTGCCCTTGGGCACCGCCACGTTCTTGCCGTTGAGCCACTTCAGTGCCTCCTTCGGCGATGCGAAGTTGGGCGCGTCCTTGCGGGCGAGAAAGATGTTGCACTGGTCCTTGCCCAGGCCGAGCGCCGCGACGATGCGGATGTCGGCGACCTGCTGCTTGGTCGTCGATACGATGCCCGGCATGTCACCGACGTAACCGATGTGCTGCTTGCCGGCGAGCATCGCATTGACGACGACCGCACCCTGGAGGCCCACCGCGAAGTCGACCTTGGAGCCCTTGGGCAGGTACTTCTCGTAGAACTTCTTGCCGCGCATGACGACACCCGACCACGACTCCGTGTAGTAGGGCTGGTAGCCCACCACCAGCTTCACCGGTTCGCCCACCTTGCCGAAGTTGATGTCGCCGGCCTGCGCGACGCCACCTGTCAGCGCACACGCCGCCGCTGCGAGCAGCGTCGACACCATCCTGCATACCCGATTCCTGAGATTACCCATGGCAAACTCTCCTCCTGATTGTTGGTATGGACATCGAAGTCTCCGCACTGCCACATCACTGCATCTGCATACCCTCGCCTCCGTTCCTTCCGGACACTTCGGGACCGTCTGTCCGGTCCGGTACTAACTGTTCTGGGGTCCTGTCGTATGGCGCGCGACCAGCGTCGCCAGCCGTCGCATCACCATCAGTCCCGAGGTCGGATCGGCTTCCAGCGCATCCAGCATCGCTTCGCCGTTCAATCGCAACAGCACCGAGTCCTCATGGCAGACGGCGCGGGCAATGCGACGGGGATGCTGCTCCAGCAGAGCCGCCCAGCCGAACACTTCGCCCTTGCGCAACATGAAGCCCGCGAGCCGCGTGCGGTCGTCGCGCCCTATCGTGAATTCCACGCGCCCCGACTCGAGCACGTAGAGGTCATCCGCCGGGTCATCGACCTCGTAGATCACCGTGCCCGCGGAGAGCTGCTCCCGTCGGGCCAACCCCTCCAGCCGCTCGAGCGACGCAGCGGAGACGTCCTTCAACATGTCCACCGCCTTGAGCGCACTCGACTGCAGTACGAAGATCTCGCCCTCGCTGACCTCCACCTCGTACTTCTCGAGCGGCGCCTCCGCCAGGCCGACGGCTTCGCCGGTCCGGATATCCCACTGCCACAGATGCTGGTGACAGGTGAGCAACTGGCCGTCGAAGTACCCTTCGTCGAGGCACACGTCCTGGTGTGGACACAGCCCCTGATACGCATGGAAGCACTCGCCGGCATTCACCACGAGGATCTTCATGCCCTCGATGTCGTAGCTCTTCATCCCGTTGTCCGGGACGTCCGACGCACTGCAGATTCGCTGTTTTTGCATACCGGCGGTCCTAGCTGAATTTGTCGTACCGGATGTTGTCTGCGGTGACGCGCGACAGCAGCAGCATCCGGATCGAGGCATCGACCGCCGGTGGCGGCCCAGCAAGATAGGCAATGACGTTGCCCAGACGTCCCACCATGTGCCGCTTGGCCACCTCGTGAACGAAGCCTCGATCGAAGCGGATCAGCGGGTAATCGTTCACCAGCGAGGACGGCGGGTCCTCATCGCTCAAGGCGACGGTGACGGCGAGTCCCTCGCCACAGACACGACGCAGGCGCGTGAACTCGTCGAGAAAGTACACATCGCGAGACGTACGGACGCCGAAGAACACGTCACCCGCGTGCCGACTGAAGTACTCGTCCTGCTCGGCGCGCGAAAGGATGGACATGACGCCCGCGATGCCGCTGCCGCCGGCGATGCACAGCAAATCGCGTCCAAGGCTGGGGTAGAAGGTTGCGTGCCCCAGCGGGCCGAACAGCGATACACGTGTCCCGACACGCGATGCAGCGCCGAACAGCCAGTCCGAGAGCACGCCTCCCGGCTTGCGCCGGACGACGAAGCGCAAGGTGCGCGCATGGCGGTCGAAGTTGACCATCGACCAGCCGCGCATCCCCTCAACCTCGTCGACACCGAGCAGCACGAACTGGCCGGCATCGAACTCCACCGGTGCGTCCGTTTCGACATCGATCAGCATCACGTCGTGCGTGAGCATCTCGGTCGAGGCGATGCGCCCGGCGCCTGCGCAGGGCACGCAGGAGCCGGTGTCCATCATCTGTACGAAGGCGGGCACCTCCGCCACGACATCGGTCCGGGCCACGCACTGACACATCAGGAACTCGTCGGCCGACTTCAGGCTCTTGCGCCCGGGCGCATCAGGCCAGGCGTCATCGATATCGCCGGACACCCGCTTCGCCTTGCAGGTGCCACAGGTTCCACTGGCACATTCGTAGGGAAGTGCGATGCCCCGCGCCAGACCGCCGTGCAGGATCTTCTCGCCCGGTGAAGCTTCGAACAGATGCGTGCGGTTTCGTGCGTTGACCTGGATTTTCATGTCGTGTCCCCGGCCGAGGTCAGAACGGAATGTGATAGCCGTAGCCAAGCAGCCGCGTATCGAGGCGCACGTTCCGACTGCGCAAAGCCGGGCCGTCATGGCCGAGCGTCACCTTGTCGTACAGCTTGCCTACCGCGAACAGCTCGGTCTCGCCACCATCGAGCGTGGTGCGGAACACCTCGATCGTGCTGGTGACGCTCGCCTCCTCCGCCGACTCATCAATGTCCACCAGGCAGACATTGATGTGGCGACTGATCGGCGACTTGTCGCTGTTGTGCCGATGCAGGTTCTCGAACAGCGACTTCATTCCGGCCTTGTCATGCTCCAGCCACGTCATGTCCTTGCGGATTTCGGGGCTGTATGCGGTGATGCGGTACTGGTAATCCGGCGCACACAGGTCGAGATAGCCCTTGAAATCGCGCTCGTCCATGATCAGACCGGATCTGTGGATGAGTTCGGTAATGGCGGTTCTGGTATCCACGCTTGCCCTCTCGTATCGGTTCGGTTGATCAGGAGTCACTTCGCCGCAACGGCCTGCTCGCCGTACGGGTCATAGGCCTTGCGTCCCATGCGGCGGCTCCATTCGGCATAGAAGTGACGCATCCCGCCCTCGTCATGGATGGTCATGTTCTCCTCGCGCCCATGGATCACCCAACGACTGTCCGTGCGCTCGCGCATCGCAAGTCCCTGGCCGTGGACGCCAAGAAGGTCCTCGTGCAGGTTGCGGCCGAACGGCCCCCAGATCATGTTGTGGTCACGGATGCGCTCGGCGCGTTGTTCAGGCGTATCGCTCTTGAGTCCAAGCCCACGGAACTCGATCAGCAGCTTGTTCGGACCGAGCGGAATAGCCGTGTCCATGCGCAGCACCGAGGTGCGCAGGTTGTAGGTCATGCCGGGGAAGATATCGATGAGCACCCAGCCGCCCGGAGCCAGACCAGGCCAGCCCACACCACGTGCCTTGCTGCCCTCGTAGGCGTCGTACTTGATCGCCATCGAACCCACCGATGCGTGACCGTTCGGATAACCGGTGTACTTCCGGTCGAAGTAACCAGGCTGGATCATGCCGGTGATGCGATTGAAGTAATGCATGTAGTCGTGATAGAACTCGCTGTTCGTGTCGTGCCACAGCTTGTAGTTCGTATTCACGACAGCCTTGTGGTAGTGGAACACCTCGAGCGGCTGGTCCAGATGCTCGTCGAGCATGCCCATCGCCTCACCGATGTATTCCCTCAGGGTGCAGCTCTCGTCATCGACGTTCACCCACACGAAGCCGCCGAAACCCAGTTCGGTCTTCACCTCGCGCAGCCCTGCATCCTTGCAGCCAAAGCGGTCCTGATAGCCCTCCTTGCCGCGGGAAATGTCGATGCAGTCGCCTGTCGCGTTGAACGACCACGCGTGGAAGATGCACGTAATGCGCTTGGCATTTCCAACCGGCTCGTAAAGAAGCGTATTGCCGCGATGCGGACAGATGTTGTAAAAGGTCCGCACCTTCATGTCCTCACCGCGGATCACGATGAGCGGCGGCCCGCCGGGATGGCTGAACGTGCGGTAGTCGTAGGCGTTCGGAATCTCCGACTCGTGGCAGGCAATGATCCAGCACTTGTTGAAGATCTTGCGCTGCTCGTCGAGAAAGATGTCCTCCTCGGTATAGATGCGCGTATCGACATAGTGAGATTCAGGGAAGCTCGGCGTCTGCTTCCACTCCACTGCGTTGCGAGACATGTGAGGTCCTTTCCGGTACGTAACGAGGTGATGTCGTACAGCTGCTCGGATCGACGGTAATGCGCCGATAACCCGACTTAGCAGAAGGCGTGCCCGCAGCTGAGGACAGACTTCGTCGATGCGCCAGAACCCTTGCTGCGCAAGCCTTCTGCGTGCTCCGCGCCCTCCCGCCTCGACGACTTCACCGCGATGCCCCTCGACAGCGACCGGGCCTGCGGTTTCCTCGTGAAACACCCCAGCGTTTCCTGAGGAAACATCGCCACCTCATCACCTCCCGACAGCACATCGCGCTGCCACCTCCGCAGACGGGAAAGCTGCTTAGCAATCCTGTCCGTACAGCCTTGATGTCTCGCTGGTTAAGCCTTTGCGCTGCATACGCGTACGTGCAGTGGCATTGAACTTGCGTAGGGGCTCTGTCATGCGCTCCCCCAGTTCATCGCACTCCGCAGCCTCACACACCTGTCGATGCGTACATTCAACACGGAAGCCCCACGCTTGAATCCGCTCTCCAACCGCGCACACAGCACCGGCCTGTCATTGCTGCCCATGCGACGCTGGTGGCCCATGGTCAACCGGGCGTCGCTCCGCAGCGACGCCATGGCAGGCCTGAGCGGCACCATCATCCTGCTGCCCCAGGCGGTGGCCTACGCCCACATTGCCGGAATGCCGCCGGAGTACGGTCTTTACGCCGCGATCATTCCGGTCATCTTTGCAGCATTGTTCGGGTCGTCGCGGCATCTGGTATCCGGCCCGACGGCGGCGCTCTCCATCGTCGTGTTCTCGACCATCAGCCCGCTGGCCGAGCCGGGCAGCGCGACCTACATCGCCTACGTCCTGACGCTCACCTTCATGGTCGGTCTGCTGCAGCTCGCGCTTGCCTTCGCGCGCATGGGCATGCTGGTCAATTTCATCTCGCACAGCGTGGTCATCGGCTTCACCGCCGGCGCCGCCGTGCTGATCGCCGTCAGCCAGCTGAAGAACTTCTTCGGTCTGCACTACGGTTCCGGCGGCGAGTTCTTCGGCACGCTGTCCCGCTTTGCGGCAGCAGCCGGCGACATCAACTGGCAGGTGGCGGGCGTGGGTGCCGTGACGCTCGCAGCCGGGATACTCACCAAACGTCACCTGCCACGCGTGCCGTACATGATCGTGGCGATGGTGATCGGCAGCCTCTACGCGCTCGGCGTGAAAGCGGTGCTCGGTCACGATGCGGGCATCGAGACGGTGTCGGAAATTCCACGCAGTCTGCCGCCGCTCTCCGCACCGCTGCTGTCAATGGAGGTGCTGCACCAGCTGGGCGCAATCGCGCTCGCCGTTACCCTGCTGTCCCTGACTGAAGCGCTGTCGATCGCGCGCGCCGTCGGAGCGAAATCCGGCCAGCACATCGACGGCAACCAGGAGTTCTTCGGACAGGGTCTGGCCAATCTGGCAGGGAGCTTCTTCTCGGGGTACGTATCGAGCGGATCGTTCACGCGCAGCGGCATCAACTACGAAGCGGGTGCGGTAACACCACTGTCATCGGTGTTCTCGGCCAGCTTCCTGGTTCTGACGCTGCTGTTCTTCGTGCCGCTGGCGCGCTACCTGCCGATCGCTTCGATGGCCGCCATCCTTTTCATGGTCGCCTACGCACTGATCGACGTGAAGCACATCCGCGCAGTCATGCGCACCAGCCGCCGCGAGTCCGCGGTGCTTTTCGCGACGCTTGCCTCCACCCTCGTTTTCCAGCTCGAGTTCGCTATCTACGCCGGCGTCATTCTCTCTCTGGTGCTTTACCTGGAGCGCACCGCTCGACCCGGCATACGCCCCGCCGTACCGGCACCCGGCGAAGGCCAGTACCACTTTGTTCCACAGCGCGACGAGCCGGATTGTCCGCAGCTGAAGATGGAGTTCATCGACGGCGAACTGTATTTCGGCGCCATCGATCACGTGAAGCGCCATCTCCATCAGTTGGAAGAAGTCCATCCGGAACAGCGCCATCTGCTCGTGCTGGCGCCCGGCATCAACTTCATCGACGCATCCGGAGCCGACCTGCTTGCCGACGAAGCGCGGCGACGGCGCGCGCGCGGTGGAGGGCTCTATTTCCACCGTCTGAACGACCAGGCACGCAGCACGCTGGAGCGTGGCGGGCAGCTCGAGGACATCGGACCGGAGAACCTCTTCGCGATCGGCGACGACGTGATCGGCACGCTCTATCCGCGCCTCGATCCGCAGGTCTGCGCGAACTGCCGGAGCCGCATCTTCAGGCAATGCAAGGAACGGCTACCCGATGGCAGCCCCCGCTGACCGCCGCCAAGCGCCAAGAACGTCAATCACCACCATGGAGTCATCGATGAGCACAGTCCGTCTGTCGAACCCGCATGCCGAGCCGGTGGAGGAACTGGATGTCAAGAAGACCACCTGCTACATGTGCGCCTGCCGATGCGGCATCCGCGTTCATTTGCGCAATGGCGAGATCCGCTACATCGATGGCAATCCGGATCACCCGCTGAACCAGGGCGTCATCTGCGCCAAGGGCGCATCCGGCATCATGAAACAGCAGTCGCCGGCGCGATTGACCCAGCCCCTGATCCGCAGACCCGGCACCGAGCGTGGTGCCGGCGAGTTCGACGAGATCAGCTGGGAAGAAGTGTTCGTTCTGCTTGCCGAGCGCCTGAAGAAGCTGCGCGAAACCGATCCGAAGAAGTTCGCGCTGTTTACCGGCCGCGACCAGATGCAGGCGCTCACCGGCATGTTCGCCAAGCAGTTCGGCACGCCGAACTACGCAGCGCACGGCGGCTTCTGCTCGGTCAACATGGCAGCCGGCATGATCTACACGATAGGCGGCTCCTTCTGGGAGTTCGGAGGCCCCGACCTCGAACGCTCGAAGCTGTTCATCATGATCGGCACGGCGGAGGACCACCACTCCAATCCGATGAAGGTGGCGCTGTCGAAATTCAAGCGCAACGGCGGCCGCTTCGTGTCGATCAATCCGGTACGCACCGGCTATTCGGCGATCGCCGACGAGTGGGTGCCGATCAAGCCGGGCACCGACGGCGCGCTGCTGCTGGCGCTGTGTCACGAGATCATCGCCAAGGGGCTGTACGACCGGGAGTTCCTGGCCCGCTACACCAACGCCGGCCAGCTGGTGATGCAGAACCCCGACGCCGACGATTTCGGGCTGTTCGCGATGGACCCGCAGGGCGATCCGGTGAACCCGGACTACCCGCACAACAAGTACTGGTGGGACCGCCTGACCGACAAGCTGGTCCCGACCCACACGCCTGGCGCCGACCCGCGCCTGCGCGGCTGCTACGCACTGCCCGACGGCACGCCGGTGAAGCCGGCGTTCCAGCTGCTGCTCGACCGCCTCAAGAGCTACACGCCGGAATGGGCGGAAGGCATCTGCGGCGTTCCGGCGGACACCATCCGCCGGCTGGCGCACGAGATGGGCGTGACGGCCCGTGACCAGAAGATCCACCTGCCGATCTCATGGACTGATTCCTGGGGCGTCGAACACGACCATGTGACCGGCAACCCGGTGTCCTTCCACGCGATGCGCGGGCTGGCTGCACACTCGAACGGATTTCACACGATACGTGCGCTGGCCATCCTGATGTCGCTGCTGGGGACCATAGATCGCCCGGGCGGCTTCCGGCACAAGGCGCCCTTCCCGCGCGCGATCCCGCCGATCGCCAAGCCGCCACGCGGCCCGCAGGCAGTCAAGCCCAACAGTCCGCTCGACGGCATGCCGCTGGGCTTTCCGGCTGACCCGGCTGACCTCTGCGTCGACGACGAGGGGCGACCGGTACGCATCGACAAGGGCTTCTCGTGGGAATACCCGCTGTCGGCGCATGGGCTGATGCACAACGTGATCACCAACGCGTGGCGCGGCGATCCCTACCCGATCGACACCCTGCTCATCTTCATGGCGAACATGGCGTGGAACTCGACCATGAACACCAGCGAAGTGCGCCAGATGCTGAATAGCAAGGGGGAGGACGGCGAGTACCGCATTCCATTCATCGTCGTCTGCGACGCCTTTCAGTCGGAAATGACGGGATTCGCCGACCTCATCCTGCCCGACACCACCTACCTGGAACGCCACGACGTGATGTCGATACTCGACCGGCCGATCTCCGAGTTCGACGGTCCGGTCGACTCGGTGCGCATTCCGGTGGTCGAGCCCAAGGGCCAGTGCAAGCCCTTCCAGGAAGTACTGATCGAGCTGGGCAGCCGGCTCGGCCTGCCGGCCTTCGTGCGGCCGGATGGCACGCGCAAGTTCCGCGACTACCCGGACTTCATCGTGAACTACGAGACAGAGCCAGGGTCGGGCATCGGTTTTCTCGCCGGCTGGCGCGGCGTGGACGGCCAGAAGGCCATTCGGGGAGAGCCGAACCCGAAGCAGTGGGAGATGTACGCGAAGAACAACTGTGTCTTCCACTACGTGCTGCCCGCGTCCTATCAGTACATGCGCAACTGGAACAAGGGCTATATGGAGTGGGCACAGCGGGTACGCATGCGGCGCGATGCGGATCCTATCCTGATCCACCTGTACTCCGACGTGATGCAGCGCTTCCGGCTGGCCGCCCAGGGGCGGCGGCCCGGACGCCGTCCGCCGCCGGAACTGCGCGAACGCGTCGAGAAGTACTTCGACCCGCTGCCCTTCTACTACCCGCCGCTGGAGTCGCAGAGCACCGACACCACGCGTTACCCGCTGAACGCGGTGACTCAGCGGCCGATGGCGATGTACCACTCGTGGGATTCGCAGAACGCCTGGCTGCGGCAGATCCACGCGCACAACTATCTGCACGTGAATCCGGCCAGCGCGCGCGCTGCGGGCATCGGGGACGGTGACTGGATGTGGGTGGAATCGCCGTGGGGCAAGGTGCGCTGCATGTGTCGCTACAGCGAGGCGGTCGAGGCCGGAACCGTCTGGACATGGAACGCGATCGGCAAGGCGAGCAACGCGTGGAATCTCGGGCCCATGGCCAACGAGGCGCGCAAGGGCTTCCTGCTGAACCACCTGATATCGGAAGAGCTGCCCATGCAGGGCACTTCGAGGCGCATGTCGAATTCCGACCCGGTGACCGGGCAGGCGGCCTGGTACGACGTGCGCGTGCGCATCTATCGCGCCGGCGACGACGAGCCCAAGGAGAGCTGGCCGCAGTTCGAACCGATGAAGACCCTGCCGGGGGTCACGAAGACACGCCCCGGTGTCCTGACCTACTTCGTCGGCAACTGGAAGAAGCGCTCATGAGCCCCCCGGCCCCTACCCTCGCCCTCGAACGCGGACTGCGCGCAGGAGACATGCAATGACCCAGCTGGCACTCGTGATCGACCTCAACGTCTGCGTAGGCTGCCAGGCCTGCGTGACGAGCTGCAAGTCGTGGAACACGTCGGGAACGGCCGGTTCGCTGGCCGACCTCAATCCCTACGATGAAGATCCGACGGGCACCTTCTTCAACCGGGTGCAGACTTTCGAGGTCGGCAGTTACCCGAACACCGAAACGGTGCACTTCCCCAAGTCGTGCCTGCACTGCGAGGACCCACCCTGTGTTCCGGTCTGCCCGACCGGCGCCAGCTACAAGCGTGCCGAGGACGGCATCGTGCTCGTCGACTACGACAAGTGCATCGGGTGCAAGTACTGCTCCTGGGCCTGTCCATACGGTGTCCGCGAGCTCGATCCAGAGCGCAAGGAAATGACCAAGTGCACGCTGTGCGTGGACCGCATCTACAACGAAGCGCTGCCCGAACGCGACCGCAAACCGGCCTGCGTGCTGGCCTGCCCGACCAGTGCACGCATCTTCGGTGATGTGCACGACCCCGATTCGTCTGCGTCGAAGGCGATACGCGAGCGCGGCGGCTACCAGCTGATGCCCGAATGGGGCACCGAACCGTCTAACCATTATCTGCCGCGCCGCAAGACCGAAATGACCATACGGCCCGATCAGATCGTACGCACCGACAACCCGCTGAAAGTGGATGGTCTGAAGCCGATGCCGGACGCCAGCACACCGGCGCTGGACGACGCCGCAAGCTGGTAAGCCGCTCCCCTCACTCAACAGGACGACACGATGAATCCCGCCTTCTCCGTCATTCTGCTCACGACGCTCACCGGCGCCGCACAGGGCCTCTTCCTCGCACTTTTCGGGTGTGAGCTCGCGCATGCGCTGAACCTGTCCGCGCCGACGCCGGGGCACGACTTCTACGTCGTCGGCGCACTGATCAGTCTTGCGTTGTCGGGCGCCGGGCTGATCGCGTCGTTCTTCCACCTTGGCCGGCCAGAACGCGCCTGGCGCAGTGCGGCGATGTGGCGCACCTCATGGCTTTCGCGCGAAGTCATCGTACTGCCGGCCTTCATGGCGACCACGGCGCTGTACGCGCTCGGCCATGCCATGGGTTGGCCCCTGTCTCTGGCGATGGGAGCGATCGGCGCGGTGCTGGCGCTGGCGCTCTTCGTCTGCACCGGCATGATCTACGCATGCCTGAAATTCCTGCAGGAGTGGGCCACCCCGCTCACCGTGATCAACTACATGGTGCTGGGCTGCGCCTCAGGGCTGACGCTGGCCAGTGCCTACGCGGCGCTCAGCGAGGCGGAACTGATGTTCGTGATGACGTCGCTGGCCATCGCGCTGACCCTGACCGGTCTGGCCACGCGAAGCGCGTCGCTGCTGCGCAACGCTCGACTGCGGCCGCGCTCGTCACTGCAGACCGCGATCGGCATCCATCATCCGCGCATCGCACAACGTTCCCAAGGTCTGATGGGCGGCTCCTTCAACACCCGCGAGTTCTTCCATCACAAGACGCTGCAGTTCCTCCGCTCGGTGAAGTGGACCTTCCTGCTGCTTGCCTTCGTGCTGCCTGTTCTGCTGCTCAGCGCAGGTGCAGCGACCGCGTCGGCACCGCTGCTGTGGCTGGCCTTCGCGGTCCAGTACATCGGTCTGCTGGCCGAGCGCTGGTATTTCTTCGCGCAGGCCAATCATCCGCAGAATCTGTACTACCAGACCATCTCCTGAAGGCAATTGGCGGGCTGCGGCCCGCCAACGGTCACATCCGGTTCCGGGTTCTCATCGAGCGCTGTCGAAGGCCTGCGCGCATTCCCCAGATTGAAGCCGTTTCGGCGCCGCATTCCCGCTGCGCCGAGACAGCGCGCGTTGCGACCGGTCATCATTCGCCTTCCGGCAGCACATGCGCCAAACGCAGGTGCCGCAACGCACCGTCACTCCGTCCGGGCGCACAGCGCGGCCCCGTGCTCGAAGCCGATCCGGATTGTGTCCACCAAGGTCTGCCATGACTGGGTGAGCATGCGATGCGGGCGCTTCGCCCGCACGTGCTAGTAGCCGCCAACAGCCTTGATCAGCAGCCCGCCACCGACCGCCAGACAAAGGATACCGACCCAGAAGCGCAGGCGCTGCGCATTGATGGCGTGCACGATACGCGCGCCTATCATCACACCCGCCAGTTCGAACAGCACCAGCGCGCCGGCGAGGCCGAAATCGATGACACCGAAGCGCAGATTGCCGAGCGTGCCTGACGCGCCGGCCAGTATCTGTATCACCTGGCTGGTTCCGATCGTGGTCAAGGGTGCGAAGCCCGCGAGCACCATCATCGGTACCGACAGCGCCGGACCGCCGACACCGGTCAGCCCCGAGCCGAAACCTGCTACGCCCCCCAGACCGAAGAGCATGGCGCGCTGCAGGCCGGGGTGCTCATGCAGCACCGGGCGCCGAGGCCGGCCGCGTGTGGCCAGCGTGTATATGCCGGCCAGACAGACTACGAGAGCGAGCAGGATCATCAGCAGCGATGCATTGAGCAGCGCGTTCACCCAGGCACCGGCAAAGCCGCTGATCAGTGCGCCTGCGCATACCGGCACCGTGATGCGCAGGTCGATGCTGCCGTGGCGCATGAAGGCGATGGTGCCGACGATGCCGGTGAATACGAAGGTGAACAGGGCGGTGGCCATTGCCGACTGTATGCTCAGGCCGCCGATCAGGTTCAGCGCTGGAATGAGCAGGATGCCGCCCACGCCCACCGCGCCGATCAAAGTGCCGACCACGAGTGCGATCAGCATCAGCAACACCATGATGCTCTCCCGATGCGAGCCTTGCGCCGCTCTGGCGCTCAGCCTGCGGCGAACGAAGTGAAAGTGCCCGTGATCAGGAGATTGAGTTGTTTCATGACGCGGTAGCCCATCGTGTGGTCCGCATCCATCAGCGCCAGAAGGCGCGCGCCATCTATCGCAAGTACGCGACAGTCGGTCACGCAGGAGGCGGTCGCGATACGCCCCTGCGCCTCCGGTACCAGAGCTGCCCAGCCGAACACCTGTCCGCGCTCCAGCACATCACCCGCCGAGGTGTTCCGGCCACCGACGCCAATGGCGAACCGGACCTTTCCGTCGAGCAGCACGTAGAGCGACTTCACCGGGTCGCCAATGTTGTAGATACGGCTGTGCTGCGCCCAGTCCTCGGGGCGAGAGATGAGCGTGATGGCGTGCAGCTGCGCATCACTCAGCCCGGCAAAGAACGACGCCTGCCTGAGAACACTGAAAGGCGTATGCAGCGGACTCGTTACCCCGGTCATGCCAACCTCTCATTCAACCTGTCCGTACAGTGCTATGCACTATCCATACCATGTGCGGACAGCCCTCAGGACACGTTCTCGAACGTCGAAATGCATCGCGTGTTTCCAGGAGAAACACGGATGAGGTTCAAAACGAAACACGCGGCCCCGCGCTCACGACACCTGAGGGTCAAGTTGCAGGTCTTCCGCGCGCCCCCTGTCCTTCATCAGCCCCCAGCGGCGCCGGCGCATCCACAGCGCCTTGCGTCCGATGCCGAGCAAGGCGGCGAGATCGCGGTCGCAGTAGCTGTCCTGGTAACGAAGAATGCTGTGGCGGATGTAATCCTCGATCGACATGAGCCCCAGCGCCTCACTCGCCTCATCCGCCCCGGACGACGTGCTCGGCCGCGCCGGCGTGGCCTGTGGCAGCGTGTCGAACTGTTCGTCCAGTGACAAGGTGTCGCCTTCGGCCATGATGATGGCCCGCTCCATCACGTTTTCCAGTTCGCGGATGTTGCCTGGCCAGGGGTACTCGCGAAGAAAGGCGACGAACTCGTCGGACATGCCGCGGATTCGCATGCCCAGCCGCTTGCAGTGGCGCTCGAGGAAATGGCGTGCAAGAAGCTCGATATCCTCGCCCCGCTCCCGCAAGGGCGGCACCTGGATCGTGATCACGTTCAGACGGTAAAAGAGGTCGGCCCGGAAGGTGTTGCTCTCTGTTTCCGCGCGCAGATCGCGGTTGGTCGCAGCGACGAAGCGGGTGTCGGTGTGATAGGTCTGCGTGGCGCCGACCGGTCTGACCTGACGCTCCTGTATGACGCGCAGCAGCTTTACCTGCACGTTCAACGGCAGTTCGGATATTTCGTCCAGGAACAGCGTGCCGCCGCTCGCCTCGCGTATCAGACCCTCGCTCGTGCTGACCGCACCGGTGAAGGCCCCCTTCACGTGGCCGAACAGCTCGGACTCGATCAGATCGGACGGAATCGCGCCACAGTTGATCGCGACGAAGGGCCGCTCCGCCCGCTCGCCACCGAAGTGTATGGCCTGGGCGACCAGTTCCTTGCCGGTGCCGCTCTCACCCTGGATCAGCACGTTGGTGTCGGTCGATGCAACACGGGAAATCATCGCCAGCATGCGCTTGACGCCATCGCTTTCGCCGATGATGGTGCGCTCGCCATAGGCACGACGCAGACTGCGCCTGAGCGATCGGTTTTCGCGGCGCGTTCGCTGTTCGGCGAGCACACGCTCGACCGCGAACAGGAATTCGTCGTTGTCGAAAGGCTTGATCAGATAGTCGACCGCACCCTTTCGCAGCGCGTCGATCGCGTTTTCCAGCGACGAATAGCTGGTCATCAGGATGACCGGCAGGTCCCGTCTTTCAGCCTTGCTGGCAGCCAGGATATCGAGTCCCGATGTGTCGGGCAGGCGCAGGTCGGTGATCAGCAGATCCACTTGTTCGGCGGCGAGATGGGCCAGTCCGGAGGCACCGTCGTTGAACACCGCGCAGGCGTAGCCACGGCTGCTGAGCAGCATTTCCACGCAGACAGCGATGCCGGGGTCGTCCTCGATGACCAGTATCCGTTCCGGGCGCATCAGATCATGCTTGTTCGCTTTGGCGCTCATGCTGTGTCCTCGCTGAATGAGCAGGCAGGTCGATCTCGAACGTCGCACCGCCATTGGGATTGTTGTAGGCGCGCAGTTCGCCGCCGTGCTCGCGCACGAATTCGTAGGCGATGGCCAGTCCGAGACCGGTGCCCTGTCCCGAGGACCGCGTCGTGAAGAAGGGCTCGAAAATGCGCGGCAGCACCTCTTCCGGGATTCCGGGACCGGTGTCCGAAATGCGGACCAGCACGCGCCGGTCTGCTGTCATCGCGGTGGTGACGAAAATCCGCCCCGCGTCACCGACGGCATGGGCTGCATTGATCAGGATGTTGTAGATCACTTCCTGCAACTGACCTGCGTTGCCGAGCACCAGCGCGCCAAGCTCCGGAAAGTGTTCCACCGACACGGTTTCCTTGCACAGTCCCTGGCGGAGCAGCACGATGGCTTCGATGATGGAGGCGTCGATCTCGAACGGCACCCGCGGCTCGTCGCCCACGCGCGAGAAATCGACCATGCGCCGCGAGATGTCCATCACGCGGCGCACATTGTCCGAGACGATCCGCAACCCTTTCTGCAGCGCCTCGGCACTCACATCGGCGCGCGCCAGCAGCATCTGCATCATTGACTGCACGGCCGTCAGCGGGTTGCTAATCTCGTGGCACACGCCCGCCACCATGAAACCCAGTGACGCCAGCCGGTCACGTTGCAGTTCCGCCTGCGAGGTCGTCATCTGTTCGCTGCGATCCTCGATGAACAGCAGCATTCCATCGCGCACTGCGCTCATCCACACACGCTCGTGCAGCCAGCGTCCGTCGATCGCGCGGGCTACGTCGCGAAAGCGTTCGCAAGGGCCGGGCCCGGCCTCGCACACCGCATCCCAGTACGCAGGGAGCAGGTCGCGAAGGTGCTGATCGCCCGAAATGACGGTGATTTCCAGACCCGGAAGCGGGCGGCTCAGCGCCACAACACATCCTTCCGGGTCAAGCATGATCGTCGGCCACGGGAAAGCATGCAGCAACTCCGCGTGACACAGATCCATCCGGGCGTTATCCATCGGCATCTTCATCATTGGAACCGTTTGCGCGTGGCATCGACGGCAGCAGTCGATCCCCGACTCAGGCCGGGGGTCGTATGTGCCGTGCGGTCGGCCCGCCCTGGTGGCGGGAATGAGGGCTCAGTGCCTGCGTGGACAGGACGTCATGAGCGCGGGCGGGCCCGCCGGATCGTCGGATCGTGATGCGACTGAGTCGAAGGCGACTGCGAGGACGTCAGCTCTTTGAATCATCGTTTCCTCCTTGTCCAGACATTCGTACCAGACCACGGAAAGTGGCCCGGATCGAATGAATCGGCTTGTCGTCCCGATTGCCGTGAGATGCGAGAACACCTCGCGGTGCGGTCGGGCTGCGCAGTCTGCGCAAAGGCCTGAAACACGTAAAAGCAAGATCTGAACCGATCTGTCAGACTCGTATTACGCGTCCCTGATGACTCGGGTTATAACCCAGACCGATCGTTCGGTACAGAGTGAGCGCGAATCCTGTCTCGGGTCACCTTCCCGTCACGCGACTGTGGCAACCACGGTCAGCCACCCGCGCGAATGCCTGCCACGCAGGCTTGCCTGCAACTGTCGTCGATTGTTCCCTGCGCTGCCGGAAACGGGCACCGATCAGCACGGCATCCACCGTCTACTGCCCCGGACTGACGGCCGTCCTGGAACGAGCGCCATCCGAGCCCGTTCGCGGTCCCCCGCCGCTGCGCCGCCACCCACCGCCCTCAAGGCACGCCGCTTGATACGGAGTCCCGGACAACTCTGATCCAGGGGCGCACATGTTCGACCTTGACGTCGATGTCTGGGAACTCGTGTTTCGCACGGTGGCGATCTACATCGGCCTGCTCGCGCTGATCCGCCTGTCGGGCAAGCACACGATCGGCCAGTTCACGCCCTTCGATCTGCTGGTCGTCATGCTGCTCAGCGAGGGCGCCAGCAACGCGCTCAATGGCGGCGACGATTCACTGATCGGCGGGCTGCTGATCTGTGCGCTGCTGTGTGTGCTCAACCTCGTCGTTGCGACGCTGTCCGCGCGCAGCACGCGGGTCGAAGCGCTTCTCATGGGCGAAGCGATCCTGATCGGTCGCAACGGCAAGATCTACTACTCGGTGCTCGAACGCCATCACGTTTCGCGCAATGACATGCATCAGGCACTGCGCGAGGCCGACTGCGACGTGGACGAGATGCGCTTCGCCTTCCTCGAGGCTGACGGCAGCATCAGCGTGCAGAAGCGCCGCCCGCAGGAGGCGCTCAAAACGGAACCGCCGCTGTGAACGTCCTGCTGATCGGCAGCAGCGGGTTCATCGGCGCCGCCGTGATGGCGCGGCTGATCGCGCGCGGGCACCGGCTCCGCTGCACCTCACGTGAAGGCGGCCACGCCGGCGCCGAGGGTGTCGAGTTCGTGCAGCTCGATCTGAAGGAGGCGCTGACGCACGAGGCGTGGCAACGGCATCTCGACGGCATCGACGTCGTGATCAACTGCGCCGGCCTCTTCGAGGAGCGCGACGGACAGACGTTTTCCATCGTGCACGAACGCGCGCCCAAGGCCCTGTTCGAGGCCAGCGCACGGGCACGCGTGCGACGCGTGGTCCAGCTTTCAGCGCTGGGGGCGGACGATCAGGCAGTCAGCGCCTTCCATCTGAGCAAACGCGCAGCCGACGCGCATCTCGCCGCGCTGCCCGTCGCCTCGCACATCCTTTATCCATCGCTCGTCTACGGGCAGGCGGGCGACAGCGCGGCGTTGTTCCGTCGACTGGCGGCGCTGCCTTTCCTCATGCTGCCGGGCGGCGGACGCCAGCAGGTCCAGCCCGTCCATCTGGACGACGTCGCCGACGCGGTGGTGCTCGCCGCGGAAGCGGACACCGGCGGTTGCCGGCGGGTGGCCCTGGTCGGGCCACATGCAGTCACCTTCGCCGGGCTGCTTGCCCAACTGCGTCACGACCTGGGCTTTCGCCGCCCCGCCATGGTGGCTGCCCTGCCGATGTGGCTGGAGCGGCCAGTCGTCGCACTGGGCGCGCGCTTGACCGGCTTTCCGGTCGGCGCCGATGCGCTTCCGATGCTCGAACGCGGAAACGTGGCCGACCCGGCACCCCTCATCGCGCTGCTCGGGCGTCCTCCCCGCCCTGTCGAACACTTCGTCAGACCAGCCGAGCGAACGGCCGATCGCACGCTTGCGCTGCTCCACTGGCTGCTGCTCCTGCTGCGACTGTCGATTGCAGCACTCTGGATATGGACGGGCGTCGTATCACTGGGTCTGTATCCGATCACGGCCAGTCTCGCGCTGCTCGCGCGCGTCGGGGCAGAAGGCCTGTTCGCATACGTGCTGCTGTATGGTGCAGCGGCGTCCGACCTCGCACTCGGCGTGCTTACGCTGGCGCTCCCGCTGGCGATGCGCCGTTCGCTTTGGGCGACGCAGATTGCGCTGATCGTTTTCTACAGCGTCGTCATCACCGTCGCGCTGCCGGAGTTCTGGCTGCACCCTTTCGGTCCGCTGTCGAAGAATGTCCCGCTGCTCGCAAGTCTGCTGCTGCTCCTTTTCATCGACACGCCAGCGCCGCGCCGGCCCGCGTCATGGACTACTCCACACTGAAATTCCTGCATGTGCTGTCGGCCATCTTCCTGTTCGGAACCGGCGTCGGCTCGGCCTTCTATCTGTTCTTCACGACGCTGAACCGTGACGTGGCGCCGGTCGTTGTCGTCAGCCGGCTGGTCGTGGTGGCCGATTTCGTGTTCACTGCGACCACGGCCATCGTGCAGCCGGTCACCGGCCTACTGCTGGCGCGCCGCGCCGGCATTCCGCTCGACACCGGCTGGCTCGCCGGGTCCATCGCGCTGTATGCGCTGGCGATCGCCTGCTGGCTGCCGGTGGTCCGGCTGCAGATCCGGATGCGCGACCTCTCCGCCACCGCGTCGTCCATGGCGTTGCCGTCCGGGTACTGGAAGTGCTTCCGCTGGTGGGTGGCGCTCGGCGTACCCGCGCTGCTCGCCTTCATCGCCATCACCTATCTGATGGTGGCCAAGCCCTTTTGAACGCCCGGTCCCGCGGGCGCAGCCAGGACATTCGCCATGACGAAGATGCAACGCGTTGCACTGGAAGGTCTGATCGGCGGCGCGCTCTCCAGCGTGCTGTCGGCTTTGCTGCTGTGTGCAGCGAGCCGCCGACAGACCGGCAGCCCCTACGCCGCCATCAACGCGATCAGCCACTGGCTGTGGAAGGACCGCGCCTTCCACAGGAACGCGCCCTCGCTGCGCTACACCGGCACCGGCTACCTGATCCATCACCTGGCGTCGACGTTCTGGGCCACCGGCCACGCCGCCGTCCGTCCCCCCCACGGCGCGGCCGATGCGCGGGCTGCGATGGCAGGCGGTTTGACCACCAGCGCGCTCGCCTGCTTCGTCGATTACAGGCTGACGCCGTACCGGCTGCAACCCGGCTTCGAGCAGCGGCTCTCGCGGCCCGCGCTGGCCGGTGTGTACCTGGCTTTCGGCGTCGGCATCGCCGTGGGCGCCTGGCTGCTGTCGTCGCCGCCCCGGCCGATCCGTGGAACGCGCCCGACCTCCGGCCGAGAACCGAAAGGATGAAGTCGCAAGCTCCGGCCCGACAGGGGCGGCACGACGTACACCAGGAAACGATGGCCGACCCAGTGCTGACGGCGCCGACGGACATGAGCAGCCAAGTCACGAGCACGGCGATCTGCGGCGCCGGCTTCGTCCATACGACGACGCGCCATTGATGGAACAGAGCGACATGCTGCCCATGAACTCGTGGGCGCAGTGGTCGAAGTCTGGGCCGCCGGCGTGTCTCTCTTGATTGCCCGCGGTCCTTGCGACTACGGCGTGATCGATCCCTCGTTCGTCATCACGGCCGCGCTTGCGTGTTCCGGCAGCCCACACGGCCTGCGAAACCTTCCGCGCCGCGAACGGCAGCTGCATCAAGCGGGTGATGCGTCCCCGACCGGGCGGGTGTCGATTGCGGCGCCCGCCCGGCACCGTGCGGCGTCAGCGCCGACTGTCATTCTTGTACCGCGGATCGGCCGGTGCGGCCGGCGCCACCGGCTGCGGTCGGTTGGTCACGCCACCATCCTGCTGTCCGCTGGCGTCTCTGCACCGCTGCGACGTATCGCCGGGCGCGCACTCGCCGCTGCCCGTATTCATGTCATCGGGCGACTGGTAAGCGGGATCGCCGGGCGCGGCCGGCGAGACCGGCGTCGGACGCCGGTTGATTTCGTTGCCGGTCGTGCCCTGATCGGACTGCACACCCGAACGGGAACTGCCCGGCTGCTGCTCGACCGGTGCACCGCGGACTTCGGCGGCGAAGGCCACCGGGCTTCCCGCCGCAATGGCGAGCGCAACAACTAGCGTTCTGCTGTTCATGTCTACCTCCTGGTCTGTTGGAAAAATCGTGCGGTACCCGTCAAACGGGAACAGCCCCTTCCACGCAAGCGCTGTGCCTTGGAAACACCGCTTGCCGACGTGGGCGCAGCGCGCCTCGCGTGCAGGAATTTCATCCGGACGGTAAGCGCTACACGCGTCACGGCCGGCTGCCCTGACGGTCTCACCGCTTGGCCCGCGCGCGGCCCCGCCTGGCGACGGGCACACGATTTGCCACTGTCTGCGAATGACGAGGGCACGGAATCGCCGGCCGTCGGTCACCGTCCCGGAGAGCCCGCCCATGAGAACACCCGACGCCGCACTGGCCGGCAGCTGCACCCTTGGCGACATCGAAGTCCGCCGCCTCGGCTTCGGCGCAATGCGCATCGTTGGCGACGGCGTATGGGGTCCGCCGCGCGACCGCGAAGAAGCGTTGCGCACACTGCGCCGCCTGCCCGAGCTGGGCGTGAACTTCATCGACACAGCTGACAGCTACGGTCCCGAGTTCAGCGAAACGCTGATCTGCGAAGCGCTGCATCCGTACGACGGCCTGCTGGTCGCGACCAAGGGCGGTCTGGTGCGGCACGGGCCCGACAGGTGGGCACCGCTGGGACGGCCGGAGTACCTGCGCCACGCGGTGCTGATGAGTCTGCGGCGGCTGCGCGTCGACCGGATCGACCTGTGGCAGCTGCACCGCATCGATCCGAAGGTGCCGCGCGACGAACAGTTCGACGCGATCGCGCAGATGCAGCGGGAGGGGCTGATCCGCCATGTCGGACTGAGCGAAGTCGGCGTCGAGGACATCGGCGCCGCCCGGCAGCACTTCGAGGTGGTGAGCGTACAGAACCTCTACAACCTGGTGTCGCGGCAACACGAGGAGGTGGTCGATTTCTGCGCCGCACAGGGCATTGCCTTCATTCCCTGGTTCCCGCTCGCGGCCGGCGAACTGGCGGCACCGGGGGCCTTCCTCGACGAACTGGCACGCCGACTCGGCGCGACGCCGGCCCAGGTTGCGCTCGCCTGGGTGCTGAAGAGCAGTCCCTGCATGCTGCCGATACCGGGCACCGGACGACAGAAGCACCTGGAGGAAAACGTCGCCGCTGCCGCCCTGCGCCTGACCGACGCCGACTTCTCGGAACTGGGCCGGCTCGGCCGGTATGTCTGGGAAACATCGGCCGCGGCCGCCTGAACCTCACCGGCCGCGGCCATCGCACAGGGGGAGGTCACCTCAGCGGACGGATGCCATCCGGTATGCAGGATCCGTTGTGCGATCCGGGTAAGGCATTGGGGCGCGCCTGCGAGGGCACGCTCGACCATCACTGCAACGAAGGGCGGCGGCGGCACGTGTCCTGGCGTGGGTGACGCCCGATCGCGCGGTCAGCGGTCGCGGCCCACCGCCGCCCGCAGCGCCTGCGCCTCTTCCAGATGGCGCTGCAGCATCGGCAGCTGACGCGTGGCAAATTCCTTCACGTCCGGATCGCGCGCCCGATTGACCGCCGTGCGGAATGTCGCAAGCGTCTTCTCGTGCGCGCGCACGCCCAGGCGAGACGCGTAGGTCTTGTCGAATACGTGTCCACTCAGCGCCTTCAGCGCCGTCAGCTCCGTGCGCTGCGCGACCGAAGGCGTCTCCGGCAGTTCGACGCCCTTCAGTTTCGCCAGTGCCGCCAGATCGTCAGCGGCCTTGCCGTGTTCCTCGATCATGCGGCGGGCGAAGCGTTTCACGTCGGCGTGGCTGGATACACGCTCCGCCAGTTCGGCCGCCTCGATCTCGGCGCGGCCGCTGCGCGCGGCGTCGATCAGGAAGCCGCTGTCGATCCGCGACAGCGGCTTGCCGGAGCCGGCGTTGCCGGGTCGCGCAGCGGCGGGCGCATCGGTAATGGTTCCAACGGGGTCGCGCACATCCTTCGCGACCAGCACGGTCGCGAGCGCCAGCAACAGGCAGGCGATGATGGTTTTCGCTCCCATGGGCGTCTCCCGGTCAGCACAGTCGTGGAAAAGGAGAGGGGCTCGCCGCAGATGAACCCGCTCCGTCCCGTCCGGACACCGGCACATCGCTGTTTCTGCAGAAGCGCGCGGCCCCCCGCGCCGCCAGCCGACGGCACCTGCCGCATCCTGCAAGCAGCATTCCCGGCCCCGGCCGGCGAGCGGGCGTCAAGGCGCCCTGTCCGCCTCCTCCTCTCCGTTGCGGCGCTCCCACGCTTGAAGGCTGTTGAGCACATACCAGGTCGCCGCCGTCGCGAGAATGGCGATGGCGAAGCGCCCGAGCCCCGCCGCGACACCGATCGCGCAGGTCATCCAGATGCCTGCCGCGGTGGTCAGACCACGCACGTCGGGAACCTCGCGCAGCTTGAGGATGGCGCCGGCGCCCAGAAAGCCGACGCCGGTCAGCAGGCCCTGGATGACACGCGAAAGCGCGTCATCCTCCATGCCGGACTCGAACGCCGCAGCCACCGCCACCGCCGCACCGCCGGCGACGATGATGTGGGTGCGCAGACCGGCCGCCTTGCCGACCTGCTCGCGCTGATAGCCTATACACGCCCCGCAGCACAGGGCGACCAGTACGCGCAGCAGCGCGCGCACCGCCTGCTGCGGGTCCCCTAGTCCGTCGACCAGTTGCGCGAGGGCGAAATCGGCCGGACCGTCCATGTCAGCGGGTCCGTTCGGCCGACGCGCGCAGCGTCGTCGCTTTGTCCGCCTGCCGCGCCTGGCGCGCCAGTGCGCGCAGCGCAAGAGCCACCGCGCCGGCGAACAGCTCGTCGAACTCGGGGAAGGCACCGCTCACGCCGACCACGATGCCGTCCAGGCAGACGCCACCGCTGAGCGCCGTGTCGCCGTCGCGCAGCAGGTGCGGCAGCAGCGCCTGCACCGTTCGCCCGTCCCGTCCGGTGAGCCAGCTCAACCTTGCCTTGGCCCGCGCGAAGGCGGCGTAATCGGCGTCCCACTGAGTGCGGTCGCCGAAGCCCTGCTCGTACAGCACGGCCTCCTCGAAGCTCGCAGCGCCAGCTTCGCACGCCGGGTCCATGACCACCACGTAGAGAAATCCGCTGCCGACGACGTCCTGCCGGCCGAGCGCACCTTCCATCATCGGTGCGACCAGCGCCACCGCTTCGCGTGCCGCGGCGCGCCCCACGTAGACGCCACCACCGCGGGCCGCTTCATCGTGCGGATGCGTCATCGATATCTCCTTTCACGAAAGTGCCGCCGGCGCCTTCGGCATGTGCGGCAAGGTCACCGAGCCAGGCCCGGTCGGACGCGGTCGCTGTATAGGCAAGCAGGCTGGCCACCGCGCCGACCAGCTGTTCGGTCGAGGCGGGCTTCCTCAGCTGCATCTGGAAGCCGGCCAGCAGCGCGCGCATCCGGTAGTCGGCGGTGTCGTAGCCGCTGAGCGCGATCGCCGGCAGCCGCTGTTCGAGCGTGAAGCCCTGTTCCGCCTCGAAGCGCCGCAGCTGCCTCAGTACCTCGTGCCCGTCCTCCTCGCCCAGCGCGATGTCGCAGATCAGCAGATCGGGCCAGCGGTCGCGCGGGAGCCGCGACAGCTCCTCCAGCGCGGCCGCACCCGACGCATGCCCGAGCGTCAGCACGCCCTGCGCCCGCAGCGCCGATTCGATCTGCTGCCGGCCGTCGCTGCTGTCATCGATCACCAGTACGCGCGCGCCGCTGATCGCCGGCAGAGGCGCCGGCAGCCTGGGCGCCGACGGCGCATCAAGGATGCGCGGGACGTCGGCCGCACCGCGCAAGGGCAACTCGATGTACTCGTCGATCAGCCCCGGGCCGGCCTCCGCGGTGTCGTAACGGCCGCCGTGCTGTTCGAGAACGGCGGCCAGACGATGTGCATCGAGCAGGCCGGCAGGCGCGCCGGTGTTCGGAAGCGGCAGGCCTGCGTGGATGAAGCTCACGCGTGCGCGCTCGCCGATCTGCTCGATGCGCGACTCGATCCGGCCGCCGCGCGGGCTGCTCGCCACCGCGTGCGCGGCAAGCGACCACATCGCCTGCTGCAACCGGCCGGGATTGCCGGTAACCCGCAGCGCGTCCGCGGTGATGGTGCTGAAGGAACCGGCCTGGCTGGCATCGATCTCCGCGCGCAGGCCGTCCACCACGCCCGCCAGCAGCGCGGTGAGATTGATCGACTGCAGGGCAAGATCACGCTCCGTGCTCTCGACCTGCTGCTGCTGCCGCTGCAGCGACCACAGCTGTGCGTAAAGTCCCTGCAGCGACAGCAGATGATCATGGGTGCCGCGCTCGACGATGCGTCCATGTTCGAGCACCAGGATCTCGTCGGCGTCGACGACGGTGGATAGCCGGTGCGCGATGATGAGCGTCGTGCGCGTACGCGCCAGCCGGTCCAGCTCTTCCTGGATCGAGCGCTCGGCGCGGGTATCGAGTGCCGAGGTCGCTTCGTCGAACACCATGATGGGCGGATTCTTCAGCATTGCGCGAGCGATCGCGATGCGCTGCCGCTCGCCGCCAGACAGCTTGACGCCGCGCTCGCCGACCAGGGTGTCGTAGCCCTCGGGCAGGCCGGCGATGAAGTCGTGCACGTGTGCCGCTCGAGCCGCCTCCACGATCTCGTCGAAGGTGGCGCCCGGGCGACCGTAGCCGATGTTGTAGGCGATGCTGTCGTTGAACAGCAGCGTGTCCTGCGGCACGATGCCGAGCGCCGCTCGCAGCGACGCCAGCGGCATCGCACGGATGTCGATGTCGTCGATGGTGATGCGCCCGGCATCGACGTCGTAGAAGCGGAACAGCAGCCGTGCCAGCGTGGACTTGCCGGAACCGCTGCCGCCGACGACGGCGACGGTGCCGCCGGCCGGTATCGTGAAGGACACATCCCACAGCACCTGCCGGCTCGCTTCGTAGCCGAAACTCACGTGCTCGAACTTCACCGCGCCACCGCTCAATTTCACGTCGGGTGCCACCGGCGAATCCTCGATCTCCGGCTTCTGATCGAGCAGTCGCAGCATGCGCTCGGCGTTGACCACGGCGTCGCGCGCCTGGCGGAACACGAAACCGAGCGAGTTGAGCGGCAGGCAGATCTGGATGATGTAGGCGTTCACCAGGATGAGGTCGCCGACCGACATCGTTCCCGCGAACACATGGCGCGCCGCGATCAGCATGACACTCGCGACACCGACCGCGATCAGCGCGCTCTGGCCGATGTGCAGCAGCGACAGCGCCTTCTGGTTCTGCACGCCGACCTCGACCCACTGGTCGAGGATGCCGCCGAAACGACGCACCTCGAAGCCTTCGTTGGCGTAGTGCTTGACCGTTTCCTGATTGACGAGGCTGTCGACCAGCGTGCCGTTGGCGCTCGAATCGAGTTCGTTCAGGGCACGCTGGAAGATGGCGCGCCGTTCAGTGAACACGACGGTGAACGACGCGTAGGCGATGAAGGTCGACAGGATGATGAGGGTGAAGACCTGGCTGTAGTGGGCGCTCATGATCGCCATCACGGCGACGATCTCGACCAGGGTGGGCACGATGGTGAACAGGCCGATACCGAGCAGAAAGCCGACGCCGGCCGAGCCGCGCTCGACGTCGCGCGCCAGCCCGCCCATACGGCTGCGCGCGTGGAAGCGGGTGCCCAGACGGTGCAGGTGCGCGAACACGCGCAGCAGGAAGCCTGATGCGGTGAGCTGCGTGACACGCGCGAACAGCACGTCGCGCAGCTCGCTGAAGAAGGAACCGAGAAAGCGCAGGATGGCGTAGCCGACCACCAGCGCGACCGACAGCGCGGCGGGTGCCGGGACCTGGCTGAGCTGGTCAACGATGCCCTTCAGCGACAGCGGTACCAGCACGGCTGCCGCCTTGGCCAGCAGTACCAGTAAGAATGCGCCCAGCGTGCGCCGTCGGTGCCGCCATACGGCCGCACCGAGCAGGCGGAGCACGAACAACGTCGGCGACGGTCCGTGACCGTCGCCGACGGCTGCGCCCGATCGGGCCGGTACCGCGAAGGCGGCACCGGCCCGGGGCCGCTCACTCGTCAAGGGGATCCCAGTAGTTGCGCTGGCGATAGTAGGTATGCACCTCGCTCGCCCACACCGGATCGGCCATCGACGGCCAGTGGTCCTTGTCGAAGCCCGGCGCGTTCTTCAAGCGCTCCGCGTCGACGTCGAGGATGAAGCACTTGCGCTCGACGTCGAGCTTCAGCGCGCCCCACGGGATGGCGAACAGGCGATCGCCGATGCCGAGGAAGCCGCCGGACGACAGCACCGCGTAGGCCACCCGGCCGCGCGGGACGTCGATCATGATCTCCTTGATCTTGCCGAGGTCTTCGCCGGCAAGATTGACGACGTCATCGTCCTCGAGCGTGCTCGACGCCATGACTTCAGGGCCGGGACCGTCGGGGATGTCGCTCGGCGTACCGACGATCTTGGCGCCCGACTCGGTAAGGGATTGGGATGTAAGCATGGTTGTAACCTCCGTCTGTGGTTGATCGATCAAGATGGAACAGCGCGGCCGTACTCAGCCCTTCGCTTTCCGGGGGGTACTGGCCGCGGCGTCGCCTGACAGCACTTCGCTGGCCGACTCGCTCATCGTGCGTCCGACGTCGTCGCCGCCCAGCGCCTGGATGCCGCGCAGATGGGAGGCGACGCGGATGCGGTTCTCGACATCCTTGACGCCCCAGCAACCATCGGCAGCGTCCTCGATGGCGTGTTTCATGCCGCGGTCCGGCACCGTGCCTTCGAGCGTCACGCACCCGTCGCTGACCGACACGCTGACATCGCTGACGTCGAGCCGGTGCTGCTGCGCGAGGCGCTCGCAGATGAACTCGCGGATGCGCTCGTCGGAGCGCGCGTAGCCCTTCGGGCCCTTGCGCTCGCGATGAATGTCGGCGTGCGGTGCTCCGTGGCTCGCACGGCCTTGTCCGGTCTCGTCGGACGGCGCCCGCCACGGCCAGGCGCGACCTTCGTCGTGCCCCTGCTCGCGGCTGCCGCCTTGGCGTCCGCCGCCCTGCGGGTAGAAGCGCTCCGACTCGTCGTTGCTGCTTTCGAAGCGTTCGCCGGAGTGCGCGCGGTTCCAGCCGTAGCCGTAGTCGTCACGCCCGGAGTCGCGACCGGGGAAGTTCCCGGACGGACCGTTGTAGCCGCCGTAGCCGGCATAGCGCTGCTGCATCGGGTGCTCGGCTTCGCCTTCGTGACGGGCACCGCTGCGGGCGCGGGCGAACATTTCGCCGCGCTCGTCCGGATTGCCGCCCGGGCCGCTGCGCTCGAAATCCTCCCGGCCACGGCGCCAGCTGTCCGCATGCGGCAGACCGGGGTCGGACCACCCGCGGTGCGTGTCCTGCCCCGTGCTGCGGCCGCCTTCGACGTCGTCGTCCCAGTTGCCGCGCGAACGCCGGTAGTCGGCACCGGTGATGCCGCGCTCCGCCCCCTGCGAGCGGTAGCGGTCCTGCGTGCTGTCCTCCTCGGGTCCGAATGGAATGGTCCGCGAATGCTGCGATCTCATGGCTTCATCTCCTCTGTCTTTCCGGTCGGTACGACCGGGAGGGAGAGGACGACCCCGCACGATGCAGCGCCTGCCAACCTCTCCCGTCTTCCGGCAGAGTGGCAAACCGCGTGCCCTGCCCACGCGAGGCAGGCCGGCGGCGGCGGCGGGCAACATTTACATCGGCATGTAGCCCGGTTTGTCCGCCGGCCGCCTCGACGCAGCCGCGAGTTCGGCGCCGAACAGGAAGACCGCCGCGGAGAAGAACAGCCACATCATCAGTACCGCCAGCGAGCCGGCTGCACCGAAGGCATTCGCGGTGCCGGCGTAGGCGAGGTAGCGCGCGAAAAGATGCTTTCCGATCGCGAACAGCACGGCCGCGGCGACGCCGCCCGTGATCGCCTCGCGCCACGCGACGAAGACGTCCGGCAATACCTTGAGCAACACGCTGAAGGCGACGCACAGGAACACGAAGGACACGCACTGCTGCACCTGCTGCAGCAGCGGCAGCGCACTGCGTCCACCCAACAGCCAGGCCTGCGCGTGCGTGAGCAGCGCGTCGGCGATCAGCAGCACCACCATCAGGAAGCCGGTGCCGATGACGATGCCGAACGACAGAAGCCGGACGCGCAGCAGTCCGATCACGACCCGTCGGGACGGGTCGACGTTCCAGATGCGATTCAACGCGCTGTTCAACTCGGCGAAGGTCGCCGTCGCGCCGACGAAGACCGCCAGCAGCGACAGGGCACCGCTCCACCCCTGGTCGCCGCTCAGCCAGGCGTTGGCCAGCATGGCCTGCACCGCCTCGGCCCCGGCCGCACCCACCACCGATTCGATGCTCGAGAACAGGCGGCCCTGAACCGCCTCAACACCGAAGAAGAAACTGGCGACCGACACTGCGACGACAAGGATGGGCGCCAGCGAGAAGGCGGCGAAGAACGCGATCGAGGCGGACATCGACGGCGCGTCGTGGGCGATCCAGCCGCGCAACGCCGCCCAGAGCCGATCTGCCCCAGTGCGCAGCGGCGTCGGGGCCGATCGCATCATCCGGGCGTCCCGGTCCGTTCTTTTGCCGCCGCCTGCGCGTCAAGCACCGAGGCGATCGCATCGATCAATTCCCTCTCGTCGACGGGCTTGCTGACCAGCGCTTCGAAACCCGAATTCTTCAGCAGCGAGTCGTCCAGATAGCTCAGCGCGCTGACGGCTATGGCCGGCACCCGCCGTGCGGGCCACTGCTGCCGCACGCGCCGCAGCACCTCGAACCCGCTCTCTCGCGGCATGGCGATGTCGAGCAGCAGCACCGTCGCCGTGGCGCCCGCGTCATCGTCGAAGGCGGCCAGCAGGTCGTCGGGAGAATCGACGGCATGCGCGCGCGCGCCGGCTTTTGACAGAATGAGCAGCATGAAGTCGCAGGCGTCGGCATCGTCGTCGAGCAGAAGCACCTTGACCCCCTCCAGCCGTCGCCCCGGCGGCAGCAGCGTCGGCGGCTGACACGGATGCTCGTGCGCCTGCAAGCGTCGCAACTGGACGACGAAGGCCGCCCCCTGTCCTTCGCCGTCGCTGCGCACGCGCACGGATCCGCCCTGCAGCTCTACCAGATTGCGGACCAGCGCCAGGCCGATACCCATACCGTGGTATCGGCGCGTCATCGAGGTATCCGCCTGACTGAAGCGGTCGAAGACATGGGGCAGGAAATCCGCCTTGATGCCGATGCCGGTGTCCGAAACCGTCATTTCGACGGTGTCACGGGTCAGCGCAAGCAACACCTGCACCGAGCCGCCCTCCGGAGTGAACTTCAGCGCGTTCGAAAGCAGGTTGCTCAGCACCTGTTGCATCCGGTCGTAGTCTGCACGCACCGGAACCACCGCGTGCTCCGATTCGAAGCGCAGGCCGACGCCCTTTTCGTGCGCCTGCACGCGAAAGGTCTCCAGCGTAGAGGCCGCAACATCGACCAGATTGATGCGCTCGCAATTGAGGTCGAGCTTGCCGCTGATGATGCGCGACGTGCTCAGCAGATCGTCGATCAGCCGCACCTGATGGTCGACATTGCGCTTGATGGCGTCGCTGGCCCGGCCGAGCAGCGCAGGATCCGGGGTCGATACGCCGGCAAGTACCTGCGCCCACCCCTTCAGCGCATTCAGCGGCGAGCGCAGTTCGTGCGACACGATGGCGAGAAACTCGTCCTTCGCCCGGCTCGCCCGCTCCGCCTCGCCCCGCAGACGGTGCTCGGCGTCGAGCAGCTGTTCGAGTTCCTGGTGTGCCCGCTTGCGCTCGGTGATGTCCTTCGACACGCCGACCAGTCCGACCACTTCGCCCCTCGCGTCGCGCAGCGGCGACTTGGTCACCAGCAGGGTGCGTTCGCCGGCCGAGGTGTGGCGTCGCTCCTCGACCACCACCGGGCGCCCGGTCTCCATCACCTCCTGGTCGTGCTGCGCGATGCGACGCATGTCGGCCGAATCGGGAAAGAGGTCTTCCTCCCGGCGGCCGATCACCTGGGCACGACTGAGCCCCATCAGCTTCAGTGCCGCGGGGTTGATCATCATGATCGCGCCGTCGCGGCTCTTCGCGATGATCTGCTCGGGCGTGGTTTCGGCAATCGTGCGCAGCAGTTCGGTGCTCTCGCGCAACACCGAGGTCGTGCGGTCGAGGGCGCGGGTACGCTCCGCCACCCGTCGGTCGAGCGCGGCAAAGACTTCGCGCTCGGCCTGCTCGCGCGCACGCCGCGCGCTGACGTCGCGCAGCACCAGCACGCCGCCGACCAGACGCTGTTCGGCGTCCAGTATCGGCGTAGCGGTGATCTCGATCGGCTGCAGGCGGCCGGCGGCGTTGCGCAGGGCCGGCTCGCCCTCCAGCGTGACCGGCGCGCACGCCTCGAACGCCTGCTGCAATGGATAGTCGAGCAGCACGCCGGTGCGCCCCTCGACGAGCGGAACCAGATCCTCCATGCGTTTGCCCACCACGTCGCCGGCGTCGACGCCCAGCAGCGCGGCCGCCGCCGGATTGAGCAGACCGATGCGGCGCTGATCGTCGACGGTGATCACCGCCTCGCCCAGGTGGGCGAGCGTGATCTCGAACCAGGTCTGCTGCGTGTCGGCGCGATGTTCCGCGCGCGACCGCGAATCGTGCATGTCATCCAGCTTGCGTCCGGTCCACACGATGAGCGTCAGGCTGGCGATGACGAGGGTCACCACCACGACGCCGACGCCTTCGAAGCGCTGGAGCAGTCCAGCCCCCCTGCCAGCACCTTCCAGCCAGACTGCCGCGAGCGGGAGCACCACGGCCAGCGGGGCCAGATTGCGGACGACCGACAGGCCGGGCGCATCGCCGTCTCGCTGCGCCAAAATGTCCGCCGAGCGCAGCGACAGCAGGCCTGTACTGGCCGCGAACAGCGCCAGCGCCACCGGGAACTTCATGTCCAGGTCGAGCGGCCGGCTCTCGCCGAACAGCGACACCGTCATGACACACAGGCTGACCAGCGTGATACCGGCGACCGCGGCACCGCACCAGCCCGACACCCGCTGCGCCAGCGGATGGCCGAATGCGGCCAGACCCATCGACAGAGCGATCAACACGTAACTGAGGCTGGTGACCGGCGATGACTGCGTCGAGAACAAGGCCCCGACCAGCACGCTTTCGGTCTGCGCATCGAGAAAGTCGAGGTCGACCGCCAGCCGGGTGAGCGACACGAAGGCGATCACCGCCGACGCCAGCGTGACCGTGTACCGCATCCGAGCGCGGTGACCGAAGCGCAACTCACGCAGCGCAATCGCCACCAGCCCGAGCAGGAACAGGCTGCTCGGCATCAGGGTGGGGAAGAACAGCGTCAGCGATGAAGGCGCCGGAAAATCGCGCGCCCAGCCGACGAAACCGATCAGGGCGATCAGCGCGACCAGCGCGCTGGCATCGCTGACCGCACCCAGCCGGCCGATCGAACCGATGCGTCGACCCGCGACCGGGAATACGCGCCCGGTCGGTTCGGCTTGCGCCATCGTCGCCCCCTGCGCGTCAGCCGGGCCGTTCATCCGGCCGAGGGCGCCCCGGTAGAGCGCTGACGACCCTTCCGCCAGGGTGCCCCGTGACGCGGGAAGGTGTCGCGATAGCCGCGGTGGATCCGCACCGCCGCCAGCACCACTGCCAGCAAGGCCGACAAGCGGCCGGCCGGGGTGGGAGACTGTGGGCGCCGGCCCCGCAGTACGGTGCCCAGCGTAAACGCGGACGCGGCCACTGCGGCCAGCCCCTGCACCGACACGACGGCCTCGCGGCGCGCGGTCACCCATTCGTCGACGGCCTGACGCAGCGCCCGCCGCTGCGCGTCGACGCGCGCCGCGACGCGCGCCAGTTCGAGCGCTTCGTGGTCAGCCATCCGCGGTCACCCCCCCTTCCTTGATACCCTGCAACTGACGGATCGACGTGGCGAGCGGCAGCCGGCGCAGCCTGCTGCGGACCCACAACCCCATCGCGACGGCGAGCGAAAGATTGATGGCGCCGGCGCCGAGCATGCCGTGCGCCCACGCGGCACGTGGCTCCGCCGAAAGCCCTATCAGCGCGGCCATCACGGCGATCCACGCGACGGCGAACAGCACCGAGGCGACGACGGCGATGCACAGCGCCTCGACCGCCCGGCGCGCCGAGTGACGGAGATCCAGCGCGACCAGCAAGCCGAAGTCAGCGGCCAGCGAACAGGTCCGCCGCCACAGTTGCCCGAGGTCCTCGACGGCGTGCCCGCCGGTCCGGCCCGTCGCGTCAGGCCCCATCAGCGCAGGACACGGCTGAGCAGCAGTCCCACCGCAGCGGCAATGGCAACCGCCGCCACCGGATGCTTGCGCGCACAGCGCACGCCCTCACCGACCCATCCTTCGTCGCGGGCGAGGTCATGCGCGAATTCGCGGCCGCTGTCGGCCGCCCTCGTCAGCGCGCCTTTCAGGCGGTTGACCTGGGCATCCAGACGGGATTCGGCCTCGGCCGCGCTCATCAGGGGTTCATGCGTAACGTTGCTCATCGGTCACGTCCTCCAGCAGTTGTCCGCCGCGACGGGAAAATGGACTGCGAGATGCGGCGGTACGGCGGTCCAGCAAACCGTGTTCCCGGGCGGAGCCCCGGTCAGCCCCCCTCCCGGCCGCGGCCGCGCGTGCGCGAGACGCGTCCGACATCGACGCCATCGCCGGTCACGTCGGCCTGCCCCGGCTCGACCGGTGGCCCGGGCACGTCGGACGGTGTGCCGCGCCGGTCGGTGTCGACCAGCCCGCGTGCGACGTCGCGCGCAGCCTGATCGATGATGGCGCGCGGCTCGCTGCCCGCCGTATCGTCCGGCGACTCGTCCCGCTCGTAGGGGAGAGAAAGTCCTTCTTCATGCGGACGGCGACGGGTCAGATCCACGTCTGTGCTGCCATGCACGGTCTTCGTGCCGCGCCCTGCGCGCGCTCGGTTTCGTTTCATCGGATGACTCCTGTTCGGCGCCTCTGTGCGGGCTTCGCGGACGGGCAGCTCCGGAAAGCGCCTCACTCCTCCTGCCCGCTGTGCTCCAGATCGCCTTCGGTTTCCAGTTCTTCGACGCGTGCCGAGTTGTAGAGCGACAGACGGTTGTAGAGCGTTTTCAGGCTGATGCCGAGTACCTCGGCCGCCTTGCGCTTCACGTTGCCGCATTCCTGAAGCGTCGCTTCGAGCACCCGCCGGTTCACCTCCTCCAGCGGCGTGCCGACGCGTATGGTGAGCACCGGTCCGGCCGATGCCCGGGTGAAATTGTCCGGCGCCAGATCGGGTTCGATCACCTCGTCCGCCAGGATGAACACGCGATGGACGTAGTTCTTCAGCTCGCGCACATTGCCTGGCCACGAGTGGGCATACAGCGACGCGATCGCCTCCGGCGAAAAGCGCTTGTTCTCGTGCTCGCGCTCGTTCAGTTCCGTCAGGAAGTGCTGGGCCAGCAGTTCGATGTCGGTGCCGCGTTCGCGCAGCGGCGGGAGGACGATGGGGAACACGTTCAGGCGATGATAGAGATCCTCGCGCAGACGCCCTTCCGCCACCGCATCTTCGGGGACCCGGTTGGTGGCGGCGATGAGCCGGATGTCGGTGACGATGGGATCGTTGGTACCGACGCGCATGAAGGTGCCTGTCTCCAGCACGCGCAGCAGCTTGACCTGCAGGTCGGGGCGCATTTCGGTCACTTCATCGAGGAACAGCGTACCGCCGTGCGCCCGTTCGAAAAAGCCGCGGTGCTGCCGGTCGGCGCCGGTGAAGCTGCCCTTCTCGTGGCCGAACAGTTCGCTCTCGATCAGTTGCGGCGATACGGCGCCGCAGTTGAGTGGCAGGAAGGGCTGGCGCTTGCGTCGGCTGAGATCGTGCAGCGTCTGCGCAACGACCTCCTTGCCGGTACCGCTTTCGCCGATCAGCAGCACGGTCGCCGATGTTGGCGCGACGCGGTCGATCTGGTTGTAGATCCGGCGCATCGCCGGCGAATTTCCGAGCATGTGACCGAAGCGTCCGAGGCGTATCAGTTCGCTGCGCAACTCGCCGATCTCCTCGCGCAGCACTTCGGTCTTCGGCATCCGGCTCAGGATGCCGCGCAGTCGCTGATGGTCGAGCGGCTTGATGAGGTAATCGGTGGCACCGGCCCGCATCGCCTCGATGGCGCTCTCTATGCTCGCGTAACCGGTCACGACGACGATGGCCGGCGCCGGTCTGGAGCCGAAATCGGCGAGCAGTTCGATGCCCTGACCGTCCGGCAGCATCAGATCGGTCAGGATGAGCTCAGGGGTCGAACGAGTGAGGTGTATGCGCGCTGCCTTGAGCGAATCGACGGCAGCGACGGTGTAACCCTCGCTGCGGATCAGCTCCGACAGCCATTCGATCGCCTCGGGATCGTCATCTACGAGCAGGACTCGGGGCATGCGGCCTCCGGCGGACGGGTGAAAAGGGAGCCCGCGGCGCCGACCTCGACCTTCGCATCGGCATCTGTCCGGCGAGGAGCGCCGGAGCGAACGCGGCTTCTCAGCATGCTGCACGGCTCAATCGACATGCCCCGGTAATTGTTAAATAAGGTTAATGAACTACGTCCGGATGCGCGTCGGCGCGACGCCGCAACTGCCCGTCATGCCCCTTCGGCGCTCGACTCCAACGGATTGTTACCGCCCGTGATCTGCCGATACGCCGCTCATCATCCTGTTACGCGTTGAGGGACATCGACCGGCAGGGTGGGCCGTTTTCCCCGCCCGCCGTCGGCGTCCGTCGGTGCCGAGGCAGCGGGTAATTCTTTCCCTTGTCGGGCTCAACTTACATGAGCGAACGGGCCGCGCCGCGCTGCCTGGTCTGCCTCGACGTCGATTCGCACGGGCACATGGATTGCCCCACACCCGCATCGCATTTGTCGGCCGGGAGCTTCCATGCACATCGCAATGATCAGCGAACACGCTTCACCACTCGCCTCGCAGGGCGGTGCCGACAGCGGGGGACAGAACGTCTATGTCGCCTTCGTCGCCCGCGAGCTGGCCGCATTGGGTCACCGGGTCGATGTGTTCACGCGGCGCGACGACCCATCCACCGCTGCGGTGACGGTACTGGCGCCCGGCACGCGCGTCATCCAGGTCGACGCCGGTCCGCCGCAACCGGTGCCGAAGGAGGCACTGCTTCCCTGCATGCCGGCCTTCGCGTCGTGGATCGCACGCTGGTGCGAACAGCGGTCGTGGCGCTACGACATCCTGCACGCGAACTTCTTCATGTCGGGGCAGGTAGGCCTCTTCCTGCGCGACCGGCTGCAGGTGCCGCTGGTCGTCACCTTCCACGCGCTCGGTCGCGTCCGCCGGCTGCATCAGGGCAGCGCCGACGGATTTCCGGACGAGCGGATCGCGATCGAGGAAGCGCTGGTCGATCGTGCCGACTGCATCATCGCCGAGTGTCCGCAGGACTTCGCAGACCTGACCGGCCTGTACGGCGCCGATGGCGAGCGCATCGCCATCGTCCCCTGCGGCGTCGATACGCGCGAACTGGGGCCGGGCGACGGCCGTGCGCGCGAACGGCTCGGTCTGCCGGCCGACGAGTTCGTCGTGCTTCAGCTTGGCCGGCTGGTGCCGCGCAAGGGCATCGACAACGTGATCCGCGCCATCGGCGTGCTGAAGCGGGAACACCGCATAGACGCGCGGCTGCTCGTCGTCGGCGGCGAACACCCGGACCCTCGCTACACGCCGGAAATCGCGCGTCTGCGCGCGATCGCCGAAGAGGAAGGCGTGGCCGACCGGACGCTGTTTACCGGCCGTCGCGAGCGCGAGGCCCTGAGCGACTACTACTGCGCGGCGAACGTGTTCGTCACCACGCCCTGGTACGAGCCCTTCGGCATCACACCGCTGGAAGCGATGGCTTGTGGCCGCCCGGTGATCGGCGCCGATGTCGGTGGCATCCGGCACACGGTAGTCGACGGCGAGACCGGCTACCTGGTGCCGCCGCACGACCCGCCGGCGCTGGCCGAACGCCTGAAATGGCTGCACGACGACCCGTTGCGCGCGCGCAGCTTCGGCTCTGCCGGCCTGCGCCGGGTCCGCAGCACCTTTACCTGGAAGCGGGTCGGCACCTCGCTCGACGCCATCTACGAGGAACTGTGTACGCGTAACGCGCCCGCCTTCGAGGAAAGGGCCGGATCATGAAGGCGGCACGTCCTCTCGAAGGCCGCACCGCGGTGATCACCGGCGCCGCCCGCGGACTGGGCCGGGCGCTCAGCGAGGCGCTGTGTCAGGCAGGCGCGCGAGTCATGCTGATCGACATGCGCGGCGACGCGGTCGAACAGGCGAGTCGCGAGCTGAACGAGCGCGGCTTCGAGACCGGCCACTGCGCGGTGGACGTCGGCGATGCCGAGCAGGTCGAACGCTGCCTCGAACACGCACGCGAGCGCTTCGGCGCACTCAACATCCTGATCAACAACGCCGGCGTGGACTACACGCTGCCGCTGGCCGAGCTCGAGATCGCGCAGTGGGACCACGTGATGGCCACCAATCTGCGCGGTCCCTTCCTGTTCTGCAAACGGGCGCTGACGCACATGCAGGCGGTCGGCGGCGGACACATCATCAATATCGCATCCACTGCGGCCAAGCGCGCCTGGCCTAACGCCTCCGCCTATCACGCCAGCAAGTGGGGGCTGCTCGGTTTCTCGCACGCGCTGCACGCCGAATTGCGGCCGCTTGGCATCAAGGTGACCGCAGTCATCGCCGGCGGCATGCGCACGCCCTTCCTGCTGGAACGCTTTCCCGACCTTGACCCCAAGATTCTGCAGGCGCCGGAGGCGGTCGCCGCGGCCGTCGTGAACGTGCTGACGCTGCCGCCGGAGAGCGTGGTCGCCGAGATATCGGTGCTGCCGATGGGAGAAACGTCATGGCCCTAAGTCGCCCCACCCCGGGCCGTCCGCTGAGCTGCGCCGTATTCATCGACAAGGACGGCACACTGGTCGAGGACGTTCCGCACAACGTCGACCCCGCCCACCTGCGCATACGCGAAGACGCCGGCGGGGCGCTGTTCAGCCTGCAGCGCGCCGGCTACCGCCTGATACTGGTGACCAACCAGCCCGGCATCGCGCTCGGCCTGTTCGACGACCAGGCCATCGCGACGCTGTTCTCGGCACTGCTCGAACGGCTGGCGACCTTCGGCGTCGTGCTGGACGGCATTTATCACTGTCCGCACCATCCGTCGGTCAGTGACGGCGCCCGCGTCTGCGACTGCCGCAAGCCGCTGCCCGGTCTGCTGCAACGTGCCGCCGAGGTGCACGGCATCGACCTCGCGTCGTCGTGGATGATCGGCGACATTCTCGACGACGTCGAAGCGGGGCGGCGTGCCGGCTGCCGGACGATACTGCTCGACGTCGGCTCGGAGACCGAATGGGTGGACGGCCCGCTGCGCCGGCCCGATCACATCGCGCACACGCTGCGCGACGCCGCCGACCACATACTGGCCCATCGTCGCCCGGCACCGCGCGCGCGCACGCCGGAGGGAGCTCAGTCATGGACCGCCTGAACCCGGCGCCACCGCCCGTCGGCGGACAGCTGTCGCACGGCCAGACGCTGCGCGGGCAGTGCGATATGGACGCCTGGCAGGCGGCACGTCGCGTGCTCGCGGTGCGGCTGGACAACATGGGCGACGTGCTGATGACCACCCCCGCCCTGCGCGCGCTGCGCCAGTCGACGCCAGGACGCCACATCACGCTGCTCGCCGGCTCCGCCGGCAAGGCGCTGCAGCCGCACCTGGAAGACGCGGACGAGGTACTGCAGGCGCGCCCGCCCTGGCTGCCCGGCGGCACGCTGCTGCCGGACGAGCTGCTGGCGCTGGCGGAAACGCTGCGGCAGGAACACTTCGACGCGGCCGTCATCTTCACCGTGTACAGCCAGAGCGCGCTGCCCGCCGCCCTGCTCTGCTGGCTCGCCCACATTCCGCTGCGCCTGGCTTACAGCCGCGAGAACCCCTATCACCTGCTCAGCGACTGGATCATCGACCCGGAGCCGCACGAGGTGCTGCGTCACGAAGTGCGCCGCCAGCTCGATCTGGTCGAGGCGGTCGGCGCGCGCACCGAGGACACTCACCTGTCCTTCCACATCCGCGAAGACGACCGTATGCGCGCCGACACGCTGCTGCGTTCCGCCGGGATCGACCCCACGCAGCCCTACATCGTCGTGCATCCGGGGGCCAGCGCGCCATCGCGGCGCTACCCGCCGGAGCTTTACGCGGCCGTGCTCGAACACCTCGGTGAGCCGGCCGACGAGGACGGCCTGCAGATCGTGTTCACCGGCTCCACCGACGAAAGCGAAACGATACGCGACGTACGGCGGCAGACCTCGACCGGCAGCGCCACGCTGGCCGGCGTGCTCGACCTCGGCGGACTGGCTGCCGTCATCGACGGCGCCGCGCTGCTGATCGCCAACAACACCGGACCGGTGCACATCGCGTCGGCGCTCGGCACACCGGTGGTCGACGTGTATGCGCTGACCAACCCGCAGCACGCACCGTGGCAGGTCGAGCACCGCGTACTGTACGAGGACGTTCCGTGCCGCTGGTGCTATCGCAGCGTCTGTCCGCAGCACCATCACGCCTGCCTGCGTCTGCTCGACCCGGCGCGCGTCGCCGCCGCCGCACGCGAGCTGCTCGACGGGGGGGCCGACAGCGCCCGCACGTCGGCCACCCCAACTGCCGACGGACACTGACATGGCGCGACCGCTACGCATACTGACCTGGCATGTGCACGGCAATTACATGTACTACCTCAGTCAGGTGCCGCACGTGTTCCTGCTGCCGGTCGACGCCGCGCGCAGTCCCGGCTACAGCGGCCGGGCCGGCGCGCTGCCATGGGGAGACAACGTGGTCGAGGTACCGGTCGACGCGCTGGCGACGACGCAGTTCGACTGCATCCTGTTCCAGGATGCAGCCGCCTGGAACGAAGGCCAGCAGCGCTACCTGACAGAGGCTCAGCGGCGCCTGCCGCGCATCTACCTCGAACACGATCCGCCGCAGCAGCATCCCACCGACACGCGTCATCCGGTCGACGATCCGCAGGTGCTGCTGGTCCATGTGACCGCCTTCAACGCACTGATGTGGGACAGCGGGCGCACGCCGACCTGCGTGATCGAGCACGGCGTGATGGTGCCGGACGAGGTGCGCTGCACCGGCGAACTGCCGCGCGCCATCGCGGTCGTGAACAACCTGGCGCGGCGCGGCCGCCGGCTGGGGCTGGACGTGTTCCAGCAGGTGCGCGCGTCGCTGCAGATCGATCTGGTTGGCATGGGCTCCGAACAGTGCGGGGGACTGGGCGAGATCGCCAACCCGGAACTGCCTCATTTCCTCGCCCGCTACCGGCTCTACCTCCATCCGGTGCGCTGGACCAGTCTCGGCCTGTCGGCGATCGAAGCGATGATGGTCGGGCTGCCGGTGGTCGGTCTGGCCACCACCGAGCTGGTGACGGTCGTCCGTGACGGTCGCTCAGGCTGCCTCGCCACCGATCCGCAGAAGCTCGTGGACGCCACCCGGCGTCTTCTCGCCGACCCGGCCGAAGCGGCCGCCATGGGTGCGTGCGCCCGGCACGACGCGCGCGAGCGATTCGCGATCGGACGCTTCGTCGCCGACTGGCAGCGCGTGTTCGCCGACGTCGTGCGCTGAACCCGATGTCCGCCCCATGTATCCGCCAGACTGCGCCCGCGCGCTCAGCGGCGAGCGCGCACCGAGGCGTACAGCGTCCGGTAGGCCAGTGCCGGGCGATCCCAGCCGAAGGCGCGCGCCATGCCGTTGCGGCACAGCGCTCGCCACACCGCCGGGCGGCCATAGACAGCCAGCGCGCGTTCGATCGCGCCGCGCAGCGCGTCGGCGCTGGCCTCGTCGAACACGAAACCGGTCGCCTCGCCGTCGCGCACCGCCGCCTCGTTGAAATCGGTCACGCTGTCGCGCAGTCCGCCGGTCGCGCGCACGATGGGCGGCGTGCCGTAGCGCTGGCTGTACATCTGATTCAGGCCGCAGGGTTCGAAACGGGACGGCATCAGGAAGACGTCGGCGCCCGCCTCGATGCGGTGCGCCAGCCCCTCGTCGAAACCGATGCGTGCTGCGACGCGGCCCGGCGCAGCCGCGGCCGCGTCGGCCACCGCCCGTTCGAGCGCCGCATCGCCGGTGCCCAGCAGGGCGAGCTGCAGCGGCCGTTCGAGCAGCGCGGGCAGCGCATCGAGCACCAGGTCGACGCCTTTCTGGTCGGTCAGCCGCGTCACCATGCCGCACAACAGCACGTCGTCGTTCTGCTGCAAGCCCATTTCCGCCTGCAGCGCCCGCTTGTTGACGCGCTTGCCGGCCAGCGAGCGCGCGTCGTAACGCCTCGCCAGGTGCGCATCGGAGGCCGGGTCCCACAGCGCGCTGTCGATGCCGTTCAGGATGCCGACGAGATCGGCGCTCCGCTCGCGCAGCACGCCCTCCAGCCCGCATCCGTGCTCGGCGTCGAGGATTTCGCGCGCGTAGCTCGGACTGACCGCACACAGCCGGTCGGCGTAACGCAAGGCCGCCTTCATGAAGGACAGCCGCCCCCAGAACTCGACGCCATCGCTGTGCAAGGCGCCTGCCGGTATGCCCAGCGACCCTGCTTCGGACAGCGGGAACAGCCCCTGGAACGCGAGATTGTGGATGGAGAACACGCTGCCCGCCGGATCCGGCAGGCCGCTCAGGTAAAGCGGCGCCAGTCCGGTCGGCCAGTCGTTGCAGTGAAGCACGTCGGCACGCCAGCGCAGCGGGCTGCCGGCCGAAGCCAGGCGCGCCGCGACGCGCGACAGCAGGCCGAAACGCAGTGCGTTGTCGGCGTAGTCCGCACCGTTGGCGTCGACGTAAGGTCCGCCGTCGCGCATATAGAGCGCCGGGCAATCGAGCAGCAGCGCCGGCACCTCGCCCGGCAGCGTAGCCCGCAGCAGCCGCGCCGCCGGCAGGCCGAACTCGGCGTCGAGGGTGGCGATGCTGCGCGCCCCGCGCGCGCAGGCACGGACCGACGGATAGCACGGCAGCAGCACGCGTACGTCCAGGCCGAGCGCGCGCAATGCGGGTGGCAGTGCGGCGCTGATTTCGCCCAGTCCGCCCACCTTGACCCACGGCGCGCACTCCGACGTGGCGAACAGTACGCGCAACGGCTTTCCGGCTTTCATGACGAGGACCTCCGGGTACAGGCGGGCGCAGCGCGAGCCGCCCTGAAAATCGAAAAAAGGAGACTGCAATGATCCTGTGCGGCGATATCGGCGCCACCAAGAGCCTGCTCGGACTGGTCGAGCGGATCGACGGAGCGCGGCTCAGCTTCGTGCGCACGCAGCGCTATACCAACGCCGAGTGGCCTGACCTTCCGACCATGCTCGATCACTTCTTCGCGGCGACCGCGCAGACGCTGCGCCACGCGGTCGAGCTCGAGGCCGCGGGTTTCGGCGTCGCCGGACCGGTGATCGACGGGCGTGTGGACATGACCAATCTCGAGTGGTCGGTCGACGAGGCGGCGCTGCGCATCGTGCTCGGCGGCGCACCGGTGCGGCTGCTCAACGACTTCGAGGCGAGCGCGCACGGCATCGGTGAGCTGGGCAGCGACGGACTGCTGTCGCTGCAGACCGGCGCGGTCAGGCCGGGTGCGCCGCAGCTGGTGATCGGCGCCGGCTCCGGACTGGGCGTTGCGCTGCGCGTGCCGGCCGGCGCGAACTGCGTGATCGTCCCCGGCGAAGGCGGCCACGTCGGCTTCACCCCTTCCAACGAGGAACAGGCCGAGCTGTGGGCGTACCTGCACCACCAGGGCGGACGGGTGATCGCCGAGCACGTCGTGTCCGGCCCCGGTCTGGTCCGCATCCACGACTGGCTGTGCGACCGGCGCGGTACCGCCGTGCGCGCGGACGACAACGGCGAAGCGGTGTGGCGTCGCGCCGCGGCTGGCGACCCGCATGCGATGCGGGCGCTCGATGTATTCGTCGACTGCTACGGCGCAGTCGCTGGCGATCATGCACTGACCGTGCTGGCCGCCGGCGGCGTCTTCCTGACTGGCGGTATCGCCCCCCAGCTGTTGCCGGCCCAGGCGGCACGCTTTCTCGCGGCCTTCCACGACAAGGGGCGGCACAGCGGCCTGATGGCCGAGCTGCCGCTGTGGGTGGTGACCGACTGCCGGCTGCCGCTGCTCGGCGCCGCCCGTTCGGTCGAAGCGCTGCTGCCGCCGCGATAGGGCGGCGCCCGCCTGCGGCGTCGCCGCGGTCATTCTTCCAGGCCCTGCGGCACCAGCAACGCAAGCGGCAAGGCGGCGAACAGCGGGCCGACGTCGATACGCCCCGCCCGGCCGTCGGTGCCGACGACGGTACCGCCGAAGGCGTCCTGCCAGCGCTGCGGACTGCCGGCGGGTAGTACCACCCGGGTGTTCGCCCACAGCTCGCGTTCGCAGACGCGCTGCGGGTCGCCGCCGGTGAGGCCGAACAGCAGCCGCGACGCTATCGTGATGATCACCCGCTGCCCGAGCACGCGCGCGTACGCGATCACGTGATGAGCCACCGGGCCTTCGACCTCCAGCGGCATGTAGCGCCCCTCGCGCAGCGTGCGCTCGAAGCGGCGCCGGATCTGCAGCGCGCGCCACAGCAGATAGAGCTTGATCCGGCCGTCAGCCATCTTGGCCACCATTTCGCGCAGGCCCTCGGCGTCGGCGCCGTCCGGCCAGCGCGCCCTGAGGTCCGCCAGCATGCGGCTGCGGCGGTCGAAGTCCACCGGCCGCCGGTTGTCAGGATCGACCAGCGTGAAGCACCAAGTGTCGCAGCCCTGGTAGGTGTCGGGCACGCCGGGCGCGGTCAGCTTGAGCAGCAGCAGCGACAGGCTGTTGTAGCCGCCGAACAATGCCACCGTGCGCTGCAGCGGCAGGAAATCGGCGAGGAAGGCGTTGCGCGCCGCGTCGCCCGCCAGCAGACGGCGCACGAAGTCGGCCAGCGCGGTTTCGTAGGCGGGGTCCGGATTCATCCAGCTGGTATGTCTCTTCGCTTCGCGCGCCGCCTTGATCATGTAGGCCTCGACGCGCTCGCGCAGCGGCGGCGCGTCGTCGCCGGGGGCGTCGAAGGGCCACACGCCGACCAGGGTCTGGTAGAGCAGGTATTCGTCGTCGGCCGACGGCGCCAGTCCGTCGCCCAGGCGGGTCTTGCGCCGCTGGTTGATGCCGCGCCAGCGCCGCAGCGCGAAACGCCACGGGCCGGGCATTTCGGACAGCACGTCGATGCGCGCCCGCACGTCCTCCGAGCGCTTGCTGTCGTGCGTCGACGAGGCGAGCAGGCCGAACGGATGCGTGCAGGCGATGCGCTCGTTGGCGCCGTGGAAGTCGTCGATGCCGATGCCGAAGGTGCGCGGGTCGCCGCCGACGTCGTTCAGCGACACCAGCCGGTTATAGCGGTAGAAGGCGGTGTCCTCCATCGCCTTGGCCATCACCGGCGCGGTGAACTGCTGGAAGCGGCAGGCGAAGGTGAGCTTGAGCGCGCGCAGCGACGGGTCGGGTTCGGTCGGCGCACCGAGCAGCACGTCGCGCACGAAGCGCAGCACGCTGGCGTCGCCGGCCAGTCCGAGCGCCGCCGCCTCGGCCACGGCGCGCTCGACCAGGCGGCGATCGTGCTGCGAATGACCGGCCGGACCGATATAGCTGCGATAGGCCGGAAAGGCGGCGATGATTTCGCTCAGCGCACTGCGCAGCCGGCTGCGCGTGAAGTCGCGCGTGCGCCGGTCGCACTGCGCGATCGCGTGCAGCTGCGCGGCAAGACGCCCCAGTTCGCCCGACAGCGAGTGGGTCATGATCAGATGCTTGGCGTCGCGCAGCATCGTGCTGAAGTCGCGTACCTCGCCGGTGAACGCGCGATAGACGCGGGTGAAGCGCGCCTCCTGCGCGGCGTCCACCATCAGGCTGTGCGACAGGCAGGCGAAGCGGTAACCGGTGCCGCCGTGCACCGGCCAGTCGGCCGGCAGCGGTTCGAATTCGGCCAGTATCTTCTCGACCACGAGGTAGAGCGTCGGCTCGGTCGCGCCCGGCTCGGCGCGGCGGCGCGCTTCGGCGTACTGCTTCTGCAGCCGGACGAAGTAGCCGGCCGGATCGGACAGCCCGTCGGGATGATCGATGCGCATGCCGGTCACCCTGCCCTGCGCCACCCAGCGGAAGATCTGCGCGTGCGTCGCGTCGAACACGGCCGGCTCCTCCATGCGCAGCGCGGCCAGGTCATTGACGTCGAAGAAGCGCCGGTAGTTGATGTCGTCGGCGGCCACCCGCCATGACGCCAGCCGGTAGGCCTGGCGCGACAGCAGCGCGTCCAGCCGGTCGAAGCTGGACGGCTCGCCCGGGGTGCCGTTGAACGCCGCGACGCCGCTCTCAACCCGCGCACGGACCGCCGGCAGTCGTGCGTGCAGCGCCGCAAGATGGCGCTTGAACAGCGCTGCGTTGCGCAGGCGTTCGTCACGCAGCCCACTCGACTCGACGTCGCGCGCCGGAAGATGGGCCAGCGCGACGATCAGCGTTTCCAGCTCGACGCCGCAGTCGTCGCCATCGTCGTCGACGCCGGCCTCGAGTATTGCCGGGTAGTCGGACGGATCGACCGGGAAGGCGTGCTCGTGGTAACGCACGCAGAAGGCGCCGCTCGCCTCATCGAACGCGAGCTGCAGTTCGCCGGCCTCCAGTATCCGGCCGTACTGGTCGCCGAGCACCGGCAGCAGCACCTTGCCCTGCAGTTCCGGCAGGGGCGGATTCCAGTCGATGTCGAAATGGCGGGCGAATGGCGACGCGGCGCCGTTCTCCAGCACATCCAGCCACCAGTCGTTGCTGCCGCCGAGCACGCCGACGTGATTGGGCACGACGTCGACCAGCTGACCCAGGCCGTACTCGGCCAGCCGCGCGCAGTAGCGGTCGAAGTCCTGTTCGTCGCCGATTTCGGGGTTGAGGCTGCCGTGGTCGACGATGTCGTAGCCATGACTGCTGCCGGGCCGCGCCTTCAGATAGGGCGAGGCATAGACGTGGCTGATGCCGAGGTCGGACAGATAGGGCAAGGCCGCTTCCGCCTGCGCGAAGCCGAAGCCGCCGTGGAACTGCAGACGGTAGGTCGCCCGCGGCACATCGGCCTCGCGCGGCTGGAAGTCGGGCGGGCCGCCGGACAGCGGCAGCGCCGACGCCGGCCGTTCGGCATTCATCACCGCGGCCAGCGCGAACCAGCGCTCGTCGGCGCCGATGTCGGCCAGATCGCAGCCCAGCTTGCGCCGCCAGTTCGGCCAGCGCTCCTCACTGGTGCCAGGCAGGTTCACCGACTCGGCCTGCCCCAGCACGTCCTCCAGCTGCACTGCCACCATGGCCGCCGGCGTGCGTGCGAGGTAGCGGTAGATGGCGAGCATCAGCGCCGGGTCGGCCGCATGCGTCGCCGATGCCGCGTCCGCCGGCAGGCGCAGGCCTTCCGCCTCAAGTACGTCGAGCAATGCGCCGCGGTCGCTTTCGCGCTGCGCCGCCTGGCGTTCGCGCAGCGCCGGGTCCGAATACAGGCCGAGCGCATCGCGTTGCTGCAGGTCGAGCGCGCTCCAGTAGCCGCTCAGCGTCGGCAGGTCGTGCGTGCCGACCACCGCCAATGCGTCGGCCGGCCAGCTGCGCGCCGGCTGGAACACGCCGTCGCGGCTTTCGAAGTACAGCGGCCGGTAAGACAGCAGCCCGTAGCGATCCATCGCTGCCCGCACCTGCGGCGGTACGATGCCCAGATCCTCTCCGATGACGATGCACTCGTTGCGCACGCTTTCCAGGCACAGCAGCCTGAACAGCTCGTCCATCGGATAGCCGACGTAGGCGCCGATGCGTGCCGTGCCGCCCGAAGGCAGCCAGAACAGCCGCATCAGGCTCATCACGTGGTCGATGCGCAGTGCGCCGGCGTGCCGCATATTGGCCGCCAGCACGGTACGGAAGGACGAGGGGTCCTGCTGCAGCCGCTGCGGAATGAGCGGCGGGAACCCCCAGTCCTGGCCGGCCGGATTCAGTTCGTCCGGCGGCGCGCCGGCGTGTGCGCCGGCCGCGTGCAGATGTGGCCGTATCCACGTTTCCGAACCGCCTTCATTGACGCCCACCGCGAGGTCGCGATACAGCCCCATGCGCATGCCGCGCGCACGCGCCCGGCGCGCCACCGTCGCGAGCTGTGCCTCGGCCTGCCATTGCAGGTACTCGAAGTACTCGATGCGCTCCTCGTTCTCGAGCATGAAGGCGCGCACCGCTTCGCCGTCGACATCGCGGTAGGGCTCGGGCCACAGCGTCCACCCCCAGACCGCGGAATCGACGGCGTGAAAGTGCGCCTGCAGCGCGTCGAACAGCGCATGCAGGCGCAGGCTGCGTCCGCCTTCACGCTGGAAGTCGCGAAACAGGCCGGCGCGCTGCGTGCCACGGTCCAGATGTTCGCGCCGGAAGTGCGTGTACAGCAGTTCGAGCACCTCGAGCTTGGCGGCCGCCACGCCGCGGTAGTCGATCAGCTCGGTCGCGCGCAGCGCGTCGAGCCGTGCCGCGAACGCCGGATCGGCGACGCGCGCCTGCGCCGCGCCGCACTCGCCGAAGTCGCGCGTCGCCTCGATGTCGATGTACAGCACATTGAGCCATTCGCGGTTCGACGGGCTGTACGGGCTCGCCCGCTCGGGGTCGTGCGGGAACAGCGCGTGCAGCGGATTGACGCCAACGAAGTGGGCGCCAGCGTCGGCGGCGAGGTCGATCAGCCGGCGCAGATCGCCGAAGTCGCCCATGCCCCAGCTGTGCGGCGAACGCAGCCCATACACCTGCACCGCCGGCCCCCACAGCCGCGCGCCCTCGCCTTCGCGCGGCAGACGCATGCAGGCGGCCGGACACAGCGCCAGCGTGCTTTCGACCAGCAGGCGCGGCGTCGCGCCCGGCAGATAGAGGGACAGCCGGTGCCAGCCGGCGGGCAAGGAGGAGTCCAGCGCCACGGTGGCGGTGCGGCCGTCCTCGGTACGCCCGAGCGCGGTGCGCCCGCGCCGTTCGCCGCCCTGTTCGAGCACCAGCCGCCAATGCAGCACGCCGGCGCGCACCGCCTCTTCCGATTGCAGCGTCAGCGTAAGCGGCCCTTCGCCCAGCGACAGCACGATGACCGGCGGCAGCACGCGGGCGGCGTCGGCATCGTCCAGCGCAGCCAGGGCGGCGACGGCAGCGCGATCGGGGTCACCGCCGGCCAGCGGATGTCCGAGTGCTGCCGCCAGCGCCAGGCGGCTCTCCTCCGGCACCTCGAAGCGGCGTCCCCAGGCGTCCTCGAAATCCGGCGCGATGCCGAGCCGGCTGCACAGCGCAGCGAAAGCTCCGCTCATTGCGTCGCCCCGTTATGCAGCACGAACATCCGCATCGACCAGGGCGGCAGACCGGATTCGCCATCGCCACCGCCGCCGACGGCGGCGAAGGGCTGCGCCCCCGGTACGTCGGGTACCGCCTCCGGCGCATCGCCCAGATTGGCCTGCATGACGAGCGAAACGCCTTCACCCGACCAGCGGATCTCGAACGCGGTGTCGCCGAAAAGCATGCTGCTGCAGCGTCCGGTCTGCAGCAGCGGAACGCAGGGCACCACCCGTTCGCGGCGCAGCGTCAGCAGTGCCTGATAGAAGGCGAGCCACTGCCGGCCGACCGCCTCTTCCCGCTGGCGCCAGTCCAGCCTGCTGATGACGAAGGTTTCCGGATCGCAGGGATCGGGAACGGTGCGCGGCCCGTCGGGCCAGGCGAAGGCGGCAAACTCGTTGCGCCGGCCCTCCTTCACCTTGCGCGCGAGCTCGCCTTCAAAGTCGCAGAAATACATGAAGGGGCTGGTGGCGCCGCTCTCCTCGCCCATGAAGATGAGCGGCGGCGACGGCGACAGCAGCAGCACGGCGACCAGCACGCGCAGCCGGTGCGTCGGCACCATGGCGGCCAGCCGCTCGCCCAGCGCGCGGTTGCCAATCTGGTCGTGGTTCTGCAGGAAGCAGACGAAGGCGGTCGGCGGCAGCGTGCAGCTGGGCTCGCCGCGTGGCCCCCCGTGGAAGGCGGAATGTTCGCCCTGGTAGGCGAAGCCCTGCAGCAGGCAGCGCGCGAGGTGGTGCACCGGCGTGCTGGCGAAGTCGCCGTAGTAGCCGTCGGTCTCGCCGGTCAGGATGACGTGGGCCGCGTGGTGGAAATCGTCGTTCCACTGCGCTTCGTAGCGCCCCGGGTCGGCTTCTCCGGCAAGCCGCTGGGCGCCGTTGAGCGGATTTTCGAGTACGAGGTGGATGCGCCGGTCGGCAAGTTCACGGCGCACCCGTCGCGACAGCTCTTCGAGGAAATGCGTGCTCGACCCGTCGATGATGGCATGCACGGCGTCCAGTCGCAGGCCGTCGAAGCGGAACTCCTGCAGCCAGTAGAGCGCGTTGTGGATGAAGAACTCGCGCACCTGGGCCTCGCCCTCGTAGTCGATGGCGGCACCCCACGGTGTCTGGTGCTGCGCGGTGAAGAAGGACGGCGCGTACAGATGCAGGTAATTGCCTTCGGGGCCGAAATGGTTGTAGACGACATCGAGCAGCACCATCAGCCCGAGCCGGTGCGCGCTCTGCACGAAGCGCTTCAGATCGTCCGGCGTGCCGTAGGACGACTCGGGCGCGAACGGCAGCACGCCGTCGTAGCCCCAGCCGCGTGCGCCCGGAAATTCGGCCAGTGGCATCAGTTCGACTGCCGTGATGCCGAGCGCCGCCAGTTCTTCGAGACGCGCCTCGGCGGCGGCGTATGTGCCTTCCGGCGTAAACGTGCCTACGTGAAGTTCGTAGATCACCGCTTCGCACCACGGTCGCCCCTGCCACTGCGCTTCGGCAGGCCGCCACTCGAAGCGCGCCGGGTCCACCAGCTGGCAGGGTCCGCCGACGTCATCCGGATTGGCCCGCGACGCCGGGTCCGGCACCTCGGTGCCGTCCACCCGGTAGCGGTAGCGATCACCGGTGCGGGCGTATGGCACGGTGCGCATCCACCAGCCGTCGTCGGTACGCCGGCACGGATGTGCGTCTTCGTGTCCGTCAGCGGTGGCGAGCAGCACCTCGACCTGGGCAGCCGCCGGCGCGTACAGCCTGAACAGGTAACCCTGGCTGTCGTCGATGCCATTCGCCGGACACGGGCCGAAGGGCATGTGGTGGACGAACGAAAGCGTTTCCACGCTGCGGACTCCGGGCCCGGCGCTGCGCAGTTCCGTCATGGCGTCAGCTGTCCTTTCCCGACGACGACGATGCCGCGTTCGCTGACGTGGAAGCGGGCGCGGTCCTCCGCCTCGTCGAAGCCGATGCGCATGCCGGGCGGCACGAAGTTGTTCTGGTCGATGATGGCGCGCCGGATCTTCGCGCCGCGTCCGATCACGGTACGGTCCATCACGATGGAGTCGGACACCTCGGCGTCCTCCTCCACCACGACGTCCCGGCGCAGCATCGAGCGCTGGATGACGGCACGCCGTATCAGCACACCGGCGGCGATCGACGCCGTGCGCAGGTGGCCGTCGATCACCTGCGCCGCCTCGGTCTGATCGGGCGCGGCAAAGATGGGCCAGCGCGAATTGAACATGCAGAAGCGCGGGTCCTCGCCCAGCGTGTCGAAGTGCGCGTCGTAGTAGGCGTCGATGGTGCCGACGTCGCGCCAGTAGCCGACCTCCTCGCAGTCGCGGAGCCCGGGCACCACATTGGTCGAGAAGTCGTAGGCCATCAGCCGGTGCGTTTCTGCCATCGCCGGCAGCAGGTTCTTGCCGAAGTCGTGCCCCCCCTTGGAGTGGGCGCGCGTCAGCGCCTCGACCAGCGCCTCGGTATTGAAGATGTAGTTGCCCATTGACGCGAAGGCATAGCCCTTGCGTCCCGGCATCGACTCGGCCGTCGCCGGCTTTTCCTGGAAGTCGCGGATGCGGCCGGTGGAATCGGTGCGGATGATGCCGAAGGAGGCCGAGTTCTCGACCGGTACCGGCAAGGCCGCCACGGTCGCGTCGGCGCCGGTTTCGAGGTGATGACGGGCCATCTGGCGGATGTCCATCCGGTAGATGTGGTCGGCCCCGAACACCAGCACCAGATCGGGCCGCACGCGATCGAGCAGGTGCAGGTTCTGGTAGACCGAATCGGCCGTTCCCTGGAACCACTCCGGTCCGTGCAGCATCTGCGGTGGCACGACGGTGATGAACTGGTTCGGGAACAGCGGACTCATGACCCAGGTTCGCCGGATGTGCTCGATCAGCGACTGCGACTTGTACTGCACCAGCAGGTAGATCGAGTTGATGCCGGAATTGACCAGGTTGGACAGCACGAAATCGACAATGCGGTGCCGTCCGTTGAAGGGGACCGAGGGCTTGGAGCGCTCGGCCGTCAGCGGATGGAGACGGCCACCTTCGCCGCCCGCCATCACGAATGCAAGAATGGATTTCCCGGAAATCATGATTCACCTCCACGTGAGTTCGCATCCGCGACCGGGCGATCGGATTGCGCACTTTTCGACGGAACACGCGCCAGATGGCGTGCCTCGTCAGACTTCACGCGCCGGGCGCCGGGCGGCGACGAGCGCACCGCACGGCGGGCCGGCGCGCTGGCAAGCATCCGGCGCAGCGCTGCCTCGCTGCGCGACAGTCCGTCCTCAGGCTCGTCGGACGCGTAGTCCTCGAGCACGATGCCGGACAGATAGAGATCGAAGATGACTGGGCAGATGTAGCTCGCCCGGGTGACCGGCGCCGTGTTGCCCAGGCTGGCGGCGACCGAACGCACACAGCGCAGCAGCACGCGCGGCGCCGCCTGGGCGTCGTCCAGCGGCCCCTGCCGCGTCAGGAATTCGGCGGCCTTGAGCGTGCCGCCCCAGGTGCGGAAATCCTTGCTGGAGAAGGACCCTATCGTTTCGTGGATGTAGGCGTTCAGTTCCGCCGCCCGCACCGGCCGGCGCAGGCCGCCTTCCTCGTACTGGAACAGCGTCTTGCCCGGCAGTTCGAGCAGACGGCCGAGCACGGCCACGGCGCCGCGGTCGCGTACCACCTGTTCCTGCATCACGCCGTGCTTGCCGCGGTAGCGGAACACCGCCTGCGTGCCCTCGATGGCGACGTGGCGCTTGCACAGCGTGGTCAGGCCGTAGCTGCGGTGCGCCCGCGTATAGCTCTCGTCACCGACCCTGAAGTACACCGCGTGCAGCAGCCGCGTCATCAGCGCCAGCACCTTGCGCCGCGGCAGACCGCTGCGCCTAAGGTCGGCGCCCGCCGTCGCCAGCATCTGCGGCAGGGCGTCGGCGAAACGCGACAGGCGGCGCCACTTGCGCAGCGCGTTGCGATGGACGAAGTCGGGGTGATAGCGGTACTGCAGCCGTCCGCGCGCGTCACGTCCGAAAGCCTGCAGTTCCGCCTCCGGGTCCGGACTGACATAGACGTCGGTATAGGCGGGCGGGATCGCCAGCGCGGCGATGCGCGCCAGGCCTTCGCGGTCGCGGTAAGGGCGCCCGGCCGTCGTCACGTAGACGAAGCCGTCGCCCCTGCGCAGCCGGCGCAGGTAGCGGTTCTGCAGCGTTGCGGTGCGGATGACGACGTTCATGACACCGCCTCCGACGCATCGACCCCGTCGAGCGCACGTTGCAGCGCCGCCAGCATTTCCTCGCCGCCCGCCGTCAGGCCGGTCGCGAACAGCTGCAGCGAACGCCCGGCGATGAGCACGCGACCGTTGTTGCCCTCGACCGCGGCGACGTATCCGCTCGACGTGTCGATGAGGCGCCGCCACGGGTATTCGCTGTCGCCGTCGTCCAGCGTCCAGCCGACGTCCTCGGGCGAGGCATTGACCACCAGTTCGATCAGCGTTTCGGCCGCCGGGTCGGGTTCGTGCAGACGCAGCGCGCGACCGTCGACGCGCATGCCGAAGCAGCGCATCTGCGCGTCGTTCCAGTCACCGGCCTGCATTTCCTCGCCATCGGAGCGCAGCCAGACGACGTCGCGGAAGGTGCTTTCCGGATCGCCGCCAGTGGCAAAGCGCGCCATGCGCAGCGCCGGCAGCGCGGCGCGCAGCTTCAGCAGGCGGCACACGAAGGCGCTGAGCTGCTCGCCGGCCGGGTCGTCCAGCCCGGTCCAGTTGAGCCAGCTCAGTTCATTGTCCTGACAGTAGGCATTGTTGTTGCCCTGCTGGCTGCGCCCGAACTCGTCGCCGGCGAGCAGCATCGGCGTGCCCTGCGACAGCAGCAGCGTGGCCAGCATGTTGCGCTTCTGCCGCTCGCGCAGCGTCAGCACGCGGCTGTCGTCGGTCGGTCCTTCGGCGCCGCAGTTCCACGAGCGGTTGTCGTCGTGGCCGTCGCGGTTGTCTTCGCCGTTGGCATCGTTGCGCTTGTGGTTGTACGACACCAGGTCGTGCAGCGTGAAGCCGTCGTGCGCGGTGATGAAGTTGACGCTGGCCCATGGACGACGCCCGCGCTGGTCGAAGCGATCCGCCGAGCCGGTCAGCCGGGTGGCCAGCGCAGCCGCCTGCATTTCGTCGCCGCGCCAGAAGGAGCGGACGGTGTCGCGGAAGGCGTCGTTCCACTCCGCCCAGCGCGGCGGGAAGTTGCCGGGCTGGTAGCCGCCGGGGCCGCAGTCCCACGGTTCCGCGATCAGTTTGACGTGCTGCAGTACCGGGTCCTGCGCCATCGCGTCGAAGAAGCCGCAGCCCTGGTCGAAACCGGTGGCCTCGCGCCCGAGTATGGTCGCCAGATCGAAGCGGAAGCCGTCGACGCCCATCTGCACGACCCAGTAGCGCAGGCTGTCCATCACCATCTGCAGCACGCGCGGATGGCTCAGATTGAGCGTGTTGCCGGTACCGGTATCGTTGATGTAGTGGCGCCGGTTCTCCGGATTCAGGCGATACCAGCAGGCGTTGTCCAGCCCCTTGAAACTCAGTGTCGGGCCCATTTCGTTGCCCTCGGCCGTATGGTTGTAGACGACGTCGAGAATCAGTTCGATGCCCGCCTCGTGCAGCCGCTCCGCCATCGCGCGGAACTCGCCGATGCCGCCGGCACCGAGGTAGCGCTGTTCCAGCGCGAAGAAGCCGAGCGTGTTGTAGCCCCAGTAATTGCGCAGGCCGCGGTCGGTTAGCTGCGCGTCGTCGACGAAGGCATGCACCGGCAGCAGTTCGACCGCCGTCACGCCGAGCGACACCAGATGCGCGATCACCGCGTCGTGCGCCAGCCCGGCGAAGGTGCCGCGCAGGCGGCCGGGCACCTGCGGATGCTGGCGCGTCAAGCCGCGCACGTGGCATTCGTAGATGACGCTGCGGTCCCACGGAACGGCGGGTCGCGGCTGCGACAGCGGCGGCAGGTCGGCCACCACGCGCGCCTTCGGCATGTAGGACGCGCTGTCGCGCTTGTCCACGCCGAGCAGCGCGCCGCTCGGCGCCGCGTCGCCGGCGAACAGCACCGGCGACCAGCGCAGCTGGCCGACCCACTCGCGCGCATACGGATCGAGCAGGAGCTTGTGCGGATTGAAGCGGTGGCCCTCCTCGGGCTGCCACGGTCCATGGACGCGGTAGCCATAGACGAGGCCCGCCTTCGCGCCGGGCAGGAAGCCGTGCCACACCTCGTCGGTGAATTCGGGCAGTTCGCGCCGGGCCACCTCGATGCGGCCCGCCTCGTCGAAGATGCACAGGTCGACGCGCGTCGCGTGCGCCGAGAAAACCGCGAAGTTGATGCCCTCTTCGGTCACCGTCGCACCCAGCGGATAGGGCTGCCCGGCCTCGAGCAGCGGAAAGCGGACAAGGTCGGCGCGGCTCATGCGCACCTCCGCACCGCGTCCGGCTGCTGCACCGCCGCGCAGACGAAGTCGTGCACGAAACACAGCTTGTCGAGCACCGGCGACGCCGCGATGAAGGGGTAGGCGTCGCCGTGTCCGAGGCTGCGCCCCATGCTGTTCAGGAACTGCGACAGCGGCAGCCAGTGCTCGACCAGCACGTCGCGGAAGGGCTGCTCGTCGCTGCACGCGGCCGCCTCCACGCTGCCGCCGCCGGTTACCACGCCCGGTCGCAGCGAGAAACCCCAGTGCGCAGCGGTGTCGAGCGCGTCCGACACGTGCAGGTAATGGGCGAACGATTCGGCCCAGTCCTCCCACGGGTGCACCGACGCGTAGGCGCTGATGTAGCGCTCGCTCCAGTCCGGCGCCGGTCCTTCGTCGTAGTGATCGCGCAGCGCCTCGGCATAGTCGCGGCGCTCGTCGCCGAACAGCGCGCGGAAGTCGTTCAGGCGCGGTCCGCCCGACAGGATGCGGTCCCAGTAGTAGTGCCCGATCTCGTGGCGGAAATGACCGAGCAGCGTGCGGTAGGGCTCGCCCAGCCCGATCCGGCGCGCTTCACGGCAGGCGTCGTTGGCTTCCATCACGTCCACCGTGATGACGCCGTCGGCATAGCCGGTGGTCACCGCGCCGCCGATGTGCTTGCGCGACAGGAAGCGGAACAGCGGCTCGCGCCGCCCCGGCTGATCGAGCACCGGCAGCCCCAGACGCAGCAGCGAGTGGAACAGCCGACGCTTGGCCGCCTCCAGCCGACGCACCAGTTCGTCGCAGGCCGGGTCGGCGGTCGCCTCGGTGGCTTCGCTGTGCCGGCAGCTGAGGCAGAAATCGGCGTCTTCGTCGGCCGGAATCATCCAGTTGCAGCGCTGGCGCTCACTGTAGTTGCGGCAGGGCTTCCAGCGGCTGCCCTCCCCCGCCCCGCCGCCCTGGCGCACCCAGCGTCCGTCGGGACCCGCCTCGAAGGCGGCCATGTCCAGCTCTCCGGGCACGAAGCCCAGCATCACGCCGCAGCGCACGCAGGCGGTGTTCTCGAAGAACACCGGACTGCTGCATCGGCCGCACAGAAAGGTCCTCATGGCGCCGGTGCCTCCGAGTAAGCGTCCATGCGCGGCCGCGACGGACCGGCCGACGCATCGTCGTCGTTGCGCGCGCCGTCGAGCAGGCGCGTGCGGATCTGCGGCAGCCATTCGGGCGACACCTTCTGCAGATAGGCCACCATCTGCTCGCGCACCTTGCAGCGCAGATCCCACGCTGCGCCGGCGTTCTGCGTGCTCATGAGGCAGCGCAGCTGCATCGCGCGATCGGTCATGTCCGTCACCTGCAGCGCGCAGACCCGCCGATCCCATTCGGTCGAGGCATCGAGGATCTCGCGCAGCCGTTCGCGCAGCGGTTCGACCGGTACGCGGTAATCGACCCACAGATAGACCGCGCCGAGCAGATCGGAGGTGGTGCGCGTCCAGTTCTGGAAGGGGTTCAGGATGAAATGTTCGAGCGGCACCACCAGGCGCCGCTGGTCCCAGATGCGCACCACGACATAGGTGGCGGTGATTTCCTCGATGCGTCCCCACTCGTTCTCGACGATCACGACGTCATCGACACGGATGGGCTGGGTGAGCGCGATCTGCAGCCCGGCAATCAGGTTGCCGAGCACCGGCCGAGCGGCCAGGCCGGCGATGATGCCGGCCAGACCGGCCGACGCCAGCAGGCTTGCGCCGATCTGCCGCACGTTCGGAAAGGTCATCAGCACCGAGCCGACGCCGAGCAGGCCGACGATGAACATTGCCGTGCGGGCGAGCACCCGCACCTGGGTCTGCACACTGCGTGCGTGAAGATTGTCGGCGTCGGTCACCGGATGCCGGCTTTCAATCACGTCGGCAATCGCACTGATGAAGCGCACCGCGAACAGGGTGACCACCAGCACGATGGCGATCGACAGCAGATGACGCAGGCCGGTCAGCAGCCCGACCGGAATGGTCGCGTCGGCCAGCGACAGGTGGACGAACAGCAGCGGCAGCAGCAGCTGCGCCGGACCGCGCGTACGCACGACAATGCGTTCGGCGATGTCATAGCGCGCGGCCAGCCGGCGCGCGATGCGGTCGATCACCGCATGCAGCGCGAGGCCGATCAGCACCGCCAGCCCGCACTGAACAAGCAGGCCGAGCCACGGGTGACCCAGCAGGAAGTCGCTTGCGACGTCCACTCAGCGGGTACCTCCATCGGTCGCCAGCCGCTCTTCGAGCTGGCGTGCCAGGCGCAGGTGCTCGCGCAGCTTGGGCGCCGTGTCGGCGGCGAAGCTGCGCAGTTCGGGAACCTGTCCCGACTTCGCCTGGCGTTCGAACAGGGCGATCGTGTCCTCGTGCGCGGCAGTGCCGAAATGGCGCAGGAAGGCGGCGTCGGCCTCGGCGCCGGTCAGCGTCTTCAGTTCCTCGATGTGCTCGCGCGAGGCCGGCGCCATGCCCTGCGGCAGCGGGATGCCATGGGCACCGGCGATGCGTTCGAGCTCGGTATTGGCCGCCGTGTGTTCCTTGTCCAGCATCTCGGCGAAGGCGCGCACCTGCGGATCGGCGGCCCGCCCCGCCATCAGCCGTCCGGCTTCCGCCTCGGCACGCCCGCCAGCCGCCGCCGCCGTGACGAAGCTGTTGTCCTCCGGACTTGGCGCAGCGGTCTGCGCCGCACTCGACGGCGGCGGCGACGCGTCGCTGCCCGGGCCGAGGCCGGTCGGCGGAGCGTTGCTCTCAGCGCGCGATGTGTCGGCCGGCGCCGACGCCGGCGGCTCGGGCGTGCGTTCGCACGCAGTCAGTACGCCGGCGAGTGCGATCGCGGCAATCAATGTCGTCGTGCGGACATTCGTTGTGGATGCAGGGGTGTTCATCGGTACCTCCTTCGGAACGGTGGCGGCGCGGCTCGGGCCGACCACGGGAATGGATGCGGCGGCGTAGCGCGTGACGGCTGCCGGCCCCCCTATCTGCAGTTTCCGTGCCCGCCTTGCCCGGGAGCCCCCAAACCGATGCCGGAACAGCGATCGCCACCGTGGTACGGACCTTTCTGCAGCGCGTAAGCGCGCATCGCGGCCGCCGCCCGCGGGGTGCGCTGCGAAGGCGTCGGGACGCCACATCGGCCTCGCCCGGCATGCAAAACGCACGCAATTCTTACTGTCCGGATGTAAATACTTCCGGCCTCGCCCACGCCGTCCGACGCGCATCGCCCATGCGGCCGTAATTCTGTCGATGGCATATCTCTTGCAGGTAGGTGTCCTGATCCAACGGCCCGCCACCGAGCACAACGACACCCGAAACCGAAAGGACACCGAATGAGCCTCGGCATGGAACTCAGACTCCGGCAGCACATCGCCATCACGCCGCAGCTGCAGCAGGCGCTTCGCCTGCTGCAGCTGTCATCGCTGGAATTCACGCAGGAAGTCGAACAGGCTCTTGGCAGCAACCCCTTTCTCGAAGAGGACACCGCAGCACCGACCGTGACCGGCGCCGTACCGAACGCCTCCGCCACGCCGGACGACGGGCCGGAGAACGCGCCTGCCGCCGACCGGCGCGACGACGCCGAGGAACCGGCGGTCCAGTTCGACGCCGCGTACGGCAGCACCACGGCCGGTTCGCGCGACGACGACGAAACCGACTGGACGGAATGGGCGGAAGCGCCGACCGGGCTGCGCGATCATCTGCGGGCGCAGCTGCAGCTGTCGTCGATGAGCGATCGCGACCGCGCGCTCGCCGATCTGATCATCGACGAGCTGACCGATGCCGGGTATCTCGAAACGCCGCTGGACGAACTGGCGGCGCTGATCGCGCCCGAGCACGAGGTCGCGCCGCAGGAACTGCTGGCCGCACTGCGCCTGGTGCAGCAGCTCGAACCGGTGGGCATCGGCGCACGATCACTGCGCGAATGCCTGCTGCTGCAACTGAACGCGCTATCCGAGGAAGCCCAGGGGCGCGCCGACGCGCTGCTGCTCGTGCGCGACCACTTCGATCTGCTGGCGGCGCGCGAATTCACGCGCATCCAGCAGCAGCTGGACTGGAACGAAAGCCGGCTGCACGGCGCCCGCATGCTCATCCGCACGCTGGATCCGCGGCCCGGCCGCAGCTTCGGTCCGGACGAAACCCGCTACATCGTGCCGGACGTCATCGTCACCTGCCGTCGCGGTCGCTGGCAGGCGACGCTGAACCCGGCGGTACAGCCGCGACTGCGCATCAACCGCGCCTACGCCGAACTGGCCGGCGGACGCGAGCCGGGCGAGCGCTCGTTCTCGCGCCTGCTGCAGGAAGCGCGCTGGCTGATGCGCAACGTCGAACAGCGCTTCTCGACGATACAGCGGGTCGCTTCGGCCATCGTCGAGCATCAGCGGGTGTTCTTCAGCTACGGCGACGCGGCGATGAAGCCGCTGGCGCTGAAGGACATCGCGGTGGAACTGGGTCTGCACGAGTCCACCGTCTGCCGCGTCACCAATGGCAAGTACATGGCGACGCCGCAGGGCCTGTTCGAGTTCAAGCATTTCTTCTCGCGCCAGCTGTCGGCGGACGACGGCGGTGCCTATTCGCCGACCGCCATCCGCGCGCTGATCAGGGAACTGATCGCCGCCGAAGACCCGGCCGCGCCGCTGTCGGACGCCCGCCTCGCCCATCTGCTGTCCGGCCAGGGCCTGCAGCTTGCACGGCGTACGGTGACCAAGTACCGCGCACTGATGCGCATTCCGAGCGTGGAACTGCGGCGCGCCGCCCACGCGGCCGAGCATCCGCGGGCCGCCTGAGCGGCGCCGCCGTCCAACCTCAGCCACAGGAGAGACACCCATGACACAGATCATCGCTGCACACTTCAACTCGGTGGAACAGCTGCAGGCCGTCGTCGATACGCTGCCGGCGCGCGGCTTCGGCGCCGACGACTACGCCACCTACTTCCTGAACCCGCCCGGTCAGCGCGGGCTCTACTGGCTGGGCGGCGACGCCGTCAGCGACGAGGGCGCTTCCGGTGCCGGCCGCACCGCCGCCGTCGGCGCCCTGGTCGGCGGCGGCGCCGGCGTCGCGGCAGGCAGCGCCACCGGTTTTGCCATCGGCAGCGTAGGCGGCCCGGTCGGCGCGCTGGCAGGCGCCGGCGTCGGTGCCTACCTCGGCGCACTGGTCGGCGCGCTGCGCGGCATGCAGGCGCCGGACCCGGAAGAAGCCTCGGTTGAACATCCGGCCGAACCGCAGGGCGGACCGATGATTGCGCTCAATGTGGACCGGCCTGGCGCGGCGGACGAAGCGATCGCGCTGCTGCACGAAGGGGGCGCACGCGAGGTGCACCGCACCGAAGGCCGCTGGGCCGACGGCGAGTGGGTGGACTTCGACCCGCGGGAGCCGATCGAGCACGTGCAGCCGGGCCAGACGTGAGCAGCGCGTGCGCCGGAATGACTCCGCTGCACGTCTGTGACCTCACCATGCTGTACGCCAGTCACAGCGGCGGCGTGCGTCGCTATCTGGGCGAGAAGCGGCGCTGGCTGCGGACGCAGCAGCAGTTCCGCCACACGCTCGTGCTGCCGCGCTACGCGCAAGGGCCGGCGGCGCGGCAGGCGGACGGGCTGATCGAGGTGCCCAGCCTGCCGCTGCCGTTCTCGCGCGGCTACCGCGTGCCGCTGAATACGCGCGCCGCCTTCGGTGCACTGAAAGCGTTGCGACCGCACCTGATCGAGGCCGCCGACCCTTACCACTTCGCGTGGGCGGCCGTCGACGCCGGGCAGGCGCTGGGGGTACCGGTGATCGGCTTCTGTCATTCCGACCTGCCGCGCATGCTCGGGCGGCTGGCCGGCGCCGGGGTCGAACGTGCTGCCGAAGCCTATGTGCGCCGGCTGTACGCGCGCTTCGATCTGGTGCTCGCACCGAGCCGCTGCATGACCGAGCGGCTCGGCGGCATGGGCGTGCAGCATGTGCAGCACCAGCCGCTGGGTGTGGACAGCCGCGCCTTCCACCCCTGCCGCGCTCACCAGGGCCTGCGCCGTGCGCTGGGCCTGGCCGAGGATGACCGCCTGCTCGTCTATTTCGGCCGCTTCGGTCCGGAAAAGAACCTGCCGGTGCTCTACCGCATGCTCGATCTGCTCGGCGACGGTCACGTGCTGCTGCTGATCGGCGACGGCATGCCGCCACACCATCGGGCGGTGCGCGCGCTGCCCTTTCAGTCGGACCCGCGCAAGCTCGCCGCGCTGGTTGCGGCCTGCGACGTTTTCGTCCACGCCGGCGACCAGGAGACCTTCGGTCTGGCGACGCTGGAGGCGATGGCCTGCGGCGTGCCGGCGGTGGTCGCCGGCACCGGCGGACAGGCGGAACTGGTCGACGACGCGGTGGGCGCACGCACCGATGCCGGCAGTCCGCAGCGCGGAACCGAGCGCTTCGCCGCAGCGATGGCCGAGGGCGTGCGGGCGGTGCTCGCGCGCGATCGCGTGGCGCTGGGCAAGGCGGCGCGCCTGCGCGCCGAGCGCCACGACTGGTGCTACGTGCTGCCTACGCTCGGCCGCACCTACTACACCGCCTGCCGCGGAGCCGATCACCATGCCTAGCCGATCAGCCATCATGCTGCCCGACCTGTCGCCGCCGGTACTTTGCGTCTCCATCCACGACGTCGCGCCGTCGACCTGGCCGCAATGCGAGCGACTGCTCGAGGCCGTCGCCGAGGTCGCTCCGCTGCACGTGAGCCTGCTGCTGGTGCCCGACTACCACGGCCAGGGCGACGACACGCCGCCTGCCTATCGCGACGCCATCGAGTCCTGCCGCGCGGGCGGGCACGAACTGGTGCTGCACGGCCACGTGCATCTCGACGAAGGTCCGCCGCCGCGCAATCCGCTGGACTGGTGGCGCCGGCGGGTGCTCACCGCCGACGAAGGCGAGTTCGCCACGCTGAGCGCGGCGCCCGCGCACGCCCGCCTGATGGCGGGCCGGCAGTGGTTCGAGCAGCGCAACTGGCCGGTGGAAGGATTCGTCGCGCCGGCCTGGCTGCTCGGACCCGGCGCCTGGCGTGCGCTCCGCGTGACGCCTTTCCGCTATACGACCACCGCGACGCACTTCCACCTGTTGCAGCCCGACCTTGCCATCCGCATGCCGGTGATCACCTACAGCACGCGCAGTGCACTGCGCCGGACTGCGTCGCTGGTCTGGCAGGGCCAGCGCCGGCTGCCGGCGGCCGACCCGGTACAGCTCGCGCTGCATCCGGCAGACGCGCAGTATCCGGCCGTGCTCGGTCAGGCACAGCGTCTGCTCGAGACGCTGATTCGCAGCCGGCTCGCGATGACGCTGCAGGATTACGCCCGCACGCTCGAACAGCTGCTCGGACCGCTGCAGGCGGCGCGCCCGCGCTCGGCACCCGCGCTGCGGACAGCAGAAGGCAGGACGGCAACCCGACGGCGTTGATCAGCCGGGCAGCAGCCACCGCGACACGACAGCCACTGCGGCGCCGATCACCGCACCCGCCACGACGTCGCTCGGGTAATGCAGCCCGAGCATGACGCGCACCAGTGCTGTCAGCACAGCGAATGCGAGCAGCCCGAGCCCGAGCGCCGGCAGGTGGTGCAGCGCGACCAGCGCGAATGACGTGGCGTGCAGCGTATGCCCGGACGGGAAACTGAACTCGTCGAGCGGCGGCATGCACAGATGCAGACCGTGCAGCGACACGCAGGGCCGGCGACGCGCCGTGCGCCGCTTGAGCAGGCCGTAGATCAGCAGACCCGCCGCACCGACGGCAAGCAGGTGCAGCGCGCAGCGCATTCCGGCGCCGCCCGGCATCACTGCGAGCAGTGCGATCAGCAGCAGCCAGGCCTCGCCATCGCCGAGCCGGCTGATCGCCCGCGCGGCGATCAGGCAGGGTCGGTGGTCGAGCAGCCGGTTGAGCCGTTGCACGCAGCTGGCATCGAAGGCCGCGACCGGGTGCGGCCGCTCAATGGGCGGCCGCGACACCGAGCGCGGCTTTCGGTTGCGCGGCGCAGGCATGCAAGTGCGCCTCGAAACGGTTGAGCACCACCGGCCAGGTCAGGCCCTCCGCCGTTTCGCGCGCAGCGCGGCCGAGATGACGGCGGCGATCCGGTTGCCGGGCCAGCCGGCGGGCGGCGTGGATGAAGGCCGCGGCGGCGCGCAGTTCGTCGCCCTCGCAGGCGGGCACGAGGAGACAGGCGTCCACGCCGTCCGTCATGTGCTCGCGCGCGGCGGCCAGATCGAAAGCGACGATGGCCAGACCGCTGGCCATCGCCTCCAGCAGCACGTTGCCGAAGGTTTCGCTGACGCTGGGGAATAGGAAGATGTCGGCCGACGCGTAGTGCGCCGCGAGTTCACTTCCGTGCAGCACACCGGTAAAAATTTCACCGGGCCGACCGTCGTCCAGGCGCCGCCGCGCCGGCCCGTCGCCGACCCACACGAGGCGTGCGTCCGGCTGCTCAGCACGGATGGCGTCGAAGGCGGCGCGCACCAGTTCGAGATTCTTTTCCGGGGCCAGCCGGCCGACGTACAGAAAGACCGGATCGTGCGGCTTCGCCCCCCAGCCGGTGCGCAGCTCCAGGCTGCGCATCTGCGGGTTGAACAGCCGGGTATCGACGCCCCGCCCCACGCGGACCAGGCGGCGGTAGCCCTGCCGCTTCATCTGCATTTCAAGCGCGGCGGTCGGCACGAAGGTCAGATCGGTGCGATTGTGGAAGGCGCGCAGCGCCGCCCGCACCGGAGCCGACAGCATGCCCAGGCCGTAATGGTTGCTGTAGGTGTCGAAATGCGTGCGGTAATCGCTGGTGACCGGCACGCCGAGCTGGCGGGCGGCCAGCAGGGCCGACCAGCCGAGCGGCCCTTCGGTCACGATGTGCACGACGTCCGGCCTGTCCTCCCGCCACGCCCGCAACAGCCGGCGCCAGGCCGGCAGTCCGAAGCGCAGCCCGGGATAGCGCGGCAGCGGCAGGCCGCGCACCAGCAGGTCGCCCTCGTTGGCGGCTTCGTCCTGCTGCCGCGGGCGGACCAGGCGAACCCGGTGGCGTGCACTGCGCAGATGCCGCACGACGCGGGTGATCGACAGCGCGACGCCATTGACCTCCGGCGGATAGGTATCGGTGACGATCACGATCTCCAGGTTCTTCTTCATCGCGGAGCCCCGCACAGGTTAGGCGAACGTTCAGCGCGTGCAATCGGCGTTCCCGGGGCGCAGCCCCCTCAGGCCGCCCCGGCATGTCGATTGCTGAGGCTGGGCGACTCCACTCCATCGTCAGCCGTGAACGCCGAGCGCCCCTTCCTCACCACCCCGCCGCGCCCGCACGACGACGTGCCGCCGGACAAGGTCCCGCCGACGCCGGCCGGCCATGACAGCGTCTGCGTGCCCGGTCGCAACTGTTTCGCGCGTGGCCGCGCCGACCGCCTGGCGCTGCTGATCGACGGCGAAGCCTATTTCCGCACCTTCATGCAGGCGGCCGAACGGGCGCAGCGTTCGATCACCATCCTCGCTTGGGACTTCGACAGCCGCACCCGGCTGCATTTCGACCCCGCGGCACCGGGCGCGCCGCCAGCGCGGCTGGGCGAGTTCCTGAACTGGCTGGCGCGGCGGCGGCATCGTCTGATGGTGCGTATCCTCGACTGGGACTATCCGATGGTGTTCGGCACGGACCGCGAACTGCCGCCCCGTCTCGGCCTCGGCTGGAAGCCGCACCGGCGCGTGCACTTCTGCTACGACAACACGCACCCGGTCAGCGCCTCACACCACCAGAAGATCGTCGTCATCGACGACACGCTCGCCTTCGTCGGCGGCTTCGATCTCACCGTCCGCCGCTGGGACACACCCGCCCACCGTCCGGACGACAGCCGCCGCGAATGCGCCGACAAGGCCTATCCGCCCTTTCACGACCTGATGCTGATGTTCGACGGCGAGGCCGCGCGCGCGATCGGCGAGGTGGCCCGCGAGCGCTGGCTGGCCGCCACCGGCCACCGCATTCCCGAAGCGAGGGACGCCGGCGATCCGTGGCCGGACAGCGTGCGGCCCGAATTGACCGGCATCGACGTGGCGCTGGCGCGCACCTTGCCGCCGCAGGCGGACGCACCGCCGGTCAACGAGGTCGAGCAGCTCTTCCTCGACATGATCGCCAGCGCGCGCGAACGCATCTACATCGAAAGCCAGTACTTCACCGCAGGCAGTGTCGGCGAAGCGCTGGCGGCGCGGCTGGCCGAGCCGGACGGGCCGGAAGTGATCGTGGTGGTCCGCCTGTTCAGCCACGGCTGGCTGGAGGAACACACGATGCATGTGCTGCGCACGCGCCTGGTCGAGCGCCTGAGCGCCGCCGACCGGCACGGCCGCTTCCGCATCCTCTATCCGCACATCGACGGGCTGGCCGACAAGGTATGCATAGACCTGCATTCCAAGCTGATGATCGTCGACGACGACATGCTGCGCGTCGGCTCGGCCAATCTGAGCAACCGCTCGATGGGCATGGACAGCGAATGCGACGCGGTGATCGAGGCGGGCGGCGACGCGCGGGTGCAGGCCTACATCCGCGACGTACGCCATCGCCTGCTGGCCGAACACCTCGACGTCGAGGTCGCGGCGGTCGTCGCTGCGTTCGAAACGCACGGCGCGCTCGGCCCGGCCATCGAGGCGCTGTCGGGTGGGACGCGCACGCTGCTGCCGCTGAACCGCCAGCCCGACTGGCCGGAGGCCGTGATCGAACTGGCTCGCGTCGGCGACCCGCAGCAGCCGATCACGCTCGACGGGCTGGTAGAAGCCTTCAGTCCCGAGCTGCAGCTGGGCACGCCGGCCACATCGGACGATGAGGGCGAGGCCACGCCTTCGCGGCCGCCCGCCAGCGGACGGCGTCGCTGGTCGCGCGCCGCCATCGCGCGGGTGGCGCTGCCTGGCGCCGTCATGCTGCTGTTGCTCGGTCTGGCACTGGTGTGGCGCTACACGCCGCTGACCGAGGTCGCCGATGCCGAACGGGTGACCGGCTGGGCGCGCGCGATGGCCGACAGCAGCTGGGCGCCCATGCTCATCCTGCTGGCCTACACGCCAGCCTGTCTGCTGATGTTTCCGCGACCGCTGATCACGCTGGCGGCGGTGATCGCCTTCGGCCCGGAAAAGGGCTTCGTGTTCGCGCTGTCCGGCATCCTGATCGCCGCCTTCGCGACCTATGCGGTCGGCCTGCTGCTGCCCGAGGCAACGGTGCACCGCATTGCCGGCCCTCGCCTGCCACGCATCGCCGAAACGCTGCGCCGGCGCGGCCTGCTGGCCATCACGGCGCTGCGGCTGGTGCCGATCGCCCCGTTCGCCATCGAAGGGGTGGTGGCGGCCGCCATCGGCATACGGCTGGCGCCCTTCCTGCTCGGCACCCTGTTCGGCATGTTGCCGGGAACGCTGGCCACCACCGTGTTCGGCGACCAGCTGGAAGCCGCGCTCGACGACCCGGGCCGCCTCGACTATGGCCTGCTGCTGACCGCTGCGCTCGGCATCGTGCTGCTGTCGCTGTTCGTGCGCCGCTGGCTGGTCAAGGAACACCGCGACGGGGCCGGACAGGCGGCGGAGAGGAGCTGATGGCGACGCGCACCCCGGGCCTCGTCGACTGGCGCAATCTGGACAACACGCTCGGGCAGGACTGCCTGCGCATCGCCTCCTACAACATTCACCGTTGCGTCGGCCGCGACGGCCGCGCCGACCCCGGGCGCGTCGCCCAGGTCATTCTCGAACTGGGTTGCGACGCGGTAGGGCTGCAGGAGGTCGACAACCTCGCCGACGGCCACCACGAATCGATGCAGCTCGACTATCTGGCGCGGGCGACCGGCATGGAGGCACATGCCGGCCACACCATCATCCGCCACGAAGGCAGTTTCGGAAACGCGCTGCTGACTCGCCGGCCGGTGCTGGCAGTGCAGCGCTACGACCTCAGCTACGGCCGGCGCGAGGCGCGCGGTGCGCTGGCCGTCGACCTGCAGGTCGAGGACGAATGCGTGCGCGTCATCGTCACCCACCTCGGGCTGCGCCCGGCCGAACGCCGCTACCAGGTCCGGCGCATGCTGCAGCTGCTGCACGACCTGCCGGCCGACCGCAAGGTGATCGTGCTCGGCGACATCAACGAGTGGCTGCCGCTCGGCCGGCCGCTGCGCTGGCTGCACGGCATGCTCGGCCACTCGCCGGCCGAGCGCTCGTTTCCGTCCGGCCTGCCGATGTTCGCACTGGACCGCGTGTGGGTGCGGCCGCGCCACACGCTGCTGGCCTTCTCGACGCACCGCTCGCCACTGGCGCGGGTGGCGTCCGACCATCTGCCGGTGAAGGCCATCGTCGCCGCCGCCGCGCCCCCTGCCAGCGTACTGCACGAGGGCTGATGCCGCTCGCGCCACCCGTCCCGCCACACGCCCGCACGAAGGAGACTGCGATGCCCAAGAGAAACACACCCGAACTGCCGGCCACGCTGCGCCGCTCGCCGCCCGAGGCGCAGCGCACCTGGACGCACACGCTGGCCAGCGCCGAACGCACCTACGGCCCCGGCGAGCGCGCCCGCCGCACCGCCTTTGCCTCGCTCAAGCACCGCTTCGAGAAGGTCGGCGACCACTGGGAACCGAAGGACCACTCCGGCCCGTCCGACCCGCGCGCCGCGCACGGCAGCGGCGAGAGCTTCGGCGGCGTGGACCTGTACGGACACACCCGGCAGGAGCTCTATGAACGCGCACGCGAACTGGGCGTGCGCGGCCGCTCGACGATGACCAAGGTCGAACTGGCGCGCGCCATTGCGACGCGCCAGCGCTGACACCGGAACGTCGCGTCAGACCTGCAGCGTCGGCGAGCCGTCGGGCTGGCGCGCGCTGCGCCGTTCGAGCGCCTCCTGGCATTCGACGCAGCGCACCGCCGCCGGCTGCAGGCGCAGGCGCTCGAAGGGAATCGGCAGCTCGCAATCGACGCAGACGCCGGCCAACCCGGCGTCGATGCGCTCGCGCGCGAGCTCGATGTCGCGCAGCGCGCGCACGTCGCGCATTTCTGCGAGAGCGGCCACCTGTTCCGGTCTCAATGGGGTCATGTTCGCGTCCTCGTGAAAATTGTAGGGGTGACCCGTCGGGGCCGCGGGGGTCACAGCAAGCGCGATGCCTTCACCGCAAGCGTGTGCCGCGGCGCACCGGGCGGAGGTTCTTGCAAGCGGCCTGCACATTTTTCAACGCTGAGCAGTGGCGGCAGCGCGCCGCGGCGGGCACCGCCGTTGCTGGGAAGGTCGTCCCCGACACTGCCGAAGGATCGCGGATGAACCGCCTGCCGTACGAAACACTTCCGCCGACCTCCCTGCTGGCCTCGCGTCGGCAGGCACAGCAGCACCACCGCATCCTCATCGTCGGCGGCGGTGCCGGCGGGCTGGAACTGGCGGCGCGTCTCGGGCGCACGGCAGGACGTCGCGGCGAGGCGGAAATCGTGCTGGTGGACGCGGCGGCCACTCATCTGTGGAAGCCGCTGCTGCACGAGATCGCGGCCGGTACCCGCTACCGCCAGCAGCACGAACTGGACTACCGGCAGCAGGCGCGGCTGCACGGCTTCCGGTTTCACCAGGGACGTCTGCAGTCGGTCGAGCGCGGCCCGCACCGCATCTGGCTGGCCGCGCTGTGCGACGACGAAGGCATGGAGATCGCGCCGCGCCGGTCGGTCGCCTACGACACGCTGGTGCTGGCTGTGGGCGGCACCGACAACGACTTCGGCACGCCCGGCGCGCGGCGCCACGCGCTGTCGCTGAACACCCCGGACGACGCCGAGCACTTCCACCGTCGCCTGATGGCGCTGTGCGCGCGCGCCGATCTCGGCACCGGCCGGCCGGTACAGGTCGCCATCGTCGGTGGCGGCGCCACCGGCGTCGAACTGGCGGCCGAACTGTGCACCGCGGCCCCGGACATCGCCGCCTACGGTCTGCGCCTGCAGAAACTCGCGCAGCCGCTGCAGCTGACGCTGGTCGAAGCGGGTCCGCGCCTGCTCGCAACCTTGCCGGAGGCGGTGGCCGAGCGGGCGCAACAGGACCTGGAGCAACGCGGTGTCACGCTGCGCCTCGGTCAGCAGGTGGCCGAGGTGCGCCGCGACGCGCTGCTGCTGCGCGACGGCTCACGGATCGACGTCGACCTGGTGGTCTGGGCCGCCGGCGTGCAGGGCGCCGAAGTGCTGGCGCAGACCGACGGACTGGACCTCACGCCGCAGCGGCAGCTGAAAGTCGGACCGACTCTGCAGACCCTGCGCGACGACGACGTGTTCGCGCTCGGCGACTGCGCCAGCTGCCGCCCCGACCCGGACGCACCGCCGGTGCCGCCGAAGGCGCAGGTGGCACACCAGCAGGCGGCGCTGCTCACCGAATCGCTGCAGCGACGGCTGCGCGGCGAGTCGCTGCCCGACTTTCACTACCGCGAACGCGGCAATCTGGTGACGCTAGGACGCGATCGCGCGGTGGGCGCGCTGAACGCCGGCGGCGGCAGCGCCATATTCAGCGGCGCCGCTGCCCGCCTCGGCTACTGGCTGCTGCATCGCCGCCACCTCGCCGTGCTGCTCGGACCGCTGCGCACGGCGGCGCTCACCCTCGGCGAATGCTTGAGCCGACGCGCCCGACCGCGGATCAAGCTGCACTGACGCGGCAACCCGGGGGCACACCGCTTGCTGCCCCGTGTTCACCTGACTCGACGGGAGTGTCCAATGCCTGCCACGCGATCCGCTCCTTGCACGCTCTTCCTTCTGTGCGCTGCGCTGGCGTTCGGCGACGCGCCGCAGTCGGCGCCGCCGCCGACGGCCATCGCCAGCGACGCAGCCGCTGCGCCCGACATGCCCTGCCTGCGCGAAGGCGCAGTGGGCGCCACCGCGGGCGCCATCATCAGCGCCGACGCCGTATCGCCGAGCGACCCCGGCGGTGGTGTCGACGAAGCGCGCTCGCGCGAGGCGCCGGCTCATGCGCCGCAGTCGGTTCATGCATTGCGGATGATCGGCGTCTGCAGCGAGCTGCGGCCTGCCATGCCGGTCGGTGCCGACCGTCGCATCCCGACCGACCGCGCACGGCGGCTGAACGCATGAGGGCGAAGCGGCTGCCCGGGCGGCGCCAGACACCGTCCCGCGCAGCGGACCACGCGGAGCGGCACGCGCCGGCCCCGCTTCTGACGCGACCGGTGCTGGTGGGCCTCGCACTGCTCGCCTCGGCGCTGCTGATCGAGAACCTGGCGAATGTGCTGCTGCTCATCTTCGCCGGCGTGCTGTTCGGCATCTTCCTGCACGGCCTGTCGGCGCTGCTCGGCCGGCACACCGGGCTGCCCTACCCGGTTGCGCTCACCGTGGTGCTGCTGTCCATGCTGACGCTGCTCGGCCTCGGCTTCGCCCTGCTCGGCGCCGAAGCGGCAACGCAGATCGACCAGCTCGGGCCGCGGCTGCAGGAGGCGTGGGAGCAGATGCGCGCCCGCTTCAAGCTCTATGACTGGACGCGCGTACTGCTGTCCGAGAAGAACCTGCGCACGCTGGTGCCCGATCGCGAACTGTGGCTGCCCGGTCTGCGCGGACTGTTCTCGAACACGATAGGCATCGTCGCCGGCTTCCTCGTCGTGCTGTTCATGGGCCTCTACGGCGCGGCCACGCCGCAGGTGTACCGCCGCGGCCTGCTGCAACTGCTGCCGGCCGCGCGCCGCCGTCAGGCCGCAGCGCGCATCGACCTGCTGGTCGATGCGCTGCGCAGCTGGCTGCTGGGCACTTTCCTGAAAATGTCGCTGGTCGGCGTGGCGGTGAGCATCGGCCTCTGGCTGCTCGACATGCCGCTGGCGCTGGCGCTCGGTCTGATCGCCTTTGCACTCGACTTCGTCCCCTACATCGGACCCGCTCTGGCGGCCTGCCCGGCGCTGATCGTCGCGCTCGCGGTCAGCCCGTCGACTGCGCTGTCGGTGGCGCTGCTCTACGTGGCGGTGCAGGCGGCGGAGAACTACCTGCTGTCGCCGCTGATCGACTTCCGCAGCGTGCACCTGCCGCCGGTGGCGACCATCTCGGCGCAGCTCGTGTTCGGCGCGCTGTTCGGCGCGCTCGGCGTGCTGTTCGCCACGCCGCTGGCCGCCTCGCTGCTCGTCATCGTGCGTGGCAGCGACGCCGCCGCCGGAGCCCGCAGATGAGCGGAGCGCGTGCCCGCCGCCGCTACCGACGCGCGGTGCTGCTGGTCGCGGCCCTGGGGTCGCTGCTTGCCCTCTACACCGCGCTGCTCGCACTGTGGCTGCCGGCGCAGATCGAGCGCCGCCTGCCGGACGTGCTGCAACGACAGGGCATCGAGCTGCGCATCGGCCAGCTGTTCATCCACCCGTTCCGGCTCACGCTCGAAGCGCGCGACGTCGCCCTGTCGTCGGCGGCAGCCGGCGTCGCGGCCGACATCGGGCAGCTCCGCGCCGACATCGCTTGGCACAGCGTGCTCGCGCGTCGCTGGCAGGTGTCGCAACTGACGCTGGATGGCGTCGACATCCGCGTCCAGCGCGCGCCGGCTGCCGACCCGGGCAGCACGGCGACGACGTCGCGGAAGGCGGGCATGGCCCCGCGTCTGCCGCCGTTGGACATCGCGCGCGCGACGCTGACGCTCCGTTCGCTCAGCGTGCGCGCCGGCCCGCTCACCGAAGCGCTCGTGCTGCGCGACGCGCGTGCCGAACTGGCGGACCTGTCCACCGCGGTCGGCGCCGCACCGGCGCGCTTCCGTGTGCACGCGCCGCTGCCCGACGACGGCCTGCTCGAACTCGACGGCGAATTCGGGCCGGCGGCGCTGGCCAGTCAGGGCCGTATGCGGCTGAGCGACGCAAACGCCGGCTTCTGGTGGCAACGACTGTTGCCGGCTTCGGCGGCACGCGTCAGCGGGGGTCGCCTCGACGCGCGGGCCCACTACAGCATCGATTTCAGCGCCCCGCTGCGACAGACGCTGGTGCTCGAAGCGCTGCAGGTGGAGGCGCACGCCTTCGAGCTGACGCCGGTCGAGGGCGGCGCGCCGCTGCTCGCCGTCGAACGCCTGTCGATCGCCGGCGGGCGATGCCTTGCGGGCACTCGTCGCCTGCACCTTGACGGCGTGCGCCTCCAGTCGGGCCAGCTGAACGTCCTCCGCGACGCCGCCGGACGGCTCAACTGGAGCGGTCTGACCGGCCCCGCCACAGCGTCGGCAGACAAGCCATCGTGGCGGATCGAACTGGCGGACACGTCAGCCGAACAGCTGGCGCTGCGCTACGAAGACCTCAGGGTGCCGCTGCGCATCGGTGCCGATCACCTGACGGGCCAGCTGCAATTGAACATCGCCACGTCGCCGGCCGCGATATCGGCCAGCGCGATCGATGCGGTGCTCGCTGGCGCCCGCCTGCAGGCGGCCGACGCAGCGCCCGTCGGCGCGTCGGCGCTGGCTCTGCAGGGCGCCCACCTGGACAGCGCGGCGCGCCGCCTGTCCGCCCGCCACGTCGATATCGACGGCCTGCTGCTGCAGGTCGAGCTCGATGCCCGCGGACGGCCTGCTCTGGTGCCGCCTCACGGCGCCAGCGGCCGCCGGTCGCCCGCGACGGGCGGCCGCAGCGGCTGGGACTACCGCGTCGACGAACTGGCGCTGAACGCGCTCACGCTGCAGGTGGCCGAAGCGCAACGGAAGACGACGCTGATCACGCTGAAGGGCCAGGCGAAGGTGCGCGGCCTGGCGCGCGGCGCCGACACGCCGCTGTCCTACAGCGCCGACCTGCGTGCCGGCGAAGGCCGCTTGCGCGTCGACGGCAATGCCCGGCAGGACGGCAGCGGCGCCAACGCGCGGCTGCGCATCGACGCACTGCCGCTGGACCGCATGACGCCGCTGCTGCGCGGCATGTCTCCGCTCGAAGTGTCGGCACGGCGACTCGACGCCGATCTGCGACTGCGGCACGGCGGCCGACCGGCGCTGCGCGTCGACGGCCGGGCGGCACTCGCCGGTCTGCACCTGAAGGATGCCGACGGCGGCGAAACGCTGCTGAAAGCGGCCAGCGTGCGGACTCAAGGCCGCCTGGAGAGGCAGCCCGGCGCCTTGCACCTCGCCCGTCTCACACTGGAAGACGCGCAGGGACGGATCGCCATCGACGAAGCACGCCAGCTCAATCTGAGCCAGATCCGCGTCACCCACGCGCCCGCCCCGACTGCGCGATCAAGCGCATCGAAGGCGCCGATGCCGATGCGCATCGACCGCCTCGACATCGTTCGCGGCACGCTCGACTTTTCCGACGACAGCCTGGTGCTGCCCTTCTCCGCCCGGGTGACCGAGGTGAGCGCGCGCCTGCTGGGCGTCGACAACCGGCCCGACGGCGAGGCCACGGTCGAGGCGCACGGCCGCATCCAGCCGCACGGCGAGGCCCGCGCGCAGGGGCGCGTACGACCTTCGGCGCTGGCCGACATGACCGACCTGCACGTGCGCTTCGACAACATCGACATGCCGCTGCTGTCGCCCTACAGCGCCACTTTCGCCGGACGCAAGATCGCCGCCGGCAAGCTCTGGCTCGACCTTCGCTACCGCATCCGCGATCGCGAACTGGACGGTCTGAACATCGTGACGCTGCAGAACGTGACGCTGGGCGACCGCGTGCGCGCAGGCGGACTCACGGACAGCGGCCTCGAACTGGCCCTGGCGCTGCTGAAGGACCGCGACGGACGGGCGCGGGTCGAGGTGCCGGTGCGCGGCAGGGTCGACGACGCGCGCATCCTTTACCGCGGCGTCGTGGCGGACGTCATCGACAACACGGTCAAACGCATCGTCGGCGCGCCGTTCCGCCTGCTCGGCCGACTGCTCGGCAGTGAGGACGCACTGTCCGGCGCGATCGACTTCGACCCCGGCAGCAGCCGTCTTGCCGCTGGCGAGAAGGAAAAGCTCTACCGGCTGGCCGACGCACTGGCGCAGCGCCCCGGCCTCGGCGTGCGCCTGCGTCCGGCCTATGACGCGAACGCCGATGGACAGGCGCTGCGTGAAGCCACGCTGCGCAGCGAAGTGGCGCAACTCGCCGGCGTGCCCGACGACGGCGGACTGCTCGACTTCGGCGACCCGGCGGTGCAAGAGGCGGTGGCCCGCCTGCACGCCGCACGTCTGCCGGCCGCCGCGCAGGCAGACAATGGCGACGGTGCGGCGGCCCGGTACCGCGCGCTGTTCGCGCAACTCGCCGCCGGGCAGCCGGCGCAGAAAGACAGCGTTGCCGCACTGGCGCAGCAGCGCGCCGAAGCCGTGCGCCGGCAACTGGACCTGCGCGGACTGGACGGCACGCGTATCGACATCGCCGCGCCGGTCGAAGCGCGTGCCAGCGTCGACGTCGAACTGCAGGGCGTCGAGGCACCGCAGACGCCTTGACGGTCATTCATCCGCGCAGCGGCACCTGCCGCGTCGCCAACCAGCGCAGCGTGATCCAGGCGCCGGCCGCGAGATAGAACAGTCCGCCCGGCCCCCACATCAGCAGGCCGGCAAGCTGCTGATCTTCGGTACTGCCCCTTCCATACAGCGGGAAGGGCGCAAGCGTGAGCAGCGCTCCCAGCAGGCCGGTATGCATCAAGGTCGCCGCCACCGCGACGAGCGCCGCGCCGCGCGCCGGCGGATAGGCATGCAGCGTCGCCGCCCAGAAGAAGGCGGCAGTGACGAGGAAACTCGCGTGCTCGAACAGATGCCACCACGGATCGGCCAGCGCCAGCCGGTAAGGCCCGGGCGCGTGCCAGAGCCAGAGGGTGGCGCCGTGCAGCACCGCCCATGCCGCCGGGGCATGCCCGATGCGCGCAAGCCGTCGCCACAGGCCGGCGGGGTGGCCGCGCGTCAGCGCACGGAACTGCGGAAGAGGATTGGCCAGCACCCATAGCGGCGCCGCGACCAGCATGAAACCCATGTGCTGCGTCATGTGCAGCGCCGCGCTGTCGGCGGCGAGCACATCGAGCGGACCGAAGGCCGTGAGCAGCACGGTGAGCTGCCCTGCGTGGAAACAGGCAGCGGCGCGACGCGACGCATGCCTGCGCCGGGCACCCGCCAGATAGGCAATCCAGATCGCGGCCAGCACCAGCGCGCCGACGGCTTCGGTCACCCCGCCGGCCGCGCCGCGGGCGGCCTCGGCGTGCGCCAGTGCCGCTGGCGACCACGCGGCCACGAGCAACGCCCGTATCAGGTACACGGCGCCACCCCGAACAGCGGTGCGGCAATCACCAACATGGTGACGGCCGATACCCCGTGCAGGCCGCCGGCCAGCGCGGCGGTGAAGCGCAGTTCCGGTACGAGCGACGCGTCGCGCGCACGTCGCCGGCACAGACCGGCGAGCACGGACGACGCCAGCACCGCGCATGCGCTCAGCGCAATCAGGGTCAGCCGCACGCCGCCCTCCTCGACCTGGCGTGCGCACAGGAGACCCTGCAATGCATACAGCGCGACGAACCAGCCCCCCCAGAGCAACGGTCCCAGTGCCACATGACAGATCACGCGGCCGGCCGTCACGTACCGCCCCAGGCCTGCGGAAACGGCACCAGTGCAACCCAGGCCGCCCACAGCGCGAGCGCGTTGTAGCCGCACAGCAGTCCGGCTACGCGCGGTTCGTAGGGCGCATGCGCGCCGACCCGTACGCAGCGCACCCGCGCGACCTGCAGCGCGAGCACGATGGCCGCCAGCAGCAGGTGGACCAGATTGCAGCCGAGCACCACCGCGGCCGCGGCATCGCGCGCATCGACCGCGGGCACCAGTCCGGCCCCGCTCCAGGCGATTGCCAGCGCAACTGCCGCCACCACGCAGAACACGGTCGCCGCGAGCATCCCGGCAGACAGATGCCGGCTTTCGCCCCGGCGCAGGCGGCACGCCGACCCGCGAAGCACCAGCGCGGCGCCGGTCGCGCACACTGCGGCCGCGAGCAGCAGCAGCGACGCCGACGAGCCGCTCGCCCAGAGGCCGCCGTTCCTGCACAGCAGCGCCACCGCCGACGGGGGCACCACCCACAGGTAGAACCAGCCGAACAGCAGCGACAGGTAGAGCGCACCGTCGGCGACCAGTGTCAGCCCCATGCCGCGCAGCCCCGGCCCGTCGGCGGCAAGCACGTGCAGCGGCAGACCGGACGGCGCGGCGTCGCCAGGCAGCGGATGGACGCCGTTCTGCCAGGACCAGTGAAACAGTATGCAGAGCGCGGCGGCCGCGGCGATCGCCACGGCAATGTAGATCTTCATCAGCAGCGCGATGCAGACGATGGCGATGACCGCGGCGGCGGCGAACGGCAACCAGGTATTGCCGGGCAGCACGATGACGCTGCGCGCCTCGCCGCTGACCGGATCGCACCCGAGCGTCTCCCGTCGCCCCCCGGGCGCGCCGGGCAGCAGACCCTCACCGCGCAGAAGACGACTCGCCAGATCCGGCTGGTCCCACAAGGGATGACGACTGCTCACCGTCGGCAGGCTGACGAAGTTGTATGCCGCCGGCGGCGTCGGCATCGCCCACTCGAGCGTATCCGCGCCCCACGGGTCGGGCGGCGCAGGCGGGCCGTAGCGGGCATGCAGCAGCAGGTCGGCAAGCACGCAGGCGACGCCGGCCGCCATCACGAAGGCCCCCATGGAAGACAGCAGGTTGGGCAGATCCCACCCGAGGCCGGACGCATAGGTGTGCACGCGCCGCGGCATGCCCAGCAGTCCGGTCCAGTGCATCACGAGAAAGCCCAGATTGAAGCCGATGAACACCAGCCAGAAGCCGCAGCGGCCAAGCGCAAGCGAAGGCATGCGCCCGGAGAAGTGAGGCAGCCAGTAATAGAGGCCGGCGATGAGCGGGAACAGCATGCCGCCGACCAGCACGTAGTGCAGATGGGCGACCACGAACTGGGTGTCGTGCACCTGCAGGTCGAAGGGCACCAGTGCGAGCATGACGCCGGTCAGCCCACCGGCGACGAAGATGAACAGGAAGCCGCCCAGCCACAGCATCGGCACGTGGGCCACCGGTCGGCCGCGCCACAGTGTGGCCAGCCACGAGAACACCTGCACGCCGGTGGGTATCGCCACCAGCATGCTCGACGCCGAGAAGAAGGCCTGCGACAGCAGCGGCATGCCGACTGCGAACATGTGGTGCACCCACAGTCCGAAGCTGATGAAGCCGGTGCTGATGACGGCGACCACGACGGCGCGGTAGCCGACCGGCGGATGGCGCGCGAAAACCGGCACCAGCGTCGATACGATGCCGGCCGCCGGCAGGAAGATGATGTAGACCTCCGGATGGCCGAACAGCCAGAACAGGTGCTGCCACAGCACCGGATCGCCGCCGCGCGTCGGATCGAAGAAGGCCAGCCCGGCCGCCCGCTCCAGCTCCAGCAGCACACTGCCGAGGATGAGCGGCGGGAAGCCGGCAATGATCATCAACGCCATGACCAGGATGTACCAGGCGAACAGCGGCATGCGGTCGAGGCTCATGCCGGGTGCCCGCGCATACAGGATGGACACCGCCAGTTCGACACCGGCCGACACCGCCGAAATCTCGACGAAGGTGATGCCGATCAGCCAGATGTCGGTATTCGGGCCCGGGCTGTACTGCGCGCCGGTCAGCGGCGGGTACATGAACCAGCCCCCGTCGGGCGCGACGCCGAGGAACAGGCTGGAGATCAGGATCAGGCCGCCGAACAGGTAACACCAGTAGCCGAACGCGGACAGACGCGGAAACACGAGGTCGCGCGCGCCCAGCATCTTGGGCAGCAGATAGACCGCCAGCCCCTCCATCACCGGCGTGGCGAACAGGAACATCATGACGCTGCCGTGCAGCGTGAACACCTGGGCATACACGTCGGGCGGCATGAATACGCGGCCCGGCAGCGCCAGCTGGGCGCGCATCAGCATGGCCAGCAGGCCGCCGAACAGGAAGAAGCCCATGCCGGTGTACATGAAGCGCAGGCCGAGGGCGCCGTGACTGACCGTGACCGGTGCACGCCAGCCGCGCCCGTTCGCCCACACCGCGTCGAGTTCCGCGTGCAGGCCTTCGGCCGGTGTCGCGCCGCTCATCGCGCCGCCTCCATCCACGCGGCGAAGGCCTGCCGCGGCAGCACCTGTACGCGCAACCTCATGAACGCGTGGTCGATGCCGCAGTATTCGGCGCACTGCCCGTGGTACTCGCCCGGCGTGTCGGCACGCAGGCGCAGCCGGTGGAGACGGCCGGGTACCGCGTCCATCTTGCCGCCGAGGCGGGGAATCCAGAACGAGTGGATCACGTCGGCGCTGCCGATCCGGATCTCGACCACCTCGCCCGCCGGCAGATAGAGCGTGTCGATCAGGCGCAAGCCGTTGTCGGGGTAATGCACGTCCCACTGCCACTGCCGCGCGGTCACCTCTATCGTCAGCGTCGGCGGGCTGGCGTCGGCATAGGCCATGCGCTGCCCGGCGGGAATGCCCCAGGCAAGCAGCGCAGCGATGCTCGCGCCGGGCAGCAGCACGCCACCGAACAGCAGCCAGCGCAGGCCCGAGGATTGCTGACCCGTGCGTGCGGCGGTCGGCGAACGGCGGCTGGCGCAGAGCCACAGCCCGCACACCAGCGCCCACACCGGCACCGCGACGAGCAGCATCCACCACCACAACAGGGCCGCTTCGCGCGCAGCCGGCCCCGCCGGGTCGAGGACCGACAGCGGTCCCTCGACCGCCGCGGCAACCGCGGGCAGCAGGCCTGCGCACAACAGCAATTTTCGCCCCAGCACGAGGATGACCGGATGACCGCACCGCTTCCGCCCGCTCCCCCCATAGACACCCGTCACCACGCGCCGGACGCGACACTGCCGGACGGCACACCGGACCGACTGCCGTCCGGATCGCCGGAGCCGATACACAGCCTTGCGGCCCTCGGCAAACATCCGCTGCATCCGATGCTCATCCACATTCCGGTGGCCGCCCTGCTCGGGCTGGTCGCCACCGACCTCGCGTGGCTGTACACCCGCGACCCGTTCTGGATGCGCGCCGGCATCTGGCTCGCCGGTGTCGGCGCCGGGGGCGGCTGGCTTGCCAGCGCGGTCGGCCTGATCGACCTGCTGGCGGTGCGGCGCATCCGCGAGAAGATCAGCGCCTGGGCACACGCGCTGGCCGCCGTCATGCTGCTTTCGCTCGCCACCTGCAACTGGCTTCTGCGCTTCGCCGGCGAACATGCGCGACAGCCCGAGACGGCGCTGGCGCTGTCGCTCGGCAGCGCGGCCGCAACCGGTCTCGCCGCCTGGCTCGGCGGGCGACTGGTGTACGAGCACGCGGTCGGCGTCGCGCACCGGATCGCGCCGGCCGAAGATCATTGAAAGGACGGCAGCGACAACGGACATCACTTGATCTCAGACGGGCTTGGCGAGCGCCAGCCAGAAGGTGGCGCCGACCAGCAGCACGGTCAGCACGCCGACGGCCGAGGCATGGCGCCCGGAAGGCGGCGCAACCTGCTCGGCGCGCAGGATCATCAGGCCGGACACCAGGTGACAGAGCACGACGCCGGCCACCAGGCAGAGCTTGAGCACCAGCCACGGTGCGATGATCGTGTCGGCGACGAAAAGCGCGGTGCCGCTCACGATGGCGAGCAGCGCAGCCGGCGTCGCACCGGCGACGAACACCAGACGTGCGAAGCGCAGGTGCAGCAGCACACCGTCGCGCCCGGCCAGCGCGTGCAGCAGCGCGGGCAGGTAGAGCAGCACACCGGTCCAGCAGATCAATGCGCCCAGATGGACAGCCTTCAGCAGCAGCACGCGCCCTCTCCTTGTCGGCCGGCGAGCGAGGCTGCCGGCCGATCAGCGATCCGGCGTCCGGTCAGGGAGCAGGCTTGATGCGGATGTCGTTCTTCACCCCGGTCACTCCGGGCACGCTGCGGGCGCGCTCGACCGCGCGTGCCGCTTCCGCCTCGGACGACACGAAGCCGCTCAGCTGGACCACGCCGCGATAGGTCTCGACCGTCACCTCGCGTGCCTTGACCTGGTCGTCCTCGATCAATCGTGCCTTCACCCGCGTGCTGATGGTCGCGTCGTCGATGTACTCACCGGTCGACTTTCCGCCTCCTGATGCCGAGCAGCCGCCTAGGGCGACCAGCAGTGCAGCGACGGCCAGCAAGGTTTGTCCGTTCTTCTTCATCGTGAAAATCCTCGGGTTGGAAAACTGCAGGGTCATGAAGAGGGGGCGGTCGGCCGCAGTGCGTTGATCACGACGCGCACGCCGTCGACCTTGCGCACGACGCTGTCGGCGCGCGTGATTTGCTCCGCCGGCACGACGCCGTTCAGCTTCACCTCACCTTCACGCACGGTGACGATCATCGAATCGGTGTGCAGGCTGCTGTCCTGGCGCAGCGCCTCGACCACGCGCGTCTTCAGCACGCCATCGGCGGGCGCCGGCACAGCCGCCGCGGTGGCCGGCCGGGAAGGTTCGAGCACGGTTGCGCTGTCGGCCGGCGGTGCTTCCGGTCGCTCGCCGCAGCCGGCGAATGCCAGTGCGGCAAGGACCGCGACAAGAATGGAATGGACCTTCATTCGTAATCTCCTCTACTGCAGGACGCCGAACACCAGCGAAACGACGAAGAGGATCAGGAAGATATAGACCAGCAGACGGGCGATACCCGCCGCACCTGAGGCGATGCCGCCGAAACCGAACAGGCCGGCGACGATCGCGATCACCAGGAAAATGGCTGCGTAATAAAGCATGATCACTCCGTTCCGCTGTCGGCTCGCGCCTGGGCCCTCCGCCGAGCAATCCGCATACCTGCCGTGCAGCCCGCGACCGGGCGAACGCCGTCGCTCCGGGCGGAACCGCGGTGAAAAATTTGCGCGCCGGTGTAAGCCTTACCGGCGCCCGGGCTCAGTGATGGGCAGGCGCGCTGCGGCCGGCGGACTGTTGCGGCGACGAGATGCCGCATACCATTTCGCCGGCCGGGCCTGCGCCTTCGCAGTTCGCGATGTCGGCCAGCGCGACGATGCCGACCAGACGCTTGTCGCGATTCAGGACCACCAGCCGATGAAGCTGGATGTCGCCCATGTTCTGCGCGACGTGCGACACGTCCTCGTCGTCGAAGCAGTACTTCACCGCCTTGCTCATGACCTGACCGACCTCGGTCGTTGCCGCCTTGCCGATGGCGACCGCCCGGATTGCGATGTCCCGATCGGTGATCATGCCGACCAGCCGTCCGTTGTCGCCCACCGGAAGCGAACCGACATTGCACTCCGCCATCATTCGCGCCGCGTCCTGGATGCTCTGGTGCGAGTCCACCAGCTTCACGTCGCTTGTCATCGCTTCACGCACTTGCATGTCCTGTCTCCTTCAGTGAATGGGTTGACGCAGTTCCTTGCCTGCACGCCCTCCGGCCTGCAAGCACGATGCCCGGCACCGCCGGGGCACGCCGCTTGCGCATACGCCGGTCCATTCCACGGAGGACACGATGATGAGAAAGCCTGTGCCCCACGACGTCGGCATCCGCAGATACGCACACCAGCCCGACCCGGCGCCTCCCGTGCCGGGAGAGCCCCCGCCCGGGCAACCACCGCAGCCGCCGCAGCCGCTTCCCGACCCGAATCCGGTGATCGATCCGTCACCCGGCAACAGTCCGGTGCGCGAGCCGGTGCCGACGCCCGAACCGGAGCGTGTCGTCGTCATCGCCCGCGGCCCGCTCTTCCTGCGGCCGTTGCATGCCGACCTGCCGGCGGCGGCCTCCACATGACTGACCGCCTCGTGCTGAAGCCGGTCGCCGAACAGGTGATCGTGGTGACCGGCGGCTCCAGCGGTATCGGCCTGGCGACCGCGCGGATGGCGGCGCAGCGCGGCGCCCGAGTGGTGATCGCTGCGCGCGATGGCGCCGCGCTCGACGCGATTGCCGACAAGTTCCGCGAGGTCGGCCACGCGGTAACACCGGTCGTCGCCGACGTCGGACATCTGGACGAAGTGCGCCGGATCGCCCGCGCGGCGATCGATGCGCATGGTGGTTTCGACACCTGGATCAACAACGCCGGCGTAGCGATATTCGGCGGGCACGCCGACGTACCGCTGGCCGACATGCGCCGACTGTTCGAGACCAACTTCTGGGGCGTCGTGCATGGCTGCGTCGTCGCGCTCGAAACGCTGAAGGACCGCGGCGGTGCGCTGATCAATGTCGGCAGCGAGGCGAGCGACGCCGGCCTGCCGCTGCAGGCGGCCTATGCGGCGTCGAAGCACGCGGTGCGGGGCTACACCGATTCGCTGCGCGCCGAACTCGAAGCCGAGGGGGCGCCGGTTTCACTGACCCTGGTGAGGCCGGCCTCGGTCGATACGCCGCTGCCCCGTCACGCGGCGAACTTCATGGACGTCGAGCCGCAACTGCCCGGGCCGGTGTACTCACCGGACGTGGTGGCCGAAGCGCTGCTGTACGCGGCCACGCAGCCACGCCGCGACATCTATGTCGGCGCACCGGCGCGTCTGCTGTCCGCCGGCAGCTTCGTGCTGCCCCGCGCCGCTGACCGCTATGCCGCGCGCGTTCTGCTGCGCCAGCAGCGCAGCGGCCAGGCCGCCGCCGGCCACCGCCGCGGTGCACTGCACGCGCCCTGCGGCGACGATGGCGACGAACGCGGAGGGGGACAGGGCCGGGTGCGCGAGTACAGCTTCTATACGCTGCTGTCGAGGCGTGGCGGCCGCTGAGGCGTGGGCCGCCGCCAGGCCCCCTTGCAAGGTTCAGGCAACCCAGTAGGGGCGACATCCGAAGAACTCGTGCAGTTGCTGCACCCAGTCGCCGTCGGCATCCGGGACACGCCCGTTGTGCAGCGCCGGCGCCATACCGAGCGTGTCGGCTGTGTACGGCAGATGCAGCGGCCCGTCGGACAGATGGGCGGCGACCACCGACCACGGAATGGCACGCGGCCCGTCGATCAGGCCGGGCAGCGGCGTCAGCACGAGATAGGCAAGCCGCCCGGAATGCGGATCGGCCAGCACGCCACCGACGTGGCCCAGCGTCGTGTCCGCCGGTCCGAGCACGGTCGCGCCGACCAGCGCCGTCAGATCGAGCAGACCGGACGACGCCGGTGCGGGGCGATCTCCGCCGCCGCCGGCGTCGCGACCCACGCTCGTCGCACTGCCCGGCAGCGCATCGCCCCCACCGTCCGGCGGGTCGCTGCCGATCGACGTCGTCTCGCCCGCCTCGGGCGGCTGCGTGGGTCCGTGGCCGGCGGGGCCACCACCCGGAGATCCGGACTGCGTCATGCTCAGCCCCGCATATGCGACGGCTGCCCGTCGCCGTACACGGTTGCCCGCATTGTCTGCACGCGCGGAAGGGAGCGCTTGCGCGTGCTGCGCGCACCCAGCGCGCCGCCGGCCGCGGCGGACAGCAAGGACAGGAGGATCGCCACGCTGAGCCAGGTGCTGACGATGGACGCGGCCTTCGCCGCGTCGGTCAGGCCCTCGGCGGTGCGCGTGCCGTCCGGGCCGAGCATGGCCATCGCTTCGTCCACCGCCTGTTGCGCCTGTTCGTCGGCGAGCCCGAAGCGATCGCGCATCAGCGCCACCGCACCTTCACGGTCGCCGGCATTGACGCGGTCGATGAGCTGGCCGATCGACGACGGGGCCGCCCCCTCGGCCACCGCTGCGGAGCGAACCGAGGCGACACCGAAAGCGCCGGTGACCGCGTTGCCGGTCAGCGAACCGGTCAGGATGGCGAAGAACAGCATGGTCGCCCCCCAGGACACGATGCCGTGCAGCAAGCCGTCCGAGCCACGCTTGAGCGCACAGCAGCGCGCCGCCACATAGCCGCCGACAAAGGCGGATACCAGCATGTTGAAGGTGTTCCAGCTTGCTGCGACCATCGAGATACTGCCGCCGTCCGGGCGTTCGCCGGTGCCGTACACGGCAAAACCGGCGGCGATGCCGATCAGCATCATCAGCAGATGGGCGGACAGCCCTACCGCCAGTCCCGCGAAGATTGCGCTCCAGTGTATGCCGCTGTGCGGCGGCATCGCCTCGGCCCCGAACTGAATCGATTCAACGGTTCTTGTTTCCATGACTCGCTCCTTGCGATTGGGATGGGATGCCCCGACAGGGGCAGCCCATTCATGCAATCGACGTTCCGCGCACGACGAAGGGCCGCCACCACGGCGCCCGGGCGGGCCCGACTAGGCATCGACCATCGCCTCGCACTCGCTCTTGCAGCGCTCGCACACCTCGATGCAGGCGTCCATGTCGTCGAGGTCGCGGCAACGGGTGATGCAGGCATCACACAGGTCGGCGCAGACGGCGCACACCTGGCGGTGAAGGGTCGAGTTCATCGCCATCACCTCGGCAGCGGTCCCGCACATGCGCGCGCACACGAGCATGGTGCTCACATGCTCGGGCAAGGCATGCCGTCCGCCGAGCGACAGGCAATGACCGGTCGCCATGTGCAGGCAGATGCGCTCACATTCGTAGCAGGTGTCGATGCAGCGTTGCATTTCGGTCGCCAGCGGCGCGCCTGCGCTCGATGCCGTCGCGTCATTCGTTTCCATGGATGTCCCTTCATGTTGATCGCCGGCTCGGCGCCGGCATGCAAACACAGCAATGCGCGTTTCCCCGCGGCAGCGCGTCCACGGCTCCGGATCAGCCATTGACGATTTCGCCACCGTTGGGATGCAGCACCTGCCCGGTCATGTAGCTGGAGTCGGCGCTGGCGAGGAAGACGTAGCTCGGTGCCACCTCCTCCGGCTGACCGGGCCGGCCCAGCGGCTCGTCGGTCCCGAAGGACGCGACCTCGTCCTTGTCGAAGGTCGCCGGGATCAGCGGCGTCCAGATCGGACCCGGCGCGACGGCATTGACCCGGATGCCCTGCTTGGCCAGCGCCGCCGACAGCGAGCGGGTGAAGGACACGATGGCGCCCTTGGAGGCGGCGTAGTCGATCAGGTGCGCACTGCCGCGGTAGGCGGTGACCGAGGTCGTGTTGATGACGCAGGCGCCTTCCTTCAGATGAGGCAGCGCGAAACGCGTCAGGTGGAACATGCCGAAGATGTTGGTGCGGAAGGTGCGTTCGAGCTGATCCGTCGTGATGTCGGTCAGGCTCGGCTGGGGATGCTGTTCGCCGGCGTTGTTCACGAGGATGTCGAGCCGGCCGAAATGCTCAATCGTGTCGTCCACCAGCTTGCGGCAGAAGCCCTCGTGGCCGATATCGCCGGCGCGGAGGAGCCCACGCACCCCCTGCTCTTCGACCTCGGCCAGCGTGGCCTGCGCATCCTCGTGCTCGTCCAGGTAGGCGATCACCACGTGCGCCCCCTCCTTCGCGAACGCCACCGACACCGCGCGACCGATGCCGCTGTCGCCGCCGGTGACCAGGGCCACGCGGTCGCGCAGCTTCGCCGCCCCGCGGTAATCCTCCATCATGTCGCGCGGCGGCGGCTGCATCGGCAGTTCCTGACCGGGCTGAACGTCCTGCTCCTGCGGGGGCACGCCGCCTGCAAGGTTGTTGCCATTGATCACGGGTCTCTCCTCCTCGTCCGATTCCGGTCGCCGCGTCTCAGCGCCAGTGCCAGCGCGAACTGCGATGCATCTTCATGCCGAGGCAGACACCGACCGCTGCGCTGACGAAGGACGCCAGCGCGAGCGCGGTGAACGGACGCGCCTGCACCCGCTCGCGGCAGTGCTCGCTCATGTGCGAAAGCTGTTCGCGACAGCGCTGCATCCGTGTCGACTCGCTGCCCATCAGTTCCTCTCCGGCGTCGCCGCCGTAGTCGTCCACGATGGGATGGCCCGCGTCGCCGGCGTACACCTTCACTTCGTCGGTCGCGCGCGGCGTGGCTTCGGTTGCACGGGTACTCGATGTGGTCATCTGTTCGTCCTCCTGAGAAAAGGCAGCCTGTGGGCCGCGGGTGCCGTCAGTCCAGATCATCGACGACGGCGCGTTCCAGCCAGCCCTTCACCTGCTGCGCGTGTACCTGCTCGCGGGCAAGCGCCTCGCTGAAGGGCTTGATCAGGTCATCCTGGCCGGCCGAACCGGACAGGCGGATCAGCAGATCCCAGCCAGCGCCATCCGTCAGCTCGACCGACAGGATGGTTTCGAGGCACTGGGCGATCGTCGTACGCGGATCGCTGAGCACCTGCATGGCGCCGCTGCTGGCGACGCCGGCCACGTCGGCACACGGCGTCTGGGCGGTCGGATCGGCGCCCAGCCCTTCGAGCGCCGAGGTAACGATGTGCATGTGCTCCAGTTCCTCGTCGCGGATGTGCTTCAGCTCGCCGATCGTAAAAGGCAGCGCGACGTCTGCCTGCACCGCCTCGGCCTTGTCGATCAGGGCCTGGTAGAGGCGCACGCCGGTGCGCTCGAAAGCCAGCCGCTCGCCCAGCTTGTCGACCAGCACCTCGGGGCGATGGCCGGTCAGCTTCGACAGGCCGGTCGCCAGCACGCCGGTCAGCGTGGTGGGTATCGGCACCGAGCCGATACGCTCGGCGGCGTGGACGGATTCGGCGCGGACGGAGGCAATCGAACGCCCTTCAAGTACGCCATCGATGTGCGAAGGTCCGGAAGGGGACTGCTCGTCGGCGAAGGCCTGCATGTTCTGCACGGTGTGCAGCGAGGTCTGCGCGCCGGTACGGTTGAAACCGCTGCGGGTCACGTTCTCCATGTTTCGTACTCCTGTCGGCAGGTTGTCACGCGGCGCGGGCGAGCGGACGGTTCAGCTCGGTGCCCGAAGTCCAGTGATAGGCCGCCGCCACTTCGGTCGACGGCGAGCCGTCGGCGTTGACGCGCTCGCGATAGGCGATGGACGCCGGGTTCTCCTCTTCGACCGGCACGAAGTCCGGGCCGCTGGCGCGCAGATCCACCTCGGTCGCCAGCACTTCGCGCACGAACTCGCGCTGACTGTGGAAGGGCAAGGGCGCGGGCAGTTCGCGCGACAGCACCTCGGCCGGATCGCGCCGCTCGTGCTGCTTCATCAGCTCGCACACGTGGTGGAGATGGCCCAGCTCGTAGTCGCAGAATCTTTCCCACAGCGCGCGCAGGCGCGGATTGCTCTCCGATTGCGCGCAGCTGTAGTAGCCATAGACCTCGGCCGCCTCGTGCAGCAGCCACAGCTCGAGGAAGCTCTGCCGCGGATTCAGCAGCGAACCGTACTGCGTCACGTGCTGTTCCTCGATCGACGCGATCTCGGCGTAGAGCTGACGCGCCACCGGGTCGGCGAAGGTCGGGCCTATCGTCATGTAGAAGTCGTGCGTCTGGTACTCGGCCGCGGTGATCAGCGTCGCATGCAGTTTCGAAAGCAGATCGGCCTTCGCGGTATAGGGGTGGCGCAGGTCGTCCTCCGGTGCGCGGTGTTCGTCCACCGTCGGACGCCCTGGCACGATGTCGGTATTGCCCTGCAGGATGTTGTTGGCGTCCTTGCCCTCCATCCGGTCGAGCAGCGCCGAATAGCGGTACAGGTGATCGAAGTCCTCCAGCAGGCCGAAGCGGTACACCTGTGCCAGGTAGGGATCGGGTTCCTGCTGCGCCACGGCAGCCGTCACTTCGATCGCCACCTGCTCGTAAGCGATGGTGGTTTCGAGCGGCGAGTGATCGGCGCCGATCAGCCAGCTCACCGCCGTCGCCTGGTGCTGTTCGATGCGCCGGACGCGCGCCAGCGGCAATCGCAGATCGGCATTCATCCGCGCCCCGATATGCGACAGGCGAAGGGCATCCAGTTCGATGCCGTTCATCAGGATGATGCGGACGCGCGTGAATGCCTCGTCGTCGAGCTTGCTGATGGGCTGGCCCGCCATCTCCTTCCAGGTCAGTCCCTGCTTGTCGAGCGGCACGCCCTTGTGGTCGAGAAGATTCATCTGGGGTCTCCACTTCTTGCGAAGAAACACATGTCGGAATGCAGCGGCGAAGCGCTGCCTGTCCGGATGCCTGCAAGGGGTGTTCCCGCCGCAGCCGACTGCGGGTCCGGCGCCGACGCGCCGCGTCCGGTAGGAATTACAGCGCGGGAAACGTTTTTTCCGCGCCGCTCGCTTCGATCAGCGCGCCCAGCGGCAGGCCGACCATGTCAGGCCGGTTGTCCAGTTCGTAGCGCAGTTCGTAGAGCAGGCGTTCGAGCGAGAACAGTTCGAGGAAATCGCCGGCCGCCGCGGGCAGAGAACTTCCGCCCGAGTAACCATTCAGGAAGACGGCGACCGCGTCGGCACAGGCCGCAGGCGCCATCGTCGCCAGTTCGCCCGCGCGCTCGGGTTGGGTGTGCAGCACACGCTGCGCGGCCGTCCGGATCACGTAATCGATGGAGCGGATCATGCAGGCGACGTCACGCAGCGCAGGCTGCTTGCCGCGGCGCGCCTCCACCGGGCGTGCAGGCTCGCCCTCGAAGTCGACGATGATGAAGGCCTCCTGCGCACGCAGGACCTGACCGAGATGCAGATCGCCATGGATGCGGATGCACTGCATCGCGCTCGCATCGAGCGGCAGCGCCATCAGTTGCTGCCGCAGCACCTCGCGCCGGGCGAGCAGAAGGGCGGTGTCGTCGGCGATCCGGCGATCGAGGCGGTCGCGCGCGCCCTCCAGCTGAACGAAGCTGCGCTCCAGTTCGAGCAGCACGCGCTCGCGCATCGCCTGCGCCTCGGCGGCGGCGAGCGGCACCGGCGCGAAGGCGGGATCGCGTCCGGCATCGGCCAGGGTGGCGTGCAGATCGGCCACAGCCCGGCCGAGCGCGCTCATCTGCACCATGAATATCCGGTTCAGCCCCGGATACTCGTCCATCGGTTCGACGCTGCCCGGCCAGGCATCGCTGGAAAACATGCGCGCGAAGTGTTCCAGCGCGTAGTCCCACGCCGTTCCCTGGTTGTCGACGCGCTGCTGGGCGATGGCCAGCGCGCAGCGCCGGCCGTCGGCGGCCTCGTACTCGACCGCACCGGCAAGCTGCGGGGTACCCGGAAAGCCGCGTGCGGCAAGGAAGCGGCCGATCTCGATCTCCGGATTCAGTCCGGCCTGCAGCTGCCGGTAGGCCTTCAGGTAAAGACGCGGGCCCATGAACACGCCGGTATTGGTCTGGTCGGCCGCGGCGGGCCGGACCTCGTCGTCCGGCGCCGGCCGCAGTTCGGCCCAGCCCGCCTCGCGACTGAAAACCAGCTTGCCAGCCGCCAGCGGCAGCGTGTCGGCGCGTTCGAGCGCGTCGGCGAAGGCCCGGCAGAACAGCACGTCGGCGAAGGCGTCGTACAGCAGACCCATGCGCGCCTGCTCGCGTACGCGAGCCAGCGCCGCGCCGCCGACGCGGTCGGCGGGGTAATCGGCCTCGTCCTCCCACGCCGTCGCGAGCGGCAGGAAGTAGTACTGGGATGGCCCCTCGGCGAAGTCGACGCGCAGCACCGACAGCAGCCACGAGCCGCCGTTGGCACGCCACTCGCGCACTTCGTCCAGACTTACCCGTGTCGGCGTCGCGGACTTTGCGGCGAACCAGCGGCGCGTGCGCAGGAAGGGCAGCATCGCTTCATCGAGCAGGCGTTCGCGGTTGCGCCGCGCGATCACGCTGCGCACCGGACTGCCGCCGTCGCCGCCGACGAACGTTTCCCAGCCGTGGGTCAGCACCAGGATGGGCAGATCGGGCTGCGGCATGCGGTCCTCGTGCCACTCGGGCGGCGGCGCCTGCGCCGACAGTTCGAAGGCGTAGAAGCCGTGGCCGGGCAAGGTGAGCAGATAGGGCAGACGGCCGACCGGCGGAAAGGCCGCGCGTCCGCTGATCTCCATCGGCACCCTGCCCTCGTGCCGCGACAGATCGAGTTCGACCGCCTGCGGCGTGCGCGCGAGATTGGCCACGCACAGCACGCGCTGCTCGTTGCCCTGCTCGTCGACATACTCCCGCAGATAGGCCAGCACCTTGCGGTTGCCCGGTTCGAGGAAGACCAGCGAACCGCGCCCGAAGGCGCGCAAGCTGCGCCGCATCGCGATCAGGCGGCGGGTGAAGTTGAGCAGCGAATGCGGGTTGCGCGCCTGCGCCTCGACATTGATCGCGTGGTAACCGTAGACCGGGTCCATGACGGGCGGCAGGTAAAGCTGCTGCGGATCGGCGCGCGAAAAGCCGGCGTTGCGGTCGGACGTCCATTGCATCGGCGTGCGCACACCGTTGCGGTCGCCCAGATAGACGTTGTCCCCCATACCCAGTTCGTCGCCGTAATAGACGATGGGCGAGCCGGGCAGCGTGAACAGCAGGAAGGACATCAGTTCGATGCGGTCGCGGCTGTTCTCCAGCAGCGGCGCCAGACGGCGGCGGATGCCGACGTTGAGCCGCATGCGCGGATCGTTGGCGAAGAACTGCCACATGTAGTCGCGCTCGCGATCGGTCACCATTTCCAGCGTCAGTTCATCGTGATTGCGCAGGAAGATGGCCCACTGGCAGTTCTCCGGAATGTCCGGCGTCTGCCGCATGATGTCGGTGACCGGGTAGCGGTCCTCCTGCGCAAGCGCCATGAACAGCCGCGGCATCAGCGGAAAGTGATAGGCCATGTGGCATTCGTCGCCATCGCCGAAGTATTCGCGCACGTCCTCCGGCCACTGGTTGGCTTCGGCCAGCAGGATGCGTCCGCGATAGTGTTCGTCGATGACGCGACGGATCTCGCGGATGGTGGCGTGCGTCTCCGCCAGATTCTCGTTGCTCGTGCCTTCGCGTTCGCGCAGGTAGGGCACCGCGTCGAGACGGAAGCCGTCGACGCCGATGTCCAGCCAGAAGCGCATCGTGCGCAGCACCGCGCGCAGCACGCGCGGGTTCTCGAAATTGAGGTCAGGCTGGTGGCTGAAGAAGCGGTGCCAGTAGTAGGCGCCGGCCACCGGATCCCAGGTCCAGTTCGACGTTTCGGTATCGGTGAAGATGATGCGCGTGCCGGCATAGCGTTCCGGGTCATCGCTCCACACGTAGTAGTCGCGCTTGGACGACCCCTTGGGTGCGCGGCGGGCTGCCTGGAACCAGGGGTGCTGGTCCGAGGTGTGGTTGATCACCAGTTCGGTGATCACGCGCAGGCCACGGCGGTGCGCCTCGCGCACGAAGTGACGGAAGTCGGCGCGCGTGCCGTAGGCCGGCAGCACGCCGTGGTAGTCGGCCACGTCGTAGCCGTCGTCCTTCAGCGGCGACGGGTAGAAGGGCAGCAGCCACAGCGTATCCACGCCGAGATCGCGGATGTAGTCGAGCTTCTGCGTCAGGCCGGCGAAATCGCCGACGCCGTCGTCGTTGGAATCGAAGAAGGCCTTGACGTGCAGTTCGTAGATGACCGCATCCTTGAACCACAGCGGGTCATCGGCCCGCTGCGGGTGGAGCGGGCCGGCGGCCCCGGTATCGATGCGGTCCATGGCGCCTCCGGTCAAAGGTAGTAGTCGAAGTCGCGCTCGCTGCGCACGCGCCGCCGCACCTGGAACACGTGCGCGAGCAGGCGCTGCGGATCGAGCCGCACGAAGTTGCGTCCCGGTGCCCACTGATAGCGCTCGCCGCCCAGCAGGTCGTGCATCTGCACGCTGCCCTCGTCGTCACCGCCGCCGTATGCGGCCGGATCGAGTTCGAGCCAGCCGGTGTGCACGTGATGCGGATCCAGATTGACCACGACGACGACGGCGTTGCCGCTGGCCGCATCGTGCTTCGCGTAGGCGATCAGCTGTTCGTTGTCGACCGGCAGGAAACGCAGGCCGCCCGGGAACTGCAGCGCCGGGTTGTCGCGACGGATGCGGTTGATGGTGGCGATCAGCGGCGCCAGTCCGTCGCCGTCGGCGTGTCCGCCCTCACGCAGCTGGTACTTCTCGGAGTCGAGATATTCCTCGCTGCCGGGCTCGCGCGGGCGCGCGTCCATGCACTCGAAGGCCGGCCCGTAAATGCCGTAGCTGGTCCCCAGCGTTGCCGCCAGCACGAGGCGTGCAACGAAGGCCGGCCGGCCGCCGCTCTGCAGGTACTCGGGCAGGATGTCGGGCGTGTTCGGCCACAGATTGGGCCGGAAGTAATCGCGCCCCGGCCCTGCAGTCAGTTCCTCGAGGTAGTCGGTCAGCTCGGCACGCGTGTTGCGCCAGGTGAAATAGGTGTAGGACTGGTTGAAGCCGAGCTTGGCCAGGCGGTGCATCACCTGCGGTCGCGTGAAGGCCTCGGACAGGAACACCAGGTCCGGATGCTCGCGGCGCAGCGTGCCGATCAGCCACTCCCAGAAGGCAAAGGACTTGGTGTGCGGGTTGTCCACCCGGAACACCTTGACGCCCTGCGCGATCCAGTGCCGGAAGATGCCGGCCAGCGCCTGCCACAGACCGCGCCAGTCCTCGCACTCGAAATCGAAGGGATAGATGTCCTGGTACTTCTTGGGCGGATTTTCGGCGTACTGGACGCTGCCGTCCGGGCGACGACGGAACCACTGCGGACAGTCGGTCACCCACGGATGATCGGGCGCGCACTGCAGCGCGATATCCAGCGCGATGTCGACGCCATGGCGCTCCGCTTCGCCGACCAGACGGCGGAAATCGTCGAGCGTGCCGAGCTGCGGATGCACTGCGGTGTGGCCGCCTTCGGCTGCACCGATCGCCCACGGACTGCCCGGCTCATCGCGTCCGGCGACAACCACGCCGTTGCGCCCCTTGCGTCGCACCCGACCGATCGGATGCACCGGCGGCAGGTAGAGCACGTCGAAGCCCATCGCGGCAATCGCCGGCAGCCGCGCGATCACGTCGTCGAAGCGGCCGTGCCGGCCGCCCTCGCCCAGCGAGCGCGGGAACAGTTCGTACCAGGCACCGAAGCGCGCCAGTGCGCGGTCGACATCGAGCGGCATTGGCGCATGGACGGCCGGCCAGCGACGGTCGGGATGGCGGCCGGCGACCTCGGCCATCGTGTCGTCGAGAGCGAGCGCCTTCAGCGCCGGTGCGTCGGCGTGCGCCCCGTCGTTGCGCAGTCGCTCCGCCCAGCGCAGCAGCTGGTTGCGGTCGGCCAGCGCGTCGCCCGCACGCACGGCCGCCGCCTCGGCGAGCGAGGCGCCTTCGAGCGCGGCGAGGCGGATGTCGGCGTCGTCGGTACGGCGTGCCATCTGCGAACGCCACGAACGGAAGGGGTCCACCCAGGCCGACACCGAATACCACCAGCGCCCGCAGCGATCGGGACGCAGCGTCGCGCGCCAGCGGTCGTTGCCCAGCGGCTGCATCGGTACCGCATGCCAGGTCGTCGCGCTCTCGTCGTCGCGCCGCCAGCACAGCAGCGCCAGCACCGCGTCATGGCCGTCGGCGAAGCAGCTCGCCTCCACCGTGAGCGTTTCACCGAGGCTGCGCTTCACGGCGAAGCGGCCCCCGTCGACCGCCGGCGTCAGGTCGGACACGACGGCGCGGATGCGGCCCTCGGCCGGAAGATCAGGCAGATGATCCATGGTGTTCGTCCTCCGGAACCAGCCACAGCACCGCCAGTGGTGGCAGCGTCAGATTCAGCGACCACGGCTGCCCGTGCATCGGCACCGGAACCGCCTGCGTGCCGCCGAGATTGCCGGCGCCGCTGCCGCCGTACAGTGCGGCGTCACTGTTCAGCAGTTCCCGCCAGTTGCCACCGTGCGGGACGCCGACGCTGTAGTGCGTGCGCGGCACCGGTGTGAAGTTGCAGACGGCCAGCAGGCAGCGGCCGTCGCGCGCGAGACGCAGGAAGGCGAGCACGCTGTTGTCGGCATCGTCGGCCACCGCCCAGCGGAAGCCGGCGGCGTCGAAGTCCAGTTCGTGCAGCGCCGGGCAGCTCCGGTAGATGCGGTTCAGATCGGCCACCCAGCGGCGCAGACCGGCGTGCAGCGGGTGGTCCAGCAGAGGCCAGTCGAGCTGGCCCTCGTGCGCCCACTCGCGCCACTGGCCGAACTCGCCGCCCATGAACAGCAGCTTCTTGCCTGGGTGCGCCCACATGTAGCCGAACAGGCCGCGCAGGCCGGCGAAGCGCTGCCACTCGTCGCCCGGCATGCGCGACAGCAGCGAGCCCTTGCCATGCACCACTTCGTCGTGCGACAGCGGCAGCAGGAAGTTCTCCTGGAAGGCGTACCAGATCGAGAAGGTGACCGCGCCGTGATGGAAGCGACGGTGCACCGGGTCGTGCCGCAGATAGGCCAGCGTGTCGTTCATCCAGCCCATATTCCATTTCTGGCTGAAACCCAGGCCGCCGAGGTGCACCGCGCGCGACACCATGGGCCAGGAGGTCGATTCCTCGGCGATGGTGAGCACCTCAGGGTGATCGCGCGCGACCGCCTGGTTCAGACTGCGCAGGAAGGCCACCGCGTCCAGGTTCTCGCGCCCGCCGTAGCGGTTGGGCACCCACTCGCCGTCGCGGCGCGCGTAGTCGAGGTAGAGCATGGAGGCGACGGCGTCGACGCGCAGCGCGTCGATGTGGTAGCGGTCGATCCAGAACAGCGCACTCGACAGCAGGAAGGCGCACACCTCGTGTCGGCCGTAATTGAAAATGCAGGAATGCCATTCCGGGTGAAAGCCCTGGCGCGGGTCGACGTGCTCGTACAGGTGGGTGCCGTCGAACACCGCCAGACCATGCGCGTCCGCCGGGAAGTGCGACGGCACCCAGTCGAGGATGACGGCGAGACCGGCCTGGTGCAGCGTGTCCACCAGGAACATGAAGTCCTCGGGGGTGCCGTAGCGCGAGGTTGGCGCGAAGTAGCCGGTGCACTGATAGCCCCAGGAGCCGTAGAACGGATGCTCGCTGACCGGCATCAGTTCGACGTGGGTAAAGCCCATGTCGCAGGCGTAGTCGGCCAGCCGCTGCGCGATGTCGCGGTAGGTCGGCAGCGTGCCCTCGTGCGGCCGCAGCCACGAGCCGAGATGGACCTCGTAGATGCTGATCGGCGCGTCGGCCGCCTGCCGCGCCGCGCGCGACGCCATCCATGCGGCATCCTTCCAGTCGTACTCGAAGCGCCAGGCGCGCGACGCAGTGGCGGGGGCCTGTTCGCAGAAGAAGGCGAACGGATCGGCCTTGTCGATGACATGACCGTCGGCGCGGTGAATGCGGTACTTGTAAGCGTCGCCCCGGCTTACGCCCGGCACGCAGCCTTCCCAGATGCCGGAGTCGTCGAGCCGCGCCTGCAGCGGGTGGCCATGCGACCAGCCGTTGAAATCGCCGACCACCTCGACCGCCCGGGCGTTCGGCGCCCAGACGGCGAAACGCGCGTCGCTGCGGCCGCCCTCGCCGGGCGGCGGCGGATCTAGCTGACAGCCCAGCCGTTCGTACAGCCGCGCGTGCGATCCTTCGCGAAAGAGGTAGATGTCGTGACCACTGAACAGGCTGCCGCCTGCCTTGCCTGCGGATTCCGTCATGCGGCGCCCTCAGCGCAAGGTACGGCCGAGCCCGTCGACCGACTTGCGGGCGCGCAGTGCGAGCAGCGCCTGCCGCTCGTCGTCGATCTCGGTCAGCGTGCGCACGCCGAGCCGGCGCATCAGCGGCAGCGGCGGGCACCAGCCCTGCAGCGCGTGCTGCAGCAGGAAGCCGCCGACCAGCGCGGGCACGGCAAAGAAGCGCCTGTTCACGAGCAAGCCGAGCAGGCAGCCAGCGATCGACACCGACGCTGCGTTCACCTCGAGGCAGCGTTCGATGTCCCACTCGCTGTCCAATTCGGCCAGCCTGCGATCTATCGTGCCGCGGTCGCCGAGCGCGGCACGGTCGAGATTCCTCAGCGTGCGCGTGCGGATCAGTTCGTTCACGGCTTCGGATGTGTTCATCGGAACGCGTTCGGCGGTGGTCGGCAACATGGCAGCTCCTGTGGTGACGGATGGGAAAGGGGGCCGCAGCCCGCTCAGGCGGGCGACTCCAGCCAGTGCAGGCTGAACAGGCCCTCGCTGTCGATGGCGCTGAGCCGCGGGCGGAAGCCGGCCCGGGTGGCCAGCGCGCGGAACGCCTGCACCGTGTACTTGTGCGAATACTCGGTGCGTATCGATTCACCCTCGTCGAAGTGCAGCCGGCGTCCGGCGACATGGGCATCCTGATCGCACAGGCTCACGAGATGCATCTCGACGCGCCGGGCGACCGGGTCATAGAAGGCGTAGTGGGCGAACTGCTCCGGCCTGAAGTCGGCACCCAGTTCGCGATTCGCGCGCACGAGCACGTTGCGGTTGAAGGCGGCCGTCGCACCGGCAGCGTCGTTGTATGCCGCGTGCAGCCGGCTCGGGTCCTTGACCAGATCCACGCCGATCAGCAGGCCACCGCCCTGCAGCAGCTTGCGCAGGCGGATCAGGAGGGCCAGCGCCTCCTCCGGTTCGAAGTTGCCCAGCGACGAACCCGGAAAGAAGCCGACCCGCCGACGCTCCGGGTCGAGCGCGTGCGTCAGCGCGGTGTCGCCGGTGTAGTCGGCCATCAGCGGGCGCACGTCGAGGCCGGGAAAAGCCATCGAAATGGCACCCGCAGTCTCGAGCAGCGCCCCGCCCGAAATGTCGACCGGCACGTAGGCGGCCGGATGACGCATCACGTGCAGCAGCACCGACGCCTTGACCGGGGAACTGGCGCCGAACTCGATCAGTTCCGCGTCTTCGCCGATGCACTCGGTCAGGCGCGTCGCGTGGCGGGTGAGCAACGACAGTTCGGCCCGTGTCAGGTAGTACTCCGGCTGCGCGCAGATCTGTTCGAACAGTGCGGCGCCACATGCATCGTAGAAATATTTGCACGGTGTCGTCTTGCGCGGCTGTTGCAGGCCGGCGAGCAGCTCGCGCGCGAAGGCGGTGCGGCCCACCGCGCCGTCGGGCGGACGCGCCGCGCCGACAGGGCGCGACACCGACACGGGCGCCAGGCGGCCGCGCCGGCCGCGACCGAAGATGCCGCCCCCGGGAAATCCCGCCAGCTGCGACCAGCCGGCCGGCATCGTGTCTTCTCGTTTGTCCGTCATCGCCCGTCCTTTCGCCAGTGCGGCGCCCTTGCCGCCACGTGAAGCCGCAGAGCCGCGACCGCCGCAACCACTCGAGGCGGCGGCACGACGGACGCGGGACTGCAGCGAGCGCAGCAATCGGCGTTCCCGGTCCGCTCTTGGTCCGCCCTCGGTCCGCCAATTGCAAGGCATCGCGGTCCGTCACCGGAGAACCGTCATGCACGCACCGCTTCTGAGTCGCATCCGTCCGCGCAACATCGTCGTGTTCCGGGCGCTTCAGCTCGGCGACATGCTGTGCGCCATTCCGTCGCTGCGCGCGCTGCGCATGCGCTGTCCCGACGCAGCGATCACACTGGTCGGCCTGCCCTGGGCCGCCGGACTCGCCGCACGGTTTCCGCATTACATCGACGACTTCCTGGCCTTCCCCGGCTTTCCCGGTCTGCCCGAACGGGCACCCGATCTGTCGGCGATCCCCGCCTTCGTCGCGGAGGCGCAGACGCGAGGTTTCGATCTGGCCATCCAGATGCACGGCAGCGGCGGGCTTTCCAACCCCGTCGTGGCGCTGTTCGGCGCTGCGCGCCAGGCGGGCTTCGGCCAGCCGGACGAGAACGGAAGCTGTCTGCCCTACCCGACGCGCGGCAGCGAGGTCGGGCGGCTGCTTGCACTGATGGACCACCTCGGCGCGCCGTCGGCGTACCGCAGGCTGGAATTTCCGCTGCTGCCGGCGGACCGGTCCGAACTGGCGACCAGCGGTATCGCTTTCGCGCTTGCCGGCCGCCCCTACGTGTGCATCCACCCCGGCGCACGCGACCCGCGGCGCCGCTGGCCGGCAGAACACTTCGCCGCAGTGGCGGACGCCGTGCACGCGCTGACCGGCTGGACGGTCGTGCTGACCGGATCGGGTGAGGAAAGGGCGCTGACGGCGCGCGTGCGCCAGGCGATGCGCGTTTCGGCCATCGACGCCGCGTCGCCGATCAGCGCGGGCGCCCTGGCCGCACTGATCGGCGGCGCCCGTCTGCTGGTGTGCAACGACACCGGTGTGTCGCACCTTGCGGCCGCGCTGCGCACACCGTCGGTCGTCGTCTTCCGTTGCTCCGAGCTCGAACGCTGGGCGCCGGAAGACCGCATGCGCCATCGCTGTGTGATGGCCCCGGACGACGGGACGACGACCGATCAGGGTCAGGCGGAGGTCATGCGACAGATTCGCGTACTGCTCGATCGCGGCGCTCCTGCGTCCACAGGTCGAGCGTCAGCGTGAGCACTTCGTCCTCGCTGATGTCATCGATGAAGCAGGGGTCGTGCTCGCAGCGCACGGCGACGTTGTCGCGGCCGCAAACCGGGCAGTCGGTGGTGGCGGACAGCGCGACACGGCGCCGCTGCGCGGTCGGCGGACCGGACACGACGAGATTGACGAGCCAGTAAAGGCCAACGGTCGCCGCGCCCACCGCCTGTGCAAGATGCAGTGGACCGCTGTCATTGCCGACCACGATGCAGGCGTGACCCAGCAGTGCGGCCAGCCCGTCGAGCGACAGTCTGCCGCCGACGTCGATCGCCGGTCGCGTCATGGCCGCCGTCACGGCGGCGGTGAGCGCCCGCTCGGATGCGTCACCCTGCACCACCACGACCGCTCCGGCATCCGACAGCGCGTCACCGACGCGGGCAAAGCGTGCCGGCGGCCAGCGTCGTCGCGGGTCGGTCGCGCCGGGACTCAGCACCGCCAACGGAGCGTCCGGCAGACGGAGGACCGACTCCAGTTCCACCTCGTCGCGCACCAGCACCGGCAGCCGCGGATCGAGTTCCCAGGTATGGGCGCCGGCGAGCGCTGCCACCTCGAGCAGACGCAGACGTTCGTTCTGCAGTCTCATGTAGGGCACGGAGCGGTCCAGGCGGACGGCGTCCGGCGTGTTCAGGCCGAAGCTTTGGCGCGCGCCGATCTGCCCGATGAAGGGGTTCGAGTAGCGGCCCCCGCCGTGCATCTGGAAAGCGAGATCGAAACGCCGCTCGCGCAGCCCGGCGATGCAGGCGTCGATGGCACGCGGGTCCTCGCGCGCCCCCTGCTCGGGCGGCACGCCGACGCCGGTGATAGGCGGCAGCGCCACCACGTCGTCGACCACTGGGCCGCGGCCGGTCAGGAAGCGCTTGTGCCAGGGCTTGCCGAGCAGCACCAGTTGCGCGTCCGGAAAGCGCAGCCGCAGCGCGCGCAGCGCAGGGAGTGCAAAAATGAAGTCGCCGAGGCCATTGGCGCGCAGCACGGCGATGCGCTCCACCGCCCCGAAGTCCAGGCCGTCGTCCGCCGCGGGATGCAGCACCGCACTCACCGGCTTTGCTCCCGCAGCAGGAGTGGTGCGTCGATGCCGCGCCTGCCCAGCGTGATCGGCACGTCCCGATAGCAGGCGCCCGCTGGCACGAGGCCGTGACCGCTGTAAGGAGCCGTCACGGCAGGCCGAGCCACGACGCCCAACACGTGGAACACGCGCAACACCGCCCTCGGTTCGCCCGGGGTGACCGCCGCTTCGCGCTCGCCCGGATCCGGCACGCCGACACGCAATCGCGTGTGCGTCTGCCCGGGCAGCGCGGTCATCGTGACAGCCCGTGCGGCACCACGGTTGCAGGTCGGGACGACGGCATCGACGCTGATGTCCGCTCCCCGTCACGCGCCGACGCGCCGACCGGAGCGTCCTTGCGTCCGTACAACTCCGGATTCAGCGCCGGGTCGTTGTACATCTTGTACTGACGGTAGGTGCGGAAGATCACGCGTCCGCTGGCCAATCCCTCCAGCAGACGGTCGAGGCAGGCCGCCAGGTCGCGCCGCTGCCGGACAAGCACGTCGAGCTTGGCGCAACAACTCGCAACGTGCTCTGTGCTGGCGTCGGCGCGCCGCGTCTGCAAGCCCATATGGAAGATCTTCAGTGACAGGATGGACAGGCGGTCGATGATCGCGCCCACCGTCTCGCTCGATTGCTGTGCGTCCGGGTGGGGTTTGACGGTGCCGGCCAGCGCGCCGAGCACGCATTCGTCCAGCGCCTCGACGGCGTCATTCCGTTGCTGGTTGAAGCGGTCGATGCTGCGCTTGCAACGCACGATTTCGGCGTCCGGCACGTCGGTACGCCGCGCCTTGTCCTCCTCGCGCCACAGCGCGGTATTGCAGCGATGGTTCTCCTCGATCCAGCGCCATCCCGCAAGCTCGCGCGGAGCGAGGGGCGCGCCATCGAGATACGCGTCGTGCGCGGCGATGATGTCCGCTGCGGAATAGCCGGGCGCGGGCGGCCGCACCGACGGCGGGTCCTCGGCGTGCAGCGGGCCGCCGTGCGGTTGCGAGGATCTTTGCCCGTCGTACTGACCACCGTGTTGCCGTGACGCCTTCAGGCTGCCCTGCAGTCTGCCATCGTGGCCCGACGTGGCCTGCTGATGCTGCTTCACGCTCATGACCTGCTCCGCTGAAAGAGGTGACCGCCGGCACGAAGCAACCGCGGTTCCCGTCAGCAGGCGGGCGCGTGGAGAGAAGGACCGCGTGAAAGGGCGGTGATCAGCCGGCACGAATTACATGTCGGTCGCAGATTTTTCACCCCGGCACGACAGGCGGCCCGCATTCGCCTTCGTGCCCCAGGGCAGCGGAGACATCCGTCAGCATCATCGCTGCCCGGGTGACGACACGGTGCTCGCGCTTGCCTCGACGTCGCTCGGCTTCCTGCTCCAGTACACGACATTGCAGCGCAACGGCCACGATGCGCGGATCGATTTCGGGCGGATGCCGGCGCTGCCGCGCGCAGATCCGGTTCGTGCGCCGCGATGCGGCGTGACATCCGGACTCAGGCGGCGTGCTGTCGTACCCAGGCGGCGTAACGCTGCACCCAGGTGCTGACGAGGTCACGGCTTGCGCCCCGGGCCAGCGCGCCGTCGGCGTCGAACAGGTCGTCGCGATAGCGTAGGAAGAGCTCCGGCGCATTGAGCGCCGGCATGTCCAGATGCGACAGCACATTGCGCAGGTGCTGCTGCGCCAGCGCCGTGCCGAGCGAGCCCGGCGAAATGCCGGCGATGCCGGCTGGCTTGCCGGCCCACACGCTCTTTCCGGCGGGTCGCGAGCCGTGGTCGATCGCGTTCTTCAGCACGCCCGGGATCGAGCGGTTGTACTCCGGCGTCACGAACAGCACACCCTGCGCCTCGGCGATCGTCGCCTTGAAGCGGCTGACCGCCGCAGTCGGCGCGTTGTCGTCGTCCTCGCTATAGAGCGGCAGCGTGCCGATGTCCACCATCACGGTGTCGAACCCGTCTGGAAGCAGCTTGCCGATGGCAAGCGCCAGACGGCGATTGAATGAGTCCTTGCGCAGACTGCCGGGGATCAGTGCAACCCTGTATGACGCCATCGAACCCGTCTCCTCATAAGTGGGACGCATCCGGCGAGCCGTCGGGACGGTCAACCGGTGCGCCCATGCTGGCGGTGCGGGCCGCCTTCACCATCCCGCGCACGTTCAGTGCGAACAGGCCCAACTGCATCAGCACCAGTGCGTAGGCACCGGCATACAGACCCCACACCGCCCACAGCGCGTTGCTGGCACTGAACCAGTAGAAGCCCTGCTTGCGTCGGCGTGCCGACGTGGAGGCGACCAGCCAGGCCGCGATCAGGGTCGTCGCCATCGCTGGCCACTGCAGCAGATCGAGCGGTTCCATCGCGCCTCTCCTCCGGGATCGATCGTCGCCGTGACGCGCTGGAACGCGGCGGCGCGGCTCATGGTCCCGAGGTGGCAATCCGCATACCCGCTGGATAGCGATCGACCGGCCCGCTCACCGTCGCACCGGCGAGCGGCCGGTCGCGCCGCGGTCACGTCAGTTGCGCGGTTCCGGGATGGTCTGGCCGGCGGCGTTCTGTTCGCGCTCGCTGGCGCGTTCGGAAGCCTTCTTCTTTGTATCGCGGTCGCGCACCGTCTCGTTCGAGTGCTTGCTGGGATACTGGGAGGACTGGCTGCCCTTGTCCTGCTCGGGCTCGAACTTCTTCTGGCTGTCGGACTGCTGCGCCTCGGGAATCACTTCCTTCTGGTGCTTGTTCGGATAAGTCGGCTCGGCGTAGGCCGACGCGGAAAATGCGGCGAGCGCAAGTACGACCATGGATCTGTTGAGAGTCACTTTGAACCTCCTGTGGTTGGCCGGCACCGTGACGATGCCCTTGCCTGCAGTCTGGCAAGTTCGTGACATCTGGATGTAGCCGTGCTCCGACAGGGTGTAGGACGGACACCGCGCGCCAGCGAAGGATGGCGGCCGAAGATGGCCCAAAGGCAGGCCGGTCGCACTGTTCAGCGCCGCGGGAACATGTCGTCCGGGCATCCCGCTGTCAGACGAGCGCCCCGCTCCGGGCGCCTGGCGCGGACGCCGCAGGTGCGGCGTGAATCAGCCGCGGCGGCGTCTAGGCCGCCGTTGCGCGCACCACGCCATCGACGATGTCGTCTATCAGGCAGCCACGCATCCGCTTGAGGTCCGCGAAGGGGTAACGCCCGACCGTGAGCACGCCGTGCAGATAACCCAGCGCCTTCAGGAAAACAAGGTCGCTATGCAGGTGAATCTGCTCTGCGGCGATCGGACGGCCACATGCACAGTCGCTCACCCGCTCGCGGGTCAGGCTGAGCAGTTGCTGCGCGACGACATCCTCTTCGTCGAAGACAATGCGCTCTCGCTCGTCGTCCACGCTGGTCGACAGATACACCATGCGATAGCGCTCGGGATGCCTTTCCCAGTAGTCCAGATAGACATCCACGTGGGCCTTGAGCCGCTCGACCGGCGACTGGCTCACGTTGCTCGCCTGCTTCAGGCACTCGAACAGCTCGCAGAAGAAATCGAGCCAGATGTGCTTGACGAGATCCTGCTTGCTGACGAAATAGCCATAGAAAGCCATCGGCGAAATGCCGACCGCCTTGGTGACGGCGCGTACCGATACGGCTTCGTAGCCTTGTCGGCTGTAGATGTCCTTGGCTTCGGCAAGGAGTTGTTCGCGAAACCTAGCCTTGCCTTCCTGGCCACGTATCCGCGAGCGTTTTTCCGGGGTCGCGAGTTTTGAATTGTTTGGCATGGGCTGAACAACGTTGGTCAGACAGCGCGTACCGGGAAAGTGTAATGAAATTGCCTCGATTTACACCAGTACAGTTTGTCGACAATCGTTTCCGCACCCGTCAATTCCGGAAATATTCCCTCGCCTTACGATGCCGGAGGTGTTCTCACCTGACAGCAAGAAGGGCTTGCACGCGCTCCCGCCGGATACCCGCCAAGGCGCCGGAGAACTCGTTCAGGGCACGATAGCTGCGCGATTCGCCCAGCGCGGCAAAGGCGTCGGCAAAGCCCGCCGCGCGTTCGGCGGCGTTCTGCGGGAGGACGGCACCGGTACTGTGCACCGCGTCGAGCAGCACCTCATCGACCCGCCGGCGGGCAAGCGTGAAAGCGTCCAGTGCGCGAGTTGCCTGGGCAAGTGTCGCGCGCATGGCGTCGGCGTCCTCGACCGACCAGCGAACGGGATCGATACCGTCGGGCAGTGCTTCCGCCTGCACCCGGCTGAACTGGCCGGTCGGCCAGCGGATGCCGCCGCCGCGCAACATCAGCGTGTCGCGCACGCCAGGCCAGGCCTGTTCGGCCACGCTGAAGACGAGCCTGCCCTGGTCGTCGGCAGTCGCGCGAACCCCGGTCGACGCCAGCGCCTGATCGATGCGGCGCACGATCTCCACGTCCGGAAGACCCGCTTCGAGTGCGACCGACGGTGTGCGTCGGCCGGCTCCCGCCACCGAAAAGCTCAGGTTCTCGCTGTCGCCCTCGCGCAGCGACGCCAGGTCCAGTCCGCGTACGGTGAACTGACGCAACGGCGGATTGACCGCGTCGAAGGTCAGCGTCGGGTCGAGGCTGCCGGCCGTCTGCGCCGGACGCGACTGCCACAGCGCCGCGAACTGACCGATCCGGCGCTGCAGTACGACGTCCCCTTCTCCTGTCCCGATCTGCTGACCAAGCAGGCTGCGTACCGACTTCAGCTGGCCGATGCCGCGATCGAGATAGTCGGCCGCAAGCTGCGCCTTGCCGACCTGCTCATTGAAGCGCGGACTCCATGTCTTCAGCCCGGCCGATCCGGCCGGCGCGCGTTCTTCATTGCGCGTCCGCGGCGTCTCGCGCGTCGGCGGCGCAGCGTTGCCCGCGGCATGCGCCCTGCCCGGGCCGATCGCATCGACCGGACGGGCGGAAGAAAGATGAGGACCGATCTGCATTCAGTGCGTACGGAAGATCAGATCGTGTCGAACAGCGACAGCGCGCTGACCTTGGCATAGGCCTTCTGCGTCGCCTGCACCGCGGTGGTGTAGCCATTGAGCTTGACCGCCGCGTCGCCGTAATCGAGCTGACCGAGCGTGATCATCGCCTGCTTGTTCGACAGGCTCACGTTGGCGTGATTGGTTTCCAGCGTCTCCAGCGTCGTCTGCGCACCGCCAAGGCGGGCGATCTTCGCGCTGACCGCGTCGAGCCCGGTATCGAGTCCGTTCAGCGTCGCAACCAGCACCGTGCGCACCGCCGGATCGTTGGCCGTCGCACTCGGCGCCTGCAGCGCGTCGATGGCCAGATCGAGCCGGTTCAGCACATCGGCCATCTCCTGCAGATGCACGTTCGCGTCCTGCGTCACGCCGTTGCCGACCACCACGCGCTGCGGATCGGTGTTGCCGGCGAAGCTGTAACGCGTACCGGCAGCCGCCGCGCCATTGAAGGCGATCGGTGCGGTGGCGGTTGCCGTACCCGAGAACAGGTAGCGCCCCTCCTGGTCGATGCTGTTCGCCGAGTACATCAGGCTGTCGCGCAGCGCGATCAGCGAGCTGCTCATCGCCTGCAGGTCCTGTGTGGTGTTGGCACCGTCGGCTGCCCACACCATCAGGTCGCGCGCCTGCATGACGTCGCGGCTCATGCCGTCCAGCAACTCCTCGTTCTGCCCCAGCCGGCTGCGCAGCGCGCCGATGTTCTCCAGGTACTGGTCGAGCGCCGCCTCCTCGCGCGTCAGCCGGGCGATGCGCACGCTGGCGATCGGGTCGTCCGACGGTTTCTGCACGCGCAGGCCGTTCGACATCTGCTGCAGGATGCCCTCCAGTCGCGTGTTCGCGTTCTGCAGAGCGGTATTCATCGTGGCGTGGAACTGTGTGCTAGCGACCCGCATGTCCGTCTCCTCAACCCATCATCGCCAGCGTGCTGTCGAACAGCTCGTTGGCGACGGTGATCACTTTCATATTGGCCTGATACATCTGCTGGAACTGGATCAGGTTCACCGCCTCTTCGTCGTTGTTCACGCCGCTGGTCGATTTCCAGCTTTCCTCGGCCTGGTTGCGCACCGTGGTCGCCGTCGTCAGCGAAGCCTGGTTCTGCTGGCTGTCCATGCCCAGCTTGCCGATCAGCTGCGTATTGGCGTCGCCGACCCGTACCGTTCCGAGCGAGGTCACGGTGATGGGCTGATTGCGCAGCGCGATCATCGCCAGCAGGTTGTCGCTGTTGCCGGGCTTGGTCGGGTCGGACGAGAAGCCCAGGTCCTGCGGCAGCACGCCGGGCGCGACCGACAGCATCGAGGTCGAACTCGACGCGTCATAGACGAACAGCGGGCCGCCCGCGGCACCGCCCAGCGTGTAGCCGGCACCGAGCTGAGCGTTCATCAGCGTGGAAATCTCGGAAGCGATGTCGCCGATCGACTGGCGCAGCGGAATCAGCGTGCCGTACTCGAAATCGGCCAGTCCGCCGAGCTGCCCGCCCAGACCTTCGTCGCGCACGGCGAACACCTCGCTGGCGAACTTCAGCGTCAGCGCCTGGGTGCCGGCCGGCGTGTCCTGCACTTCGAGGCGCGACGCCGTGGTGCCCACCACCAGCGGCTGCCCGCTCTTCAGCGACACATTGCGCGAGCCGTCCGGATGATTCACGACCTGGATCGACACCATGCCGGCCAGCCCGTCGATCGCCTGGTCGCGCGCGTCCATCAGGCCGGAAGCATTGACGCCGGCCGCTTCGGCCAGCGAGATGCGTTTGTTCAGATCGGCGATCAACGCGGTGCTGGAATTGATCTGCGCCACCAGCGTCGTGCGCTGCTGCGCGATCGAGGCGCGCTGGTTGGCGAGCACCGTGGTCAGGTTGTTGAAGCGCTGGGCCAGCGCGTCCGCCGCGGTGATCACCTGCGCGCGCAGCGGCACCGAGCTCGGCTCCACGCTGGCCGCGTTCAGCGCACTGAAGAAGGCGTCCAGACCGTTGTTGATGCCGGACGCGTCGTCCCCCATCACCTGTTCGAGCTGGTCGAGATAGGGTTGCCGGGTCGAGCGGTTCGACAGCTCCGACGCCGCCTGCCACATCTGCAGGTTCTTGTAGTCGTCGCTGAAACGTTGCAGCGACGACACCGCCACGCCGCTGCCGGCCGACAGCGCGCCGCTCTGCATGGGCTGCACCGAAGCCAGCACCGCCGCCTGCCGGGTGTAGCCGGGCGTCATCACGTTGGCGATGTTCTGGCCGGTGGCGCTGAGCGCGGCCTGCGCCGCCAGGGTTCCGGTCAATGCGTTGTTGATCAGGCTCATGGGTTGTTCCGGGTCGTTGCGTGGCCGGGAGCGCTTTCCGCGTGCTCCCCTTTACTGGAGGCGACCATGGGCGCCGGCGCATTAAACGCAACCGGTGCCGGCTGCGGCAGCAACTGGCGCAGCAGCATGTCGGCAATGCCGAAAGCGCGCTGCGAAGCCATCGCGTCGGCGACCAGACCGTCGGCGAGGTCCAGCATGTCCTCGTTCACGCGGTCCTTGAAAATGCTGTCCTCGCCCGCCATCTCGCGCGTGCTGCGGCGCATCTGGCGCAACGTTTCGCTGATGAAGAAGCTCTCGAACTTGATGGCCGCTTCGGTCGCCTTCTTCAGCAGGGCAGGATCGACCTGCGGTGCGACCGGCACGGTCTGCGCCTCCGTCTGGACTGGCGCTGCGGACGATGCGATGTCGTGGATGTTCATGCTCAGATCACGATCAGTTCGCCATCGATGGCGCCAGCCTGGTCCAGCGCCTGCAGGATGGCCATGATGTCGTCCGGCGTCGCGCCGATGCTGTTCACGGTGTCGATGATGGTCTGCAGCTTGGCACCGGCCGGCCAGTTGAACATGCGCCCGTCGCCCTGCTCCACTTCGACCTTGGAACGCGGCGTGACCGCCGTTTCGCCGCGGCTCAGCGGTGCCGGCTGGCTCACGTTCGAGCTCTCGGAAATGATCACCTTCAGCGAACCATGCGACACCGCGGCCGGACGCACGGTCACCCCCTCGGCGATGACGACGGTGCCGGTGCGCGAATTGAACACGACGCGTGGCGTCGTCTCGCCGACCACCACGGGCAGCGCTTCGAGCTGGGCGACGAAAGCCACCCGCTGCGTCGGATCGGCCGGCGCCACGACTTCGATGGCGGTGGCATCACGCGTCGACGCCACCTGGCCGAAACGGCCGTTGATCGCACCGACGATATTGGTCGCCGTCTGGAAATGCGGGCGCTTCAGACTCAGCAGCACGGTCGGTCGCACGTCGAAATCGGTCATGATTTCCCGTTCCACCGTCGCACCATTCGGAATGCGTCCGGAGGTCGGCGTATTGACGGTCACGCTGGATCCGCTGCGGCCGCTCGCGCTGAGACCGCCGACCACCAGGTTGCCCTGGGCCAGCGCATAGATTTCGCCGTCGGCCGCGCGCAACTGGGTCAGCAACAGCGTGCCGCCACGCAGGCTCTTCGAGTCGCCGAGCGAGGACACCGTGACGTCGATGCTCTGCCCCTTGCGGTAGCCCGGCGGGAACACCGCGCTGACCATAACGGTCGCCACGTTCTTGCTGCGGCTCTGCGTACCCTCCGGCAGCTTCAGGCCGAACTGCTTGAGCAGGTTGGACACCGACTGCCCGGCCGACTTGACCTGCGTACTGTCGCCGGTACCATGCAGGCCGACGACCAGGCCGAAGCCGATCAGCTGGTTCTCGCGCACGCCTTCGACACTGACCAGATTGCGCAGCGGCTGGGTTGCGGGTGCAGCGGGTACGGCCGCAGCACGGGCATTCGTCGCGGCCTTCGGCGCAGCGAATGCAGCGCCGGCCACGAGGCAGAACAGGACGGCAAGCGTCCGGCGGAAGATCATCGTTTCATCCTCAGAAGGGCATCAGCGCGCCGACGAAGAAGCGCAGCAGCCAGCCCGGGCTGTTGGCGTCCGCCAGCACGCCTTCGCCGGAATAGGAAATGCGGGCATTGGCCACGCGCTGCGAGGACACGGTGTTGTCCGAACTGATGTCGGACGCGCGCACATAGCCCTGCAGGCGCACGGTCTCGTCGCCCTGGTTCAGGTACAGCGTCTTCTCGCCACTGACGCGCAGCAGGCCGTTGGGCAGCACCTCGTGCACGATGACGGTGATCGAGCCCTGCAGCCGGTTCTGCTGCGAACTGGTCGAGTTGCCCTTGAAGTCGGACTGCGCGTCGACGCTGACGTCGGTCTTGAAGCGCTTGCCGGCGATCACCGTCGGCTGCATCGCGACACCGCTTTCCTTGCCGAAGGTGGTACCGGCCGCCTTGCTCGCCTGCGTCGTTTCCTGCAGCACCACGGTGACCACGTCGCCGGTGCGGAAGGCGCGGCTGTCCGAGGTGAGCGACCAGGCCGAGGCGGGCTGGAACACGCCGCCCGCAGCGCCGGCCGCGGGCGGCTGCACTGGCGGCGGCAGGCGGTCGGCCTCGGCCAGCGGCGGCGCCTTGTGTTCGAGGTTCGCGCAGGCCGTCAGGCACAGCGACGCGAGCAGCGCGAGGACGCGGGCCGGGTGACGCATCAGCGCACGGCCTGGGCGAGGTACTGCATCATGTTGTCGGCCGCCGACAGCACCTTGGTATTCATTTCGTAGGTGCGCTGGGCGGCGATCATGTCCACCATTTCCTCGACCACCTGCACGTTCGAACCTTCGAGCGCGCCCTGCTTGAGCTTGCCCAGGCCTTCCTCGCCCGGGTTGCCTTCGGTCGGCACACCGCTGGCCGCGGTCTCCTGGTAGAGGTTGTCGCCCATGGCCAGCAGGCCGGCCGGATTGACGAAGCTCACCAGCGTGAGCTGGCCGACTTCCTGCGGCGCGGCCTGACCCGGCACGGTGACCGACACCATGCCGTTCTCGCCTATCGTGATCGCCGTGGCGTTCTGCGGGATGTTGATTTCCGGAATGATGGGCAGGCCCTGCGCGGTCACCAGCAGGCCTTCGGCGTTCTTCTGCAGCTGGCCGGCGCGGGTGTAGGCGATGTCGCCGTTCGGGCGCTGCACCTGCAGGAAGCCGATGCCGGAGATGGCGACGTCGAGTGACTGGCCGGTGGTCTGCAGATTGCCGGTGGTAAACACCTTCTGCGTGGCGACCAGGCGGGTACCGGTACCGAGCTGCACGCCGCCCGGGCTCACCGTGTTGTCGTCGCGCTGCGCGCCCGGTTCGCGTTCGATCTGATAGAACAGATCCTCGAACAGCACGCGGTCGCGCTTGAAGCCCACCGTGTTCACATTGGCCAGGTTGTTGGCGATGGCCTGCAGCTTCGCGTCCTGCGCCTGCACGCCGGTCTTGCTGATCCACATTGCGGGATTCATGTCGTTTCTCCTGTGTCGGCAGTGCTGCCGTTCATCATTCGCGGATCAGGCGGTTGCCCGTTTCGGCCATCGAGTCGGCGGCCTTGTACAGCTTCATCTGCAGTTCGAATTCGCGGTTCAGCGTCATCGTCGCCACCATTTCCTCGACGGCGGACACATTGCTGCCTTCGAGAAAACCGGCGCGCACACGCACCGTCGGATCGGCCGGCAGCTCGTCCTGACCGCGGCTCACCAGCAGGCCGGCCTCGTTCTTGATCACCGTTGCCGGATCGGGGCGCACCAGCTTCAGGCGTTCCAGTGGCTGCATCAGCGGCTGGCCGGGCGGACGGATGGAAATCGTGCCGTCCTCGCCGATCGCCAGCTGTGAATACGGCGGCAGCACGATGGGGCCGCCCTCGCCCATCACCGCGCGGCCATTCACCGTCAGCGTGCCTTCGGCATCGACGGTCAGCGCACCGGCCCGGGTATAGGCCTCGCCATCGCCCCACTGCACGGCGAGGTAGCCGTCACCGGAAATGGCGACGTCGAGCTCGCGGTCCGTTTGCTTCAGCGTGCCCTGACGGTTGGACACCGAGTCCGCGCGCAGCCGGCCGAGGTGGCGTGCGTCGTAGCCATAGCCCTGCACCGCCTCGCTGACCGACATTTCGAGATCGGCACGAAAGCCGGGCGTATCGGCGTTGGCGAGGTTGTTGGCACGCACCTGCTGCGCGTGCAGCGCCCGTTCGGCGCCGCTCATCGCCGTGTAGATCAGCGCATCCATCTCAGTCTCTCCACTGCGCGTCGCGCAATCCAAATCGCATACACATGGCACCGCGCCGTCCGCCGGGCCGCCCCAAGGACGAGCGCAGCCCCTGCGGACGGCAGCGAACGAAGTGAGCGTGGGGGTCTCTCATTTACAGCGCCTGCATCAGCGACTGCATCATTTCGGTCTGCGTCGAGATCACCTTGCTGTTGGCCTGGTAGTTGCGCTGCGCCGACATCAGGCTCACCAGTTCCGACGTCATGTCGACGTTCGACTGCTCCAGCGCACCGCCGGTCAGCGAGCCGGCCATGCCGGTGCCCGGCGTGAAATAGAGCGGATCGCCGGACAGCGACGAACTGGTCCAGCTGGTGTCGCTGACCGGGGTCAGCGAAGCTTCGTCAGGGAACACCGCCAGCGCGATGCGGCCGACCGGTTCCTTCACGTTGTTGCTGTACTGCGCGATGACCGAACCGTCTTCGGCGATCTGCACGCCTATCATCGTGCCGGACGCGTAGCCGTTGGCGGCATTGACCCGCACGGTGGCGTCGCCGCCGAACTGCGTGGTGCCGGTGTAGTCGATGTCCACACTCAGCGCAGCTGCCCCCGCCGGCGTGCCGAGCGCCAGCGCGACCGGTGCGGCCGGCGTGACCAGCGCGCCGCTGGTGTTGAAGCCCATCACCGTCGTCGTCGGCAGTGCCGCACCGTCGAAGGTGTAGTGGGCGGTGATCTGGTTGGTGCCGGTCTTGACGAAGTACTGACCGACGCTGTGCTTGCCGCCCAGCGAGTCATACACGACCGCCACCTGCGAGCTGTTGAAGGTGAGCGGATTGGCCGGATCGAAAGGCGCGGCCGCCGGTGCTGCCCAGTCGGCCGACATGTTGCCGACGTACTGCAGCGTGTCGCTCGGCTTGGCCGGCACCTGGCCGGCAGGCACCTTGAGGTCGCCCATGGCGCCCAGCGTGGTGCTGCCGGACTGCATTTCGTAGCCCTGCAGCCGGCGGCCGAAGGTGTCGACGACATAGCCGTCCTTGTCGGTCGAGAAGATGCCGACGCGGCTGAACAGCGAGGCGCCGGCGGTATCACGCGTCACGAAGAAGCCACGGCCCTGGATCGCCGCATCGAGTCCGCGACCGGTGGTGAGCACGCCGCCGCCGATGTCGATGCTCTGCGTCAGCGAAGCCACCTCGACGCCGGTCGGCTGGGTGCCGGCATACATCGCCGCGAAGTTGGCGCGGCTGGACTTGAAGCCGTAAGTGCCGGTGTTGGCGATGTTGTTGCTGATGGTTTCGAGCTGGGTGTTGATCGCATTGATGCCGGACAGCGCGATTTCATAACTCATGGACCGTATCCTCTCTCTCAGTTGACCGACGTGGCCGGACGGCCGTTGAAACGTGTGATGTAGGCAGGCGACACCTCGCCCAGGCCGGCGACGTTGAGGGCGACATTGCCGCTGCCGGCCATGCGCACGCTGAGCAGCCGGCCGGCAATCTCGGTGGCCGGCGTCTCGCCCGTTTCGGTCTCGACGCGCAGCGTGTGCGCGCCGGCCGGCAGGCCGAGCTCTGCGGGATCGAGTTCGAACGGCACTTCGCCGGCTGCCCGCGTGCCAAGTTCGATGCGGCGCTCGACGCCGTCCGGGCCGCTCAGCACGAGTGTCGTGCGCGCGCTCGACGACGCCAGCGTGAAAGCGCCGCTGACCGGCTCGCTGCCGACCTCGACGGTGTCCGTATTCACCATGATTTCCGAACCGACCTGCGCGCCGAGCGCCAGCACCTGGAGGCTGGACAGCACCGACGCGTTGGCGCCGGTCTGCTGGGCCAGCGCCTGCAGCGACTCGACCTGGCTGAGCTGCGTGAGCTGATTGACGAAGTCGCTCGGGTCGGTCGGCTCCAGCGGGTTCTGGTTGCGTATCTGCGCCACCAGCAGCTTGGTGAACAGTTCGGTCGGCGAACCCTGTTCGCCGTTCGCCGCCTGCACCGCGTCGGACGCGCTGCCCTGGCTGCCGCCTACTACCTGACTGGTCTGCATGGCCTCACCCTTCTCCGAGTTTCAGAAGGGCCTGCTGCATCGACTTGACGCGACCGAGCACCTCCACATTGGTTTCAAAGGCCCGCGACGCCGACATCATGTCGGTCATCTCGGCCACCGAATTCACATTGGTGTAGAACACCATGCCGTCTTCGTCGGCCAACGGGTTGTCCGGCTCGTACACCGAACGCAGCGGCTCGGTGCTCTCGACCACGTCGAGCACCTGCACGCGGCCGGCCACCGCCGGCGCGCCGCCGATGTCCTCGCCGCCGAGCAGCGTGGCGAACACCGGCTTGCGTGCGCGGTAGGCGGTCTCTTCCGACCCGGATGCCGAGTGCGCGTTGGCGAGGTTGCTGGAGATGGTGTTGAGGCGCACGGTCTGGGCCGCCATGGCCGAGCCGGCGATCTGGGTGATGTCGCGGAATGACATGGCTATTGTCCGGCGATGGCTTTCGCCAGCCCCTTGAGTTTCATGTTGGCGAAGGTGAGGCTGATCTGGAAATCCGAGGTGTTCTGCGAGAAGGCGGCCTGCTCGACGCCGAGCTCGACCGTGTTGCCGTCCTGCGCCGCGTGATAGGGCACGCGATAGAGCGTTTCGCCGCCCTCGCTGTCGAGCGACAGGCCGCCGGCCTCGCCCGCCATCGCCTGCCGCAGGCTGGACGCGAAGTCGACGTCGCGCGCCTGATAGCCCGGCGTGTTCTGGTTGGCGATGTTTTCGGCGATCACCCGCGTGCGCTCGGCACGCAGTTGCAGGGCCTGGCCATGCACGCCGAGCGCCTTCCCGAAATCGATACCCATGTCGGCTCCTGTCTGGATCGCTGACGAGGTGACCGGTGGCGTCGCAGCGATGCGACACCGCCGTCCATCCTGTCGGCGTTTATTAAGCGTATGCGTATAGTTCAGGGACACCATCGACAATCCGCCGGCGAACTTGAGGCCCCGGATGCGGATATTTCTCACGCCCGCATTGCTGTTACCTTCACCGGCCACAGGAGACCCCGATGCACCGAAAGACTCACCCGAACAGCATGCGTCACGCACTCGCCGTCGTCGTCGCACTGTCCTGCCTGCCCGCTGCCGCGCAGGCTGACGGCACCGCACAGATCGTCCGCCACGTCGAGGCGGCCGCCCGGCTTCAGCTCGAACAGCAGGCTGAGCGCATGGGGCTGACCGACGCGCGCATCAGCGTGACCGTGCAGCCGCCCTATAAGCCGCCGCCGCCCTGCGCCGGACGCATCGAGGTTGCGGCGGTGGACGTGAAATCACCGTCGCACCTGCGCTATGCCGCGCGCTGCAGCGACGACGGCGGCTGGACGCGCAAGGTGCAGGCACGCGCCCGCATCGTCGCCGACGTGGTCGTCGCGGCGACCGATATCGCGCCCGGCCATCCGATCGGCGACGCCGACATCGACGTCGACGCGCGCGACGTGACCGCCGTCGCCGATTTCTTCGCCGATCCGTCGGAGGTGATCGGCATGACCGGACGCCGTCCGCTGCGCGCTGGCGACCTGCTGCGCAAACGCCAGCTGGCGGCCGCGCTGCTGGTCAAGCGTGGCGACGAGGTGCGCATCGTCGCGCGCAACGACGGCATCGAAGTCCAGGTGTCCGGCGAGGCGCTCGACTCGGGTGGCATCGGCGACGTCGTGCGTGTGCGCAACCGGTCGTCCGGCAACGTTCTGCGCGCGCGCGTCACCGGCGCGGGCGACGTCGAGCCGGTCACGCGCGCCGCTCAGTAGCCCCGCGTGCGGATCTGTCCGGCCAGCCGCACCAGCTTGTCGGCATAGGCCGGATCGGTCGCGTAGCCCCCTTGCACCAGCCCGTCGGCGAAGGCCTGCACGTTGTCGCCTGCATTCAGCGCCCCGGTGTAGCGCGGGTTGTCGAGCAGCAGGCGCGCGTAGTCGCGGAAAGCGCCGGCACCGTCGGCATAGCTGCGGAAGGACGCACTGACCGACACGTCGGCGCCGTCCAGATGTTCGGTCGTGCGCGCCTCCAGGGTGGCGCCGCGCCATGCCCCGCCCGCCTTGATGCCGAACAGGTTGTGGCTGTCGGTGCCGTCGGCCGCGCGCAGCGGCTTCTGGCCCCAGCCGGACTCGAGCGCCGCGTGCGCGATCACCGCCTCGGCACTGACGCCAAGACGGCGCGCCGCCTCGGCCGCCCACGGGCGGATGCCGGCGACGAAGTCGCGGCGCCCAGCCTCGTCCGCAGGCGTGTCCGCGTCCGCGGTCCGCGTCGCGTTGCGCAGCAGCTGGGCTTCCGGACTGAGTGTGGCCGTGCTGCCCATGAGGTCTGCAGCACCGGCCGACCCCTGGCGGATGAAGCGGTCGACCTCGGCCGACACTTCGCCGAACAGCGGCGCGAACTGACCGGCGACCCCGACCGGCGCCGCCGGACGGGTCGGTTCGACATTGGGCGTCAGCGCCCGCGCCGGTTCAGGCCGGAGCATAGGTCTGGTCCTCGCCGTGCAGCACGCGCTGCATGATTTCGTACTGGTCGGTCATCAGCAGGCAGTTGCGCGCATTGAGCCGCTTGCAGTCGGCGACCCGTGCCTGCAGCCCGGTCCACATCGCGCGGCAGCGTTCGCGGTTGTCCTCCGGCAGTTCGGCGAACACATGTTCCATGCGCCCCTCCGTTCCATACAGGCCAGCCACCAGACGGGCGCGCAGCCGGCGCCTGGCATCGAGTACCTGGACCGCATCGGTGATGCGGGCCGCCAGCGTGCTCAGCGCCGCCGCGTCGTGACGCAGCGCGGCGTCGAACTGGCTGTCGAGCAGCAGGCGCAGCGCGCCGTAGTCCGCCACATCGCTGAGCACGTCGCGCAGCAGGCGGGCGATGGCCTCGCCGCGCTTCATCCCTTGCTGCCGTGGAAGCGTTCGATCAGGCCGGCCAGCTTGTCCGCGTCGAACGGCACCTCGCCGCGTGCCAGCGCCTCGCGCAGCGCATCGATGCGCGCCTGATCGATTTCCGGCAGTGCACGCATCGCCTCCATCGCCGGCTGCAGCGTCGACGACTGCAACTTCGCGGGCGACGCCGGCGCGACCGCTTGCGGCGCCTCCACCGGCCCGTTACCGCTGACCGAACCTGGCGCGTTGACGCCAGCTGCACCGCTGCCTGTGATTCTCATCTGATGTCCTCTCGATCGTGTTCGCATGCAAGCTCACCTGTCCGCGCGATTCAGCGGCCGGTGCCGGCCGACGGCGCCACCAGCTGCGTTCGCAGCTGCTCCAGCGCATCCCGGTCCGGCATGGCCGCATGCGCGCCTTCGGCAAACGGCAACCGCTCGTTCGGCAGGCCATACATCGCCGCCACCAGTTCGGCCTGCCGGCTGGTGAGTATCAACAGTTCGATGCGCCGGTTCACGCCGGCCGTCGCATCTTCGGTATTCAATGGCGCGCGATCCGCCATGCCGACCACCTGCAGCACGCTGCTGGTCGGCATGCCGCCAGCCAGCAACTGCGATCGCGCGGTCAGCGCACGGTTGCTCGACAGCGTCCAGTTCGAGAACGCCGCGTGATCGCGATTCGCATACTGTACCGAATCGGTGTGACCGACGATCAGCATCTGGTTCTCCATCTGCGCGAACAGCGGCCCCAGCGAACGCAGCAGCTTGCGGAAGCGCTCGGTGGCGAAGGAACTGCCGCGGTCGAACATGCCCTGCTGGTCGGTGTCGTGCAGCATCACGCGCAGGCCATAAGGTGTAACCACCGACTGCAGATTGCCTTCGAGACCGGCGTCCGCGCTCATCTTCTTCATCACGCGCGCCAGCGCTTCCATATCGGCGACGGATTCGTAGCGCACGCGCGCGGTGCGCGGCCCGTCCGCCGGCGCGGTTTCGCCGCGCGCCGCACTTTCGCCCGGCGCCGACATGCCCTCGCGCGGCGGCATCGGCTCGCGCTCGATCAGGCTGCCGCGCGGACCGCCAAGCGATTGCGCCATCAGGCCGCTGCCCTCGTCGATGCGGCTGCTGTCGGACGCGCGCAGCACCTGCTCCAGCGATTCCTGCTCGCGCGAGGCAAGCAGCCACAACACCAGAAAGAGGCAGAGCAGCGCCAGGCAGAAGTCGGCGAAGGCGACCTTCCACGAACCGCCGTGCGACTCCTCGTGTCCCTTTCCGGACACGCGCTTGACGACGGTTGCGCCATGCGCGTCAGGCTTCGACACGTTTGTCTCCGGCCCGGCGGCGCGGCGTGGCATCCGGATCGCCGGCGCCCTGCATCGCATTGATCCAGCTTTCGAGGCGGGCGAAACTCGGCTTGATGTTCAGCTGCACCAGGCGACGACCGGCGTCGATCGCCAGCAGCGGCGGCTTGCCCGACACATGGGTCACCAGCACCACCTTCACCGACTCCAGGGCCTGAAGCTCCTCGCCGACCAGCTGCTTCATCATGTTGCTGATCGGGTCGAGCACGCCATAGCAGAAGAAAATGCCGATGAAGGTGCCAACCATGGCCGAGCCGACGCGCACCGCGATTTCGCCGGTGCCTGCACCGTCGGCCACGACGTTCATCGTCATCACGATACCCAGCACCGCGGCCAGGATGCCGAAGCCCGGCATCGCCTCGCCGATCTTGCCGAGCGAGCGCGCCGGCTGCGACATTTCCTCGTGGATCGCCTCGATTTCCTGTTCGAGCACGCCTTCCAGTTCGTGCGCGTTGATCTTGCCCATCGCCATCAGCCGGAAGTTGTCGACGATGAAGTGCAGCAACTTGGGTTCTTCGAGTATCAGCGGATAGCGGCGGAACATTTCGCTCTCCTGCGGCGCCTCGACGTGGGCGTCCAGCGCCTTCAGACCGCCGGCCGCGGTCTGCAGCAGTTCGTACATCAGCAGCAGCAGCTGGCGCTGGAACTCCTCGCCCTGCTTGCGCCGCAGCATCACCTTGCGCAGCTGCAGCCACATTTCCTTAAGCACGTGACCGGGATTGCCGAGCACGATGGCGCCGGCGGCGGCGCCGACGATGATGATCAGTTCGATCGGTTCCCAGATCACTGCGAGCTTCCCGCCATGCAGCATGAAGCCGCCGAACACGCTGATCAGGATGATGGCGACGCCTACGATGGACTGCATGATTCGTTTCCTCTTCGTTTTCCCGGGCGGTCAGCCGAGGAATGCCTTCATTTTCCTGAGCGCGCCCTTGTTGATCTGGCAGATGCGCGCTTCGGTCAGGTCCAGCACCGCCGCGATCTCGCGGTAGCTGAGTTCGAACTCGTAATAGAGCTGGATCACGCGCTGTTCGCGCTCGTCCAGCCGGGTCAGCGCCTGGGCCAGGCTGCGCCGCGTCATCAACTGTTCTTCCGGCGTCTGGCCTGCAGCCGCCATCTCGTGCATCTCGCCGACCAGTTCGTCGAAGCTGGCGATGGTTTCGGCGTTCTCGGCCAGCAGGTGCGCCTGGAAGGCGTCAGCCTCGATGCCAAGCGCGGCGCACGCTTCCGCCTCGGTCGGCTCGCGCCCGAGCTGACGGGTCAGCGCCCGCACCGCGTCGCGGGTGCGGTGGCTGTCCTGGCGCACGGTGCGCGGCCGCCAGTCCTGCCGCCGCAGTTCATCGAGGATGGCGCCCCGCACGCGCAGCGCCGCGTAGCCGGCAAAGCCCTGGTCGGGCGTACCGTAGCGGCGCAGCGATTCGAGCAGGCCGAGCAGGCCGATCTGCTCCATGTCCTCGCGGTCCATCGCTCCGGACACCTGGGACAGCAGCTGGCGCACGATGCGCTTGACCAGCGGCGCGTACTCCACCAGCCAGCGCTGCTCCTCGGCGGCGTTCAGCGTGCGCGCCGCCGCGCTGCTCACCTCGGCGTAGTCCGAATGCATGTCCATGTCATTCAACGATCAGCTTGCCGACCATCGCCTCGACGAAGGGCTTGCTGCGATGCGCCTTGTCGTAGTCTTCCGTGAAGGCTCGGTTGACCTCGGCCGCCAACTCGTCGATGGTCATCGCGCTGACCTGCTGCGCGGTCATCGACGCCAGCGCGCGTACCGCGATGCTGCGCAGCAGCGGCAGGTGCTCCTTGGTGTCCTTCTCCTTCTCGATGGCGGTGGTGAACACCAGATCCATCGACATGTAGCGCGTCACGTTCTCCTCCGGCGCGCGTCGCAGCATGACGACCACCTTGTCGAGGCTCACGTACTTCTGCGGCACGGCCTCCTTCGGCACCGCAGCCTGAGCGTCGGCGCCGCCAGCGTCCTTCATGCCGAACCACCAGACCGCGCCGCCGCCAGCCGCCGCCAGCACGACGCCGACCACCGCGAAAATGATCGCCTTCTTCATCGGATTCAGCTCCCGTCCGTCGCCAGAGCGAAGCGCGACATCCCGGCCCCGGCCTGTGCCTCGGCCAGTGCCTCACCCGGGTTCTCGTCGTCCCTGCCCTGCTGTTGTTGTCCCGAGCGTGAGCGGCCGTCGGCGTCGCGGCCGTTGGCATCGCGACCGGATTCGGCGACGACCACGGTTACGTCGCCCTGCGCATGGCGCTGGCCAAGATCGGCGCGCAGGCTGTCGCCGATGGCGTGGAGCTGTCGCAGCACCTCGCCGTTGCTGGCGCTCAGATGCACCTGCAGCGCACCTCCCACATCCTGCTGCACGATGATTTCGATGCGGCCGAGCGTCGGCGGGTCGAGGCGGATCACCGCCCGCTCGCCATGCTGCACGGTCTGCAATTGCAGGCGTTCGCCCAATGCATCGGTCAGCGGCTGCTGCCAGCTGTGCGGCGAGGCCGGGACGAGCTTCAGTACGGTCTCGGCTGACGCCGGTGCCGATGGCATGACCGCCGCTTGCAGACCATGTGCCGACTGCGGCACCGGCTGTACGGTCTCGACGACGTCAGCGCGCGGTCCGTCGGTCGGCAGCGACGGCAGCACAGCTGCAGCGCCACCGGCAGGGGCCACCGGTGCGAGCGCGCGGCCGGCTGCGGCAGCCGGGGCGGACTGCAGCGGCTGCGACGGCAACGGAAGCGGCACCGCCAGTACAGAGACGGGCAGTGCCGGGGCTTCGCCGGACTGCACTTCGTCGGCCCCCACGTCGTGTTCGGCGATGCCACTGCTCGCGTGCAGCGCGGCCGGCAGCGATGACTGCGACGGCAGGCGGGCATCGAAGGCAGCACGGTCCACACCCGGCATATCGGTGTCGGTCCGCTGCGTCGATGCTTCGCCTACGACGACGTCCGGCGACGCGAGACCGAGCGCGCGGAACAGATCCACGAAGGCCTGCGGTGCACTCGTGGCCGACGTCGGCAAAAGGCCGGCCGACGGTGCAGGCAGCGCCGGTGCCGACGTCGGCAGCGTTGCCGGCGCCGCACTGCCCAGGGTGAGGATGTTTTGCGTCATGAGTGGCTACCGGAAAGTTCGAGGTCGTATGCGTAGGCCATCCAGCCGTCACGCCCGGCGCCCAGTTCGGACAGCCGTTCGCCGAGGCGTTCGCCCGCTTCGACGCAGCGTGCAAGCGCGCCGTCGTGTGCCTTGCGCAACGCAAGCAGCGCATCGCGATCGGCCAGAGACAGATCGCGTCGGTCGGCGACGCCCTGCAGCACGGCGGCCAGCTCACGATCGGCGGCCGCCAGCGTGGCCCAGTCATCGCTCAGCGCGGCCACTTCGAGCCGGCGGGCGATGCGGGCGAAGGTATGGCGGTCAGTCATGTCCGTCCGCCAGTCCGACCCAACCGCGGCGCAAGGTGCCGAGCAAGCCGCTCACCTCGTCCAGCGGTGCGGTGTCGAGCTTGATGCCGCCTTCGCTGAGGCGCCACGCGCAGTAGTCGTACAGCCAGTCCAGATTGGCCACGACGTCGCCGCCGCTGTCCGGATCGAGCGAACTGGCCAGGCCGTTCAGCATGTCGACGCAGCGGTCGAGGCTGAGCGCCTTCTGTTCGTAGCGCCCGGCTTCGATGTGGGCGCGTGCGCGCGCGATCTCCTCGAGCAGGCCGTCCATCAGGATCAGCACGAGCTGCACCGGGGTCGCGCGCGCCGTCTGCGCATTCAGATTGACGGCGTGGTAGCTCTGGTAGGCGTCGTAGTTCAAGGCATGGGTTTCCGGTTTCGTTGGCGGACAGGCAGTCCTCAGCTGGCCGACGAGCTCGCGAACAGCGCGTCGAACATGCTGGTGGTCTGCCCCATCTGCGACTGCAGCGACTGCAGTTGCGTGAACTGCACGAGATAACGCTGGTAAGCGTTGTCGTACTGCAGGTCGATACGGGTCTGGCGCGTGGTGAGCGCCTTCTGCTGGCTCTGCACCGTGTCCTTGCGGCGCTGGATCTGGCCGCCGGCGGAGTCGAGCCAGACGTCCATATAGCTGGCGAAACCACCGAGCAGCCCGCTGCCGGAACTGGTGCTGGCACTGCCGAACAGACTATCGATGGCATCCGGATTGGCGGCGATCGCTTTGTCCAGCTTGGTCGAGTCAAGGGACAGCCTGCCGTTGCGGTCGGCGCTGACGCCGAAATCCATCAGGCGCAAGCCGCCGACCTCCTGGCGGACCAGGCTGTCGAGCCGATTGCGCAGCGACCGTATGCCGGAGTCGGAAGCAAAAGCCGCCGCCGCGACGCCGCTTTCGGCATCGCCGGTGCTGGTCAGCTCGTCCAGGCTGGTCTTCAGCTTGTTGAAGGCATCGATGAAGCTCTGCACATTGGCCGCGGTACCACCGCTGTCGCCCGCCACCTTCAGCGTCAGCGGCGCCTCGCCCGCCGCCATCGCGCGGGTGAAGTTCATCGTCACACCCTGGATGGCGGTAAAGGTGTTCGACGCCTGCTGCAGACGCACGCCGCTTCCCTGCGCACCCAGCCACACGACGGCATCGCGCGCCGCCGTCAGTTCGCTGCCGTTGTCGAGCGAATCCTTGAACGCGCCGGCGGGCAGGCCGCTGGTGTCCAGCGTGATCTGGCCGTCGGCACCTGTTTCGGTCGACGACAGCACCAGCTGCGTCTGGCCGCCGGCGGTCATCACCATCGCCGTGACCTTGCCCTGGTTGCCGCTGGCCTGATTGATGGCGCGCGCCATCTCAGTCTGCGACAGCGTGCCGTCGGCGTCCATGTCGGCGCCGGAGAAATCGACACCGATGGTTGCACCGCCAGCGAGGTTGATGCTGAGCATGCCGCTCATCGGCACCGGCACCGCCGGCAGATCGGTGAACACCACCTGGTGGGCGCTGGCGACCTGCTCGACGAACAGCGGATACTCACCCGCCACCGCCCCGGGCGAAGCGCTCGCCGTGCCGACGCCGGTGCTGCTCAGCGTGGCGGTGTTCTGCGTGACGCCCTTCTTCGACGACAGCGTCGACAAGGCGCTGTCGAAGGCCTGCAGCGCACTTTGCAGCTTGGTCAGCGCCGACGTCGTGGCCTGCGCTTTCTTGCTCTGCGTGTCGACCTGGGTCTGCGACGCGCTGATGTAGGCGGTCGCAAGCTGCGAGGCGGTGGTGACGGGATCGAAAGTGCTCATGTCTGGCTCCTGTGAACGGTTAGCGGACGCGTCCACCGTTCAAGGCGACCGGCGTGAACAAAAACTGAAATCGATGCGGAACGGACGCTCACGGCGCACGCCCCCACACCTGGACGGCGATGTCGTCCTGCCGCTTCTGTTCGCTGACGCGCGCACCGTGCGCGGCCATGCTGCGCTGGCGCAGCAGCAGCTGGTCGAGCACTTCGCAGCGGCGCGAAACAAGCGCCAGTTCGCGCCGCGCCAGATCGATCTCGATCTCGTGGGCGGCCAGTTCCTGCCGGTGCACCACCACCATGTCGGCCACCGACTGCTTGTAGCCGGCACTGTTCATCGACAGCAGCGGGTGCAGCGAGCCGGTCTGCGGCACGCCGTCGCACAGCGACTGCAGCCGTTCGATATTGCCCAGATAGCGCTGGCGCAATGCCAGCTTGCCGGCCATGTCGGCCTGCAGGCGGTCCACCTCGCGCTCGCGCACGTCCACCAGTCTCGCCAGCGTGCGAATGGATGTCTTCGTCGTCATGCCGCCAGCTCCAGCATGCGCGCCACGCACTGCGCCATCGGCGCCGCTTCGGCCACGCCCTGGCGCAGATAGGCCTCGATGTCCGGATACAGCGACACCGCGTGATCGGTCTGCGGATCGGCGCCGGCAACATAGGCGCCGAGCGGGATCAGGTCGCGCACCTGGGCATGGCGCGACGCCATCTCCTTCACCCTGCGCGCGGCATTGAGATGCGCCTTGTCGACCACCAGCGCCATGCAGCGACTGATCGACGCGGCGATGTCGATCGCCGGGTAGTGACCGCGTTCGGCCAGTTCGCGCGTCAGCACGATGTGACCGTCGAGGATGGCGCGGGCGGTGTCGACCACCGGGTCCTGCTGGTCGTCGCCCTCGGCCAGCACGGTGTAGATCGCGCTCATGCTGCCGACCGGGTTCTCGCCGTTGCCGGCGCTCTCCACCAGCTGCGGCAGCAGCGAGAACACCGACGGCGGATAGCCGCGCGTGGCCGGCGGCTCGCCCAGTGCCAGTGCGACCTCGCGCCGCGCCATCGCATAGCGGGTGAGCGAGTCGACCAGCAGCAGCACGTCCTTGCCCTGGTCGCGGAAATGGGCGGCGATGGAATGGCACAGTTCGGTCGCCATCAGTCGCATCAGCGGCGATTCGTCGGCCGGCGCGATGACGACGACCGCCTTCTTCAGCCCCTCCTCGCCGAGCGACAGCTCGACGAATTCGCGCACCTCGCGACCGCGCTCACCGATCAGACCGACGACGACCACGTCCACTGCCGTCTGGCGGGTGATGGTGCCGAGCAGCACGCTCTTGCCGACGCCGCTGCCGGCCATCAGACCGACGCGCTGACCCTTGCCCAGCGTGAGCATACCGTTGATCGCGCGCACGCCGACGTCGAGCGGCTCGGATACGCGTTTCTTCTTCAGCGGGTGCACCCGCGGCGGATGCGGGTCGAGCGGATGTTCGCCACCGAGGCGGCCGAGGCCGTCTATCGGTTCACCGAGACCGTTGACCATGCGTCCCAGCCAGGACGGGCCGATCATCAGATCGAGCTTGTCCTGCACCGGCAGCACACGGGCGCCGGTGGTCAGGCCGACCGGCTTCTTGAACGGCATCAGGAAGGACAGCTTGTCGCGGAAGCCCACCACCTGGGCGTCCAGCCAGCCGCCGTCCATCGTTTCGATCTGGCAGCGCTGACCGGTATAGAGCGGGCAGCCGGCGCTTTCGAGCAGCAGGCCGGAAGCGCCGACCAGACGGCCGGTGGGGGTGGCCACCGGCACGTCGCCGATTTCCAGACGGCGCAGCACGTCGGTGATCATGCGGCCTCCGCAGCGAAGGGGGCTTCGATGGCCGCCGCTGGCGGGTCGACGCCATCAAGCAGCTGTGCGCGCACCTGTTCGACGCAGGCGGCCAGTCGCTGCGCGCAGCCGGCGTCGGCTTCGTGATCGCCCGCCTTCACCAGGCATTCGCCCAGTTCCAGACGCGGATCGGCGACCAGATGCCAGCGCGCGGCACGCGGCGCATCGATCTCGGATATGCGCTTCAGGTCTTCCGGATTCAGGTGCACCTCGATGCCCTGACGGGTCGGCGGCATCGCCGCCAGTGTCTCGTCGACCAGCGACAGCAGCTGCGCCGGCTGCAGCGCCAGTTCGCAGCGGATCACCTGGCGGGCGACGCGCGCCACCAGGTCGACCACCTCCTTGCGCAGTGCGGTCTGGTAGTCCGCCTGCAGGCCTTGCAGCCGTTCGAGCATGGCGTCGAGCGGCCGCGCCAGTTGTTCGAACGAAGCCAGCGTCTGCCGCATCGCCTCCTCGCGCCCCGCCTGCAGGCCTTCCTGGCGGCCGCTTTCGCGACCTTCGGCCAGGCCGTCGGCGAAGCCGGATTCATGGCCGACGCGGTAGCCCTCGTCCATGCCCTGCCGGAATCCGTCGGCCAGCGACTGTTGGTACTGCGCGGCGGACTGTCCGTCAGCGCGGCCGGCGGCGATCTGCGCCAGCGGCGGAAAGCGGTGTGGGCGCACGCCGCTCATTCGACGACGGCCTCGGCGAACAGCTGCACCTCGATCTCGCCGGCGTCGACCAGCGTCTTCACCTGGGCCATGATTTCGCGGCGCGTCTGCTCGATGCGGCTCAGCGGCACCGGGCCGGTGCGGCGCATCGTGTCCTCGAAGCTCTGCGCCTGACGGCGCGGCATGGTCTGCATGATGGCGTCGCGCACTTCGGGCTCGGCACCCTTGAGCGCAATCGCCCACTGTTCCAGCGGCACGTCTTCGAGCAGGCGCTGCAACACCGTATCGGACTGGCGCGACAGGATGTAGAAGTCGTACATGCTCATTTCGATCTCGGACACCACCTGCGGATCGCGTGCGCGCAGCTGTTCCACCATCTGCTGCTTGTTGCCGGACAGCCGGTTCAGGATTTCCGCAGCCTGACGCGTGCCCTCGACGCTGGCGCTCTGCGAACCCAGGCTGGCGAGGCAGCGGTTGACGAGCTCTTCCAGCTCGACCAGCAGTTCGTGGTCGATCTCCTTCAGCCGCGCCACGTTCAGCAGCAGCAGGTCGCGCCCGTCGACCGGCAGCGCGTCGATCACGGCGCCGGCCAGCGCCGGCGGCAGGAAGGCGAGGAATACCGCCTGCATGCGCACGTGTTCGTCGGCGATGAAGTCGGCCAGCCACTTCGGCGACGCCCACTGCAGACGCGCCATCAGCGGGCGGATAGCGTCGCCGTAGAGACTGTTCAGCACGCTGCTGGCGATCTCGCCGCCGAGCGCCAGATCGAGCGAGCGCTTCAGGTAGGCGCGCGAGGCGCCATGCACGCCGCTCTGTTCGCGGTACTCGTCGAAGAAGCGCTGGATCGCGGTGCGTACGCTCTCGACCTTGATGCCGCTCAGGCGCGACATGACGCCGGTCACTTCGAGCAGTTCCTCGCGCGACAGACAGCGCAGCACGCCGGCCGCCGGCTCCTCGCCCATGCTCAGCAGCACGATGGCGGCCTGCTCGAGCGGGCTCAGATTGCTGCCCGACGGGATGATGGGATTACTCAGCGGGTTGTTCGGATCGGCCATTCTTCTGCACCCATTGCTTGACGACTTCGGCGACCCGCTCCGGCTCCTTGCCGGCCAGGACCTTCAGATGTTCGACCAGCACGTCGACCGGGGAGCCCGGCGGCGGCAGGTCGTAGTTTTCGAGCAGCGATACCACCGGGCTGCCGTCCGCGGCACCGGCGCCGTCCAGCGCCAGAGCGGGCGCCGCGCCGACGGCCGGCGGCACAGCGTCCGGCGTGGCGTCGCGCACCGGAATGTCGTCGTCCTGCGTGGCGGCCGGTGCAATGCGCTGCTGCGCCGAGCGCACCAGCGGGCGCACGACGAACAGCAGTGCCAGCAGCCCGCCCACGGCATACAGCAGCCACGACCCCATATCGACGATGTTGTCGCGCTGCGCCCACCAGGCCGGCGCTTCCGGCTGCGCCGGGAAGTTCAGCGCGGACACGACCAGCTGGTCGCCGCGTTCGGCGTTGATGCCCAGGCCATTGGCGAGGATGCGTTCGATGTTCCTGATCTCGGCCTCGCTCCAGCCCTTGGCCGGATCGGCCGCCGCCGCGTTGTTGAGCACGACGGCGACATTGAGCTTCTGCAGCCGGCCACGGCTGCGCTTGATCTGCGTGATGCTGCGGTCGTAGGCGTACTGGCGGGTCGAGGCGTTCTTACGCGCGCCGGCGGCATCAGCCGCAGCAGCCGGCGGCTGCTCTCCGGCGGCACCCGGCTGCGCCGGCGCCTGGGCGGCCGGTGCGGCGACCGGGCGGTTGCTGAGCGAACCGGGTACACCGAGCGCGACGCGATTGCGGTCCTGCTCCTCGCGCGTCGCCTCGCTGGTAACGCGCGGCGCCTCGCCATACTTCTCGTGCGTTTCCTCGACGCGGTCGTTGTCGACCTCGGCGGTCACGCTGACGCGGTAGTTGTGCTCGCCCAGCACCGGCGACAGCAGGTCGCGCACATTGCCGCGCGCCTCGTTCTGGAAGCGGTGTGCGGCCTCGTTGCCGCCGTGCGTCTCGAAGCCGTCGCTCAGATCGACGCGGGCTGACAGGTAGTTGCCAGCCTGGTCGACCAGGCTGACGCGCTGCGGGTCCAGCGTCGACACGCTGCCGGCGACCAGATTGACGATGGCGGCGATCTGCTCGGGGCTCAGCGTGCGCCCGGGCTTGAGGCCGAGCACCACCGACGCGGTGCTCTTCTCGCCGTCGGTGGCGACGAAGGAGGTCGAGCGGGCGATGGACAGATGCACGCGTACCGAATCGACCGCGTCCAGCGTCAGGATGCTCTGCGCCAGCTCACCTTCCAGGCCGCGCCGGTAACGCACGTCCTGTACGAACTGGCTCACGCCGAGCGGGTCGTTCTGGTCCATCAGTTCGAGGCCGGCAGGCAGTTGCGCGGCCACGCCCTTGGCGGCGAGCAGCATGCGCACCCGGCCGAGCTGGGCGTCCGGCACCAGCACCTGCCCGCTCTCCGGGTGCAGGCGGTAAGGAATGCCTTCGGCATCGAGTACCGACATCATGTCGGCCGTCGCCACTTTCTGTCGGGCGCCGAACACGGGTTTGTAACTGGCCTGGTCCTGCCACAGATACATGAGGACGAGCGCAGTCACGGCGACGGCGATCACCATCAGCGGAACCAGGCTCTTGAGGAAGGCCGGCGGCAGCGAGGGCATGGCCCCGGAGCCGGCGCGCAGGCGTTGCAGGCCGCCGCGTACGGTTGCGATCACGTGGGCTGTTCCGGGTCAGAGTCAGAGGGGCAGCTTGATGAGGTCCTCGACGGCCCCCACAACCTTGTTGCGCACCTGCATCAGCATCGAGAAGGACAGACTGGCTTCCTGGCTGGCCAGCATGGCGCCGACGAGGTCATCGCTCTGCCCGCTGTCCACCGCTTCCATCCGCTGCGAAGCCTCGTGCTGCATCGCGTCGACGCGCTGCACGGCGTCCTGCATGGCACCGGCAAATCCGGCGCCGTCGCCACCGCCGAACCGGAGTGCCGGCTGGAGCGGCATGGCGGCGCTCGCAACCATGTTCGTGGCATCGGCTTCGATCAGTGCCTTGTTGGCGCCGATCGCGCTGGCGAATTCGTATCCCATACACGCATTACCTGTTTGTCTTGCCGGCAGCGATGCCCGGCAGGTGTTATGTGGAACAGCATGCGCTGCTTAACCGTACGTGTATGTATCGACCCCGCGGGCGAGAACTTTACATGTAAATACAAACTTCATGAACGACACAAACCATTGATTAATAACCGATTAAATGCCACAAGGAAGAATTCACGTGAGAAAGTTCACATGAGGGCGCGGCAAACGCGGCAGCGAAGGGGTGAGGCGGATTTAAGACCGGGTCGGTGTCGGTCGCCTGTCAGGGTGGAGGGCGCATGACGCCCGATCCGCACCCGCCGACATAGACCAGGAGATCTTCCATGCTGAGCCTGCACACCAACGCCGCCGCCCTGACCGCACAGAACTCGGTGGGCGGTACCCAGAAAGCCCTGTCGACCTCGATGACCCGCCTGGGCACCGGCTTCCGCGTCAATTCCGCGATGGACGACGCCGCCGGTCTGCAGATCGCCACCCGACTGAGCGCCCAGACCCGCGGCATGGCCGTGGCCCAGCGCAATGCGCAGAACGGCATTTCGATGATGCAAACCGCCGAAGGCGCCTTCACCGAAATCACCAACATCCTGCTGCGCATGAAGGATCTGGCGACCGAAGCCCGCAACGGCGCGTCGAACACCGACGACAAGACGGCGATGGACGCCGAGTACCAGGAACTGGGTTCCGAACTGGGCAACATCCTGAACAACACCAAGTTCGGCGGTCAGGCCCTGCTCAATGGCGCGGGCTCGCTGCAGGCCGGCGCCATCACCTACCAGATCGGTGCCGCCGCCGCGGAAACGATGTCGGTCGACGTATCGACCGATCTGGCCGCGCTGGTGACCGATCTGACCACGGCCGCCACGCTGGGCGACATCACGACCGCCGCCACCGCGGCGACGGCGATCGGCGACATCGAAGGCTGGATCAACGACGTCGGCGGTGTGCGCGCCCAGCTTGGTGCAGCGTCGAACCGCCTGGACCACGTCTATAACAACCTGGCCAACATGAAGACCAATACCGAACAGGCCCGCGGACGCATCATGGACGTCGACTACGCCTCCGAAACCGCCAACATGACTTCCAAGCAGATGCTCATGCAGGCCGGCACCTCGATGCTCAAGCAAAGCTCCAGCATGTCCCAGCTCGTCATGTCGCTGATGCAGTAACGCTGATGGCCCGCGCGGCCCCGTGGGCCGCGCACCGCAGGACGAGCCAACCGTGCCCGCCGGACGGTTGGCTCTTTCATATCCGGAGCATTCGCCATGACGATAGAGAGGATTCCGCGTCTCGCCCTGACATTGCCGTTGCGGCGCCCTCCCGAGCGTCTGCCTTTGCCGCTGCCGGCGGACGCCGGCGCGGCCGTCGACACCGCGGACGACGCGGTAGCGTCCCGCCTGCAGGGCTTGGCGCTGCTGGGTCGGCCGCTGGTGGCGGGGGAGCGCCTTGCCGTCCGGGTGCTGTCCACCTCGCCTGCGGTCGAACTTCAGGTCGACGCCGAGGCGCCCGGTCTTTCCGCCCGGCCGTCGGCGCAGGCCGATGAACTGTCGGCGGCGATGCAGCCGGACCAGCTGCTGCTGCGCCATCTGCGCTGGCGCGCGCCCGGCGCGCTGGACCTCGCCACCGCACTGCGTACCCGCGTGTTCCGGCAGATCACGACCGAACTGGCGCGCGCGGACAGCGCCGCCACGGGTACGCCCTCGCTGCCCGGCGAACCGGGCCGCGTCAGCGCCCCGCCCCTGCTCCCGCTGCCCGGCAGCGAGCGCTGGATATTCCCTGTGCATCTGACCGACGGTCAGCGGGCCCGACTTTTCGTCGGCGACGACGACGATGCGAAGCACAGTGCCGCCGCTGCCGCGTCGGCCGTTCTGCTGATCGAGATCGAACTGCCTGGCGAGGGCATGGTGCAGGTCCGGCTGCAAATTGCCGCCGGCGTACATCTGCAGTTCCGCATCGATGGCGACCGGGCGGTCGCCCATGTGCGCGACATTCTGCCCGCGCTGGCGGCGGCCCTGGTGCTCGCCGGCACCCGGCTCGCGTCATGCCGGCTGCTGCGCGTGCCCGCCGGCGGACTGCGCACGAGGGGGCTCGACATCACCCGTCCGTCGGCACTGCACGCTCACCTGCCGCTGCCGCTGTTCCGTGTCGCCGCCGAAGTGCTGCTCGCGCTGACGGCGCTGCAGTCCGGCGGCTCACACCTTCCCGCAGCAAGAACGACACAGCCGATTTAAGGTCCGGCGCGCCAGCGTCGCCCTGTCCGGATGAGGACATCGAAAGCGCGAATCTTCTCGCGCCGGTGGTCCGAAGCCAGAACCCCCTATCCGGAGATCTTCCATGCTAAGCCTGCACACCAACGCCGCCGCCCTGACCGCACAGAACTCGGTGGGCGGTACCCAGAAAGCCCTGTCGACCTCGATGACCCGCCTGGGCACCGGCTTCCGCGTCAATTCCGCGATGGACGACGCCGCCGGTCTGCAGATCGCCACCCGCCTCAACGCGCAGACCCGCGGCATGGCCGTGGCCCAGCGCAACACGCAGAACGGCATTTCGATGATGCAGACCGCCGAAGGCGCCTTCACCGAAGTCACCAACATCCTGCTCCGCATGAAGGACCTGGCGACCGAGGCCGCCAACGGTGCATCGAATACCAACGACAAGACCGCGATGAACGCCGAGTACCAGCAGCTCGCGGCGGAAATCGGCAACATCATGACGAATACCAAGTTCGGCGGTCAGGCGCTGCTCAAGGGCGCGGGCTCGCTGGGCGCGGCCACCACCACCTTCCAGATCGGCGCCGCCGCCGCGGAAACGATGACGGTGGACGTGGTGACCAAGCTGACCAACCTGGACGCTGCCTTCGCCACCGGCGCCGGCAACGCCACCGCCACCTCGCTCGGTGAAATCCTGACTTCGGCCAACGCGACGGCCGCGATCGGCCAGCTCGAGTCGCGCATCAACGAGGTGGGCTCGGTGCGCGCCGACCTCGGTGCGGCGTCGAACCGGCTCGACCATGTCTACAACAACCTGGCCAACATGAAGACCAATACCGAACAGGCCCGTGGTCGCATCATGGACGTCGATTACGCCTCCGAAACCGCCAACATGACCTCCAAGCAGATGCTCATGCAGGCCGGCACCTCGATGCTCAAGCAGAGCTCCAGCATGTCTCAGCTCGTCATGTCGCTGATGCAGTAACCCTCCCCCCGCGGCACGCACCCTCCGGGGTCCGTGTGCAGCAGGCTGAGCCAGCCGCGCCCGTCAGTGCGGCTGGCTTTTTTTTGGCCTGCGACCGACGTGTCGCGAAACGGACACGGCAGCCATTTAAGTTTGCTTCCTTCCGCGTCGCCTTTTCCTGATGAGGCCAACGCGGCGGCGAACACGCCCCGTACCGGTGGCCGATCCCCGCCCCTCGACCCGGAGACCATTCATGCTCAGCCTTCACACCAACGCCGCCGCCCTGACCGCACAGAACTCGGTCGGCGGCACCCAGAAAGCTCTGTCCACTTCGATGACCCGCCTGGGCACCGGCTTCCGCGTCAATTCCGCGATGGACGACGCCGCCGGCCTGCAGATCGCCACCCGCCTGAGCGCTCAGACGCGCGGCATGGCGGTCGCCCAGCGCAACACGCAGAACGGCATCTCGATGATGCAGACCGCCGAAGGCGCATTCACCGAAATCACCAACATCGTGCTGCGCATGAAGGACCTGGCGACCGAAGCGTCGAACGGTGCCTCGAACGCCAGCGACAAGACCGCGATGAAGGCGGAATACGACCAGCTGGGCCTGGAACTGACCAACATCATGACCAATACCAAGTTCGGCGGTCAGGCCCTGCTGACCGGCGGCACGCTGGCCACCGCCGGCGGCGTGACCTTCCAGATCGGTGCCGACGCCGCGGAAACCATGGTGGTCGACACCTCGGCCAACTTCACGACGCTGACCACCGCGGTCACCGCACTCAACGCCGGTGACATTTCGACCGCCGCCAACGCCGCGATCACGCTGGCGGAGACGACCATCACCGCCGTCGGCACGCTGCGCTCGCAGATCGGCGCCGCGTCGAACCGACTGGACCACGTCTATAACAACCTGGCCAACATGAAGACCAATACCGAACAGGCCCGCGGTCGCATCATGGATGTAGACTACGCGTCCGAAACCGCCAACATGACCTCGAAGCAGATGCTCATGCAAGCGGGCACCTCCATGCTCAAGCAGAGCTCCAGCATGTCCCAGCTCGTCATGTCGCTGATGCAGTAATGCCGCGACTGCCGACGCTCCGGCGTCCGGCAATTCCCGTTCCGCGTCCGCCCGCCCCGGTCTCACCGGCGCGGGCGTTCGCCGTGGCGCTGGCGACGCACTACCAACCGGAAGGATGATCCATATGAGGAACCGCTGCGAATCTGCGATCTGCGAATCGCATTCGGAAGCGACGATAGACGCGATCTGGCACCTCATCGGCGATGGCCAGCGCTACGCCACGCACGGCGTGTCCGACATCGACTTCGAAATCCTGCACGAGACGGACCGCCCCTTCGTGCGCATCGTGCCGCACGACATCCGCATCGCGCGTGCCGCCTTCGTGGTGGCACTGCAGTTCCTGATCGAGAACGGGCACGACCGCCTGTCGCCCTGCGAGGTGGTGTCCGACGAAGATCTGCGGCGCACCGGCCTGCTGTGCCGCGCGACGCGCGACGCCAACGGCGGCGTTCGTTGCATCGACTACATACTGCCCATCCTCGCGCAGCGACGCATCGTGGCGATCGAGGTCGCAGCCTGCCGCACCGCCTGGCTCACTCACGCCTTCCTGTTTGCGCGCAGCAGCGGGCTCCGCTGAGCGCACCGCTCAGCCCAGCGTGCCGACTACGCTGACGTCGCGCTGCTCGGGCACTTCGTTGTACGACAGCACCTGCAGCCCCGGCGCGAACAGCCTTGCGTAACGTGCGAGCAGCGGGCGGATCTGCGGCATCACCAGCAACAGCGGCGTGCCGCCCTGCTGTTTCATCTGGTCGCGCGCCAACGGCATGTGGGTCTGCAGCTGGGCCAGCAGATTGGGGTCGATCGGGTAGTTATCCAGCGCTGCCTTGCCGGTCTGGCGCGCCTGGTTCAGCGAGCCGAGCAGCATGTTCTCCAGCTCGCTGCCGAGATTGAACACCTTCATCTCGGCCAGCGGCCCGACCAGGGCGCCGACGATCTGCCGGCGCAGCGCGCAGCGGACTTCGGCCGCCAGCAGGATGGGGTCCTTGGTCACCTCGGCGTTCTCGACCAGCGTCGTCGCGATCGGCACGATGTCCTTCAGCGCCACGTTCTCGGCCAGCAGCACGCGGAACACGCGCAGCAGCTGGGTGTGCGTCATTGCCTTGTCCAGCGCCGCCGACAGCTTGGGCGTCAGCGCGGACAGCCGCTCCAGCAGCGCCGGCACGTCCTCGTGGCCGAACAGTTCGGCCAGGTGTTCGCGCGCCAGCTTGGACAGATGCGTGGTGATGACGGAAGCACATTCGACCACCTGATAGCCAAGGCCGAGCGCGTGCGCCTTGTCCTCCGGCGCAATCCACGTAACCGGCATGCCGTAGGCCGGTTCGATGCCCGGAATGCCGTCCAGCGTGCCGTAGGTTTTCGGCGACGGAATGGCCATCAGCCGGTCGGCGAACACCTCGGCCTGCGCGATCACCGCGCCGCTGAGCAGCACTGAGTACTGCGAGGGCTTCAGCGAAAGATCGTCGCGCACGCCGATCGGCGGCAACAGGAAGCCCATGGTTTCGCTCAGGCTCTGGCGCACGCCCTTGATCCGGCGCGTCAGCGGCGCGCCCTGCGCTGCGTCGATCAGACCGACCAGCTTGTAGCCCAGCATGATGGTGACCGGCTCGACCACCGGCAGATCGCTCCAGTCGAGTTCGGGCGCACGGGCGTTGATCAGTGCGCTCTCGACCTCACCCAGATCGCTCTGCGCCGGTCGCTCGGCCATCCCCGACAGCCGCCAGCCGACGAAACCGAGTACGGCCGCGAACAGCGCAAACATGAGCGTGGGCATGCCCGGAATGGCCGCCAGCACCGCCATCATCGCCGCCGCGCCGTACATGACCGTCGGCGAGGTCAGCAGCTGGGTGCTGATCTGCTGTTCGAAGTCGCCGGAATCGCTGATGCGGGTGACGATGATGGCCGCTGCCGCCGACAACAGCAGCGCCGGGATCTGTGCCACCAGACCGTCACCGATGGTCAGCAGCGCGTACTGGCGGAAGGCATCGCCAAGGCTCAGGTCGTACATCAACGCGCCGATGATGACGCCGCCCACCATATTGATCAGCAGGATGAGGATGCTGGCGATGGCATCGCCGCGGACGAACTTCGACGCGCCGTCCATGGCGCCGTAGAAGTCGGCCTCCATCGCTACGTCGCGACGGCGTGCCTGGGCCTTCTCCTGGTTGATCAGGCCGGCGTTCAGATCGGCGTCGATGGCCATCTGCTTGCCCGGCAGCGCATCCAGCGTGAAGCGGGCCGACACCTCGGAAATGCGCTCGGCGCCCTTGGTCACGACGACGAAGTTGATGATCATCAGGATGACGAACACCACCAGACCGACCACGAAATTGCCGCCGATCACCACGTTGCCGAAGGACTCGATCACCTGGCCGGCGGCGTGCGTGCCTTCGTGACCGTGCAGCAGCACCACCCGCGTCGAGGCGACATTGAGCGTCAGCCGCATCAGCGTGGTGGCGAGGATGATGGTCGGGAAAACCGAGAAATCGAGCGGCCGCCTGGCCGACACGCTGACCAGGATGACGATCAGCGCGAGCACGATGTTGAACGTGAACAGCACGTCGAGCAGCACCGGCGGCAGCGGCAGTATCACCATCGCCAGTATCAGCAGCAGGAACACCGGTGTGGCGACGCGGTGCCGGCGCATTTCGTCGACCAGGCGGTTCAGGAAGTTCATGCGGGCATCACCTCGCTCAGATGTTTCGGAATGACCAGATCGGTCGGCAGCCGCGGTTCGCCCCGGCGCTGCCCGCGGCGGAAGGCCTTGAGCTGCAGCACATAGGTGAGCACCTGCGCCACCGCGCGGTACAGCGGCAGCGGAATCTGCTGGTTGACCTGGCTGGTGTTGTAGATGGCGCGCGCGAGCGGCGGCAGTTCGACCGTCTCGACGCTGTGCTCGGCGGCGATGGCGCGGATGTAGAGCGCCATTTCGTCCACGCCCTTGGCGATGACGAAAGGCGCCTGCGCGCGGCGCTCGTCATACTTCAGCGCGACCGCGTAGTGCTCCGGATTGACGATGACCACATCGGCCCCCGGCACCGCCTTGCGCACGCCGCGCCGCGCCATCTGCCGCTGCAGCTGGCGGATGCGCTGCTTCACTTCGGGCCGGCCCTCGCTCGACTTGTGCTCCTCCTTCACCTCCTGCTTGGTCATGCGCAGATTGCGCAGGAAGAAGAAGGCCTGCGCCGGCACATCGACCAGCGCGAACACGACGAACACGGCGCACAGCGCCATGATGCTGTCCAGCATCAGGTCGGCGCCGGCAATCAGCGCGCGGTCCAGCGGCAGCGACTGCAGCATCAGGAAATCGGTGACGCCGCGGCTGCAGACGTACCACAGCACGCTGCACAGCGCGGTCGCCTTCAGCACCGAGGTCGCCACCTCGAACAGGTGCTTCGGCGACACCAGGCGACCCAGATTCTTGATCGGGCTCAGGCGTTCCAGCTTGGGCTGCCAGTGTTCGACGTTGAGCACCCAGCCGCCGGGCAGCAGCGATGCAATCAGGATGGCCAGCGGCACTGCACACAGCGGCAATAGCATCTTCAGCAGCAGCGTGGAGGCAGCCGCGAAGCGCGCCGACCACGCGTTGTCGAGCGCGCCGTCGCCGTCCAGCGGCACGAAGCCGAGTGCGAACAGGCCGCGGAAGTCGTCGAGCAGCGACGGCATCATCAGCACGATGAGCTTGAGGCTGACCAGGATGCCGACCGCCGTCGCCAGATCGCGCGAGCGGACGACCTGCCCCTTCTCGCGCGTCTTCCGCAGCTTCTGCTGCGAGGGCTTTTCGGACTTGTCGCCACTGCTGCCGGATTCGTCAGCCATGCGGCACCGCCCTCATCTGCTGCTGCAGCATGTCGAGCACCTGCCCGCACATGCGCAGATAGTGCTGCGGCACCACGCGCGCGACATGGCCCAGCATGAACAGGCCGAACACGGTCACCAGCGAGAAGCCCAGCGAGAACAGGTTCAGCGACGGCGCCACGCGGTTCAGGAAGCCGAAGCCGATCTGCACCACCATGGTCGCGAACACCATGGGCACCGCGAGCAGCAGCGCCGCCGAGAACACCCAGGCCACGTTGAGCGCGATCGCCTGCAGTGTGGACAGCGGGATGCCGCCGCCCACCGGCCAGGCACCGAAGCTGGCGCCGATGACGCCGGCCAGCAGCAGATGGCCGTCGACGGCAAAGAACACCAGCGCGCACATGGTCGCCAGCAGGCTGGACACGACGTCGGACGAAGCGCCGTTGAGCGGATCGTTCATCAGCGCCATCGACAGGCCGATCTGCGACGACACGAGGAAACCGAGCACCATGATGACCGCCATCGCCAGGTGGAAGGCCAGCCCCATCACGAAGCCGATCAGCACTTCCTGCACCGTGGTGGCGACGCCATTCAGCGAGAACGGATCGATCTGCGCGCCGCCCGGCACCAGCGGCAGCATGACGACCGCGAGCACAAGCGACAGCAGGATGCGCACCGGCATCGGCAACGTGGTCTCGCCGATCAGCGGCGCTGCGCTGAACATGGCGAGGATGCGGCAGAACGGCCACCACAGCGTGTGCAGCAGCGGCAGCATCTGGTTGAACAGCGGTTCCACGTCGTCCGCGCCCGTTCAGCCGACCAGCGCCGACGCCCGCTGGAACACCGACACGCAGAAGTCCATCAGGTAGCCGGTCATCCAGCGCCCGGCAAAGATGATGGCCAGCAGGGTGACCAGCAGTCGCGGCAGGAAGCTCAGCGTCTGTTCGTTGATCTGCGTGGCCGCCTGGAACAGCGCGACGATCAGGCCCATCACCAGCCCCGGGCCGACCAGCAGCAACACCAGCACCATGGTGATGTGCAGGCTTTCGCTGACCAGATCCACTGCAATGTCCGGCGTCAGCATCGCGTCAGACCTGGATGCTGGTGACCAGCGTGTTGACCGTGAGCGTCCAGCCGTCGACCAGCACGAACAGCAGCAGCTTCAGCGGCAGCGAGATCACCAGCGGCGACAGCATCATCATGCCCATGGCCATCAGCACCGAGGACACGACGAGGTCGATCACCAGGAAGGGGATGAACAGCATGCAGCCGATCTGGAAGGCAGTCTTCAGCTCGCTCAGCACGAAGGCGGCCAGGCGCACCAGGAAGGGATGGTCCATCGGTTGCGCGACCGGCCCGGAGCCGGAAAGACGGGCGATCTGTTCGAGCGCCGCCTTGCCGGTCTGCGCCATCATGAAGCGCGACACCGGCGCCTCGGCGATCTTCAGCGCTTGTTCGAGGCTGATGCTGTCACGGTCGTAGGGCACGAAGGCTTCGGCCCAGATCTGCTCGCCCACCGGGCGCATCACCAGCAACGTCAGGATGAGCGCGATGCCGGTGACGATGCGGTTGGGCAGGCCCTGCTGCAGGCCCAGCGCCTGCCGCAGCAGCGACAGCACGATGACGAAGCGGGTGAAGCTGGTCATCATCATCACCATGACGGGCAGCAGCCCGAGCAGGGTCATGATGATGAGTATCTGCGTCTTCACCGAAAACTCGGTAGTGGCGCCGCGGGTGGTCGATTCGAGCAGCGGAATCTCGGCCGCGCCGGCCGCGGCGCAGACAAGGATGGCCGCACTCGCCGGCAGCAGCCGGCAGGCGCCGCGCAGCCACGACCGTCCGCGGGACGATGCGCCGGTCATTGCGCCAGGGTGTCCAGGTCGAGACCGTCGAGGTCGACCACGCGCAGGCCGTGGTTGTCGCCGACCAGCACCACCTCGGCGTGACCGATCGGCGTGCCATTGACCTTGATCACCAGCGGCTGGCCGGCCAGCGAATCCAGTTCGAGCACGCTCGACGGTCCGATTTCCATCAGGTCCTGCAGCGATACGCGCGCGGAACCGACCTCCAGCGTCAGCGTGACCGGTATGCGCCGCATCATCTGCGGCAAGTTCCGTCGCGGTGCAGCCGGTGTGGCCGGCGCTTCGTTGCCGAGCAGCGCAAGGTCGTCGCCTGCCTCGTCCAGTCCGTCCAGCAGCGTGTCGATTCCGGAAGTGTTGTCCATGGCATCAGTCCATATCGTTGAATGAGGTGAGGCAGAGCTTGCCGCGGTGTTCGGCGACAGCTGCCGTAAAGAGGCGCGAGTCGTCGACCAGTACGTCGGCTTCGCCGACGAAGACCGGAATGACGTCGCCGACACGCAGGTCGAACAGCTCTCCGAGCTGGATGTCCCTGCTCAGCAAGCGGCCGGTGAGCGTCATCTGCAGTCGGTGGGCAAACGGCGTGTCGGCGCCGGCTGCGTCCTTTTTTTCACGCGGCGGCGCGAGGCCGCGCAGCAGCTTTTCCATGCAGGCGTCGTCGAGCACGAACCACATGCGGCAGTCCTCACCGAGCAGCGGGTCGGCCACCGTGCAGCTGAGCGTCCAGGCGCCCGCGGCCGGAGGCGGTGCCGGCGCGATCGAGAAGGCCGGCGTTGCGACGGCGTCGAGCGGCCGGTCGAGGTCGCCGGCTTCGATGCGGGCGGCAACCACGGCGGCCAGTTCCTCGCCCAGGGCGACCGCCACACGTTCCTCGGTGGCGGTCGCGCGACCATTGCCGTCGGCCTGCGCTGGCGCCGCTGCTCCGCTGCGCCCGATCAGGCCGAAACGGTATCCGAGCAGGGTCAGCACGAGCGGGCGTTCGGCGGCGAACAGGATGCGCCCGGTCTCGCCGCTATAGGCCGTCCAGCGGATCAGGTCGCCGGCGTGTCCAGTGCGGTCGATGCGGACTGAACGCAGGTCGAAGGCAGCCCGGTAGCGGCGGTTCACGCCACCGCGGAATGCCTCGGCCAGATCCCTGGTCAGCCTGTCGGCGAAGGCATCCAGACGATGGACGGGACGGCCGAGCGCGCTCGCGTCCAGCACCCTGGAGGCGACCGGATCGCCACTCCTGGAATTCGAGTTCATGACAGTTCTGTGTGCGTTGTATTGCGAAAGTCCGGCCGGACAAGGCTGTCAGCGACCACCTGCTGTGCAGGATTACGAACCCTGGAGGCGAAACTTTAGGCGTACGGTTAATTAACTGTATCCGTACGGCTGACTGATCAACGCGACGGGAAGATATCCCGGGGAACGTGAGGGGACGACGGCAAAGGCGGGACTGCCTGCACACACGAGGTGGGCAGGCAGCGGACAGCGGGGAGGAGAAGACCGCGAGGGGCGCTCGGGTAGGCGAGGCCCACCCGCGCAAGCGGGACTGCGCTCAGTGGTGATCGTGCGACGCGGCAGCGCCGAGCGGGCGCACCGGGGCCTTGACCTCCAGCGTCTCGCGCCGGCCGTCGGCCATTTCCACGGTCAGGCTGAGCGGCACCGTCTGCCCGTCGACCAGCGGCGCGCGCAGATCCATCAGCATCAGGTGGTAGCCGCCGGGCTTGAGTTCGACCGCCTTGCCGGCCGGCAGATCGATCGCCGGGACGGCACGCATGCGCATCACATTGTTGTTCATCGACATTTCGTGGATTTCCGCGACGCCGGCCACGGGCGAGTGCACGCCGACCAGCCGTGCAGCTTTCGGCGCGGTGATCTGCATGAAGGCGCCGGTGGCTTTCTGTTCGGCCACGGTGGCGCGTACCCAGGGATCCTTCACCGTAACGTCGGCCAGGGCGGCGCTGCAGGCGATGGAAAGGAGAGTGGCGGTCAGGATGGATTTCATTTCTGTGCTCCGGAAAGGTCTGGGCGATGACGTGTCGGGCACCGGCAGAGCGGGCGCCGCGCGTCAGCCGGGAATGCTGCGCAAGGGTCAGGCGGAGGGGCAGTGACTGCCGGGAGGCGCCCGCGCCTCGGGTCGCATTCCGCGCTCGTCACCGCCGCATTCGCTGGTCGGTACGAGGCGTGCCTGCTCAGCGCTGAAATCGAAGGCTAGCGCCCACGTCGTGCCGGCCGGAACGGCACCGCCGGCGTGGCCACAACAGAGCAGGCAATGCGCTCCGCCATGCTGTACCGGCACCGGTGCGCCGTCCTCCGTCGTGCGTGCAGAGGTGCAGATGTCCGTGGCAAGCGCTACACCGGCGCTGCGCGCAAGCACCTGCGCCAGGGCCGGTACCGCCGGCGACGCGAGCAGCGCCAGAAGAAGCAGGCGCGCGATGACGCGGAAGTGCCGTCGTGTGCTCACTCGTAGCGCACCTCGGTCACCTCGATCTCGCGCAGTCCGGCCGGGCTCTGAAAGCGCACGGTGTCGCCCTCGCGTGCCTTGAGCAGCGCGCGGGCAAGCGGCGATATCCATGAAATGCGGCCGTCGGATGCGTTGGCTTCGTCGACGCCGACGATCTGCACGGTGTGCGGGCCGTCCTCGTCCTCGTAGTCAACGGTGGCACCGAAGAACACCTGTTCCGGGTTCTGCTGTTCCCTGGGGTCGACCACGGTGGCCGATTCGAGTCGCTTGATCAGGAAGCGGATGCGGCGATCGATCTCGCGCAGGCGCTTCTTGCCGTAGATGTAGTCGCCGTTCTCGGAGCGGTCGCCATTCGAGGCGGCCCAGGCGACGGTTTCGACGATGCGCGGGCGCTCGCTGCGCACCAGGTCGTCGAGTTCGGCCCGCAGACGGCCGTAGCCGGCGAGCGTCATGTAGTTCTTGCTGCCCGCTGGCAGCGCGCTGACCGATTCGGGATCGTCCTCTTCGGTGTCGGTTTCCTTGGTGAAGGCCTTGCTCATCGGAATGCGTAGGCTGCGTGCAGATTCTGCGGACACGCATCTTACCGAAGCGGCCGCCTGCGGCGAAACACCGCGGGCGGCCGGTGGTTGCGTCAGTGGTAGATCGCCGGCTGCGTCAGCAGCGCCTCCCACGGCACCATGAAGGCGTCGAACTCTTCCGGCCCGACCTCTTCGTCGTGGTCGACCAGTTCCTTCAGTTCCTCGCGGAAACGGCGTGCTGCGTCGTCGCGGATCAGGGCGCCACGGCCGATGCGCTTGTCGATCACCTCGACGGCTTCCAGACCTGCGTACTCGACCACATAGACCAGCGGATTATTGAACATGATATGCATGATGTTTCTCCTTGGCTGGTGCGGCTGTACAACACGCAACGGCAGAATGCCCGTCGCAGCTTCCTGCACCGCGTCCCTGCAGTGCAGATGGGGCACACCGGCCGCCTTTCAAGTGGACTAACGGCCGGATACTGCTTTGCTGAAGGGCGCTTGCGCCCTCGCGGTGTGACACCTAACATCCGGGCCTGTCCCCGAAACGGAGTAGGCGCCGCCTCCCGGCAGCGCGCCAGGCATGGAAGAACAGGAACTGCGCGCCACGCTGGACGCGCTGCGCGCCGAACACCGTGACCTCGATCAGGCCATCGCCGACCTGCATGACGTGCAGTCGCGCGACGAGCTTCTGCTGCGACGACTGAAGAAACGAAAACTATTGTTGCGCGACCGTATTGCAACGATAGAGCGCCTGCTCGACCCTGACGACATCGCCTAGCGGTCACCGATTCCGGCCGATCAGCCCTGCATGGATGATGACTGCGCTTCAGTCGCGCAGTTCCACCCGGACCGGCTGATGATCCGATGCATCGGTGTCGGCGTGCACATCGATGCCGATCACGCGCGGCAGCAAGGCCGGCGTCGCCAGAGCGAAATCGCAGCAGTAAGGATGATCGGGCCAGTCGGCACCGTGCAGGCCGACGGTGTGCGCGTGCGCCTCGCTGCCGCGGCAGTGAATCCACAGATCGATCCAGTCGGCGCCCGCTTCGTCCGCCGGCGCAGTCAGCCGCGCGTGTTCCGCACTGTGCGGCTCGCAGTTGAAATCACCGCACAGCAGCGCTGCCGCAGGGCGCGGCGGCGGCAGAAAGGCGGGGTTCGTGTCCTTGCTCCGCGGTGGCGCGCGCAGGTGGGCCAGCGCCTCGGCGGACAGCGCGCGCAAAGCCTCCACCTGCGGCATGCGCTGCGTCGCCGAGTAGTACTCGAGGTGCGTGTTCAGCACGCGCAGCGGTCCGCCCGGAGACGCGACGGTCACTTCTGCGACTGCGCGCTGCATGCCGGGTACGCTGTCGTCGGCCGGCCACGGCAGAAGACGGCGCCAGACCGCGAGCACCGGCAGGCGCGACAGCGTCAGGTTGCCGAACTGCAGGCGCCGACCGTCATCGCCTAGCCGGTCGCTGCCCGGCGCAAAGAACGCCGAGTAGCCCGGAAACAGCGCGGAGAACTGCGCCACCTGGTCTTCGCCGCACATTCCGGGCAAGGTGTCGAAACCCACCGCCACTTCCTGCAGGCAGATCACGTCCGCATCGCCCCAGGCACGCACGATATCGGCGATACGCTCCGTGCTGACGCGGCCGTCGCAACCGCGCGCCCACTGGATGTTCCAGCTGACCAGCTTCATGTTTGCTCCACTGCGGAACACCGGCGCCGCTGGCCGGTCGATTCCGCATCTGATGACGGGATGACGACCATGATACGAAGCCTCCTGCTCGCCGGCGCGCTTGCGTTCGGCTCCGCCCTCGCCCACGCCGAAACCGCGCTGGAAAAGCTGCGTGTGCCGCCCGGATTCACGATAGAGCTGTGGGCGCAGGTCGACAATCCGCGTGCGATGACGCTGGGCGCGCCCGGCCGGCTTTACGTCGGCTCGCGCGCCGGCCATGTCAGCGCAGTCACTTTCGACCCGGCGACGATGAAGGCCGGCAAGGCAGTCAGGATTGCAGACCAGCTGAACATGCCGGTCGGCGTCGCCTGGCGCAAGGGTGACCTGTACGTGTCGTCGCTGGACCGCATCGTCAAACTGCCGGCCATCGACGACAAGCTGGCCACGCCGCCGAAGCCGGTGCTGGTCAGCGACCGTTTTCCGAAGGAAAGCGCGCACGGCTGGAAGTTCATCGCCTTCGGCCCCGACGACAAGCTCTACGTGCCGGTCGGCGCCCCCTGCAATATCTGCGACCGCGACAAGGACGGCTTTGCCAACATCATGCGCATGAACGCCGATGGCAGCGGACTGGAAATCTACGCGCGCGGCGTGCGCAATACCGTCGGATTCGACTGGCACCCGAAGACCGGCGAGCTGTGGTTCACCGACAACGGCCGCGACTGGATGGGCGACGACGCGCCCCCGTGCGAGCTGAACCGCGTCAGCAAGGCCGGCCAGCACTTCGGTTACCCCTACTGTCACGGCGGCAATATCGCCGATCCGGAGTTCGGCAAGGGCCGATCGTGCGCCGACTACACACCGCCGGTGCTGCGGCTCGGTGCCCACGTGGCGCCGCTGGGCATGCGCTTCTACACCGGATCGCAATTCCCGGACGAGTACCGTGGTGCGGTGTTCATCGCCGAACACGGTTCGTGGAACCGCAGCGTACGCGACGGCTACCGCGTCATGGTGGCGCGGCTCGAAGGGGATACGGTCACCAGCTACACACCCTTCGTCGAAGGCTTTCTCGGTCGCAACGATGCGGTATCCGGCCGGCCGGCCGACGTGCTGGTACTGCCCGACGGTTCGCTGCTGGTGTCCGACGACGCCTCCGATGCAATCTACCGCGTGCGCTGGAACGGCACCCGGCACGCCGCACGCTGAAGCAGTCTCCGCCCGCCATTCACGCTTTCCTTGACCAGCGCGATTGACAGCGTGCGCCGGTCGGCGTTGACTGGCATGACAAACGGGGGAGACCGCTCATGAACACCGACACCACACTCGAAGACAGCCGCATCGAAAGCTTTGCGGTGATGCCCGCGCCGGGCGACATCAAGGGCGACGCGCCGCTCAGCGAGGCGGCGAAAACGGCCGTGCGGGCTGGCCGCGAGGCGGTGCGCGCCGTCCTGGAGCGGACCGACCCGCGCCTGTTCGTTGTGGTCGGGCCCTGCTCGATGCACGACCCGCAGGCCTGCATGGAGTACGCGCACCGGCTGCGCACGCTGTCGGACGAACTGTCGCCCTCTTTGCTGCTCGTGATGCGCGTGTATTTCGAGAAGCCGCGCACCGCGGTCGGCTGGAAGGGCTATATCAACGACCCCTTCATGGACGACAGCTTCCAGATCGAGGAAGGCATGCGCCGGGCGCGCCGCTTCCTGCTCGACGTGGCCGAACTGGGCCTGCCGGCCGCCACCGAGGCGCTGGACCCGATCTCGCCGCAGTATCTGGGCGACCTGATCTCCTGGACCGCGATCGGTGCCCGCACCTCGGAATCGCAGACGCACCGAGAAATGTCCAGCGGGCTGTCGACGCCGGTCGGTTTCAAGAACGCCACCGACGGCGATCTCGACGCGGCGATCAACGGCATCATTTCCGCCTCGCGCCCGCACAGCTTCCTTGGCATCAACCGCTACGGCCGCTCCAGCATCATCCGCACGCGCGGCAACCCGCACGGCCACATGGTGCTGCGCGGCGGTGCCGGGCGGCCGAACTACGATTCGGTCAGCATCGCGCTGGCCGAACAGGCACTGATCAAGGCCGGCCTGCCTCCCAATATCGTGGTCGATTGTTCGCATGCCAACTCGTTCAAGAAGCCCGAGATGCAGCCGCTGGTGCTGGCCGACGTGGCGGGACAGATCCGGGACGGCAACCGCTCCATCGTCGGCGTGATGATCGAAAGCCACCTCGAAGCGGGCAACCAGCCGATCCCGAAGGATCTGTCGCAGCTGCGCTACGGCTGTTCGGTCACCGATGGCTGTGTGGACTGGGCCACCACCGAACGCATGCTGCGCGACCTGGCCGCCACTGCAGGCCCGGCATTGAAGCGCCGGATGGCTGCCGGCTGAGGCCTGCTCAGGCGGTGTGCCGCAGCGCGCCCTTCAGCAACGCGCGGATGGTGGCCGGCTCGAAGGGCTTGTCGCAGATGCCCGACACGCCCGCCTGCTCGACCGCAGCCAGCCGCCCCATGTCGGATTCGCTGGTCACCATCAGGATGGGCACCGAAGCCTGCCAGCTTTGCTGGCGCACGTACTCGACCAGCGCCTGTCCGTCCATCTCCGGCATGTTGTAGTCGGTCACGACGAGATCGAACAGGGTCTGGTCCAGCAGCTTCACAGCTTCGCTGCCATCGCTGGCCTCGACGATGTCGCTGAGCCCCATGTTCTGCAGCACGCGGCGCATGAAGCGGCGCGCATTGCCGCTGTCGTCGACCAGCAGCACGCGCAGCGATTCGTAGTCGATGTCTTCGTCCGGCGACGCGTCGTCGGCGAGGAAGTCGAGGGTCGCCGACAGTACCCGCTGCAGCTGCGCACTGGTGAAGGGCTTGGGCAGGATGCCGCAGACGCCGGACTGGCGTACCGCGTCGAGCGCCTGCGGCCGGGTTTCGCTGGATACCAGCACGAAGGCCACCTGCTGCAGTTCGGGCGTATTGCGCATCGCCTGGACCAGTTCGGTGCCGTCACCGTCCGGCAGGTAGAGCGCACTGATCACCAGATCCGGCACCTTGGCGGACATCGCCGCCAGTGCGGACTGCACGCCATCGGCCTCGCGGATCTTCATGATGCCGACCGCCGCCGCACGCTCGCGGATGATCCGGGTCTGCGTCGAAGAGGGTTCGACCAGCAGCACGTCGAGATTGAACAGGTCAGGCGTCATGGGCGGGGCCCGCAGGATTCGGTCCTGTTCTTGACGGCACCATCGCGCTGCAACATGAGCGACGCTTCGTGACGCACGCCTCCCGCCGATGCGCTTTGCCACGGCATTTCGACGCGAGGCGCCCGTCCGGCCGCCGCCGCGGCGCCGGAATCGCGGTGCGACAGGCAAAAAAACGGCCCGCGATCGCGGGCCGTCTTCACTGCGTACTGCGGCAACGGTCAGACCGTCACTTCCTTCGCGGTCTCTGCGTACTCTTCGATCTGGTCGAAGTTCATGTACTTGTAGACCTTGTCGGCATCCTTGGTGACGACGCCGATTTCCGCCAGGTACTCCTCGCGGGTCGGGATGCGGCCCAGCTTGGAGCAGATCGCCGACAGTTCGGCCGAGCCGAGGAACACGTTGGTGTTCTTGCCCAGACGGTTCGGGAAGTTGCGGGTCGAGGTCGACATCGCGGTGCTGCCTTCCTTGATCTGCGCCTGGTTGCCCATGCACAGCGAGCAGCCCGGCATTTCCATGCGCGCACCGGCGCCGCCCAGGGTGGCGTAATAGCCTTCCTTGGTCAGCTCGGAGGCGTCCATCTTGGTCGGCGGCGCGATCCACAGACGCACCGGGATGTCCTTCTTGCCTTCCAGCAGCTTGCCGGCGGCGCGGAAGTGGCCGATGTTGGTCATGCAGGAGCCGATGAACACCTCGTCGATCTTGGTGCCGCTGACTTCCGACAGGAACTTCGCATCGTCCGGATCGTTCGGGCAGCAGACGATGGGTTCCTTGATGTCGGCGAGGTCGATTTCGATCACCGCCGCGTACTCGGCGTCCTTGTCGGCTTCCAGCAGCTGCGGATCGGCCAGCCAGGCCTCGACCGACTTGATGCGACGCTCCAGCGTGCGCGCGTCCTGGTAGCCGTTGGCGATCATGTTCTTCATCAGAACGATGTTCGAGCGCAGGTATTCCTGCACCGGCTCCTTGTTCAGCTTGATCGTGCAGCCGGCAGCGGAACGCTCGGCCGACGCGTCGGACAGCTCGAAGGCCTGTTCGACCTTCAGGTCCGGCAGGCCTTCGATTTCGAGGATGCGGCCGGAGAACACGTTCTTCTTGCCCTGCTTGGCCACGGTCAGCAGACCGGCCTTGATCGCGTACAGCGGAATCGCATGCACCAGATCGCGCAGCGTGACACCCGGCTGCATCGTGCCCTTGAAGCGCACCAGCACCGATTCCGGCATGTCCAGCGGCATCACGCCAGTGGCGGCGCCGAAGGCGACCAGACCGGAACCGGCCGGGAAGGAAATGCCGATCGGGAAGCGGGTGTGCGAATCGCCGCCGGTGCCGACGGTGTCCGGCAGCAGCAGGCGGTTCAGCCAGGAGTGGATGACGCCATCACCCGGACGCAGCGCGACGCCGCCGCGGTTGGAGATGAAGGTCGGCAGTTCGCGGTGCATCTTCACGTCCACCGGCTTCGGATAGGCGGCGGTGTGGCAGAAGGACTGCATGACGAGGTCGGCCGAGAAGCCGAGGCAGGCCAGGTCCTTCAGTTCGTCGCGGGTCATCGGGCCGGTGGTGTCCTGCGAGCCGACCGTCGTCATCCGCGGTTCGCAGTAGGTGCCCGGGCGGATGCCCTTGCCTTCCGGCAGGCCACAGGCGCGGCCGACCATCTTCTGCGCCAGCGTGTAGCCCTTGCCGGTATCGACCGGCGCCTTCGGCAGGCGGAACAGCGTCGAGGCGCCCAGGCCGAGGAAGTCGCGTGCCTTGGCGGTCAGCGAACGGCCGATGATGAGGTTGATGCGGCCGCCGGCGCGCACTTCGTCGAGCAGCACTTCGCTCTTGAGCGCGAATTCAGCCACGGTCTCGCCGTTACGGACGATCTTGCCGTCGTACGGCAGCACGTCGATCACGTCGCCCATTTCCAGCTTCGACACATCGACTTCGATCGGCAGCGAGCCCGAGTCTTCCTGCGTGTTAAAGAAGATGGGGGCGATCTTGCCGCCCAGCGTGACGCCGCCGAAGCGCTTGTTCGGAACGTAGGGGATGTCCTGGCCGGTGGCCCAGATGACCGAGTTGGTGGCCGACTTGCGCGACGAACCGGTGCCGACCACGTCGCCGACGTAGGCTACGAGGTGACCCTTCTTCTTCAGGTCCTCGATGAACTGCATCGGGCCGCGCTTGCCATCTTCTTCCGGCTTGAAGGCAGCATCCGGGCGGGTGTTCTTCAGCATCGCCAGGTAGTGCATCGGGATGTCCGGGCGGGTGGTCGCGTCCGGCGCCGGCGACAGGTCGTCGGTATTGGTTTCGCCCGGCACCTTGAACACGGTGACGGTGATCGACTTCGGCACTTCCGGGCGACTGGTGAACCACTCGGCGTCGGCCCAGGACTGCACGACTTCCTTGGCCTTGGCATTGCCGGCCTTCGCCTTCTCGGCGACGTCGTGGAAGAAGTCGAACATCAGCAGCGTCTTCTTCAGACCTTCGGCGGCAACACCGGCGACTTCAGCGTCGTCCAGCAGGTCGATCAGCGGCTTCACGTTGTAGCCACCCACCATGGTGCCCAGCAGCTCGGTGGCCTTGGCCTTGGAAATCAGAGCGACCTTGACGTCACCGTGCGCCACGGCGGCCAGGAAGGAGGCCTTCACCTTGGCGGCGTCGTCCACGCCCGGCGGCACGCGATGGGTCAGCAGGTCGAGCAGGAAGGCGTCCTCGCCAGCGGGCGGGTTCTTGATCAGCTCGATCAGTTCAGCAGTCTGCTTCGCATCAAGGGCGAGCGGCGGGATGCCGAGCGCGGCGCGTTCGGCGGCATGGGCACGGTAAGCTTCAAGCACGGTGAGTCCTCCGGTAGACGGGTATACCGCATCATAGAACGACACACCCTTCCGATGGTGCGTCGCACGAAGACGCGGACTGAAAAGCCGCGGCTTGCACCGAAACGGCGTCGAAAAAGCGCTTTCTAATCTGCACCTTGGCGACGACCGCAACCTTGCATGGCGCAGCGCAAAACCCACTGCGCGCGAAGGCGGTTCAAGTCTTATATATGATATCTTTTATTCAATTTCAAGCCAAGCCGCCTACCGCACTGCAGCGCAGCCGCTTGGCTATACTGCGCGCCCCTGCTTCAGCGCTTCGCCGCCCGATTTTCGGCACGTCATGATTGCCCCTGCCCTCTCCGACGCCGACCTGCGCGATCTGAACACGCTGCACCTGCCCGCCCGCGCTGCGCGGCTGCAGCCGGTGGACGACGCAGCCGATCTGCCGGCGCTGACCGAGACGCTGCTGCAGCGCGGCGAACGCATCCTGGTTCTGGGCGGCGGCAGCAACATCGTGTTCGCGGCCGACTTTCCGGGCACCGTGCTGCACATGCGCACGCGCGGCATCGAACTGCTGGGGCACGACGGCGACACGGTGCGCATCGCGGTGGCCGCCGGGGAGAACTGGCACGACTGGGTCAGCCACGCGCTCGACCAGGGCTGGTACGGCCTGGAGAACCTTGCTCTCATTCCCGGCACCGTCGGTGCCGCACCGGTCCAGAACATCGGCGCCTACGGCGTCGAACTGGTCGACCGGCTGGACAGTGTCGACGCCTGGGACATGCAGGACCGTCGCTGGCTGCAACTGACGGCTGCGGACTGCGCGATGAGCTATCGCGACAGCGTGTTCAAGCACCGGCTCGCCGGACGGGCCATCATTACCCGCGTCGTGTTCCGGCTGAGCCTGAAGCCGGTCGTGCGGGCCGAGTATGCCGATCTACAGCGCGAACTGGCGGTTCGCGGCGTCACCACGCCCACTCCGCGCGAGGTGTTCGACGCCGTCTGCGCGGTGCGCCGCGCCAAGCTGCCGGACCCGGCAGTGATCGGCAACGCCGGCAGCTTCTTCCGCAATCCGGTGCTGCCCGCCGACGAAGCCGCCCGCCTGCTCGTCGCCCACCCGGACGCCCCGCACTACCCTGCGACCGACGGCGCGGTGAAGTTCGCCGCTGCCTGGTTCATCGACCGCTGCGGCTGGAAGGGCACGCGGCGGGGCGATGCCGGCGTGCACGACAGGCAGGCCCTGGTGCTGGTGAATCACGGCCAGGCAACCGCCGACCAGTTGATGAAGCTGGCCGCGGACATACAGGCCAGCGTGCGCGAGCGCTTCGGCGTCCACATCGAACCGGAACCGCTGGTCGTCGGCTGACCTTCCTCTCGGGCCACCCTCCCGAGCTCGCTCCCCCAGAACCACGCACGGCGGTCCACCGGGGGAATCGGTCTTTCGGGGAATCCGGTAGGCGTCAGGACGATGCCGGCAAGCCATGCCGGCGCCGCGCTCGCAAACAGGCGTCCGACCCCGCTTCGAATTCGCGGCACGGATCGGGCCGCTCGTCGTAGATGAAACAGCTCACCCGCTCGCCGATGCACCCGCGCAGCGCGCGACAACGTGGCTGAGCATGGTCGGTGCCGCGCATGCGGGCGATCGATACGTTCAATTCGTCGTACAGGCCCTCGGGCACGCGCCCGCCCTGCGCCTCGCCGTCCGACGGGTGGAAATCGACGCGAAAGCTGGCGCAGCAGGCGCCGCATTCGACACAGTTGACGTTCATGAAGCCCCGGATATCTGTGGGTCGCGCCCGGCGCGCCGACCCCGTATTCCGACATTGTCCGACAGCGGCGGTCATGGGCACAGCACCCGGCCGATACCGCGCCGCTTGTGCAAACCCGGCGACCGGAGCGGCCAGGCCACGCAGCTGCGCAACATCGTGCGTCCTACGCCGGGCACCGCTGCACCTACATCCCCTGCGCGTCGGCCGACAGCCGACGCCCGCTGCGATGCGCACACTGCAGCACATGGACGCCCGTCGCGGCGTCCGCAACCAAGGAGACTGCAATGACCGTCCTCAAGACTATCGTTGGTGCCGCCTTCGTGATCACGTCCGCCGGCGCGATGGCGGAAGGCGCTTATCCCACCGAACACATGTCCGACACCGTGTCCGAGGTGCGCGGCGCCGGAGAATCGGCCGCTGAACGGCGCGCCCAGGCGGTTCAGGTGCGCAACGAGGTGACGGCCCGCCCGTCGCCGGTGGCACCGGCCGCACCGGCCGACCCGAAATATCGCAGCGACGAATATCCGCACGACACGGGCTGGATGCGCGCCGCCGAGGCGCAGCGTGCGCGGGGCGGCGACGCCGCACAGGCTGCCGCCGAAATCTCGCAGCGCCCGACGCCGGTCGCCCCGGCTGCGCCGGCGGACCCGAAGTACATTCCGCAATTCAACTGATGCAGCGCTCCGGCGCCGGGCGTGACCCGGTGCTGCACACGGGGCGGCGCGTTTTCGGATGCGTCGCCCCGTGCCTATTCCGGATCGAGGACGCAGCGGAAAAGCGCGTGTCCGCTCGCCAGATACTTGCGTTCGAACGGCGTCATCGGCACTTCGGGCACGAACGCCTCGACGGTCGCGTTCCGGCTGACCAGCAGCCGGGCCGCCAGCGCGAATTCCTCGACGTAGATGCGCCAGTTGCTGCGGCACTCGATGACCCCGCCCAGTGCCAGCACCCGCGGAAACACCGGATGCGCCGGCCAGCGGCGCGCGAGCTGGCCGATCTTGGGCCACGGGTTCGGGTAGAGCATGTACTGACGGGCCGGGCGATAGCCGCCATCCAGCAGCAGGCGCCAGATGTCGGCCATGTCCGCACGCAGCAGCAGCGCGTTGGCCGGCAGTACCGGTGCACGCGACAGGCGGTCGGCCGACTGGTCCACCCCGAGCACGAAATGATCGGGAAAGCGCTCGGCCAGATGCAGCGTGCTCTCGCCGACGCCACAGCAGCTGTCGACGATGAGCGGAGCGCCGGGGCGACAAACCGCCGCGAAGACCTTGAACGCCTCCGCACTGTAAGGGGCGACCGGCTTGTGGAAATCCTGCCCGCGGCGGCGTTCGATCAGCGCCGCCAGCTGCTCGTGTGGCCCGGTCTGCGCGCTCTGCGGAACGCGCGACCGACCATCCGCACCCCTCACGACAGGTAGCGCCGCCCGGTCTGGCTGATCCACACTGACCACGCGAGGATCAGCGGATGCGCCATTTCCAGCCCCTCCTCGAAGGCCGCCGAGTAGTGCTTGGTCAGCGGCCCGAGTTCGATGCCGTAATCGACCGACAGCACGGCTGGCAGGCGGTCGATCAGCTTGCCGATCACCACCAGCGCAGTACCGGCCATCAGCCAGGCGCCGGAACGGGAGCGCCAGCCCCCCTGCAGGAACAGGAAGCGCGCGATCACGAGACCGGCGTACAGCACCAGTGCTACCAGGAAAATGGCGATCGCGCCGCAGATCAGCTTTTCCTCGAACGGCCGTGCCGCGTCGCGATAGAAGCTGTTCTTCAGGAAACTCTCGCCGGTGAACAGCTTGTGCCAGTCCGCCTCGCGCGCGGCAAACGCCAGGCACAGCAGCGCGAAGGCCCAGGCGCGCGCAGCGAGCGGGCGGATGCGCAGCAGCACGATGACGGCGGTGCCCAGCCAGCCGGCGATGGACAGTTGCTCGAAGGGTCCCACTTCGGAGAAGGTCCACTGAAAGGCCTGTTCGTTCAGCACCAGGGGGAGCAGCGCGAGCATCAGCGTGTAGGCAATCAGCAGCCACACGATGCGGCGATCGGTTGTCGTCATGTCGTATCCGTATTCAGTTGCGTGATATCAGTCGGCGATAGACGGCGAGATTGCCCTCGACCATCGCATCCACCGAAAACTCCGCCAGTATGCGGGCCCGACCGGCCTCGCCCAAACGGCGGCGCAGCCCGGCATCGTCGAGCAGGCGGACCAGCGCCGCGGTCAGGGCCGTAGTATCGCCCGGCGGAATCAGCAGCCCGCTGACGCCGTCGGCGACGGCTTCCGGCAGTCCGCCGGCACGCGACGTGACGATGGGCACCGCGGCGGCCGAAGCCTGCAGCAGAGACACGCCCAGCCCTTCCATGTCGGCCGGATGGGCGAGGATGTCGAGCCCGCCAAGCCAGCGCGGCAGATCGGTGCGGAAACCGGCGAAGCGGATCACCTCGGTCAGGCCTCGCGCGCTCACCTCACCCTCCAGTTCCTCGCGCAGCGGTCCCTGGCCGAAGAAGATCACCCGCACGTCGGGGTGACTTGCCCGCAGCGCCGTCATCGCCTCGATCACGTAGCGATGTCCCTTGCGGGCAATCAGCTGGGCGACCACGCCGATCACGCGCGCGTTATCCGGCAGGTCGAATTCGCGGCGAAAGGCGGCGCCCTCCACCGGCTGCAGATAGGGCGCGGCATCGACCGCGCTGCGCACGCAGCTTACCCGCTCCGCCGCCAGTCCTTCGGACAGCAGCACCTGCCGTATGCCTTCCGAAATGGTGATCACGTGGTCGTACAGACGGTACTTCAGCGCGACCAGCCAGCGCGGCTCCGGATTGTCGACGCGGCGCGACAGCACGCATCGGGTGCCGGTCGGCTTCGCGGCGATGCCACCCCACAGGTCGGCGCCGCGCCGGCTGTGCAGATGCACGATGTCCGGACGCTCGGCGCGGATCAGGCGAGCCAGACGCAGCGCCATACCGGCATCGGCGTCGCCGCCCATCTTCATCTCCACCACCCGGGCATGGTCAGCGCAGGCGGCGGCGATGCCCGCACCGAGCGGGCAGGCCAGCACATTGGAAACGCCACGCCGCGCCAGTCCCTCGACGATGTAGGCAACCTGACGCGCACCGCCGTAATAATGCTTGCCGGCTTCGACGTGCAGCACCTTCATGCCGCGATCGCCTTAGCCGCTTCGTCCAGCACCCGATCGGGCGTGATGTCGCGCAGGCAGGTGTAGGCGCCGCCACAGGTCGGCCGGCGCTTGCAGGGCGAACACTGCAGGCCCAGCCAGATCACGCGCGCATTGGCACGACCGGTATGCGTATACGGGCAGGTCGAGCCGAAGATCGCCACCGTCGGCGTCGCGAAGGCGATGCCCATGTGCGTGAGCCCGGTATCGACGCCGACCAGCAGGCCGGCACCGCGCACCAGTGCCGCCGCTTCCGGCAGTTTCGTGCGACCAACCAGATTGATCAGCCCCGGCGCGCCGGCGGCGATGCGCGCCGCCGTCTCGGCGTCGGCCGGCCCCCCCAGCAGCACCGGGATCAGTCCCGTCTGCGCGGCGAGCTTGGACGCCAGCGTCTGCCAGGCATCCTCGAACCAGTGCTTCTGCGGCCGCGTCGTGAACGCGGCGAACACGGCATAGCGGCCTGGCGTCAGCCCATGTTCCGCCAGCAGCGCCTGCGCACGCGCATCGGCGTCGGTCGACACGTGCAGCGTCGGCAGGAAGTCGCCGGTGTCCAGCTCGAGCTGCTCGGCCAGATGCAGGTATTCGGACGAAATGCGCGCGATATCGCCCCCGCGCGGTACCACCTGCGTCATCAGCCACTGGCTGCCCTCGCGCGAACCGAGGCCGATGCGCGTGCGCGCGCCCGCCAGCCAGGCGAGAAAGCCGCTCTTCAGCAGGCCCTGCAGGTCGAGCACGGTGTCGAAACGGTGGCTGCGCAGTTCGCTGCGCAGCGCGCGCACCCGCCGCCACAGCTCGCCATAGCGGCGTTCGCGCCACAAGCGCGTCCACTCCGTTTTCGGCCACAGGATGCGGGCGTCGATGTTCGGGTCGTGCGCGATCAGCGCGTCGATGCCGGGCTCGACCAGCCAGGCGATGAAGGCGTCCGGATGCGTCCGCTTGATCGCCGCCGCCAGCGGCGACGCGAACACGACGTCGCCGATGGCCGAGGTGCGGACGATGAGGATGCGCTTCAAGCCGGTCGCCCCCGCACGCCGCACCATGACGCTGCAGTGAACAGCACGAACATGAGCGTGGTGTTGGACCGCATCAGATAGGACTCGAACAGGCAGATGACGATGAACAGCAGTGGCAACGCATTTCGCACGCGCGCGCGCCCATCCGCAGGTGCACCGAGAAACCAGGGCAGCAGCAGCACGGCAGCCAGCGCAATGGCCCCCAGCGTGCCGGCGGCCGTGAGGACGTAGAGATAGTGATTGTGCGGGTTCCAGGCAGGCTTCCACTTTGGCGTGTGGCGGGCATTCATTTCCCGATAGGCCTCGCGCGTGTCGCCGAGGCCGACGCCGATCAGCGGGTGCTCGGCGAACACGCGCCACGCGTTCGCGGCATAAACGATGCGCTGACTGACCGACGCTTTCGGCAACTCCTCGTAACGGACAACTTCGTCGAAGGCCCGGTCCACTCTCAAGCGAAAGTAATCGTTGCCATAGTAACCGCCGAATACGATGCCACCGACCAGCGCGGCCGCCACGCCCGTCGCCAGCAGGGGCCTGCGGACGAAGCGCTGGAACGCGAGCATGGTGAGCAATGCGAGGAAACCGAGCAGACCGGCCCGGCCACCCGAAATCAGGAGGTTGAACACGGTGGCTGCGAACAGCGCCACGTAGGCCAGCCGGGCACGCAGCGAAGTCAGCTCGAAAAGCAGGCGGTGCGCCGACAGATAGCCGGCCAGTGCCAGCGCCGGCGTATACAGAATGCGATCGACGAACGGTGCCGTGTCGTCGGCCCCCTTGTCGACACGTATGCCGTCCGGCAACCCGGGCCACACATGCAACTGTGCCCAGTTGTAGAAGGTCAGCAGCTCGCAGATCGTCACGGACAGCAGGAAGGCGCTGACATAGCGGGCGAAGTGCGCGCGCTGTGCGACGCTCAGATACAGCGGAAAGAGCAGGAACAGGTACTGCCGGCCAAGCAGCCGCCGCCCCCACGTCAGGTCGTCCGACCACAGGAGCGAGAGTGCGAACACGGCGAAGTAGGCGACAAAGGCCCAGACCAGCGGCTCGGCTGCCAAGGCACGCAGTTTCTGCCCGAGGCGCCCCTCGATCAGCCAGAGCGCCAGAATCAGCACGGTGAGCCAGTACGCCGGCGCGACCGTCACCGGAATCATGAAGAACACGCCCGCCAGCAGCCATGAATTGATCGCGGGTATCCGCGAGCGGAAATCGGCGAAAGTCATTCGATCTCCACACCGCACTGCTCGAAGGTCGTCCTCATGTCCTTCCGTTCATCCGGTGTCTTGAAGTTGACCGCTGACCAGCCGAAAGCGCGCACGCGCACCGCCGGCGGATAGATCTGCCGCGCGATCAGCAGCGCGGTCGAGCGCACGCCAGCCACCGCGATGTAGGGGGTGCGCGCCATATGAACCTCCAGTGCGCAGTCCGGCTCGATCAGCCGGTAGTCGGGATGACGCAGCTCGTGTGCGGCGTCCTTCGGGTGCGCCTTGTAATCGATATCGGTGATGCCCTGCGCCGCCAGCCAGTCGTGGATGTGCGCCGTGGTCGCAGTCAGATCGGCCGCGCTCATCAGCCCGAAGCCGGTCAGCGGCTGCCCCACCACCAGCGCGCGCCGCACCGTGCTGTCAGCAGACGGCGCCAGCGCATCGACCAGCGGCGGCAACACCACCACCTTGTCGTCCGGATACTCGTGCGGCAGCCCCGGCAGCACGTAGATGCGGTCGCAGAACGGCGCATCCGAGCCGATGCGGTCACCGGAAAAACAGGTGTAGCGCAATTCCGGCGCGAACAGGCTGCGCAGCAGCCGCACGTGCTGCGCCAGTCTTTTCGTGAAGCTCAGCGGATAGCGGCGGATCGAGATCAGGCCGTCGGGCAGGATGCGCGCGTGCATTTCGCGCGCGCCGACGGCACGCGGCAAGGCGTGCAGGAAGTAGTTGATCGCCTCGGTATCGAACACCGCGCTGTGAACGATCAGACGTTCGCACTGCCCGACCAGCCCGCTCACCAGACCGATGTTGGCGCGCAGCCGCCGATGCCGGCCAAAAGCGCCGGGCAGCGGCTCCCAGCGCGGCCACGGCATATAGGTACACGCGTCCCACTCGGCCGGATCGACGGCCGACTTCATGCCCGGCTTATACCAGACCAGCACCTGCCGTGCGCCGGGCTCGAACGCCTGCGCAATGCGCCGGGCGGCAAGGTACTGCAGCGGCGAAGCGACGAAATAGAGGGCGACGGAGCCGGAAACGGACATGCCGGAAGGCGGTGTGGGAAATTTGCGAAGGCGTGATGTTACTTGTTTGAGCAGGTGGACGTGGTGTCCGCACCACCCCACGCCTGCGCCGGCCACGAAGCAGGCATCTTCCATCCGCATCGCCGGGAACGGCGCCCCGCCCTCTGTACAGCCCTGCCTTCGGCGCGCGATTGCTGCCACCCTGCATGCGTGCGGCATTGCACGGCCAATGAGGAAGGAGACGGAATGACGATGAAACATCTGTGGCGCAGCCTTGCACTGAGCCTGGCGGTAGCGGCCGCCGGCAATGCGGGGGCGCAGTCCGCCCATGAGCGCTTCGAGGAGTCGGTGAAGACCGCCGTTGCGCCGCTGGCCGACGGCGCGGTCAGTGGCATGAAGGTGCTCTACCTTGGTGCAGAACACGGCCCGTGGCTGGACAGCGGCTTCCCGGTGAAGGCCGGCGACCGGGTGACCGTGCTGCTGCAGGGGCGCGTTTGGCTGTCGCGTCACTACGACATTTCGCTCGAAGCCCCCCTCCAGCTGTGGCGTCGCATCGGCGAAACCGGAGCGATCTCGCGCGGCCTCGACGCCACCGATACCTTCACCGCCGCGGAGAGCGGCACCGTGCAGTTGAAGAACCTGCCCACCCGCTGGCTCGACGCGAAGGGCCGCTACCAGGGTGAGGCGCCGCCCGCCAGCCCCGATGCCGGCGGCGGCGTCAGCGTGGCGCTGATCCGCTGGGCACCGGATGCCGACGTCGCGGCCACCCTCGCGGCACTGGCCCTGCATCCGGCTGCGCCGGACTGGGCGGCGCCGGCCCTGGCCCGTCTGCAGTCGCCACCTGTCGCGCCCGAGGGCTGGCAGTACCTGTGGGAACTGGGCCCGGCGGAAATCTTCCGCGAGGTCCGCGCCAACGATAACGACGGCGGCCCGAAGCGCCGCATGCACACGCACACGCGCAACGACGTCGCCATCCTGCAAAAACCGGCCGAGGTCGCATTGACGCCGGACACCGAGCTCAAGTGGTCGTGGCGGGTGGACCAGCTGCCGGGCAAACAGGCCGAGAACAGCGTGATCACGCACGACTACATCAGCATCGCGGTCGAGTTCGACAACGGGCAGGACCTGACCTATCTGTGGAGCAGCGCGCTGCCGGTCGGCGAAACCTTTCGCTGCCCGCTGCCCGGCTGGAAGGACCGCGAAACCCATGTCGTTGCGCGCTCCGGCAACACCGACCTCGGCCGCTGGCTGAACGAGTCGCGCAACGTGCTGCAGGACTACGCGAAGGCGGTCGGCGGGCCGCCGCCACAACGCATCGTCCGTGTGTGGCTGATCGCCAACAGCGTGTTCGGACGTGGCGAAGGGCGCGCCCAATTCGGCGATATCCGAATCGGTGCGGGCGGCACCGACCTCGCAGTCTGGTAGTGCGGCATCCAGGGGGCCGGCGGACTCAGTTCTCCGGCCCCATGTCCACCCGCGCCCGCACCTCGAACTCACGCTCGACGTAGGCCCACTCGGGTGACGCCCGCAGCACGTCCAGCAGTGCATCGAACGCCGCTTCGTGTTCCGGTGCGAATTCGAACCAGGTCAGGAAATCGAAAGGCTCGTCCGGCGACAGGTCGCGGCAGTGATGCAGCCGCCGCGCCACCGCCGGCAACACGCGCAGACCGTGCGCGATGTGGTGCGACTGCTCTTCCATGATGGCGCGCCGCTCGTCCTGCGCCAGTGCCCACCAGGCCGTCGACTTGCGGATCGGGATCAGCACGGCGCAGGCCGCGCTGCTGCGACCGAGCGGCGGCGAGGCGGCGGTCAGCGTCTGCTTCTCGTCACGGGTGACGTAGCGCTCGTTGCTGGTGATGCCGCGCAGCGACCACAGGCCGCTGCCTGCCGCATCGCCGGCGACACGGTCGAGACGCGGCGCTTCGGCCAGCGCTTCGCCGATGACGGCGCGTACCTCGGTGATGCGCCAGGGGCCGTCGGCACCGGCGGCGAAAGTCCATAGGCGTTCTGTCATGGCTGACTCCGGTATGGGTGGACGATCAGGCGGAAAGGCGATCGTCGCGCGGGTCTGCATGCATCAGCCATGCCCGCCTGGCACTGGCCTTGCACCTTGCAGCGGGTCGCCGCACGCCCGATGGCGGAGAAATTCGCCGCCTGAATGCACCACATCGGTGCGGAAACGGCTTGCCGACGCGGCAAACATCCTTGCCCTGTCGGCGCTGCCGCAACGTCCCTCCGTGCGATCGCGGCCAGACGACACGACCGGATTCCGGACGCCGCACTCCGGATACCGGACTCCCGACGCCACCCGCGCACACGCTGCCGCCAGCCCTGCGCACCCGTTCAGGACCGCCACTATGACCTTCCGCCGCTTCACGCGTCTGCGATGGACGCCGCCCTTTCGCCACGCGCTGCTCGCCAGCGCAGCCCTGCTCTGCTCAGGTGCCGCCGATGCCCAGATGACCTTGCAGGGCCCAGGCGACAGTTCGCTGACGCTCGGCCTGTGGCTGCGCGCCTCCTACGTCAATGCCGAAGAGGCGCGCCCGGCCGGCGGCAGTGCATACGACAGCGGCTTCACGATGGATTCGGTCCGCCTGCTGTCGGCGGCGAAATTCACCCGCAGGTTCGGCGCCACGCTCACCTTCGAACGCCCGCCGGCCAAGGACATGCAGCTGCTCGACGCCATCCTGCAGTTCGAACTGGCAGAGGGGCTGAACCTGTGGGTCGGCCGGCTGGTGCCGCCGACCGACCGCTCGAACATGGCGGGCAACCAGTTCGCCAATGTGTGGGGCTATCCCTTCGTGTCGCTCTACCCGAACGCCTTCACCGGCCGCGACGACGGCGTGCTGCTGTGGGGCAATCTGTACGCCGACCGGCTGCTCTACAGCGTCGGCGTGTTCGAGGGCAAGAACCGCGGCAGCGGTCTGTCGAATGCCTCCAGTGAGCCGCTGTTCGCGGCCCGCTTCGCCTGGAGCTTCCTCGACCCGGAACCCGGCTACTACGGCACCAGCACCTATTACGGCGACAAGGAGGTGTTCACGCTGGGCGCCGCGCTGATGAGCCAGAAGGACGGCGTCGGTGTGGCCGGCGCCCGCGGTGACTATCGCGCGTGGAACCTGGATGCGCTGTACGAAACCCGCCTGCGCTCCGGCGGTGTGCTCACCGTCGAGGCCGCCTGGTACGACTACGACACCGACGGCGTGGCCGACGTTGCGCCCGCCGACCCGCTGTGTTCGCGCGTGAGCAACTGCGGTGGCGCGCTGCAGGCGGATGCCGCGCTGCTCACCGTCGGCTACCTGATCCCGCACGCGTTCGGCCCCGGTCGCTTCCAGCCTTACGTGCGCTTCCAGCGCCTGGATCCGGACGCCGGCGCGCGCGCCGAACAGTGGGACGTCGGTACGAACTACGTCATATCGGGTCACAAAGCGCGCCTCACCGCGGTGTATTCGAGCGCGAAAACGCAGGGCGCCACATCGCTCGACCGCTTCGTGCTCGGCCTGCAGCTGCTGTACTAGGTGCCGATTCAGTCGCTGGACGCGCGCATTGCCAGTGCGGCGGCGGCGGCGCGGGTTTCGACGCCGAGCTTTTCGTAGATGTGCTCCAGGTGCTTGTTAACAGTGCGCGGACTCATGCCGAGGATGTCGCCGATATCGCGGTTGGTCTTGCCCTTGGCCAGCCAGGACAGCACCTCGGCCTCGCGCGGCGTCAGCTGGGCGCCAGCGATGCGGGTGCTCGATTCGCCGCGCTTCCTGATGTCGAGCAGCAGCATGTGTTCGCCCAGCCCGACGGCGCCCAGGCTGCGTGCATAAAGCGCCTGGTCGCCCTGCTCGCGCAGCAGTCGCGCATCGGCGGCGGGGTCCGCCGTCAACCCGGCCGGATCGCCCAGCCAGTCTGCGGTGGCCGCCGCCGGGTCGATACCGAACTGACCCAGGCACTCGCCGGCACGCGGCGAGCGCCAGGCGACGCGGCCGAGTGCATCGACCACCAGCACGCCGAGGCCGGCCACGTCCACCGCCTGCCGTGCGATGCGCACCGCGCGCGCGTTGCGCACGTGGGCGGTGAGCCGCGCCAGCACCTCTTCGACACGCAGGGGCTTGACCACGTAGTCGGTGCCGCCGGCGGTAAAGCCCTCGACCACCTCTGCGGTGCCCGACAGCCCGGTCATGAAGATGATGGGCACGTGGGTCAGCCCCGGCTCTTCGCGGATGCGGCGACAGGTTTCGAAGCCGGACAGGCCGGGCATCACCGCGTCGAGCAGGATGGCGTCGGGCACCACCCATTCGAGACGGGCCAGCGCCGACGCGCCATCGTGTGCGATCAGCACAGTGTAGCCGGCCTGCGACAGCGCGTCGCACAGGAAGCCGAGCGAATCGGGCGCGTCGTCAACGACGAGCACGACCGGTTGATGGAATTCAGAGTGCATGGGCGTCGCGTTGTAATAGTTGTGTGAAGCGTATGAGGTCGAAGCCGTCGACCAGCGCGCGCAGGCGCCGGCAGTCTTCGCGTGCGGCCTCGGACCGTTCGGAAATCGCGTCCAGCAGCGTGGCGATGCCATTGACGTGACCCAGCCGCGACAGGCGCAGCAGCGCGGCGCGCTCTTCGTCGTCGAGCGCGGCAAGCGGCGCGTCGGCGGCCGGCTCGGCCTTCGGCGGTGCGGCGTCGGCCGGTTCGTCGACATGCCAGGTCAGGTCCAGCGCCTCGCGCAACTGGTCCAGCAGTTCGGACTCCATGACCGGTTTGGGCACGAAGCCGGCGCAGCCGGCGGTACGCAGCAGTTCGCTGCGGTTCTCGAACACATTGGCCGACACCATCAGCACCGGTATCGGCGCGCCGTCGAACTCGCGCAGGCGGCGCGCGGTTTCCCAACCGTCCATGCCGTCCATATTGATGTCCAGCAGCACCACGTCCGGGCGCACGCGGGCGACGCAGTCCAGCGCCTCGCGGCCGCTGGCCGCCTCGTCGACGTCGAAACCGAGCGGCGCCAGCATGCCGGTCAGCATGTGGCGCTGGGTGGCGTCGTCATCGACCAGCAGCACGCGCATGCGCGGGCCTTCGTAGCCGATGACGGTGCGCATCGACCGCGTCTGCGTCGGCACCGACAGGTATTCGGGCAGGTAGAGCCGCAGACGGAAAGTGGAGCCGCGGCCGAGCTCGCTGTCCAGCGTCAGTTCGCCGCCCATCAGCGAGGTGAGCATGCGGGTGATGCTCAGGCCCAGGCCGGTGCCCGGCTCGGCGATGACGCGGCCGCTGGCGCTGCGCTCGAAGGGCATGAAGATGCGCGCATGGTCGTCCGCCGCGATGCCGGGGCCGGTGTCGGCGATTTCGAAGCGCGCCACCTCCATCCGGTAATCGATGCGCAGCACCACCTCGCCCTGCTCGGTGAACTTGACCGCATTCGCCAGCAGATTGATCAGCACCTGGCGCAGCCGCTTGGCGTCGACACGTACGTAGTCCGGCAGCCGGCCGGTCGTTTCGATGCGGAATTGCAGACCCTTGCGCGCCGCCTGCGGCTCGAACATCTTGGCCAGATCGTCCAGCAGTTCGCGCAGCGGCATCGGCGCCGGATCCAGCCTGAGCTTGCCGGCCTCGATGCGCGCCAGGTCGAGCAGTCCGTCGATCAGGCCCAGCAGGTGTTCGCCACTGCGCAGAATGGTGCCCAGCGCACGCTTCTGCGTGTCGTCGCTGCCGCCCTTGCCGGTGCTGCCGCTACTGCCCGTCTCGCGCAGCAGGATCTGCGCGTAGCCGAGAATGCTGTTCAGCGGCGTGCGCAGTTCGTGGCTGATGCCGGTCACGTAGCGCGTCTTGGCGAGGTTGGCCGACTCGGCGGCGTCCTTGGCCTTCTGCAGCGCAAGGTCGGTCTTGCGGTGTGCGTCGATTTCGCGCATCAGCAGCTGGTTCTGCCGGTTCGATTCGTCCTGCGCAAGCCGCCGGCTTTCCGAACCGAGCACGATCCACCAGGCGCATACCGCGCACAGCAGCACCAGCAGCGCGAAGGTTTTCGACAGCGTGAGCTGCAGGCTGTCACGCGCCGCCGGGTAGAGGCCGCTGACGATGGCTTCCTGGTAGAACACGACGCCGAAGATGACCGCGAGCAGCACGGTGAGCGACAGGAACACGACCAGGAAATGGCCGACGCGGAAGTTCACCCGCCGCGCCAGCTGCACCGGCAGGATGGCATTCAGGAAGGCGTGCAGCTGGTCGGCCGCGCTGGCGTCGGTCTTGCAGCGGTCGTGGCAGCGCGATTCGAGCGTGCAGCACAGCGAACAGATGGGCTGGCCGTAGGCCGGGCAGTACGCCATGTCCTCCGATTCGAAGCTGTTCTCGCAGACGTGGCAGGTCACCGTCTGGCCCGGCCGCCACTGCGTGGCACTGCGTCGCGCGAGGTAGTAGCGGCCGCGCGTGGCGAGCGCGATCAGTGGCGCGGTGACGAAGGCAGTGGCCAGCGAGATGAAGGGCGAGAAGGCCTGCGCCATGTCGCCCATCCAGCCGGTGTAGGCGAGCACGGATACGACGGTGGCGATCAGCATTGAGCCGAGGCCGACCGGGTTGATCTCGTACAGGTGGGCGCGCTTGAACTCGATGTGCGACGGCGACAGACCGAGCGGCTTGTTCACGACCAGGTCGGCCACCAGGGCGCCGACCCAGGCGATGGCGAGATTGGCGTAGAGGCCGAGCACATGCTCCAGCGCCTCGAACACGCCAAGCAGCATCAGCAGCAGCGCGATCACCACGTTGAACACCAGCCACACGACGCGGCCAGGGTGGCTGTGCGTGAGGCGGGCGAAGAAGTTGGACCAGGCGAGCGAGCCGGCGTAGGCATTGGTCACGTTGATCTTCAGCTGCGACACGATGACGAACAGCGCGGTCACCGCCAGCACGACGGCCGGCGAATCGAACACGTAGGCGAAGCCGGCGAGATACATCTGCGTCGGTTCGACCGCGCGGTCCACCGGCACCATGGCCTGCAGCGCCAGGAAGGCAAGGAAGGCGCCGCCCAGCATCTTCACCATGCCCGGCACCACCCATCCGGGGCCGGCGATCAGCACCGAGGCCCACCAGCGCACCCGGTTCTCGCGCGTCTTCTCCGGCAGGAAGCGCAGGTAGTCCACCTGTTCACCGATCTGCACCACCAGTGAAATCGCCACCGTCGACGCCGCACCGAACATGATCCAGTCGAATTCGCTGCTGCCCGAACTGCGGCCACTGAGGCCGGTGAATTCCGAATACAGGTGCGGCGCCTGCCACCACACCGCGAGGTAGGGCAGCACCAGCAGCACGATCCACAGCGGCTGCGTCCACAGCTGTATGCGGCTGATCAGCGTGACACCGTGGATCACCAGCGGAATCACCACCACCGAGCAGAGCAGATAGCTCCACGCCAGCGGCAGGCCGAAGTACATCTCGAAGGCGAGCGCCATGATGGCCGCCTCGATGGCGAAGAAGATGAAGGTGAAGCTCGCATAGACCAGCGAGGTGATGGTCGAGCCGAGGTAGCCGAAGCCGGCACCGCGCGTGAGCAGGTCCATGTCCACGCCGTACTTGGCGGCGCAGTAGCTGATCGGCAGGCCGGTCAGGAAGGTGATCAGCCCGACCAGCAGGATGGCATACAGCGCATTGGTGAAGCCGTAGTTCAGCGCGATGGCGCCGCCGATCGCCTCCAGCGCCAGGAAGGACACCGCGCCGAAGGCGGTGTTGGCGACCCGCCACTCCGACCACTTGCGGAAGCTGCGCGGCGTGTAGCGCAGCGCGTAGTCCTCGAGCGTCTCGTTGGCGACCCAGGTGTTGTAGTCGCGGCGGATCTTGAATATCTGGTGGGTGGCTTCGGACATCGGGGCAGGCGCTGACGCGATCGAGGCCACACCATGCAAGAAATGCTCCGGGCAGCGAAACCGCGCGCCACCCGGAGCCCAAGTGCAGCTTCCCTCCACGCCGCGCACCCCGACGGTGCCCTCGGCAACATCCTGGTGCAGTGCGACAGCGCAGGATTCCACCTTAGCACCGGCCCACCCCGATCGCGGGTGTTGCGCCGAGTACGCACATACGTCAATCGACGTATTCCGGCTACGCACCCCCGAACACTACTTTTCGCACCGCAGCGAGCGATTGCGGTGCAGTGCACAAAACGATTCAACGGCCGCAACCGGATCGCCTGAAGCTCCCCAACCCCTTCCGCTCAGGAGAAACGATATGGCTGACAAGAAAGACACGATTCCGGCACCGCTCACCGACGAACAGCGTCGCAAGGTTCTGCTCGGCATGGCGGCTGCACCGGCGCTGATGGTGCCCGGCGTCAGCTTCGGCAATGCGCAGTTCCCGACAGCCAAGGTCAATACGACCAAGCTCGCGGTCACCGACACCGAAGTCATCGTGGGTCAGCTGCACTCCGCCACCGGCACGATGGCGATCTCGGAAACCGGCTCCATCCAGGCCGAACAGCTGGCGATCGACCAGATCAACGCGATGGGCGGCATCCTCGGTCGCAAGATCAAGGTGATCAAGGAAGACGGCGCCTCCGACTGGCCGACCTTCGCCGAGAAGTCGAAGAAGCTGCTGGTGAACGACAAGGTGGCCTGCGTGTTCGGCTGCTGGACCTCGGCCTCGCGCAAGGCGGTGCTGCCGGTGTTCGAAAAGGAGAACGGCCTGCTCTACTACCCGACCTTCTACGAAGGCCTGGAGCAGTCGAAGAACGTCATCTACACCGGTCAGGAAGCCACCCAGCAGATCATCTGGGGTCTCGACTGGGCGTCGAAGGAAAAGAAGGCCAAGACCTACTTCCTGGTCGGCTCCGACTACATCTGGCCGCGCACCTCGATGAAGATCGCGCGCAAGCACATCGAGTCGGTCGGCAAGCTGGGCAAGGTGGTGGGCGAGGAGTACTACCCGCTCGGCCACACCAACTTCAACTCGCTGATCAACAAGATCAAGGTCGCCAAGCCGGACTGCATCTTCGCAGCCGTGGTGGGTGGCTCCAACGTGGCGTTCTACAAGCAGCTGAAGGCGGCCGGCATCACCGGCGTCAAGCAGTTCCTGCTGACGCTGTCGGTGACCGAGGACGAAATGCTGGGCGTGGGCGGTGAAAACTTCGCCGGCTTCTACTCCTCGATGAAGTACTTCCAGTCGCTCGACAACGCCAACAACAAGGCTTTCGTCGAGGCCTTCAAGAAGGCCTACGGTCCGAAGTCGGTGATCGGCGACGTGACCCAGGCCGGCTATCTCGGCCCCTGGCTGTGGAAAGCCGCGGTCGAGAAGGCGGGCAGCTTCGATGTCGACAAGGTGGTTGCCGCCTCGCCCGGCATCGAACTGAAGAGCGCGCCGGAAGGCTACGTGAAGGTCCATGAGAACCATCACCTGTGGTCCAAGGCGCGCATCGCGCAGGGCCAGCCGGACGGCACGTTCAAGGTGGTCGCCGAATCGGCCGACCTGATCGAACCCAACCCCTTCCCCAAGGGCTACCAGTAATACCCCGGCGTGCCGCCCCGGCGCAGACCGGGCGGCGCGCCTCCTTTCCCTGCACCGGCCGGGCATTGCCCGGCCCACCGTCCGGAGGTCCGTCATGTCGTTCGACGAAATCTACAACATCGCCCTGATGCAGGGCTTCGCCGGTCTGAGCCTGTTCTCGGTCCTGCTGCTGATGGGCCTCGGCCTCGCCATCATCTTCGGCCAGATGGGCGTGATCAACATGGCGCATGGCGAATTCATGACCATCGGCGCCTACACCATCTTCATGTTCTCCAGCCTGACCGAAACCTATGCGCCCGGGCTGGTGCAAGCCTATTTCCCGATCGCCATCGTCGCCGCCTTCTTCATCGCGTTCGCGGTCGGCTGGCTGACCGAGTGGGCGCTGATACGACACCTGTACAAACGGCCGCTGGATACGCTGCTCGCCACCTGGGGCCTTTCGCTGGGCATGCAGCAGGTGTTCCGCTCGACCTTCGGTCCGAAGGAAGTGAGCCCCACCCTGCCCGAGTGGCTGATGGGTTCGTGGGCGCCGTCCGAAGGACTGGACATCCCGATCAACGGCCTGTTCGTGCTCGGCCTCACTGCCGTGGTGACCGGCGGCGTGCTTCTCGCGCTGTACAAGTCGCGCTGGGGTCTGCGTGTGCGCGCCACCGTCGCCAACCGCGCGATGGCCAACGCCACCGGCATCAACACCAAACGCACCGACCGCCTCACCTTCGCCATCGGCTGCGGTATCGCCGGTGTGGCCGGCGCGGCCTTCACCACCATCGGTTCGACCGGCCCGACTTCGGGCTCGCTCTACATCGTCGATGCCTTCCTGGTGGTGACCTTCGGCGGCGCCGCTTCGCTGCTCGGCACCGTGGCGTCGGCCTTCGGCATCGCCCAGACACAGTCGATCGCCGAGTTCTTCCTGACCGGCTCGATGGCCAAGGTACTCACGCTGCTGCTCATCGTGACCATCCTGATGATCCGTCCGCAGGGCCTCTTCGCCTCGAAGATCCGCCGCTGAACGCGATCCGTACCGACTTCGCACCTTCCAGGAGATTCACATGGACGCATTCAAGAACTGGGTCGCACGAACCGGCATGGGGAGCGTGCTCGTCCTCGCGCTCGTCATCATGGTCGTGTTCCCGCTGACGATGGACATCTTCCGTCTGAACCTCGTCGGCAAATACCTCACCTACGCCTTCGTCGCCGTCGGCCTCGTCATGCTGTGGGGCTACGGCGGCATCCTGAGTCTCGGTCAGGGTGTGTTCTTCGGCCTCGGCGGCTACATGATGGCGATGTTCCTGAAGCTCGAGGCCTCCGATCCGGAATCGACCAAGATCCAGAGCACGCCGGGCATTCCGGACTTCATGGACTGGAACCAGATCACCGAACTGCCGTTCTGGTGGGAGCCGTTCAACCACCTGCCGCTGGCGCTGATCGCGGTGGTGCTGGTGCCGATGCTGCTGGCCTTCATCATCAGCTTCGCGATGTTCAAGCGCCGGGTCGGTGGCGTGTATTTCGCCATCATCACGCAGGCGGTGGCGCTCATCCTGACCGTGCTCATCATCGGCCAGCAGGGCTACACCGGCGGCGTCAATGGCATCACCGACCTGAAGACCCTGCTCGGCTGGGACATCCGCGACGACTCATCGAAGTACGTCCTGTACTTCGTCAATGCCGCGCTGCTGATCGGCGTCATCCTGCTCTGCCGCTGGATACAGATGTCCAAGCTCGGCACGCTGCTGCTGGCGATGCGCGACAAGGAAGACCGGGTGCGCTTCTCCGGCTACGACGTGGCGATGTTCAAGGTGTTCGTGTTCGTGCTGGCGGCCGGCATCTCGGCCATCGGCGGCGCGATGTTCACGCTGCAGGTCGGCTTCATGTCGCCGTCCTTCGTCGGCATCGTGCCGTCGATCGAGATGGTCATCTTCGCCGCGGTGGGCGGTCGCATGTCGCTGGTCGGCGCGGTGTATGGCGCGCTGCTGGTCAACGCCGGCAAGACCTACTTCTCGGAGAGCGCGCCCGACCTCTGGCTGTTCCTGATGGCCGCGCTGTTCATCGGCGTCGTGCTCGCCTTCCCCAACGGCCTGGCCGGTCTGTACGAAAGCCACGTGAAGCCCTGGTTCTCGCGTCGCAAGTCTGCCGCCAAGCCGGCTGAGTCGGCGGGCGAGCCGCCGGCACCGCCCTCGGCCCCCACCCACAAGTCCGCACCGCCCGCCGCGCTGCCCGGCGGCGTACAGGGCCAGTCGGCCTGACACCGCGCCCGACCTGACAGGAGACCGACATGAGCAATACCGACTTCGTACTGGCAATCGAGGACCTCACCGTGTCCTTCGACGGCTTCAAGGCGATCGACGCGCTGACCCTCTACGTCGATCGCGGCGAGCTGCGCGTGATCATCGGCCCGAACGGCGCCGGCAAGACCACGCTGCTCGACCTGATCTGCGGCAAGACCAAGGCCAGCGGCGGCAGCATCAAGTTCAAGAACGTGGAGATGACCAAGCTGCAGGAACACAAGATCGTGCGCGCCGGCATCGGCCGCAAGTTCCAGACGCCGTCGATCTACGAAAACCTTTCGGTGTTCAAGAACCTGGAAGTGTCCTTCCCGCGCGGCCGCAGCGTGCTCGGCGCGCTCGGCTTCCGCTGCACCGACGAGGTGAAGGCGCGCGTGCAGTCGGTGGCCGACGAGATCGGCCTCGGCGACGCGCTCGACACCGAAGCCGGCCTGCTCAGCCACGGCCAGAAGCAGTGGCTGGAAATCGGCATGTTGCTGATGCAGGAGCCGGAGCTGCTGATGCTCGACGAACCGATCGCCGGCATGAGCGTGCGCGAACGCGAACTGACCGCCGAACTGCTGCAGCGCATCTGCAAGGGCCGCTCGGTGATCGTGATCGAGCACGACATGGATTTCGTCAAGCGCATCGCCCACAAGGTCACCGTCATGCACCAGGGAAAGATCCTCGCCGAAGGATCGATGGACAAGGTGCAGAACGATCCCAAGGTCATCGACGTTTATCTGGGCCACTGAGTCAGCGGCCCCGCCCACGCGCCAGTCATCGCAAAAGGACACCACCATGCTCAACGTCAAGGACGTACATGTCGCCTACGGGCAGAGCGAGGCACTGCACGGCATCTCGTTCGAAGCCAATGCCAACGAAACGGTCGCCATCATGGGCCGCAACGGCATGGGCAAGACCACGCTGTTCAAGTCACTGATCGGGATCCTGCCGCTGAAGAGCGGCCACATCGAAGTCGCCGGCAACGAAGTATCGAAGGACGAAAGCTACAAGCGCGTCGCCAAGGGCATCGCCTACGTGCCGCAGGGCCGGATGATTTTCCCGACGCTCACCGTCGAGGAGAACATCCACACCGGCCTCGAAAACGCCAAGGTCAAGAAGGTGCCGGACGAGATCTACGCCCTCTTCCCGGTGCTGTGGGAAATGCGCCGCCGCAAGGGCGGCAACCTGTCCGGCGGGCAGCAGCAGCAGCTCGCCATTGCCCGCGCGCTGGTGACCGACCCCAAGGTGCTGCTGCTCGATGAGCCGACCGAAGGCATCCAGCCGTCGATCATCAAGGACATCGCGCGCGCGCTGAACGAAATCCGCAAGTTGCGCCAGATCACCATCGTCGTGTCCGAGCAGGTGCTGAGCTTCGCGATGGACGTGGCCGACCGCCTGTTCGTCATCGAAGGCGGCCGCCTGGTCCATGAGAGCACCCGCGCGGAAACCGATACCGCGCACATCAAGCAGTTCCTGTCCGTCTGACCCCGCCCACCGCCGCAACACCGCCCAACCGCCCCTTCCACCCAAGGAGATCAACATGGCAGAGACCCTGATCAAGGTAGACCTGAAGCAGTCGCCGTATGAGAACGACATGGTGCACAACCGCTGGCACCCGGACATCCCCATCGTCGCGTGGGTGAAGCCGGGCGACGACTTCAAGATCGAAACCTACGACTGGACCGGCGGCTACATCCAGAACAACGACAGCGCCGACGACGTGCGCGACGTCGACCTGACCACGGTGCACTTCCTGTCCGGCCCGATCGGCGTCGAAGGCTGCGAGCCGGGCGACCTGCTGGTGGTCGACATCCTCGACATCGGCGCCAAGGAAGACAGCCTGTGGGGCTTCAACGGCTTCTTCTCGAAGAAGAACGGCGGCGGCTTCCTGACCGATCACTTCCCGCTGGCGCAGAAGTCGATCTGGGACATCAAGGGCATGTTCACCGAATCGCGCCACGTGCCGGGCGTCAAGTACGCCGGCCTGATCCACCCGGGTCTGATCGGCTGCCTGCCCGATCCCAAGCTGCTCGAAGAGTGGAACAAGCGCGAAATCGACTTCATCAACACCGACCCGGAACGGGTGCCGCCGCTGGGCTGCCCGCCGTGCGCACCGACCGCTCACATGGGCCGCCTGAAGGGCGAAGCCCGCGACAAGGCGGCGATGGAAGGCGCGCGTACCGTGCCGCCGCGCGAACACGGCGGCAACTGCGACATCAAGGATCTGTCGCGCGGCTCGCGCATCTACTTCCCGGTCTATGTGAAGGGCGGCGGCCTGTCGATGGGCGACCTGCACTTCTCGCAGGGCGACGGTGAAATCACTTTCTGCGGCGCCATCGAAATGGCCGGCTGGCTGCACCTGCGGGTGAACATCATCAAGGACGGCATGAAGAAGTACGCGGTCAAGAACCCGATCTTCAAGCCCAGCCCGATCACGCCCAAGTACGACGACTACCTCATCTTCGAAGGCATCTCTGTCGACGAGCAGGGCAAGCAGCATTACCTCGATGTGCATGTCGCCTACCGTCAGGCCTGCCTGAACGCGATCGAGTACCTGAAGAAATTCGGCTACTCGGGCGCCCAGGCCTATTCGATCCTCGGCACCGCACCGGTGCAGGGCCACATCAGCGGCGTGGTCGACATTCCGAACGCCTGCGCGACGCTGTGGCTGCCGACCGACATCTTCGACTTCGACATCATGCCGACCGAAGCCGGTCCGCAGAAATTCCTCGACGGCAGCGTGCAGATGCCGATCTCGGAAGACGTCTGAGGACGCTGCCATGCCGACCTACGACTTTCACTGCGAGGCGCATGGCAGCTTTTCCGCCATGCGCAGCATCGCGCAGCGGGACGCGCCCTGCCTCTGCCCGGCCTGCGGCCAGCCGGCCGCACGCCAGCTGATCTCCGCACCGGCCTTCGCCGACATGCCGGGCCAGCTGCGCAGCGCGCACGCCACCAACGAACGCGCACGCCACGAGCCCAAGCTGGCCAGCCGCACGCACGGCCCCGGCTGCTCGTGCTGCAGCGGCAAGACCAGCAAGACCACGGCTGTCGCGCGCGACGGCTCCAAGGCCTTCCCGACGAAACGCCCCTGGATGATCAGTCACTGATCGCCCGGTCCGCCCCATTTGCAGTCCGTCATTGCAGTCCGCTCTTTGAACCTCGCACCTTGAACCTCAACAACCGGGAGTCCAGCACCATGAAGAACATCACCAAGAACCGTCTGCGCAAAGCCAGTGCTCTTGCCGTCGCCCTCGCCGCCTGCGGCAGCGCGAACGCGGGCGTCACCGTTGCCGGTCCCGGCGAAAGCTATCTGACGCTCAGCCTGTGGGCGCGCACCTCCTACACCAACGCCGAAGACGCGGCACCGAACGGCACCTCGCGCTCGAACGACTTCTCGGTGGACTCGGTCCGTATCATCACCAGCGGCAAGATCACCAAGAACATCGGCGGCATGATCAACTTCGAGCGCCAGTCCGACGAATCGATGCGCATCCTCGACGCGGTCGCCCAGTTCGAACTGACCGAAGGCGTGAACTTCTGGTTCGGCCGCATGCTGCCGCCGACCGACCGCGCCAACATGGCCGGCCCCTACTTCGCCAACGTGTGGGAATACCCGATGGTGTCGCAGTACCCGAACGCCTTCACCGGCCGCGACGACGGCGCGCTGCTGTGGGGTAACGTGCTCGGCGGCAAGCTGCTGTACTCCGTCGGTGCCTACCAGGGCAAGAACCGCGGCACCGGCCTGTCGAACGACTCCGACGATCCGCTGTACGCCACCCGTATCGCCTACAGCTTCCTCGATCCGGAACTGGGCTACTACGGCACCAACAGCTATTTCGGCAGCAAGGAAATCTTCACCGTCGGCATGGCCTACCAGATGCAGAAGAACGGTGTCGGCACCGCACTCGCCCGCGGCGACTACCGCGCCTGGAACATCGACGCGCTGTACGAAACCAAGCTCGCCGGCGGCGGCGTAATGACGCTGGAAGGCGCCTGGTACGACTACGACACCGACGGCGTGACCGACGTAACGGCCGGCAACATCCTCTGCACCAATGTGAACAACTGCGGCGGCGCACAGGCCGGCGACGCCTGGCTGCTGACCGCCGCCTACCTGATCCCGACCAAGATCGGCATCGGCCAGTTCCAGCCCTACACCCGCTACCAGAAGTTCAACGCCGACACCGGCGGCGACACCAAGCAGTGGGACTTCGGCCTGACCTATGTGATGGCCGGCCACAACGCACGCATCACCGCGGTGTACTCCGACATGGAAAACGCCGCCGGTACCGACACCGACAAGTTCGTGCTCGGCGTGCAGCTGATGTACTGATCCACCTCGACCCACCGGCGCGCAGGGCGCCGGGCCGGTCGATTCCAGGGCACGCTGCGGCGTGCCCTTTTTTGCGTCCATGCGACACAGGTCACCGCGACGGGCAGCAACGATGCGCCGCGTCACCGCCCTGTCACACGGATGGGCTTGAATCGGCGGCGTGAATGCTCCCGATCCTCTCGTGCGGCGCGTGCGCGCCATCTTCCTGTCGGACATCCACCTTGGTACACGTGGATGCCAGGCCGAGGCGCTGCTCGATTTCCTGCGCCACCACGAATCCGACTACCTCTACCTCGTGGGCGACATCATCGATTTCTGGGCGATGAGCCGCTCCATACACTGGACGCCGTCGCAGAACACCGTCGTGCAGAAGATCCTGCGCCGCGCGCGCAAGGGCACCCAGGTCGTCTTCATCCCCGGCAATCACGACGAAGCGCTGCGTGAATACACCGGCACCGTGTTCGGCGACATCGAACTGCAGCGCGAGTACATCCATCAGGCTGCCGACGGTCGCCGATACTGGCTGGTGCATGGCGACGACTTCGACCAAGTCACGCGCCACCATCGCTGGGTCGCCCTGCTCGGCGACGTCGCCTACAACCTGCTGGTCAGCATCAACTCGCGGCTGTCCTGGCTGCGCCGCACGCTGGGCATCGCCGGCTACTGGTCGCTGGCCGGCTACGCCAAGCGCAAGGTGAAGAGCGCTGTCAGCTTCATCTACGACTTCGAGGATTCGGTCATGCACGAGGCGCGCACGCGCGGCGTCGATGGCGTGATCTGCGGCCACATCCACGCGGTGTCGCTGCGCGAGGTGCAGGGCCTCACCTACATGAACTGCGGCGACTGGGTCGACAGCTGTACCGCCATCGTCGAACACGCCGACGGCCGCTTCGCCATCGTCGACTGGGGGCAGGAACTGCGCGCCGCGGGACCGCGCACGGCGCTGGCGGTGGAGGAAGAGACGGCCGAGGCCTGAGCGTGTCAGAGGGTCGGTAGCCGTTGCTGCCTGCTCGGCCTTTGACTCAACGCCGCGCCCTGCCGACCGCCGCAGTCGGGGTCACAAGACCCCTCTCACAGAACCCCCGCTCCAGCCGCGGATCGGGCACGCCCCCCAGTGGGAGCGGCCGTGGCCGCGACGGACCGCAGGCTTCGATCAGCCGTCGAGTGCGGCCGCCGGTCCGAAGAACTCGTAATGGGTCTGTGCAGTCGGTACGCCCAATTCCGACAGCTGCTTCTTCACCCGCGCCATGAAAGGCTTGGGGCCCAGGAAGTAGGCGTCTAGCGCCGACGGTTGCGGCAGCCAGCGCTCCAGGTGCAGGCGTTCGAGGAAACCCTCGGCATGCGCCTGATCACCGTCGCGCGGCTCGCTGTAGACATAGAAGCGCTTCAGCTTCGGGTGCCGCTGCGCCAGTGCTTCGACGTGATCGCGGAAGGCATGCACGCCACCGTGACGCGCGCAGTGGATGAAGTGCACCTCGCGGCCTTCGGCCAGCGCCGCTTCCATCATCGGCAGCGCCGGCGTGATGCCGACGCCGGCGGTGATCAGCGCCACCGAGCGGTGGGATGCACGCAACGTGAAATCGCCGGCCGGCGGAAACAGATCGAGCACGTCGCCCACGTTCACCGCGTCGTGCAGATGACCGGACACCCGGCCGCCCGCCTCGCGCTTGACGCTGATGCGGTAGTCGCGACCGTTGGCGGCAGCCGACAGCGAATAGTTGCGGCGCATCTCCTGGCCGTCGATGTTCAGCCGCAGGCCGATGTATTCGCCCGGCGCGTGGCGCAGCACCGGCTGGCCGTCCACCGGTTCGAGATGGAAGGAGGTGATTTCGTCGCTCTCGCGCACCTTGCGCGCGACACGGAAAGCGCGCGCACCGCGCCAGCCGCCGTCGGCCTGCGCGTGGTCGGCATAGACCGACTCCTCGGCGCCGATCAGCAGGTCGGCCAACTGACCGTAGGCCGCGGCCCAGGCTTCGATCACTGCGTCGGTCGCGATCTCGGCGCCCAGCACCTCGCGGATGGCGCGCAGCAGGCAGCCGCCGACGATGGGGTAGTGCTCGGGCAGTACCTGCAGCGACACGTGCTTCTGCACGATCTGACCGACCAGCGGGCCGAGCGCTTCCAGACGGTCGATGTTCTTCGCGTACATCAGCACGCCATTGGCGAGCGCGCGCGGCTGGTCGCCGCTGGCCTGGTGCGCCTGATTGAACAGCGGCCGCACCTCCGGATGTTCGCTCAGCATGATGCGGTAGAAGTGCGTGGTCAGCGCTTCGCCGCCGCTTTCCAGCAGCGGCACGGTGGCCTTGATGACGGCTCGGTGTTCCGGGCTCAGCATGGTTTTCTCCTGACAGTGAATGAAACGCCGGCGCGAAAGTCCCGTGACGCGCGGGCAGGCCTTCCCTATCAAGCGCCGTGCCATTTAACCGCCTCTTTCAGATCAGTCACTTGCAGCACCATCGAGTTGAAACGACTACACTGCATTCGAGTCACTTCGACAACACCGCGTCACAATGACCACACACCCGCTGCTGTCCGCACTGATTCCGCTGGTCGACGACCTGTCGCGCGACCTGCCGGCGCAGGAGCGCTATCGCCGATTGCTGCATGCGCTGCGCGAACTGCTGCCCTGCGACGCCACCGCGCTGCTGCGGCTGGACGGCGACCGTCTGGTACCGCTGGCGATAGACGGCCTCAGCCCGGACACGCTGGGTCGTCACTTCCTGATCGCCGAGCACCCGCGCCTGGCGGCGCTGCTCGAACGCAGCGAGCCGACCCGCTTCGCCGCCGACTGTCCGCTGCCCGATCCCTATGACGGACTGATACCGGGCCACGGCGCACATCTGGAAGTACACGACTGCCTGGGCTGCCCGCTCTATCTGGACGAACAGCCCTGGGGCGTGCTGACGCTCGACGCCCTCGACCCGGCGCGCTTCGCCGGCGCCGACCTCGACATGCTGGCCGGCTTTGCCAGTCTGGCCGCGGCCACCGTCAAGGCCGCGCAGCGCATCGACACGCTGGCGCGCCGGGCCGAGAACGAGGAGCTGCGCGCCGAGGCCTACCGCGAGGCGGCCGGCGCCAGCCCGGCGGGCAGCGGCGACATGGTCGGCCACAGTGCGGCGCACCGGCGTCTGCTGAAGGAGATCGAACTGGTCGGCGGCAGCGAACTCACCGTGCTCATCCACGGCGAAACCGGCGTCGGCAAGGAACTGGTCGCGCGGGCACTGCACGCCGCATCGACGCGCGCCACGCGGCCGCTGGTCAGCCTGAACTGCGCCGCGCTGCCGGACAACCTGGTCGAAAGCGAACTGTTCGGCCATGTGCGCGGCGCCTTTTCCGGCGCGCTGACCGAGCGCCGCGGCAAGTTCGCGCTGGCCGACGGCGGCACGCTGTTCCTCGACGAGATCGGCGAACTGCCGCTGGCGGCCCAGGCCAAGCTGCTGCGCGTGCTGCAGGGCGGCCAGCTGCAGCGCATCGGTGCCGAGCAGGAGGTCCATGTAGACGTGCGCGTGATCGCCGCCACCAACCGCGATCTGGCCGAGGAAGTGCGCGCCGGCCGCTTCCGTGCCGACCTCTACCACCGCCTCGGCGTCTATCCGCTGCACGTGCCGCCGCTGCGCGAGCGCGGCCGCGACGTGCTGCTGCTGGCTGGCCGCTTCCTCGAACAGAACCGTGCCCGTCTCGGTCTGCGCGGTCTGCGCCTCGCCCCGGACGCACAAGCCGCCCTGCTCGCTCACGACTGGCCGGGCAATGTCCGCGAACTGGAACACCTGATCAGCCGCGCCGCGCTGAAGGCGCTGGCCGGCACCCACGAGCGCCCGCGCATCGTCACGCTGGACGCCGCCCACCTCGAACTGTCGCCGCCGGCACCGCCCGAGACACCGGCGCCGGTCAATGATCCGGCGGGCCCGGTCGGCGACCTGCGCAGCGCGGTCGACCGCCTGCAGCGCGAAGCGATCGCCGCCGCGCTGGCGCGCACCGGTCACAACTGGGCCGCCGCCGCGCGCGAACTGGGGCTGGACCGCGCCAACCTGCAGCGGCTGGCGAAACGGCTCGGCCTGCGCTGACGCGCCGCATCTTGACCCGTGCATCAAAAGAAACGAATATTCCCTGTGTGCAACACGCACACCGTCGGCGGGACGACCCGCGCGGCGTTTCATGCGACGGGGACGGCCCCGATATCCGGAGTTGAGCTCATGTCGTGGACCATCCTCGTGATCGCCGGCCTGTTCGAATGCGCCTGGGCGATCGGCCTCAAATACACTGACGGTTTCAGCCGTTTCTGGCCTTCGGCCTTCACCGTGGTGACGATGATCATCAGCGTCGTGCTGCTCGGCATCGCCATGCGCAACCTGCCGGTCGGCACCGCCTACGCCGTCTGGACCGGCATCGGCGCGGTCGGCACCGTCATCCTCGGCATCGTGCTGTTCAGCGAGCCGGCCAACGCGGCGCGACTGGTCTGTGTCGGCCTCATCGTCGCCGGCATTCTCGGCCTCAAGCTCACGTCCGCCTGATCGCGCGGGCCGGCGCGGCAGCCGCGCACTTGTGCCGGCTGCCCGCTATCGGCGAAAATCGCGGGCTTTCGCTTTTGCTGCGCACACTTGCGTGCGCGGTCCACCTTTCGAGCCCATCATGACCGACCACGCCGCACTGCCTGCCGACGACGACAACCACATCATCGCGGAGCGGCGCGAGAAACTGCGCCAGTGGCGTGAAGCCGGCGGCGCCTACCCGAACGACTTCCAGCGCACGCACTACGCCGGCGAAATCACCGCGCAGCACGCAACGGCCACCGCCGAAGCGCTGGAAGCGCATCCGGAGCGCGTGCAGCTGGCCGGCCGCGTCATGCTCAAGCGCGTGATGGGCAAGGCCAGCTTCGCCACCATCCAGGACATGTCGGGCCGCATCCAGCTCTACGTGACCAACGACGGCGTCGGCGAAGAGGTGCATGGCGCCTTCAAGCACTGGGACCTGGGTGACATCGTCGGCTGTTCCGGCACGCTGTTCCGCACCCGCACCGGCGAACTGACGGTGAAGTGCGACGCCATCCGCCTGCTGTCCAAGGCGCTGCGCCCACTGCCGGAAAAATTCCACGGCCTGTCGGACCAGGAAGCGAAGTACCGCTACCGCTACCTCGACCTCATCACCAACGACGACTCGCGCGCCACCTTCGTCGCGCGCAGCCGCATGATGAGCGCCATCCGCGCCGAAATGACGCGCCAGGGCTTCCTCGAGGTCGAAACGCCGATGATGCACCCCATCCCCGGCGGCGCTGCGGCCAAGCCCTTCAAGACCCACCACAATGCGCTCGACATGGAACTGTTCCTGCGCATCGCACCCGAGCTCTACCTGAAGCGACTGGTGGTTGGCGGTTTCGAGAAGGTGTTCGAGGTGAACCGCAATTTCCGCAACGAAGGCATCAGCCCGCGCCACAATCCCGAGTTCACGATGATGGAGTTCTATCAGGCCTACGCCGACTACCGGCAGCTGATGGACTACACCGAATACCTGCTGCGCCACTGCGCCGAACAGGCGCTGGGCACGACGAAATTCATGTACCAGGGCCGCGAGCTGGACCTGGGTCAGCCCTTCCACCGGCTGACCATCGTCGAGGCCATTCGCAAGTACAACCCGCAGTACACCGAAGAGCAGCTGGCCGACGAGGCCTTCGTGAAGCAGGCCATCGTGACCCACGGCGAAAAGGTGAAGCCGGGCGGCCTCGGCTCGCTGCAGCTGCAGCTGTTCGAAGCCTGCGCCGAGGCCCAGCTGTGGGAACCGACCTTCATCATCGATTACCCGGCCGAGGTGAGTCCGCTGGCGCGCCGTTCGGACACGCAGCCGGACATCACCGAGCGCTTCGAGCTGTTCATCGTCGGCCGCGAGATCGCGAATGGTTTCTCGGAACTGAACGACCCGGAAGACCAGGCCGCCCGCTTCCTGGAACAGGCCAAAGCCAAGGACGCCGGCGACGAGGAAGCGATGTATTTCGACGCCGACTACATCCGCGCGCTCGAGCACGGCCTGCCGCCGACCGGCGGCTGCGGCATCGGCATCGACCGCCTGGTCATGTTGCTGACCGACTCGGCCAATATCCGCGACGTCATCCTGTTCCCGCAGATGCGACGGGAGTAAGCGTCCCGATCCGGATACGACCGCGATGAACGCCGATCGAACCGATGCCCGCGGCGCCGGTCCAGATCGGCGTTCTGCTTTCCAGTACCCGCGCACGCACTGATTGCCCCATGTCCCGCCCGCTCCTGCCTCTCGTCCCCGCGCCGCTCGAATTCGCCGACGACGGCACGCCGCGCTCGGCGGCCTACGGCGACGTCTATCACTCGTCCGACGGCGCGCTGGCGCAGGCGCAACACGTGTTCCTCGCCGGCAACGGATTGCCCGACCGCTGGGCGGGCCGGGACCGCTTCGTCGTGCTGGAAACCGGTTTCGGCCTCGGCCTGAACTTTCTCGCCACCTGGCGCGCCTGGCGCGACAGCCCAGCGCGCTGCACACGACTGCACTTCGTGTCGGTCGAGAAGCACCCGTTCTCTCAGTACGACCTGGCCATCGCCTGCCAGCGCCTGCTGCCGCCGGACATGGCCGACATGGCGCAGAAGCTGGTCGAGCGCTGGCCGCTGGCAGTGCGCGGGCTGCATCGCATCGAGTTCGACGGTGGCCGCGTCATACTGACCCTGGGTCTGGGCGACGCCGACGCGCTGCTGCCGCAGCTGACGCTGCGCGCCAACGCCATCTTTCTCGACGGATTCTCGCCGGCGAAGAATCCCGAACTGTGGTCGCCTCACATATGTAAACAGCTGTCGCGCCTCGCCGCTGCGGACGCCACGCTGGCCACCTGGAGCGTCGCCTCCGGCGTGCGCGACGCGCTGGCAGGCGCCGGTTTCGTCACGGAAAAGCAGGCCGGCTTCGGGCCGAAGCGCCACATGCTGACCGGCCGTCTGCACCCGGGCGCGCAGGCCGCCGCACTGCGCCATCGGCCCGAGCCGCCGGCGCCGAAGCGGGTGGCGGTGATCGGCGCCGGCCTCGCCGGCTGCGCCGTCGCCGAGCGACTGGCCGCCCGTGACGTCGAAGTGGTGCTGATCGAGCGCCACGCAGCCCCCGCGCAGGAAGCGTCGGGCAATGCGGCGGGCGTGCTGCGACCGATGATCGCCCGCGACGACAGCGTGATCGCCCGCTTTTCCCGTGCCGCCTTCCTGCACGCGTCGGCCCACATGAGGCGGCTGGCCGGCGAAGGTCGGCCGCTGAAGTGGGGGCCGACCGGCGTGATGCAGATCGCCCACGACGCGGAACACGAGCGCCTGCAGCGCGAGGTGTGCGAAACCGGCGCGCTGCCGCAGGCGCTGGTGCGTTACCTGTCGGACTGGGAAATGACGCGGCGCATCGGCTATCCGGTCGCACTCGGGGGCTGGTGGTTCCCGCGCGGCGCCTGGGTGAATCCGGCCAGCTTGTGCCAAGCCAACCTGGAGCGCGCGGGCTCGGCCGTGAGCCGTCTGATGTCCGCCGAAGCCCTTTCCCTGACGAGGCGTGACGAGCGCTGGTCAGTCGCCACTGCGGCCGATACGTTGATCGAGGCCGACGCCGTGGTGCTGGCCAACGCGGCAGACGCCTGTGCGCTGCTGCCGCATCCACTGCCACTGACCCGCGTGCGCGGCCAGGTGACGCGGCTGCCGCGCAGCCTGCTGCCCAATCTGCATGTGACCGTGTGTCGCGAGGGCTACATCTGCCCTACACCGGACGGCGACCTCAATCTCGGTGCCAGTTTCGACATCGGTGACCGCGACACGTCGGTGCGCGAGGACAGTCACGCCGGCAATCTGGCCCGCCTCGAACGCCTGCTGCCGGAGGCCTGCACGCCGCCGCAGCCTGCAACACTGCCTGGTCGCACCTCGTTTCGGACTGCAACACCCGACCGTCTGCCGCTGATCGGTGAAACGGGCGGCCTGCACCTGCTGACCGGCCTCGGTGCGCGCGGCCTGGTGTGGAACGCGCTCGGCGCCGAACTGCTCGCAGCAAGGCTTTGCGGCGATCCCTTGCCGCTCGAACAGGATCTGGCACGGGCGCTGAGTCCGGCGCGCTTCTCGCCGGACAATTGACTGAAATCAACCCTTGCGGGAAAAATTTCACGGAACTGTGAAGCTTTCCGGATGGAAGCCGTTAATGGCTCATGCCTCCGGAATTGCGTGACCGTTCGTCTTGCTTGCATGAAGCCCGACAGTCCTTTCCCGGAGGGATCACGCCACCTGGAGAGTCGCCGTGAAAATAAATCTGCCCGTTACGCAGAAAGAAGTCTTCCTTGAGCCCGGGAAACCCATCGTCACCAAGACGGACCTGAAGGGCGCCATCACCTACGCCAACGAGTCCTTCGTCAATATCAGCGGCTTCAGCCGCGAGGAACTGGTCGGCCACAACCACAACGTCGTCCGCCACCCGGACATGCCGCCCGAAGCCTTCGAAGACCTGTGGCTCACCATCAAGGCCGGTCAGCCGTGGCGCGGCCTGGTCAAGAACCGCTCGAAGAACGGCGACCATTACTGGGTCGAAGCCTTCGTCACGCCGATCACGGTCGACGGCCGTACGGTGGGCTACCAGTCGGTGCGCAACGCGCCCAAGCGCGAAGAAGTCGCCGCCGCCGAAACGCTCTACCGCGCCGTGCGCGACAAGACCGCGAAATTCCCCCGCACGCCGATCAGCAAACCCAGGCTCGGCCTGGCCGGCCGCGTCTGGCTCGGTGCCGGCGTGACGTCGGCGCTGGCGCTGGCCGGCGGCGCAGTCGGCGGGGGGTGGGGCCTGGGCCTGTCCGGCGTCGCCGCCGCTGTGGCACTGGGTACCGCCGCCTGGCAGAACAGCACGGTCGCCGGCCGCCTGGACAGCCTGCACCGCACCATGCTGGAACTGGACGAAGGCAAGCTGGCAAAGCAGATCGAGGCGCCGCCGGGGCCGCTGCGCCCGCTGTTCGTCGCGATGGAAGTGATGCGCATCCACCTGCGCGCGATGTTCGCCGACGTACTGGTGAACGCGCGCGAAGTCGACGAGCGTTCGAAGGAACTGGACGACGCGATGCGCGCACTGATCAAAGCCACTGGTGCCCAGGGCGAAAACGTGATGCAGGTCGCCGCCGCGATGGAAGAGATGAGCGTGTCGATCAACGAGGTGTCGAGCAATACCGACCGCGGCCTCGAAGCAGTCAAGCGCACCGAGCACAGCGCGCAGGACGCGATGAAGACGATGGAAGCGGGCATCGCCAGCAGCCATCGCGTGGTCGGCGTCGTGACGCAGTCGCAGGAGCGGATCGCCGAGGTGAACGCGTCGGTCGAGAAGATCCGCGAGGTATCGCAGGTGATCAACGACATCGCCGAACAGACCAATCTGCTGGCGCTGAACGCGGCCATCGAAGCGGCACGCGCCGGCGAACAGGGTCGCGGCTTCGCCGTGGTCGCCGACGAGGTACGCAAGCTGGCCGAGCGTACCCGCACCAGCACCAAGGACATCGGCTCGGCGGTGACCGACATCATCCAGTTGGCCGGCTCGGCGGTGGATACGATGAGCGCGACAGCAGGCGAAGTGGCCCGTTCGACGAGCGAAATCGAGGCCAGCAGCACCGGCCTGCAGGGCATCTGGGATGCCAGCCGCGAAGCCGCCAACTACTCCGAGGAAATCACCCAGATGCTGCGTCAGCAGTCGCTCGCCTCGCACGAGGTGGCGTGCAGCATGGAGCGCATATCGAGCACGGTTGAACAGACCAACTCGAGCGTGCAATCGGTCGGCGAGGCCGCCACCCGCCTGCACTCGACGTCGAGCGAACTGCGCGAACTGGTGAAACACCTGGAACAGGCGCTGCACTGATAAGGACCGCCGCCGCGCCGATCAGGCCCGGCGGCTTCCGCAATCGCGCGCACTTCCGATCCGCTTCCCCCTTGGCGACAGCGCCCGCCCACAGCGGAGCTGTCGCCTTTTCACGTCGACCGCACGCCCCTGTCAGGCGCGCACTGCATGGGTTGCGCCGGTCAGCCCCTTCAGCACGTCGGCCACGCCACGCGTGTGCCCGGCCACGCCGGCGGTTTCGCTGCTGTAGGTATCGATGGTTTCGAGCACCTGGGTCAGGCCTGAAACACCGGTCGACTGCGCTTCGATCATCTGCGCCACGCGCACGATCTCCGCCGCCAGCGCGGAAATGTCCTTGCCGATCACGCCTGCGCTGTTGCGCGACTTCTCTGCCAGCATGCGCACCTCGTCGGCCACCACGGCGAAACCGCGACCGGCTTCGCCGGCACGCGCCGCCTCGATCGCCGCGTTCAGCGCCAGCAGGTTCGTCTGGTCGGCGATCTGCTGGATCATTTCGACCACGCGCTGGATACGGTCGCTGGCGTGCGACAGATCGCGCGCACTGCTGCCCACTTCGTTCGCCTGGCCAGCCAGCGTATCGACGGTACGCACCGCGGTCTGGATCACGCCCTGCTGGTCGCTCAAGCGCGTCGTCAGTTCACCCACCGAGCCATAGAGATCGTTGGCACAGGCTTCGAGCTGACTCGCGGTCGCCTCGCGCGTGCGCTGGGCGTCAAGCATGATTTCGCCAAGGTGGTTCAGGTCGCGCACCACCGGCACCATGCTCGGATCGACGTTGCCCGGATCGAGCCGGCTGCCGAAATTGCCGGCGCGGTAGTCGCTGATCTGCTGCACCATCACGCGCGACATGCCCGCCAGCTTGGCGTTCTGCCGGCGCAGGAAGAAGGCCTTGAACTCGCCGTAATGGGCGACGAAGTTGTCGACGTACTCGTCGCGGAACACCTCGCCCTGCTGCAGCCGGAAGAAGAACACGGCGGTCAGTGTCTGGTTCAGGTTCAGGCCGAGGATCTCACCGAAGGTCGAGAAACCGGCGACGTCGATGCCGCTGAACACGCGGTCCAGCCCGCTCAGTTCCGCGCCGTTGTAGAGGCGGCGCAGCACGCAGTCGTTGAACATACCAGCCAGCGGCTGACCCGGCTTGTTCGACATGAAGGCGCGGAAGTCGCGTTCGGTGGTGGCGGCGAACGGCGTGCGTCGCACCAACACCAGTTCCTCGCCCGGCGCCACGTCGCAGTAGAAGTCGACGCGATCGTGGTCGAAGTCGAGCGTCGCGACCGAGCGCACGAACAGTTCGCCGTTGACGCGGATGGCGAAGGAGTGACTGTCGAGCTTGGCCGACAGCTGACTGCGCTCGCAGCCGAAAGTCCTGCACAACGCGTCGATCAGCGACACCGCGCGGCCGTCCTCGTCGATCACCAGATTCACCTGGCGACGTTCGACCGAAGCGCTGAATATCTGGAAGCGGGTCTGCGTGGCTTCGAAATTCTGGCTCTTGAACACGCCGAAACGCACTTGCGGCGCCATCTTCAGGAAGGTCACCAGCACGTGGTTGTTGAGTCGGCGGTTACCGTCGTGCAGCCAGGTGTCCTTGAAGTCGAGCTTGCCGCCGGCTGACCCGCCGACGAACAGACAGGGAAAGCGGCCGGCTTCGTACAGCGCTTCCATGAAGAAGGATTCGGAATTCGACAGGCCGTCGAACAGCACATAGGCAAAGGTGTCACGGTGATCGATGTCCATCGGTACCTGCGTGCCCTGGATGCTGCGCACCAGACGCTCGATGCGCTCGCGGTAGTCCATCACGCGACCGTTCTGCCGCAGGTCCTCGCTGGCCAGCGGTATCGCCACCACCTGCGCCTGGCCGATCACGCTGCGGTCGAACAGTTGCAGCACGACGCGGTCGCGTCCGTCCGACGCGGCACAGTACAGCGACGAACCGGCGGCGCTGCACAGTTCGCCGGCGGTGGTGCTCAGGGTCAGCGCAACACCCGGAAAACGGGCCTTGATGGCCTGCGCGACGCGGTCGATGTCGACGTCCGGTGCAACATATCCGCTGACGAACGAAGGCGTACTGCGTACCGCGGCAAGGCGCGATTCCAGTTCGCCCAGCCGCGTCTGCAGCGTTTCGATGCCTGCGCGCCCGTTCTGCGACTGGCGTCCGAATAGTTTCATCTCTCTCTCCCTGAGTTCCCGATCGGCAACGCGGTGGCGCGTCGATCAGCGTTAACCAACGGGAGCGGCCCACTCGACTTTATGGTTGAGAAACGAAAATTTTCCGGGCGTGTTCAATCTCTGGACACTTTTTCTTCAATGAACACATGGATTTAACGAAGTCGGACATGGTGCGGGGCAGCACGACAGCCGCCGCCGGCATTTCAATCGACCAGACCCAGAACCCGGTCGGCCAGCGCGTTGGCGCTGTCGAAGGCATTCTCGATGCGCTCGCCCAGACAGCCGTCGGACGCATAGCCAAGCTTGCTGTCGGCGTCCCACAGACAGGGACGGCCGAGTGGCCGGATCACACGGGCGTAGCGCCAGCGATGGGCGCAGCGATGAAGCGGCACCGCGGTACACCCCGTGGCCGCAGCGAAAGCCTCGAACAGCAGGGTTTCGATCTCCTCCGCTGAGCGCTCGAGATTGTCCTGCGACCACTGCGCGTCGGCGTGTACCACCCAGCACTCCTGCGCGGCGTCGCGCTGCGGCTTGCTGCTGTCACGCGCCGCCCAGTTCAGCGTGCCGCCAGCGTCGAAGCGCAGGCAGTCGTCAGCCTCGATGCGCTCGGCAAACGACAGCATCAGCGTCCAGCACGGCGCGTAGCGGATGTCCTGCATGGCGTCGATGAAAGGCTTGATGTCCATGCCGGCGCAGCGCTCGAACAGTCCTGCCGCCTGCGGCGCCGGCAAGGTCACCAGTACCGCATCGAAACAGTCGGCCAGCATGCCGGCCTCGCCGGCCAGCCACCAGCCGAGGCGGTCCGCCCCCATGCCGGTGATGGCGATCTGCGAACGGATCTCGGCGCCCCACAGCAGGCGCGGCGCCAGCGCATTCATGCCGGGCACGCCCACCCAGCGCGGATCGCCGTCGATCGCGGCTGCAGACCACTGCGCGATGACGCCAGCGCGCTGCCAGTCGGCGAGGCGCCCCTGCAGCGCCTCGCCGCGCACCGACATGAACTGCGCGCCGTGATCGAAGCGCAGTCGACCGGCCGCGCGCGTGGCCATGCGACCACCTGCTGCACGGCCCTTGTCAAACACCTGGACCGAGCGCCCGGCGTCGACCAGCCGCCGCGCGAGCGTGCATCCCGCCATGCCCGCTCCGATTACCGCAATGTTGTGCATTGTTGCTGTTCCTCTATTTATCAGTGCATCACCTGCGTGTGCGGAGCGGATCATGCAAGGTCTGTGCTAGGGTCTGCTCTCACTTGATTCGCACGCCACGATCCGGAAGCGCGTGCGCGAATGGCCAAGCGCCGCGCACCACGACAGCAACACCGATGCCCCGCCAACTGCTCGAGCACTACCCGCAAACCGGACCACGCTACGACGAACTGCTGTCCGCCCCGTGGACACTACGCCCGCACTGGCGCGCGCTGTTCGACACCCTGGTGCGCGCCCGCCCGGAACAGATGCAGGAGAGGCTGGCGTCGGTGCGCCGGCAGATCCGCGAGAACGGCGTCACCTACAACGTCTATGCCGACCCGCGCGGCGTCGAGCGCCCGTGGGAACTGGACGTACTGCCGCTGGTCATCCCGCCCGACGAGTGGACGCAGATTTCTGCCGCAATCGCACAGCGTGCGAAGCTGCTCAACCTGATCCTGCAGGACGTGTACGGGCCACAGCAGATGCTGGCCGAAGGCCTGCTGCCGCCCGCGCTGGTCTATGGTCACGCCGGTTTCCTCAGACCCTGTCACGGGCTGAAGGTGCCGGGCGACATCCACCTCCACCTGTACGCGGCCGATCTCGCGCGTTCGCCCGACGGCCGCTGGTGGGTGCTCGCCGATCGCACGCAGGCGCCGTCGGGCGCCGGCTACTCGCTGGAGAACCGGTTGGTCATCTCGCGCGTGTTCTCGGAGCAGTTCCGCGACCTGCACGTCGAGCACCTAGCCAGCTTCTTCGCCACGCTGCGCGACACACTCGCGCAGCATGCACCGGAGGGTGACGGTCCGCCGCTGACCGTGCTGCTGACGCCCGGCCCCTACAACGAAACCTATTTCGAACACGCCTATCTGGCGCGCTACCTCGGCTTTCCGCTGGTCGAGGGTTCCGATCTGCTGGTGCGCGACGGCAAGGTGTGGCTCAAGCACCTGTCCGGCCTGCGCCGCGTTCACGCCGTGCTGCGCCGTCTCGACGACGACTTCTGCGACCCGCTCGAACTGCGTGCCGACTCCGCGCTTGGCGTGCCCGGTCTGGTCGACGCGGCGCGGCGCGGCAATGTGCTGATCGCCAACGCGCTCGGCTCCAACCTGCTGGAGACCGGCGCCCTGCTCGGCTTCCTGCCGCGGCTGTGCGAGCGTCTGCTCGGCGAGCCGCTGGCCATGCCCTCGCTCGCCACCTGGTGGTGCGGCGAGGAGGCGGCGCTGGAAGACGCCATTGCCCGCCTCGACACACTGGTGATCAAGCCGGCCTTCCCGCAGCTGCGCATCGATTCGGTGTTCGGTGCAGACCTCGACCGCAAGTCGCGCGCCGCGCTGATCGCGAAGATGCGCGCACGACCGCATCACTACGTCGCCCAGGAACTGGTTCAGCTGTCGCAGGCGCCAGTGTGGGACACCCAGCACCCGCGCCGGCTGGCGGCGCGCGCGGTCGGCCTGCGCGTGTTCGCCTGTGCTTCGCCCGAAGGCTATGCCGTGATGCCGGGCGGACTCGCCCGCGTGGCGTCCGACCGCGACGCGCGGGTGATCGCGATGCAGCGCGGCGGTTCGAGCAAGGACACCTGGGTGCTGACGCACGGCACCGTCAACACCTTCAGCCTGCTGCGCCGTTCGGTGTCACCCGCCGAACTGGTGCGTGCCGGCAGCAATCTGTCCAGCCGCGTCGTCGAGAACCTGTTCTGGTTCGGCCGCTACTGCGAACGCTGTGACAACGGCGCGCGACTGCTGCGCGCAACCATCGGCCAGCACATCGAGCTGGACGACATCCGCGACCACGCGCTGACCGCGCTGTGCCAGCACAACGGCCTGCTGCCCGCCGAGCCGGGTGACGATATCGGCGCTGCGCTGCGCGCCGCCGCGCTCGACCCGGCGGCCCCCGGGTCGCTGGCCGGCGGTCTGCACCAGCTGTCGACCGTTGCGTTCAATCTGCGCGAGCGGATGTCGCTCGACAACTGGCGGGTAATCAGCCGGCTGACCGACGAGCTGAGCGCCGCCCAGCCGAGCGAGCCGGGCGAGGTGCTGGAGCGGCTGGACCGCTGCGTGCAGGCGATGATGACGCTGTCCGGATTCGCGCTCGACGGCATGACGCGCGACCAGGGCTGGCGCTTCCTGTCGATGGGCCGCCGCATCGAGCGACTGCAGTTCATGTGTGGCGTGCTGCGCCACGCGCTGGCGGCGGCCGGCGACGCGCCGGACTGGCTGCTCGAACTGGCGGACAGCACCATCACCTACCGCTCGCGCTACATGACGCGGCCGCAATGGCTGCCGGTGCTGGACCTGCTGGTGTGCGACGAGACGAATCCGCGCTCGATCGCCTACCAGGCGCTCGGCCTGACCGACTATCTGGCGCGGCTCGCCGCCCAGTTCGGCGCGCTGGAGCCGGCCGCACTGTCCGACGCGGTGGCTGAATTGCTGTCGCTGCGGCCCGAGGCCGACCTGCACACCGGCTCGACCCGGCTCGACACCCTGCTCGAACGGCTGGGCAGCGCCGCCTACGCACTGTCGGAACAGCTCGGGCTGCGCTTCTTCAGTCACTCGGACGGCGTGTGGACGGGCACCGAGGAGCGCCGATGACGCAGGTCCGCTATCACGTGCTGCACGAAACGCATTACCGCTACGCCTGGCCGGTGTCGATGTCGCGCCAGCTTCTGCATCTGACGCCACGCGAGACGCCGCGCCAGACGACGCTCGCGCACCGGGTCGACATCACGCCGGTGCCGGCCGAGCGCGAACGCCGGACGGACTACTTCGGCAATCGGGTCGAACACATTTCGGTCGGCGCCGCGCATGAGGAACTGGCGGTACTGGCCACCTCGACGGTCGACGTGAGGCGCATTGGCGACGCGCCGAGGCCGCAGTCGCCCGCCTGGGAACACGTGCGCGACCGCCTTCACCAGGTCGGGCCGGCGCCGCTGCTCGAGCCCTGTCAGTACCTGTATGCCAGCCCGCACATCGAACCGCTGGCCGCACTGGCGCGTTACGCCCGACTCGACTTCCACCGCGACCGGCCGCTGTTCGACGCCACCTGTGCGCTGATGCGGCGCATCCATCGCGATTTCGAGTTCGACCCCGAAGCCACCACCGTGAGCACGCCGCTGGAAACACTGCTCAAGCAGCGACGCGGCGTCTGTCAGGATTTCGCCCACTTCATGATCGGCTGCCTGCGTTCGCTCGGCCTGCCGGCGCGCTACGTCAGCGGCTATCTGCTGACGCAGCCACCGCCGGGTCAGCCGCGTTTGATTGGCGCCGACGCCTCGCACGCATGGGTGTCGGTGTTCTGTCCGGGTGCGGGTTGGCTCGATTTCGACCCGACCAACTGCGTGCAGCCCGATGACCAGCACATCACCGTCGCCTGGGGGCGCGACTTCAGCGACGTCACGCCGATGCGCGGCGTCATCCTCGGCGGCGGCGAGCACGTGGTCGAAGTGCGCGTCACCGTGATGCCGGAGGGCGATGCCCGACCGGCACGCACCTGCGCCGAGGCGACGCAGCCCCTTGAACCGGAATGAAAATCCGTCCATAATCCGCGTTTTTCCTCCGCGGGTACCGTCTGCACAGCCGTCAGGCTCAGCCGACCCGGGGTTCGATGATCCGCACGAGGCCGCCCGCCTTCGAGCGCTTGAGAAAGAAACCAGCATGAAAGAAGGCATTCACCCCAGCTACGAAGTCGTCGCAGTGACCTGCTCCTGCGGCAACAACTTCGAAACCCGTTCGACGATGGGCAAGCCGCTGCACATCGAAGTGTGTGCCTCGTGCCACCCGTTCTATACCGGCAAGCAGAAGATCGTCGACACCGCCGGTCGCGTCGAGCGCTTCCGTCAAAAGTACGCAAACGTGCCGCGCAGCTGATTCCAGCCCAGCGCCGCAGCAGAAAGGCAGCCTTTGGCTGCCTTTTTTGTTTCTGCACTTGCCGGATCAACCGTCGCCCGCCCCACGCGCTGCGGAGTCCCCATAAAATCCGGGCCACTGTTCACTGATCGTCGTCGATGTCACTTCCTTCGCAGTCCTACTTGGTCCGCCGTCCGCTAATCGGCGACCCACCCGAAACCGGATTCGTGATCGCGCTGTGCCTGGTCTATCTGCTGACCGGTCTGTTCGGCCGCGATCCATGGAAGGGCGATGACGCGCTGAACATCGGCGTGGCGCTGGGCTTCGCCCGCGAGGGCGGATGGCTGATCCCGCAACTGGCCGGCCAGCTGTGGCTGGACAGCCCGCCGCTGTTTCACTGGCTGGCTTCGCTGACAGGTCAGGCGGCGGGAGGGGTTGGCATCAGTTTCGCCGATGGCGCGCGCCTCGCCAGCGCCTTCTTTCTCGCACTGTGGCTGCTCGGCAGCGCCGGCGCCGCGCGCGAACTGTACGGCGCACCGGCGGCGCGCATCGCCCCGCTGATCGGCATCGCCAGCATCGGCGCCGTCACCCACCTGCATGACGCGCAATCGTCGACCACGCTGTTGGCCGCACTCGGGCTGGGCATGTGGTCGCTCGCGCTGATCGCGCGACGACCGCTTCAGGGCGCGCTCGTACTGATCGTCGCGCTGGCCATCTCCGGCCTCGGCACCGGCCTGTGGCTGACCGCCGTGCTGCTGCTGACCGCAGCAGCCATGCCGCTGCTGCCGGTGTGGCGCACGGTGGCGACCTCGGCACTACGCATGAGCGCACTGCCGCTGGCGATGGCGGTCGGCACAGTGCTCGCGGCGAGCTGGCTGATCGCTCTGCAGCTGGAACGCCCCGAGCTGGCCGCCCGCGTCTGGGCCGACGACCTGCAGCGACTGCTGCCGGATGTCGAACACCTTGCTGGCGGCGCCGGCAGCTGGGTCAAGGTGCTCGCCTGGTACGCCTGGCCGGCGCTACCGGTCGCCGGCTGGGCCCTGTGGCAGCGCCGCGAACAGTGGCGCTCGCCGGTGCTGACGCTGCCGCTGATCGTGCTCGTGCTGCTGTTCATGCAACTCGCCGGTGAAGGTGCAGCCCGCAACCAGCGGGCACTTCCCTTGCTGGCACCGCTGGTCGTGCTGGGCAGCGCCGGCCTGCCCCGACTGCGCCGGGGAGCCGCGAACGCACTCGACTGGTTCGGTGTCATGACCTTTTCACTGCTGGGCCTCATCATATGGCTCGGCTGGATCGCCATGACGACAGGCTGGCCGGAAAGGCTGGCGCGCACCTTCGCTCGGCTGGAACCGGGCTTCGAGATGTCGATATCCTTGCTGGCACTGACACCAGCCGTCATCATGAGTGCCGCATGGATATGGCTGCTGTGGCGTTCGCCACGAACACCGACACGCGGGGCCGTCAGCTGGGGCTGCGGCATGGTATTGATATGGTTTCTCGTCAGCAGCCTGTGGCTGCCGTGGATAGATTACGGTCGCAGCTATCGCGACGTGGCGCGGATGATCGGCGAACACCTGCCGGCTCAGCATGGCTGCGTTGCCTTCACCGGCCTGCAGGAGAGCCAGCGCGCGGCGTTCTACTACTTCCTCGATCTGAAGCCGTTGAACATCGCGGGCCGATCGGGGCAGCAATGCGACCTGCTGCTGGCCTACCACGGCCGGGGCGGCAAGCCGCCGTCGCTGGACGGAAGCTGGACTCTGAAGTGGGAAGGCCGCCGGCCCGGCGACCGGCACGAGCGCTTCCTGCTGTACGCAAGACACTGAAACGAAGGGTGACACGAGGCGCCGGATGACATGAACCTGTTGATGCAGACCTCCGCCTGGCCCGCACTGCGATCAAAAGCGATCCAGCTGTCGCGCGTGCACCTGCGCAACTTCTTCGAGCAGGACCCCGACCGTTTCGCGCGCTTCTCGCTGCGTTACGACGGCTGGCTGCTCGACTACTCGAAGCAGCGCGTCGACGGCGAAACGATGGCGATGCTCATGGATCTGGTCAGTGCGCTCGACCTGCCGCGCGGCATCCGCGCATTGGCGGCCGGCGACCAGATCAATTTCACCGAGCGCCGCGCCGCACTGCACATGGCACTGCGCGCCCGCGACGGCGCGCACGCCGACGTGGTACGTGACTGCCGCGCTTCGCTCGAACACTGGGTACGGCTGATCCGCAACCGCGAACTGCTCGGCGCAACCGGCCAGACCATCACCCACATCGTCAACCTGGGCATCGGCGGGTCCGACCTCGGGCCGCGCCTGGCGATGGAGGCGCTGGAGCCGCAGATCAACGGTCCGGTGGTCAAGTTCGTCGCCAATCTCGATCCGGCCGCCCTCGACCTCGCACTGCGCGACTGCAAACCGGCGCACACCGCCTTCGTCATTTCGTCGAAGAGCTTCACCACGCAGGAAACGCTGGCCAACGCGCAGGTGGCTATGAAGTGGCTGGCCGACGGTCTGGGCACGGCCGGCGTCGGCCAGCACCTGTTCGCCGTCACCAACCGCCCGGCGGCTGCCCAGGAACTGGGCGTGCCGGCGCAGCGCTGCCTCTTCCTGCCGGAATGGGTCGGCGGGCGCTATTCCGTCTGGTCCTCGATCTCGCTGCCGCTGGCCTGCGCCATCGGCATGCAGGCCTTCGGCGAAATGCTCGACGGCGCACGCGACATGGACGAGCACTTCACGCGCGCGCCGATGAACGCGAACCTGCCGGTGCTGTTCGGCCTGATCGACTTCTGGAACGCCAGCGGCATGGGTCTGGAAACGCTCGCGGTGCTGCCCTACAGCCACCTGCTGCGCAGTCTGCCGTCCTACCTGCAGCAGCTCGAAATGGAGAGCAATGGCAAGCGCTGCACCTCGACCGGCGAACTGAGCCGGGCGCCCACCTCGCCGGTGGTGTGGGGCGGCTCCGGCATCGTCGGCCAGCACGCCTACCACCAGCAGCTCTACCAGGGCACGCGGATGATGCCGATGCATTTCATCGTGCCGCGCGTGGCGCGCGACGACCGCAGCCGCATGGTGCAGCTCAATGCGCTGGCGCAGAGTGCCGCGCTGATGCGCGGCAAGACGCGCGACGAGGCGATGGACGAACTGAAGCGCAGCGGTCTGTCCGAGCAGGAGGCCACCCGGCTCGCGCCTCATGTCGCCTGCCCCGGCAACCAGCCGAGCACCACGCTGCTGATGCCAGAACTGACGCCACGCACGCTGGGCCAGCTGATCGCGCTGTACGAGCACAAGGTGTTCGTGCAGGGCTGGCTGCTCGGCATCAACAGCTTCGATCAGTACGGTGTCGAGTACGGCAAGCAGATGGCGCGCGCGCTGGCGTCGGGCCGACTGCCGCAGGATGCCGACGCATCCACCCGCGGCCTGTTCGAGGCACTCGCTCACCCGGACGCATGAGCTCAGCGCTGGGGCCGGCGATCAATTATGCCGCCGGTCAGCTGTGGGCCTTTCTGCGGCAGAACGAACGGGCCGTTGCTGCCTTTCGCCGCTGCATCGCGGTCGATCCGGCGCGTGTGGCCGCCTGGCGCATGATCGGCTTCCTCTGCCAGCAGGATGAGCGACTGCACAACGACGCCCTGCACGCCTTCCAACGGTCGGTGGAACTCGCACCGGACGACGCCGTCAGCCGCTACAACTTCGGCTTCCTGCTGCATCGCCGTGGCGAGCTCGAGCACGCGCTGGCGCAGATGACGGCCGCCGTGGGCCTGCGCCCCGCGCTCGATCAGGCCTGGTATGGCTGCGGACTGCTGCTGAGCGAACTGGGGCGAGCGCATGAGGCGGTCGAAGCACTAAAGCGTGCGGTCGAACTGCAACCCTTCAACGGCAGCGCGAGCTACGCGCTGTGCCAGGCCTGCCGGGCCGTCGGCGACGAAGAAGGCCTGCTCGCCGAATACCGCCGCATCGGCCAGTACGACCCCCGCACCGCCCGCAGACTGGGGAAGGAAATGGGTTTGCCCGACTGAGGCGCCGGTTCAGGGCGCCAGTCGTACACGCGTCCAGTCGGCTCCCTCGCGGCGATAGAGCAGACGGTCGTGCAGGCGGTCGCTGCGTCCCTGCCAGAATTCGATCGCATCCGGATGCAGCCGGTAGCCGCCCCAGTTCTCCGGGCGCGGCGGCGTCGAGCCGAAGCGCTCCTCGAATTCGCGCACACGCCTGACCAGCGATTCGCGACTGGGGATTTCCCGGCTCTGCGGCGATGCCCATGCTCCCAACCGGTTGCCCACCGGGCGCAGCGAATAGTAGGCATCGGATTCTTCCGCACTGACCTTGCTCACCGTGCCCTCGATCCGGATCTGCCGCTCCAGCGCGGCCCAGAACAGCAGCAGGCTTGCGTGCGGGTTGGTCTCGAGCTCGGCGCCCTTGCGGCTGTCGTAATTGGTGAAGAACACGAAGCCGTCCTCGCCATAGCCGCGCAGCAGCACGATGCGCGCGCTCGGGCGCCCGTCGGCGCCGACCGTGGCCAGCGTCATCGCGTTCGGATCGCGCTCGACCACGCGGCCGGCTTCGGCGAACCAGAAACGGAACTGGTCGAGCGGGTTGTCGGCCGCTTCAGTCTCGTCGAGCGAACCGCTGGTGTAGTCGATGCGGTGATGTATCGGGTCCATGGTGTCTCCTTTCCTCATTCCGGCGCGGGCGCGCGTTCGATTCCGGCGATGCGGGTGCCGGCCTGGAGCTTGCGCGCGGCAAACCAGCCGATATTGGTTTCCAGCGCATAGCGCGCCGGACGCTCGGCGCAATGCGATGTCTCGGTCTGCGGCTGCATGTCCGCAATGTTGATGATGTGGCCCTTGTCATCGATGAAGGCCACGCTGAGCGGAATCAAGGTGTTGCGCATCCACATGCAGTGCTTGGCGGCCCGGGTGAACACGAAGAGCATGCCGGCATCGGACGGCATCTCGGTCCGGTGCATCAGGCCGGTCATGCGCGCGGCGTTGGTGTGCGCGACTTCGGCCTTGATGCGATACATGCCCACACCGAGTTCGAGCGTGGGCATGTCGGCGCAGGCACTCAGTGCGCTCAGCGCGAGCAGGCTGCAGAGTAGCGATTTCTTCATGACAGGCAGAACATCCCGATGGTGAATGATGAATGATGCGCGCCAACGACCTCTTGATCGATGTCAGTCTGCAGCAGATGCCCTGAACGGGCCTCATGCGCGCGCGCGCCTCCCTTCGGACAGCGCGGCCTCGGCGTCCCGCCATTGACCGGGCTGCAGCGAGCCGAGCTCCCACGGACCGATGGCGACGCGTATCAGGCGCAGCGTCGGGTGGCCGATGGCTGCCGTCATCCGCCGCACCTGCCGGTTGCGGCCCTCGCTGATGCCGATCTCCAGCCAGCAGGTCGGCACTGACAGCCGATGGCGCACCGGCGGATTGCGTGGCCACAGATCTGCCGGCTCGGCGATGCGCTCGACCGAGCACGGCCGGGTCGGGCCGTCCTTCAACTGCAGCCCGCCGCGCATCCGTTCCAGTGCTGCCTCGTCTGGCTCGTGCTCGACCTGCACCCGGTAACGCTTGACCAGCTTGTGCTTCGGATCAGTGATGCGGTGCTGCAGCGCGCCGTCGTCGGTCAGCAGCAGCAGGCCTTCGCTGTCCGTGTCGAGGCGGCCCGCCGGATAGACTCCGGGCACGTCGACGTGGTCAGCCAGCGTCGGATGCATGCCATCCGGCGAGAACTGGCAGATCACGCCATAGGGTTTGTTCAGCAGGATCAGACGGCTCACGCACTGGCCACCGGCTGCCCCTGGAGGTGGCCGAAGCGGCGCGCGAAGCGCAGTTCCTCCGGGTAGGGGAAGAAGTCCTGGATGTGGCCTTCGCGGATGCGCTGCTGCGTTTCCTGCCAGAACTTCACGTCCAGCAGATCGCGGTGATACTTCAGGAAGGCCGCACGCACCTTGGGGGTCGACAGCAGGAAGGTGGCGAACTCCTCGGGGAAGATGTCGTTACGCTGCACCGAGTACCACACCTCGCCGGACATTTCGTACTCCGGGCTGGGCGCCGGTGGGATACGACGGAAGTTGCAGTCGGTCAGGAACTCGATCTCGTCGTAGTCGTAGAACACGACGCGTCCGTAGCGGGTGACGCCGAAGTTCTTCCACAGCAGATCGCCGGGGAAGATGTTGGCGACCGCCAGTTCGCGGATCGCGTTGCCGTACTCGTACACCGCGTGGTCGATCTGCTCCTCGTTCGCCGTTTCCAGAAAGATGTTGAGCGGAATCATCCGTCGTTCGATGTAGCAGTGGCGGATAACCAGCGTGTCGCCATCGCGCTCTATCATCGACGGGGCCAGCTGGTCCAGCTGGTCCAGCAGCTCGGGCGAGAAGCGGTGGGCCGGCAGCGCGATGTCCGAGTACTCGATGGTGTCGGCCATGCGGCCGACACGGTCCACCTGCTTCACCATCAGGAACTTCTTCTTCACCGTCGCCCGGTCGGTGTCCTTCGAACTGCCGAACTTGTCCTTGATAATCTTGAACACGTAGGGGTAGGACGGAAGCATGAACACCAGCATGACCAAACCGCGAATGCCGGGCGCCTCGACGAAGTTGTCGTTCGAGTGGCGCAGGTGATTGATCAGGTCGCGGAAGAACATGGTCTTCCCCTGCTTTCCCAGCCCGAGCATCGTGTAGAGCTCCGAACGCGGCTTCTTCGGCATCAGCGTGCGCAGGAAATGCACGTTTGCCGAAGGCACCTGCATGTCGGCCATGAAGTAGGCACGGGACAGCGAGAACATCACGCTGACCCGCCAGGGCTCCAGCAGGATGGTGTCGAGGAAGAGCCCGCCCTTGCGGTCATGCAGCACAGTGACCATGAACGGATACTCGAGGTGACCGTTGATCGCCTTGCCGATCACGTAGGCGGCCTTGTTGCGGTAGTAGGCGGAATTCAGCACCTGGATCTGCAGATTGGCCTCGCGCGCCGGCCAGTCGCCGCCAACGTGCTCGAGCGCCGCGCGCATGATGTAGTCGACGTCGCGGTCCAGGTCGGTGAAATGCCGCTGCCAGTCGAAGTCGATGAAGATCTGCTTCACCGCGACGCGCAGACCGGTCTGGTTCGGGTAGTAGCTGCGCCACGTCGGCGGAGAGCTCTCGATCAGCTCGGTCGAAATGGCCGGCCGCACGAAGATGAAATCGTTGTGGAAGTACTTGCGATGCAGGATCTTCGTCGTGACCGAATTGAAGAAGGTTTCGGCCAGTTCCGGTTGCCGGTGGTTCACCAGCAGGCCGATGTAGAGCAGCTTCACCTGCTGCCAGGTGTTGTCGTCCAGCGAGTCGGCGTGGAACTCGTTGTGCAGCCGGTCCACGCACTCGCGTACTCGGTCGTCGTAGTACTGGATGCGCTCGCGGATGCAGCGCTGCTGCCCCGGCCAGTCGGCCTGTTCGAACCGTTGCTTGGCCGTACCGCTGACGGCACGGAACAGCGTGTAGTGCTTGTCGAAGCCGTCAATCAGCGCCTGTGCGATGGCCAGCGCAACCTGGTTCTGCCCGGCAGGAAGATTCATGGCAAGTCCGCTCGTATCGTCAAGCGCGGGATTCTAATGGGCGCGCGCACGCCGCGGTGCGGAACACGCGGCCGACAGGAATGTCGCATCATTTCTTGATTGGGGGATAATCGCGGGAGCCCGCCGGCGGCAACACCGTCACAGGGCCAATAACCAGACAACACACCAAGGAGCTGGATGGCATGAGTACCACTCACATCAAGATTCCCGCCGAGGGGACAAAAATCGTTGCCGGCCAGCCGATGCCGGACAATCCCATCATTCCGTTCATCGAAGGCGATGGCATCGGCGTGGACATCACGCCGGTGATGAAGGACGTCGTCGATGCAGCCGTGGCCAAGGCCTACAGCGGCAAGCGCAAGATCACCTGGATGGAGGTCTACGCTGGCGAGAAGGCCACCCGCATGTACGGCCCGGACGTCTGGCTGCCGGAAGACACGCTGGCCGCGCTGAAGGAATACGTCGTCTCGATCAAGGGTCCGATGACGACGCCAGTCGGCGGCGGCATCCGTTCGCTGAACGTGGCGCTGCGCCAGGAACTTGACCTCTACGTCTGCCTGCGCCCGGTACGCTACTTCAAGGGCGTGCCCAGCCCCGTCAAGCAGCCGGACCTGATCGACATGGTCATCTTCCGCGAGAACACCGAAGACATCTACGCCGGCATCGAATGGCAGGCGGAATCGGACAATGCGCGCAAGGTGATCAAGTTCCTGCGCGACGAAATGGGCGTGAAGAAGATCCGCTTCCCGGAAACCTCCGCCATCGGCATCAAGCCGGTGTCGCGCGAAGGCTCGGAGCGCCTGATCCGCAAGGCCCTGCAGTACGCCGTCGACAATGATCGCAAGTCGGTCACGCTGGTGCACAAGGGCAACATCATGAAGTTCACCGAAGGCGGCTTCCGCGACTTCGGCTACGCGCTGGCGCAGAACGAGTTCGGCGCCGAGCCGATCGACGGCGGACCGTGGTGCAAGTTCAAGAACCCGAACACCGGCCGCGACATCATCGTCAAGGACGCCATCGCCGACGCCTTCCTGCAGCAGATCCTGCTGCGGCCGGCCGACTACGACGTGATCGCGACGCTGAACCTGAACGGCGACTACATCTCCGACGCGCTGGCGGCGCAGGTCGGTGGCATCGGCATCGCCCCGGGCGCCAACATTTCGGACGCCTATGCAGTGTTCGAAGCCACCCACGGCACGGCACCGAAGTACGCCGGCCTGGACAAGGTGAATCCGGGTTCGCTCATCCTGTCGGCCGAAATGATGCTGCGTCACATGGGCTGGCTGGAAGCGGCCGATCTCATCATCGCGTCGATGGAACGCGCCATTGGCGACAAGCAGGTCACCTACGACTTTGCCCGCCTGATGGACGGTGCGAACGAAGTGTCGTGCTCGGAATTCGGGCGCGCCATGATCGCCCGCATGTAACGGTGACAGCGGGCGTCGCAGGACGCCCTGCTGCGCAAACAAAAAACCCGGCTTGCGCCGGGTTTTTTGTTTTCCGAATCCTCAGGACCGGATCAAGCAGCCTGGATGTTCGCGGCCTGCTTGCCCTTGGGTCCCTGGGTCACGTCGAACGTCACCTTCTGGCCTTCCTTCAGGGTCTTGAAACCACCCATCTGGATCGCCGAGAAATGAGCGAACAGATCTTCGCTGCCATCATCCGGCGTGATGAAGCCGTAACCCTTGGAATCGTTGAACCACTTAACAGTACCAGTTGCCATTGATCTTATCCTCTCAACCTCTCAAATGAGCCGAAGCTCCCGTACATGTTTGTACTTCAAGTTCTGATGTTCTGACCCCGGGAACTACCGACCGCGCCGGAACTCGACAACGGTCTAGGACTGCGACCACTCGAGAGCTTGAACCAAACACAGAACGGCTTTTAGCCCAGATGAAGCAGGCGGTCAACACGTTTCCATGCTGCACCACGGCAGACTTTTGCGACGATTTTCCGGCCATCTTGGACAGCGTTCATCGAAGCGTCGAAAGCTGTCGGCGCACGCTTGCCGGAACGCGTTGTCCAAAGACGTGAACAGGCGGTGCGCGATGTCGCGAAACAGCGGAAAAGCGACACAGCTTCTCGTGTTGCACACCCGATGTTTGTGATTAGAATGGGACCATGGTTACACGCAGGCAGGACGATTCACTCCTCGAGCTTGAAAAGACACGGGTCAAGCCCCCACCTCTGTTCAAGGTCATGGTGCTGAATGACGATTACACCCCGATGGACTTCGTGGTTGGAGTCCTTCAGAAGTTTTTCGGCATGAACCGGGAACAGGCCACGCGCGTCATGCTCAAGGTACATACGGAGGGGGCCGGCGTATGCGGCATCTACCCCAAGGACGTTGCAGCATCGAAAGTGGAACAGGTGTGTACCTTTGCGCGCCAGCATCAGCATCCGCTGGCGTGCGTGATGGAGGAAAATTGAAATGATCGCGCAGGAGTTGGAAGTCAGCCTTCACATGGCCTTTGTCGAAGCGAGACAGAAGCGCCATGAATTCATCACGGTCGAGCACCTGCTGCTCGCCCTGCTCGACAATCCTTCGGCAGCGGAAGTGCTCCGTGCCTGCGCAGTGAACATCGATGAGCTGCGCAAGGAACTGTCGGCCTTCATCAACGAGCACACGCCGGTCGTCGATGGCAGCGAAGAGATCGACACCCAGCCGACACTCGGCTTCCAGCGCGTGATCCAGCGCGCCATCCTGCACGTGCAGTCCTCGGGCAAGAAGGAAGTGACCGGTGCCAACGTGCTGGTCGCCATCTTCGGCGAGAAGGATTCGCACGCCGTGTATTTCCTGCAACGTCAGGGCGTGACCCGCCTCGACATCGTGAACTTCATTTCGCACGGCATCACCAAGGCGGCCCAGCCGGCCGCTGCGGCGAAGCCGGAGTCGGAACAGGGCGAGCAGGAACAGGAAGGCGGCCAGGCGGGCGGCGCACTCGACAGCTTCACGCAGAACCTGAACGCCCAGGCGCTGATGGGCAAGATCGATCCGCTGATCGGTCGCGACCACGAACTCGAGCGCGTGATCCAGACGCTGTGCCGTCGGCGCAAGAACAATCCGCTGCTGGTGGGCGAAGCCGGCGTCGGCAAGACCGCCATTGCCGAAGGGCTCGCACGCCGCATCATCGAAGGCCGCGTGCCGGACATCCTGGCCGACGCGACCATCTACGCGCTGGACATGGGCGCCCTGCTCGCTGGCACCAAGTACCGCGGCGATTTCGAACAGCGTCTGAAGTCGGTGCTGAAGCAGTTGCTCGACAACCCGAACGCGATCCTGTTCATCGACGAAATCCACACGCTGATCGGTGCGGGCGCCGCCTCGGGCGGAACGCTCGACGCGTCCAACCTGCTGAAGCCGGCGCTGTCGTCGGGCCAGCTGAAGTGCATCGGCGCGACCACTTACACCGAATATCGCGGTGTGTTCGAGAAAGACCACGCCCTGTCACGCCGCTTCCAGAAGATCGACGTGACCGAGCCCAGCGTCGAGGAGACCGTGTCCATCCTCAAGGGGCTGAAGTCGCGTTTCGAACAGCATCACGGCGTCAAGTACTCGTCGACAGCGTTGTCGTCAGCGGCCGAACTGTCGGCGCGCTACATCAACGACCGTCACCTGCCGGACAAGGCGATCGACGTGATCGACGAAGCCGGGGCGGCGCAACGCGTACTGCCAAAATCGAAGCAGAAGAAGGTGATCGGCAAGACCGAGATCGAGGAAATCGTTGCCAAGATCGCACGCGTGCCGTCGCAGCATGTGTCGAACGACGACCGCTCGGCGCTGCGCAACCTCGACCGCGACCTGAAGAACATGGTGTTCGGTCAGGACAACGCGATCGATGCGCTGGCCACCGCCATCAAGATGTCGCGCTCCGGCCTGGGCAATCCGAACAAGCCGATCGGCTCCTTCCTGTTCAGCGGCCCGACCGGCGTCGGCAAGACCGAAGTCGCTCGCCAGCTTGCCTACTGCATGGGCATCGAACTGATCCGCTTCGACATGTCCGAGTACATGGAGCGTCACGCGGTCAGTCGGTTGATCGGCGCACCTCCGGGCTATGTCGGCTTCGACCAGGGCGGCCTGCTGACCGAGGCAGTGACCAAGAAGCCGCACTCTGTGCTGCTGCTCGACGAAATCGAGAAAGCTCACCCGGACATCTTCAACATCCTGCTGCAGGTGATGGACCACGGCACGCTGACCGACAACAATGGTCGTCAGGCCGATTTCCGTAACGTGGTCATCATCATGACGACCAACGCCGGCCAGGAGACGCTGCAGAAATCCGTCATCGGCTTCACGACGGAACGCCAGCCGGGCGACGAGATGGCCGACATCAAGCGCCTGTTCACGCCGGAGTTCCGCAACCGCCTGGACGCGATCATTTCGTTCAAGCCGCTGGACCGCGAGATCATCCTGCGCGTGGTCGACAAGTTCCTGATGCAGCTGGAAGGTCAGTTGCAGGAGAAGAAGGTCGACGTGCAGTTCTCGGAAGAGCTGCGCAGCTGGCTGGCCGAAGCGGGCTTCGATCCGTTGATGGGCGCGCGTCCGATGGCACGCCTGATCCAGGACACCATCCGCTCCGCGCTGGCAGACGAACTGCTGTTCGGTCGCCTGACCAGCGGCGGCAAGGTGACCATCGACCTCGACGACGACAAGAAGGTGAAACTGGTGTTCGACGAGGAAGAACTCGCGACGCCCGCCTGATAGGCGCACACACCTGCAACCGAGGCGGCCATAATGGCCGCCTCTTTTTTTTGCCTGTCACGCCTCCCGAACAGAAAGGACGACTCATGGACATCCACACCGCCGACCTGTGCGACCAATTCGAAAGCGAACTGCGCATCTGCGCACCGATGTTCCGCAGCTACGGCGGCCGTGCCGCCTTCGGTGGCCAGATCACGACACTGAAGCTGTTCGAGGACAACGGTCTGGTTCGCAAGGCGCTGGAAGCGCCGGGCAACGGCCGCGTGCTGGTGGTCGATGGGGGCGGTTCGATGCGCCGCGCGCTGGTCGGCGACCAGATCGCCGCCCTGGCGGTGAAGAACGGCTGGGCCGGCATCGTCGTCTACGGCTGCATCCGCGACTCGGCGGCGATCGGCGAGATGGATATCGGTGTCTGCGCGCTCGGCACTCATCCGCTGAAGACGGTCAAGCGCAATGAAGGTCAGGCCGACCTCACCGTGAGCTTCGGCGGCATCGACTTCGTACCCGGCCAGTACCTTTATGCCGACGCCGATGGCGTCATCGTCTGCCCGCGGCCGCTGATCTGAGTGTGCGTTCGGCCGACGCTCGCGACCCGGTGTCGGCGGCGCCTTTCGCAGCGCACAAGTTTCTGCAGATTTTTCTGCACTTTTTCACACATGCAACAGAGCAGACAAGACAAGTCTTTGTTTTATTTAAAAACACGGCTTCTTATGTCTTATACAAGACCTCTTGTTGCTTTGCCAAAGCCTCTTTATACTTGAGCCCGTCACGATAGCCGCCCGGTTCCATTCATCGGTCGGCTTCCCGGGCGCCCGGTCTGCTTGCTGCCAACCGCTGCGACAGGCCCTCGCGGGTTTCGTGGATCGGCCCGCATCGGTTCATCGGCCGAAGGATGCCCGGATCGCACGGTCCGGCATGGGTGTCAGCACCGTTTCAGGAAGCATTTCAAAGTCAGGGCTTACGGGTGGCGCAGGCTGCCTGTTCGGGTTGTTTTTTTCTTCGAGGACATGCAATGAGCACGAAAGAACAGGAAATCGCCAAGATTCAGAAGGATTGGGACGAGAACCCCCGCTGGAAGGGCATCAAGCGCGGTTACACCGCCGAGGATGTCTATCGCCTGCGCGGCTCCTTCCCGGTCGAGTACACGCTGGCCCGCCGCGGTGCGGAAAAGCTGTGGGATCTGGTCAACAACGAGCCGTTCATCAACTGCCTGGGCGCGCTGACCGGTGGTCAGGCCATGCAGCAGGTGAAGGCCGGCGTCAAGGCGATCTACCTGTCGGGCTGGCAAGTCGCTGCCGACAACAACTCGTACGAAGCGATGTACCCGGATCAGTCGCTGTACCCGGTTGACTCGGTGCCGACCGTCGTGAGCCGCATCAACAACAGCTTCAAGCGCGCTGACGAAATCCAGCACGCCAAGGGCGTGTACGCCGGCGACAAGGGCTACATCGACTACTTCGCCCCGATCGTGGCGGACGCCGAAGCCGGTTTCGGCGGCGTGCTGAACGCCCACGAACTGATGAAGGCGATGATCCGCGCTGGCGCTGCCGGCGTGCACTTCGAAGACCAGCTGGCCTCCGTGAAGAAGTGCGGTCACATGGGTGGCAAGGTGCTCGTGCCGACCCAGGAAGCCGTGCAGAAGCTGATCGCCGCCCGTCTGGCTGCCGACGTCTACGGCGTCCCGACCCTGATCCTGGCCCGCACCGACGCGGAAGCCGCCGATCTGCTGACCAGCGACTGCGATCCGATCGACAAGCCCTTCGTCACCGGTGAGCGCACCGCCGAAGGCTTCTACAAGACCAAGAAGGGTCTGGAACAAGCCATCTCGCGCGGTCTGGCCTATGCCCCGTACGCCGACCTGATCTGGTGCGAGACCGGCACGCCTGACCTGGCTTTCGCCAAGGCTTTCGCCGACGCGATCCACGCCAAGTTCCCGGGCAAGATGCTGGCCTACAACTGCTCGCCGTCGTTCAACTGGAAGAAGAACCTCGACGACGCGACCATCGCCAAGTTCCAGCGCGAGCTGGGCGCGATGGGTTACAAGTACCAGTTCATCACCCTCGCCGGCATCCACAACATGTGGTACCACATGTTCGATCTGGCCCAGGACTACGTGGCCCGCGGCATGTCCGCCTACGTGGAAAAGGTTCAGGAGCCGGAATTCGCGGCCCGCGACCGCGGCTACACCTTCGTGTCGCACCAGCAGGAAGTCGGCACCGGCTACTTCGACGACGTGACCACCACCATCCAGGGTGGCACTTCGTCGGTGACCGCGCTGACCGGTTCGACCGAAGAAGAGCAGTTCCACTGAGATGGTCCGGACCCGCGACAGCGGGTCTGCTGAAGTTAAAAAGCCGCCCGGCTCTCGCCGGGCGGCTTTTTTGTGTCCTCTTCTTTAATCCTCGACCGGCTGCGGCAGATCGGGAATGAACGTGCCGCCGGATTCCCAGTAAGCCAGATCGCCGTAGGTGATCTTCAGCAGATCGACGAAGAGCCGCACCCGCAAGGGCAGATGGCGACGCTGCGGAAACAGCGCGTAGATGCCCATGGGCGGTGCTGCGAAATCGCCAAGCACTTCGACCAGCGCCCCGTTCGCCAGGTCCTCGCGCACTTCCCAGTACGAGCGCCAGGCCAGGCCCAACCCGCTCAGTGCCCAGTCGCGCAGCACCGCACCATCATTGCATTCGACCAGATGGGTGATGCGCAGCGTGATCGGCTCTCCGTGCGCCATGAAACTCCAGCCACGCGCCTGCGAGCGGTTCGGCCCGAGGCCGAGGCAGCGATGCTGCAGGAGGTCATACGGGTGCCCGGGTTTGCCGAAACGCGCGAGGTAATCCGGGCTGGCGACGACGACGCGTCGGGTCTCGCCCAATTTGATACTGATCATGCTGGAATCGGGCAGGCTGCCGATACGCACCGCACAGTCCACGTTTTCGTTCACCAGATCGACCATGCGGTCGGTCAGATCGAGCGAAATCTTGACCTCGGGATTCAGCGCCATGAAGCGCTTCACCAGCGGCGCCACGTGGCGCCGGCCAAAGCCGGCCGGCGCGCTGACGCGCAGCAGGCCGGTGGCCCTCGCACCGCCGGCGGTCACTGCCGCATCCGCACTCGCCAGCTCGTTGAGGATGCGCTGGCAATCCTCCAGATAGGCACTGCCTTCGTGCGTCAGCGTCAGCTTGCGCGTAGTGCGCAGCATCAATTTGACGCCCAGCCTCTCTTCCAGCGCATCCATGCGCCGCCCGATCACGGCCGGCTGCACGCCTTCGAGCTTCGCAACCGCCGAAAGACTGCCATGCGCTGCAACCGAAACGAAGGACTCTATCTCCTTGAAGCGATCCATTTTGTACTAAAAGTAAAAGATAAATGTACTTAAGGAAAGCTTAACGGATGCATAAGGAAAGTCTAGTATTTGTGCAGATGCAGCAATTCATGCCGGGCACAACCTGGTCTGATGCATCGGACGTTAGACCCCGGTCCTCCCGTCCGCACCGTGCGCAACCCGCCCGCTGCGGCACACCCGCCCGACGACGGCACCACCGCCGCCGATCGGGTGTGAGGGACGGCCAACCTGTCCGGAGCACGGAGCAAGAACGCTCACGTCATACCGGCTCTCGAACCGTTATCGGAGCGCACGCACATGACTATCGCTGAATCTGCAGACAAGCTGAACCGGGCCATGGATCTGCCCGCCGGTGTGAGCATCGCCGCTCCGGTCAGCGCCGAATACCAGACCATCCTGACCTTCGAAGCGCTGTCGCTGCTTGCCCAGCTGCACCGCCAGTTCGAACCGCGTCGCCGCGAACTGCTCGCCGCACGCGTGACCCGCGCTGCCGAGATCGACGCCGGCAAGCCGGTCGATTTCCTGGCCGATACGCTGCACGTGCGCGAAGGCGACTGGAAGATCGCGCCGCTGCCGAAGGCATTGGAATGCCGCCGCATCGAAATCACCGGCCCGACCGAGCGCAAGATGATCATCAATGCGCTCAACGCCGGTGCCGACAGCTACATGAGCGATTTCGAGGATTCGAATTCGCCGACCTGGGACAACCAGGTGCAAGGCCAGATCAACCTGCGTGACGCGGTGCGCGGCACGATCAGCGTCGAGTACAAGGGCAAGACCTACAAGCTGAACGACAAGGTTGCCGTGCTGCAGGTGCGCCCGCGTGGCTGGCACCTCGACGAAAAGCACGTGACCGTCGACGGTCAGCGCGTGTCCGGTGGTCTGTTCGACTTCTGGCTGTACTTCTATCACAACGCGAAGGAACTGCTCGCCCGCGGCGCCGGCCCCTACTTCTATCTGCCCAAGCTGCAGAGCCACCGCGAAGCCCGCCTGTGGAACGACGTATTCGTCGCCGCCCAGGAGATGCTCGGCATCCCGCGCGGCACGATCAAGGCGACCGTGCTGGTGGAAACGCTGCACGCCGCTTTCGAGATGGAAGAAATCCTGTACGAACTGCGCGATCACAGCGCAGGCCTGAACGCAGGTCGCTGGGATTACATCTTCTCCTGCATCAAGGTGTTCCGTAACGATCGCGATTTCTGCCTGGCGGACCGCAGCAAGATCACGATGACCGTGCCCTTCATGCGCGCCTACGCACTGTCGCTGATCAAGACCTGCCACAAGCGCGGCGCACCGGCGATCGGCGGCATGAGCGCGCTGATTCCGAACAAGAACGATCCGGACGCCAACGAGAAGGCGATGGCCGGCATCCGTTCGGACAAGCGCCGCGACGCCAATGATGGCTATGACGGCGGCTGGGTGGCTCACCCGGGCCTGGTGCAGGCAGCGATGGAAGAGTTCGTGTCGGTGCTCGGCGACAAGCCGAACCAGATCGAGAAGCAACTCGACGTGAACTACGGCGCCGCCGATCTGCTCGATTTCCGTCCGGAAGGCCCGATCAGCGAAACCGGTCTGCGCACCAACATCAACGTCGGCATCCAGTATCTGGGTGCATGGATGGACGGCAACGGTTGCGTGCCCATCCACGGCCTGATGGAAGACGCGGCGACCGCCGAGATCAGCCGTGCCCAGGTATGGTCGTGGATCCGCAGTCCGAAGGGCATCCTCGACGACGGCCGCAAGGTGACCGCCGACATGGTGCGCGGCCTGATCCCGCAGGAACTGGACAAGATCCGCGCCCTGCTCGGCGACGCCTACACTGAAACCTATGCCGCTGCCGCCAAGCTGTTCGGCGATATGTGCGTGGCCACCGAACTGGAAGACTTTCTGACGCTGCCGGCTTACGAACGCATGGAGTAAGCCTACCCCTTGCAGCATCACGGACGGCGCCCCAAAAGGGCGCCGTTTTTCGTTGTGGAAGACCGTCGTCGCATCGCCTCGTCCGTCGCGGCCGACACGACGGACGAAAAAAAGCCCGCTCTGCGGCGGGCTCTCATCGGGCAGGACGATCGGCGATCGTCCGGACCGGGATTACTCCATCGGGGTGACCTTGCCCGGGGCGATCTTGCCGTCCGAGCGCCCCTTCAGGTAGGCGTACAGGCTGTCGATCTTCTCGCCCTTCAGGAAGGGGTGCGGAGGCATGCCGCGGTCTGCGTGAGTGCCATCGACGACGATGCCGACGAACTCTTCCTTCGTGTATTTCTTCAGACCTTCGATCAGCGAAGGACCAACCATGCCTTCCTGGTTCGCGCCATGGCAACGCTCACAGGCGGCCGAACGCCACGTCTTCCAGCCCATCAGGGTCTTGGCGTCCACCTTGTTGCCCTCGGCAACCTTGTACGGTGCTTCCTGCGCCATCGCGGTCGAAGCCAGCGCGGCCAGCACGACGGTTGCCAGATGTTTGCGAATCACAATCAGCTCTCCTCAATTGATTGGTGGGTGTTGCAGTGGAAAAAAACGATCTTCCGGTCAAAAGGATTACATGACCTGCGTTGGACCGGGAATAAGTGTCGGCTTATGGCTGGCGCTTTCCTGAACTCGTAAGCTTACCGCGGCACTTCCATTAAAAAAAGGGTTGGCGCCCCTGAACTTGTCAGCGTCCGCCCGTCGATCCGAAACCGCCGTCGCCTCGTTGCGATGCAGCAAAATCAAGCACTTCGCGCAAAGCCACTTGTACAACGGGCACTACGACGAGTTGAGCGATTCGCTCCAGTGGTTGGAGGACAAATTCGCTCGTGCCACGGTTCCACAGCGATACAAAAATTTGCCCCTGGTAGTCGGAGTCGATCAGCCCGACCAGATTGCCCAGCACGATGCCGTGCTTGTGGCCGAGACCGGAGCGCGGCAGCACCATCGCGGCCAGACCGGGATCTTCCAGATGAATTGCGATACCGCTGGGCACCAGCAGCGTCTCGCCCGGACGCAACACGGTGGGCGTGTCTATGCAGGCGCGCAGGTCCAGACCGGCCGAACCGGGGGTTGCATAGGACGGCGGCAATTCGCGCAGTCGCTCGTCGAGAATCTTGTAGTCGAGAGTGGACATCTTCAGTCTTTCAGCAATCGGGAAATGTGTTCGAGGATGGCGCGCGCAATGACCGGCTTGGGTGCTCGTGCAAGCGGATGGCGACCGTCGGCGTCGTAGAGCACGACCGCGTTGTCCTCGCCACCCAGGCCGTCGGCCACCAGATTGCCGACGACCAGCGGCAGCTTCTTGGCCGTCCGCTTGCCTTGTGCATAGGTGTCGAGGTCATGGCTTTCGGCCGCGAAGCCAACGCAGAACGGCGCATCGGCGCGCGCTGCCACATCAGCCAGGATGTCCGGATTGCGCACCATGTCGATCGACAGCGTGTCGGCGCTCTTCTTTATCTTGCGCTCGCTGGGTGCCGCCGGCCGGTAGTCCGCCACCGCGGCGACCGAAATGAAGACATCGCAGGCGGCGTAGCGTGACAGCACCGCCTCGCGCATAGACAACGCACTGCTCACATCGACGCGCTCGACACCGAAAGGCTGGGCCAGCCCGGTCGGTCCGCTGATCAGCGTCACGTCCGCGCCCGCTCTCGCCGCTGCACACGCCAGCGCATAGCCCATGCGCCCCGAGCTCAGGTTGGTGACAACGCGCACCGGATCGATGGCTTCGGCCGTCGGTCCGGCCGTGATCAGCACGCGCCTGCCGGCCATCGTCTTCGGCGTGAAATGCGCAAGCACCGCCTCCAGCAGTTCGGCCGGCTCGACCATGCGGCCGAGGCCGACCTCACCGCAGGCCTGCTCGCCCGCCGCTGGCCCGACGACCATGGCGCCATCGCCACGCAGCGTATTCATATTGCGGACGGTCGCCGGGTGTTCCCACATCTGCCGGTTCATCGCGGGTGCGACCATCAGCGCGCACGCTGCGTCACGCGCCAGGCACAGCGTGCTGAGCAGGTCGTCCGCGCGCCCCTGCACGAGCTTCGCGATGCAATCGGCCGTGGCGGGTGCGATCAGCAGCAACTGCGCGTCGCGCGTGAGATCGATGTGCGCCATGCCATTGGACATGCGCGCGTCCCACAGGTCCGACCACACGGGCTCGCCGGTGATCGCCTGGAAGGTAGCCGCGCCAATGAAGTGACTCGCCGCCTCCGTCATCACGACCCGCACGCGCGCGCCTTCCTTGATCAGCAAGCGCGCCAGTTCGGCCGACTTGTAGGCGGCCACGCCGCCGGTGACGGCCAGCACGATGGTGCGCCCGGACAGTTCCGCCTTTGCGTTCATGACAATGTAGTATCCTGCACCGAGTCGACGACGGATTGTAACGCGATGGCGATCAAGGACTGGAGCGCGGAACAGCGGCCGCGCGAGCGACTGCTGCTGCAGGGCGCCGAGGCGCTGTCGTCGGCCGAACTGCTGGCCATCTTCCTGCGCGTCGGCGTCAGCGGGAAGTCGGCGGTCGATCTTGCGCGCGACCTGCTGGCGCATTTCGACGACAGCGTGACCTGCATGGCCAACGCCAGCATCGGCGAACTGTGCCGGGTCAAGGGGATGGGGACAGCCAAGGCGGTACAGCTGAAGGCCTCCTTCGAACTGGCACGGCGCGCACTGGGCGAACAATTGAAGGAGCGCGACGCACTGACCTCACCGCAGGCGGTACGCGACTGGCTCAAGCTGCGCCTGAGTGGTCTGGCGCACGAGGTGTTCATGGTGCTGCTGCTCGATGCGCAGAACCGGTTGCTGCAGGCGGTCGAACTGTTCCGCGGCACGCTGACGCAGACCAGCGTCTATCCGCGCGAAGTCGTGAAACTGGCACTGGCGCACAATGCGGCGGCCGTCATCCTCGCCCACAACCATCCGTCCGGCGTTGCGGAGCCGTCCCGCGCGGACGACTTCCTGACGCAGTCGCTGAAGCAGTCCCTGGCGCTGGTCGACGTGCGCGTACTCGACCATGTCATCATCGGCAGCGGCGCGACCTGCTCGTTTGCCGAGCGCGGAATTCTTTGAAGAACTTGAACAAAACCGGATCCGTACTCTATAATCGCGAGCTTTTCCGATTCTGGAGCTCGAAACATGTCCCGCGTTTGCCAAGTTACCGGGAAGTCGCCGATGGTGGGTAACAACGTTTCCCACGCCAACAACAAAACCAAGCGCCGCTTCCTGCCCAATCTCCAGCAACGCCGTTTCTGGCTGGAGTCCGAAGGCCGTTTTGTCAGCCTGCGCGTCAGCACCAAGGGCCTGCGCACGATCGACAAGAAGGGCATCGAAACCGTGCTCGCCGAAATTCGCGCACGCGGCGAAAAGATCTGAGATTTCCGGCCACGCCGGAACAATGCAATCCGGCTCAGCCGGCATAGACAGGAAGGAAAGACGTCATGGCCAAGGGCGGACGCGACAAGATCAAGCTGGAATCCACTGCCGGCACCGGTCATTTCTACACGACCACGAAGAACAAGCGCACCAAGCCTGAGAAGATGGAGATCATGAAGTTCGATCCCAAGGCTCGCAAGCACGTGATGTATAAGGAAACCAAGCTCAAGTAAGGCTTCCTCGCCGCCTGGCGTAATAACCGGGCCGCAATAAAAAACCCGCCGACGGCGGGTTTTTTATTGCCCACTCGGAACGCAGGCAGCTTACGGAGCGCCGTCCGGCGCTCCGACTTCCGGATCAGCGGACGACCGTCTGCGCCTCACCCTCACCGCAGCGCTCGATGCGGCCGATGCGATAGACGGTCTCGCCGGCCGCGCTCAGCGACTGCGTCGCACGATCGGCATCGGCGGCCGAGACGATCACCACCATACCGATGCCGCAATTGAACACGCGGTACATTTCCTGCGCCGCCACGTTTCCGGCCTCGCGCAGCCAGGCGAACAGCGGCGGCAGCGTCCACGACGACGCGTCGATGTGCGCCGACAGCCCCGTCGGCAGCACGCGCGGCACGTTGTCGAGCAGGCCGCCGCCGGTAATGTGGGCCATGCCCTTCACCAGCCCGGGCGCTTCCTTCATCAGTGCCAGCAGCGGCTTCACGTAGATGCGGGTCGGTTCGAGCACGGTTTCGCGCAGCGTGCGGCCATGGAAATCGGCATTCAGGTCTGGCGCGTCGCGTTCGAGGATCTTGCGCAGCAGCGAGTAGCCGTTCGAATGCGCGCCGCTGGAGGCCAGGCCGAGCACCACGTCGCCCTCGGCGATGGTTTCGCCGCTGATGAGCTGACTCTTCTCGGCAATACCGACCGCAAAGCCAGCCAGATCGTATTCGCCGGCCGGGTACATGCCGGGCATTTCGGCCGTTTCGCCGCCTATCAACGCACAGCCCGCCAGTTCGCAGCCGCGGGCGATGCCGCCGACCACGCGTGCCGCCGTATCGACGTCGAGCTTGCCGCAGGCGAAGTAGTCAAGGAAGAACACCGGTTCGGCGCCCTGTACCAGAATGTCATTGACGCTCATCGCCACCAGATCCTGGCCTACCGTGTCGTGACCGTCGAGCTGGAAAGCGAGTTTCAGCTTGGTGCCCACACCGTCGGTGCCGGACACCAGCACCGGCTCGCGGTAGTTCTTCGACACCTCGAACAGCGCGCCGAACCCGCCGATGCCGCCGATCACCTCCGGGCGCATCGTGCGCTTGGCCAGCGGCTTGATGCGCTCCACCAGCGCATCGCCGGCATCGATATCCACACCGGCAGCGGCGTAACTGAGGGGAGCGCGGGAATCCTTGGATGAAGTCATGACGTATGAGGCGCCGGGCGCCGGGAAAACAGGATGAATGAACGGGAGTGCAGCGGAATCTTGCTAAACTGCGGGGCGTTTTTGCACCGCATTCGCGCATTCCGCCCCAAGGGTGCGCATTCTACCCCGGCCCGCACCCCGCCATGACCCCTCCCGGCATCAACCGCAAACAAACCCTGCTGTGGGCAGGCGTCGGCGCGGCCATCGTCGGGCTGCTGTGGCTGCTCGGGCCGACGCTGTCGCCCTTCATGCTCGGCCTGGTGCTGGCCTACATCTTCGAACCGCTGGTCGAGCGCCTGTCCCGCAGGCGGGTGCCGCGCACGCTGGCCGTCGTACTGGTCATCCTGCTGGTGATCAGTCTGGTGGTTGGCCTCATCCTCATTCTCGTACCGGTCATCCAGCAGGAGGTGCGCACGCTGATCGAACGCCTGCCCGCCTACCTGACCGCAGCGCACGAAAAGCTGGTGCCCTGGCTGCAGCAGCATTTCGGCATCACGCTGCAGCTCGACGTGGATAGCCTGAAGCGCTTCATCGCGAAGAACTGGAGCAGCGCGCAGGACTACCTGATGGTGGCGCTGGAATACGTCAGCAGCCAGGGCGCGGTCATCGTCGGCGTCGTTGCCAACGTGCTGCTGACGCCGGTCGTCATGTTCTACCTGATGCGCGACTGGCGCGACCTGCGCCATCGCGTGGCCAAGCTGGTGCCGCGCCCGTGGCTGAACCGGACGCTGTCGCTGGTCGACGAGATCGACGCGGTGCTGGCCGAATTCCTGCGCGGACAACTTTCGGTGATGGCGGCACTGGCGCTGTTCTACAGCGTCGGGCTGTGGATAGCCGGCGTCGATTACGCGTTGCCGCTGGGCCTGCTGTCCGGCCTGCTCGGCTTCATTCCCTATGTCGGTTTCTCGACCGGCCTGCTGCTGTCGCTGCTGGTGGCCTCCCTTCAGTTCCAGGGCTGGCCGCCGGTGATCGGCGTGGCCATCGTCTACAGCCTGGGCCAGTTGCTGGAAAGCTTCCTGCTCACGCCCTGGCTGGTGGGCGAACGCATCGGCCTGCACCCGCTGGCGGTCATTTTCGCGCTGATGGCTTTCGGCCAGCTGTTCGGTTTCGTCGGCGTACTGATCGCGCTGCCCGCTTCGGCTGCCTTGCTGGTCGGCCTGCGTGAAGTAAGGCGGCACTATCTGGCCAGTCATTTCTACCAGGGCGACGCGCCCAAGATCATCGAATGATGCGTCAGCTCCTGCTCGACATTCGCCCGATCGCCGCCCCCAGCCTCAGCAATTTTGTGGCTGGCGCCAATCGCGACCTGCTCGCCCACCTGCGCACCATGACCGGCGACGAGCCCGGTGCGTCGGTCTATCTGTGGGGCGACAGCGGCAGCGGTCGCACCCACCTCTTGCGCGCACTGGCCGCCGAATCTAAGGCGCGCGGGCTTTACCTGGAAGTCGACCAGATCAACTTCACGCTGCCAGACACGCTGATCGGCGCGCTCGAAGCGACGCACGCGAAACTCTGGCTGTTCGACGACATCCATCTGCTGGAGCCGGAAGCACAGGGCGCACTGTTCCGCGCGATCAATCTGGCCCAGGCACGCGGCATTACTGTCGTCGCCGCCGGCAACAACGCGCCGCGCACGCTGCCGCTGCGCGAGGATCTGCGCACCCGCATCGGCCAGATGCTGCCCTTCTGCATCCAGCCGCTGCACGACGATGAGCGCATCGAACTGCTGCAGGCACACGCGGCCGCGCGCGGCATGAAGGTCGAACAGGAGGTGTTCGATTACCTGCTGCGCCACGGCCGACGCGACATCCGCTCCCTGCTCGGCATACTCGACCTGCTCGACGAACATTCGCTGACCCGCCAGCGCCCGGTGACACTGCCGCTGCTGCGCGAGGTCATGCAGACCAGACTGATCTGATACGGACACCGCCATGGAACTGGTACTTTTCGACCTCGACAACACCCTGCTCGCTGGCGACTCGGACTTCGAGTGGGCGCAATTCCTGATCTCGAAGGGCGTGCTCGACCGCGAGCTGTACGAGGCGCGCAACGCGACCTTCTACGCGCAGTACAAGGCGGGCACGCTGGACATCCACGAATTCCTCGACTTCCAGCTGGCGCCGCTGTCGCGCCATCCGCGTGCCGAGCTGGACGCATGGCATGCCGAGTTCATGGTGCAACAGATCCGCCCACGCCTCACCGACGGTGCGCGTGGCCTGGTGAACGGTCACCTGGAAAGTGGCGCGCTGTGCGCCATCGTCACCGCCACCAACAGCTTCATCACCGGCCCGATCGCGCGCGAGCTCGACGTACCGCATCTGGTCGCCACCATCCCCGCACAGCAGGACGGCGAGTTCACCGGCAAGCCGCGCGGCACGCCGGCCTTCCGCGAAGGAAAGATCGAACGCGTCGAACGCTGGCTGGAAGAACTGGGGCTGTATTTCGGCAGCTTCCGCCGCACCACCTTCTACAGCGACTCGCTGAACGATCTGCCGCTGCTCACCAGGGTGACCAATCCGGTGGCGGTCGATCCGGACCCGACGCTGGACGCGCACGCGCGTGCGCACGGCTGGCAGATCATGCATCTGCACACCGGCACCGCCGTGCCGGACGAGGTCTGAGCGCGCACATGGAGCGCAATACGCGTCAGCGCACCGCGATACTCGGCGCCATCGAAGCGGCCGGCCGGCCGCTGTCGCCGGCTGAACTGCACGCGCTGGCACGCAGCGAGGCGCCGGCACTCGGGCTGGCGACCGTGTATCGCAACATCAAACTGCTGCTCGAAGAAGGCCGCATCCGCGAAGTGAGCCTGCCGGGCGAGGCACCGCGTTACGAAGTGGCTCACCTCGGTCACCACCATCACTTCAAGTGCCTGCAGTGCGACCGCGTGTTCGACATCGCCGAATGCCAGACCGACTGGAACGCACTGGCGCCCGCCGGTTTTTCGGTCGAAGCGCACGACGTGACGCTGTTCGGCCGCTGCAGCGCGTGCAGCGGAAAAGGAGACGCGGACGGAGCGCCCTCAGCCGGGCACACGCATCCGCACGACCACGATCACACGCACTGACGGCGACGGCCGAGCGCGCCCACCAGACCGATGCCGGCGATCAGCATCGCCCACGTTGCCGGTTCCGGCACCGGCGCCATCAGCGCGCCGACCGCACCTTCGAATGCCGCTTCTTCCAGACCGTTGTTGAACGCGATGTAGAACGGCGACGACGCCAGCACGCCGTTCGCTTCGAGCTGCAGCGTGATCAGGTAGGCACCGGCCAGCGCGCGGTCCGCGCCTCCGATCGAGAAATCCAGGTGCGAGTGGATGTCGCCGGCACCGGACACCTGGGCGATCGCGCCGGCCGGATCGGTGACCGCGCCGTAGCCGAATGAAGTGATCGTGCCCAGCACGTCCTCGATCGATACGAAGACCGAAGGACCGCTGCTGGTCCACATCGAACCGTTCCACGACTGCAGCACGCCAAGGCCGCGGTAGCCGACGACCAGCCCAACATCGAGCGCGCCCTCTTCCGCGACGAAGCCCGGGTCGTCGGTCTTGAACAGGCCACCGCTGAAATCACGGAAATCCGCTTCGAACAGGCGGTAACCATTGGCGGCAATCTGCGCGAGCCCTTCGGGGTCCACCACAAGTGCGCCCGCCGCCATGCCGACCTCGATGTCGCCGGCGTGATCGGCGGCCTGCGCGGTCACACCGAGCTGTATCGAAAGAAATGCGGTCATGCCGAGCGCACGCAGTAAAGAACCGGGTCCGGAATATTTCATCGCTTGCTCCTTGGTGAGGACGGAAAGGAAGTGAACATCGCCGTTAACGATAACGCGATATTATTAGCAATAGCAATCACCGTCCGCCCTGCCGCTGCATGTCCTCTCGATTCGTCCGTCCCCACCCCGGGGCGATCCGGCGCCCTGGTATCGCCGGAAGCCTGTCTCTCCTCCTGCTCACCGCCTGCTGCCGCAGCGCGATCGCGCAGGATGTCGCCGACGCCATCGAACTGCCCGCCATCCGCGTCGAGGACAGCCGAACGCCGGACGCGGCGGACGAAGCCGGTGCATCCAGACTGCGCGGCGAAGCGCTGCGCGACCGCAAGGGCGCGACGCTGGGCGAAACGGTGGGCGACGAAGCGGGCGTGCACAACGCCTCCTTCGGCACCGGCGTCGGCCTGCCGGTCATCCGCGGCCTCAGCGGTGCGCGGGTGAAAGTACTGAGCAATGGCGGCGGCACGCACGACGCCACTACTTTCAGCCCCGATCACGCATCGACTGCCGATACGGCGGTGGCGGATTCGGTGCGCATCCTGCGCGGCCCGGCCACCATCCGCTACGGCGGCGGCGCCATCGGCGGCGTGGTCGACGTGGCCGACGAACGCATTCCGACGCGACTGCCGCAGAAGGCACTCAGCGGCGCGGTCGACCTCGGCTACAACACCAACGCGTCGGAACGGATCAGTTCACTGCGGCTCGACGGCGGCCGCGGCCCGTTCGCGCTGCACGCCTCGGCCAGCAGCCGCGATCGCGGTGACGCCCGCATCGCCGGCTGCGCCGTCGACGACGACGCCGTGCAGCAGCAGTTCGGCCTGATCAACACGCGCAACAGCTGCGGGCGTCTGTACAACAGCGATGCACGCGCCGCCTCGGGCACGCTGGGCGGCAGCCTGTTCATCGGCAACGCGCTGCTGGGCGCCGCCGTGAACAACGCGTCGAACGACTACGGCATTCCGCCCGCCCCCGGCCACTCGCACGGTGGCGACGACCGGGTGCGCATCGTGATGGACAACCGCCGCGTCGACACCCGCGCCGAATGGCTGGGCGAAGGCTGGCTGCAGTCGCTGCGCTATACCGGGGCGCACGTCGATTACCGGCACGACGAAGTCGATCAGGGCGCCGTCGCCACCACCTTCCGCAACAAGGCGATCGAACAGCGCATCGAACTGGAGCTCGCTTTCGGCGAACACCTCGGTGGCACGGTCGGTGTGCACCACACACGGCGCGACTTCTCGGCGCTCGGCGTCGAAGCTTTCATTCCGCAGACCTCTATGCGCAGTTCCGCCCTCTACGCAACGCAGCATGTCGACGTCTCCAGCCTGCGCTTCGAACTGGGCTGGCGCGGCGAAATGACGCGCATGGAAGCCGGCGATCGCGAACTTGCCGGCGGCTTCGCGGTGAGCTTTCCGCGGCGCAACATCAACGCACAGAGCACTTCCGCGTCGCTGCGCTGGCAGGCGGCCGATGCACTGAGTTTTACGGTCAGCGCCGCGCATGCCGAACGCGCGCCGGAAATCCACGAGCTCTATTCGCTGGGCGCCCACCTGGCGACCCGCACCTACGATCTGGGCGACCCCGGGCTGAACAAGGAGGGCGCGCGCTCGATCGACCTGTCGGCGCTGTACGAGGATGCGCGATTGCGCGCTGCGGTCAGCGTGTACGCCAACGACGTCAGCAACTACATCTTCCAGCGCAGCGAAGCCTTCTTCTACGACACCGCCGAAGAGCAGTTCCGTTTCGCCTGTGTCCGCCTGGAAGAGTGTCTGCAGGTGGTTCAGTACGCGCAGAGCCGCGCCAAGCTGAGGGGATTCGAAGCGGAACTGGCATTGAAGTGGGCGGCCAGCCGCTTCGGCGATGTCGAGTGGTCGATCTTCGCCGACGCCGTGCGCGCCCGGCTGCCGGCGCTGGACGAAGACGTGCCGCGCATGCCGCCGCTGCGCTTCGGCACGCAGCTGGCGATAAGCAAGGAGGCGTGGTCCGGGCGGGTGCGCGTGACGCGACAGGCGGCGCAGGACAGGCCGGGCGCCAACGAAACCGCCAGCGACGGCTACACCCTGGTCAGCGCCAACCTGAACCACGTGCGTCCGCTCGACGGCGGCCGCACGCTGACCCTGTACCTGAAGGCGCGCAATCTGCTCAATGCCGAAGCGCGCAACCCGGTGTCCTTCCTGCGCAGCGTCTCGCCGGAGCCTGGGCGCAGCGTCGAAGCCGGCCTCAGCGTCAGCTTCTGACGCGGCGCGCCAGCCCGGTGGTCAGCACGAGACCGGCCACCATCAATGCCCAGCTCGATGGCTCCGGCACCGGCAGACTGACGCGCGACATGAAGGCGGTCTCGTACTGTTCGGCACTGAGGCCGTAGTTGAACACCACGTGGAAGGGATCGGAATCGACGTAGCGTCCGCGGCCACCTATCGACGTCGCGTCGGTCAGCTGCAGCGTCACCATATAGGCGCTGGACGGTGCCGCGCCTTCGATGAACCAGTCCAGGTGCGCGTGGAAGCCGCCGTTGGCGTTCGCGTCGTCTATCGTCGCGGCGACCGGGCCTTCGATGCCGGCACCGGTAAACAGCGTGCCCTGCGAATAGAACTCGAAATTCGCGGCTGCACCAGGCGGAGCCAGACGCGGATTGATCAGCGACTGGATGTAGGCGTTGGCCACGGCCGGCGGCACCGCGCCGTACAGGCGGATGCCGACGCCGTCATCGGCGGCCGACCACACGCCGCTGGCCGCATCCCACTGCAACAGCGTGCCGACCGCCCTGAAACCGATGAAATCGCGGGCGCCGCTGGCGCCGGACAGGCTGCCCGGGAAAGCCTGGAAGCCCGGATCGTCGGTGCTTTTCGGCCCACCCTCGAAGTCGCCGAAGTCACCCGGAAACACCATGTATCCGGTGTGGACATCGATCGGCAACTGTTCGAACGGCAGGTCGCCGTAGGCACCGACCGTGATCCTGCTGCCGGCCACCGGTCCCTGGTCGAGCCCGATGGCGACGTCGAAGTGGATGGCATGCGCCGCGGCAACGTGGAAGGACAGCAGTGCTGCGGCAAGGTGCATGAAGCGTAGGGGCGCGCGCATGAGAGGTCTCCGGATGATGGCCTCTAATGATAATGCAATCTCCTTTACAAAAAAGATCAAGCCCCTTATCTTTTGATACTCGATTATCAATAAAGGAGAACATCTTGAAAGTCCGCGCCCTGCTCGTCATTGCCGGCCTCATGTCCGGCGGCCTCGCACACGCCAGCGAACCGCTGCGCGCATCGGAAGGCATCGGCTTCTACATCGGCATCGACAGCCTGGCGACGATTGCCAGCGGCACCTATGCCGGCCTGGCCAATCCGAACTACGGCCGCCTCACCTACCTGATGGAGCACGGCAACCACTTCCACGGCATCGGCGCCTACAGCTACACCGGCAGCGCAGCGGCTCCGGTCATCAACGGCAGCAACGCCAACAACCGCATTCCGGAACTGTCGGCGCGCATTTCGCCGCTGCCCGGCACGCTCGCACTGAGCGCAGGCAGCGCAGAATTCGCCGGCAAGCTGGTCAGCGGCGTGCTCGGTGACAGCGTCGCCCATCACGATTACAGCTACCTCGGCACGTCGTCCATCCAGTCGCTGGCCGACGGCGCCGCGGGCAGCGCCGAAGCGGTGCTGTACGCAAGCAGCGCCAACCGCTGGAACGCGCAGCTCGACGGTGTACAGGTCGCGCTGAAGCTGGAGTACATCACGCCGGGTCTGAAGGTCGCCGCCAATGGCGACATGGACCTGTTCGACAGCGGCAACCTCTATCTGCTGGGCGACGGCAATGGCTTCGACTTCGTGCCGACCTTCTACACCGACGCGGCCGCCGCGGTCGGCACCTACACCGCGCAGTTCTCGCTGGTGAACCTGGGCAGCAATACCGCCGTGCGCGACGGTGGCACCTTCTACATCGACTTCGCGGTCGCGCCGCCGGTGCCTGAACCGGCGAGCTGGGCCATGCTGCTCGGCGGTCTGCTGATGCTGGGCACGGTCGCCGCGCGACGCGCGCGCTGAGGACGAGGCAGGCGGGCATGCCCCGCCTGCAAGCACCATGAACATCCGATTTCAGCCCTCTGCTCCCGCGACATCCTGTTCCCGTGCCGTCGACGCCGTCACGCTGGCCGACCTCGCGCAGGTCTTCGATCCGGCCGTCAATCTGGTGCATCTGCAGCGTCCTCTGCCGCCCGGTCTGGCCGACTGTCTGGACGCGGCTCATGCCAGCGGCGCACTTGGCAGCGGGCGGCGCGCGGTGATCGACGCCGGCAGCCCGCTGCCCGTCGGCACCCTGCCCGAACTGCCCGGGCGCGACACCGTCGATGCCGACGTGCAACTGCTGTCCGGACTGCTGGCCGACCTCACCGGCTGTACGCGGGTCGGCGTGCGCATCGAGGTGCGGGACCGCGCCATGTGCCCGCGCTGGCACGTCGACCGCGTCGCCCTTCGCCTGCTCTGTACCTGGATCGGTCCGGCCACCGAGTGGCTGGACGAGCGCTGCGCCGACCGCAGCCGCCTCGGCAGCGACGACGTGATGACCGACGCCAGCGGCATCGGCCGCGCCGCAGCGGGCGACATCGTGCTGCTCAAGGGTGAGCTGTGGCCGGGCAACGCCGGCCGCGGCGTCATCCACCGCTCACCCCACCTCGACGCAGCGCACCGGCTGCGCATCGTCGCCGCCTTCGACGCGGTGTTCTGAATACGGAAACCACACCACCATGAACGAACGACTTCCGGTCACCGTGCTGTCCGGCTTTCTCGGCGCCGGCAAAACCACCCTGCTCAACCACGTGCTGTCCAACAGCGAAGGCCGCCGCGTCGCGGTCATCGTGAATGACATGTCGGAAGTGAACATCGACGCCCAACTGGTGGCGCACGGTGCGCAGCTGTCGCGCACCGACGCCCGCATGGTCGAAATGTCCAACGGCTGCATCTGCTGCACGCTGCGCGAAGACCTGCTGATCGAAGTATCGCGGCTGGCGCGCGAAGGCCGCTTCGACTATCTGCTGATCGAATCGACCGGCATTTCCGAACCGCTGCCGGTAGCCGAAACCTTCACCTTCGAAGACGAGGATGGCAGCAGCCTGTCATCGGTGTCGCGACTGGACACCATGGTGACGGTGGTCGATGCGTACAACTTCCTGCGCGACTACTCGAGCCAGGACATGATCGCCGAACGCGGCGAATCGCTCGGCGACGAGGACGCGCGCACGGTGGTCGACCTGCTGGTCGACCAGATCGAGTTCGCCGACGTGATCGTGCTGAACAAGTGCGATCTGGTCAGCGCCGACGAACGCAGCCGCCTGCACGCAATACTGCGCGCACTGAACCCGCGCGCCGACGTGATCGAATCGACGGAAGGGCGCGTGCCGCTGGACCGCATCCTCGACACCGGTCGCTTCGATTTCGACGCCGCCGCCGAAGCGCCGGGCTGGCTGCAGGAAATGCGCGGCACCCACGTGCCGGAATCCGACACCTATGGCATCCGCAGCTTCTCGTGGACCGAGCGCCGCCCCTTCCATCCGCAGCGCTTCTGGAACCTGATCCACGACGAATGGCCAGGCGTCATCCGCAGCAAGGGCTTCTTCTGGCTGGCCAGCCGCATGGATTTCGCCGGCGAATGGGCACAGGCCGGCGGCATCTGTCGCAACCGCCCGGCCGGCCTGTGGTGGGCGGCGGTGGACCGCGCCGACTGGCCGACCGACCTCGACTACCTGAAGCAGATCGAGGCGCGCTGGCTGGCGCCCTTCGGCGACCGTCGCCAGGAACTGGTATTCATCGGCATGGACATGGACGAGGCGTGGATACGCCAGCAGCTCGACGCATGTCTGCTGACCGACGCCGAAATGGCCGCCGGCTCGTCCGCCTGGCGCACGCTGCCGGATCCCTTCGACCCGTGGGCGCTTGCCGACGCCGACGACGAGCCGGCGCAGCAAACCTAGCGCGACGCCGGCGGCGCGTCGGTCAGGCCCAGCCGGCGCTCGGTCACCCAGGGCACCAGACCGACTTCGGAGGCGAGCTTCACCAGCTCGATGTCGGAACTGACGTCGAGCTTGCGCCGCGCGGTGCTGAGCTTGTTGGCCACCGTCTTCGGGCTCAGGTTGAGCTGTTCGGCGATGGCGTCGATCGAATGGCCGGACACCAGCAGCCGGCACATTTCGAATTCGCGCGGCGTCAGGTAACCGAACAGCTTGGATTCCGGCAGGTAATGCGAGAAGGCCACGCTTTCCGCCACCTGCCGGCTCAGCACGCGCTTGCCGCGCGCCACCGACTGCACCGCGTCGACCAGCTGCTCGGCCGGGCTGTCCTTGGTCAGCACGCCGAGCGCACCGGCGTCCAGCGCCTGCTGCACCACGGTCGGGTGCGAGCACATCGTGAACATGAGCACCTTCGCCTGTTCGTCGAAGGCGACGATGCGCCGCGTGGCTTCGATGCCGCTGGAGCCGGGCAGCATGATGTCCATCACCACCACGTCGGGCGCGTGCTTGCGGTAGGCGGCGTAGGCCTCGTCGGCGGTGCCGGCCTCGGCCGCCACCAGCAGCGACTCGTTCATCTCCAGCAGCGCGCGGTAACCGGTGCGCACGACCGCGTGGTCATCGACCAGAAGGATGCGGGTCTGTCGGTTGTTCATGCGGTGATCTCCTGTTCATTGCGTGCGAAGGGCAGTCGCACGGTGACGCGCCAGCCGCCGCCGGTAGCCGGGCCGGCGCTGCACACGCCGCCCAGCGCGAGCGCGCGTTCGCGCATGCCCAGCATGCCCAGCCCGGCGACGCCGGTCGGTATGCCGTGCGCGCTGCCGTTGTCCCAGATGTCGAGCTTGAGCACGCGGCCGTCGCTGCCCTGCTCGGTACTCACCCCTATCAGCAGGCGCGAGCAGTCGGAATGCTTGAAGGCATTGGTGACCGCCTCCTGCACGATGCGATAGGCACTGGCCTCGACCGTCGGTCCGGCGTCGGCCGATTCGCCTTCGAGGTTGAGCACCAGTTCGAGCGGCCGCGGCGCCTGCGCGCTGCGCTGCTCGACCAGCTGGCGCAGCGCGTTATAGAGACCGAGCGCGTCGATCTCCACCGGGTGCAGCGATTCCAGCTGCACACGCACGCGGCCCAGCAGCTGCGCCAGGTGGCCGCCCAGCGCCTCGGCGCTGCCGCTGTAGCGGGCCAGCGCCGGCTCACGCCGGCAGGCGGCCGACAGCACCGCGACGTGCGGCTGCATCGCCACCATATAGGTGCTCATTTCGTCGTGCAGGTCGCGCGCGATGGCGCGCCGCGTCTGCTCTTCCATCACCATGATCTTGCGCAGCAGCGCCGAGCGCTCGCGGCTCACCTCGGCCAGCGAATTGGCCATCCGGTTGAACGAGGCCGACAGTTCCGCCAGATCGGGCAGGCGGAAGGCCGGCAGGCGCGCGTCGAGACGGCCCGACTCGATGTCGCGCAGCGCGGTGCGCAGCGCATGCACCGGTTCCAGCGCGCGACAGATGGCCCAGTACAGCAGCAGCCCGAGCAGCACGCTGTAGGCCACGGTGAGATAGCTCAGCCGCTTGAAGCCTTCCCACTTCTCGCGCATCTCGTCGGACGGCATCGGCGACACGCGATAGAAGCCGGCGATCTCGCCATTGAGCCGCCACGGCTTCATGCGCACCGTGCCGTCGGCCTGCACCGGCGCCTCGTCCGGCGCCGGCCAGCCGCTGGCACCTCGGGTGTCGGACGAGGCGAGCACACGGCCAGCGAGATCGAGCACGTCGATGCGCACATGACGGATGTCCTTCATGCGCTGCACGCGTTCGAGCAGCGAATCGAGCATGGGCGAGCGGCCGTCGCCGGCGTTCAGCGGCATGTCCTCCGGCAGCAGCAGGAGCACCAGCCGTGTGCCCGACTCGATCTCTTCGACCGAGTCGCTGCGCCACGCCTTGTAGTGCAGGAAGCCGTGCGTGAGCAGCAGCAGGCACATGAGGACGAGCACGATCAGCAGCAGGCGGTTCTTCAGTGTCATTCGGCAGGGATGGAAGTGCGGCGGGACGTCCGGCTTCAGGGGTGCCGGAGCCGACGATGGTAGCGCCGGAGCCGAGGGACAAAATCCCCTCGTTGCAATGCGCCGCGCACCGCAATCGCTGCACTGCACATTCCTATAGTTCGCTCGACCGCTGCGCTGGCCGACTGTCGACGGCAGCGTCCGCGGTTGCGATCTCCGGGCCCACAGGTCTGTTCAGGTCCGGCTCCCGGATCGCATGAAAGCGAATGCGCGTATCCCCACGCGCCCCACCCAAGGAGGAGAAAACCGCTATGTCACTGAAAAGAGCAACCGGCCGGACCGGTCTGCACAAGAAACGTCTGAGCCGCGCCGTCGCCACCGCGATCGCCGGTTTCGCGCTGGCGTCCGCATCGGGTGCCGCGCTCGCCAACGCCGAGCTGATCAAGCTTTCGCAGGACGATCGCCAGTGGGTCATGCAGGGCAAGGACTACGACCACAGCCACTACAGCGGCCTGAAGCAGATCAACCGCAGCAACGTGAAGAACCTGAAGGCCGCGTGGACCTTCTCGACCGGCGTGCTGCACGGCCACGAAGGCGGTCCGCTGGTGGTGAACGGCATCATGTACATCCACACGCCCTTCCCCAACATCACCTACGCCATCGACCTCGACAACCCAAACAAGATCCTGTGGGAACACAAGCCCAAGCAGGACGCGTCGGTGCGCGCGGTCGCCTGCTGCGACGTCGTGAACCGCGGTCTGGCCTACGGTGACGGCAAGATCTTCAAGACCCAGCTCGACGGCCACATCGTCGCGCTGGACGCCAAGACCGGCAAGGAACTGTGGAAGATGGAGAACTCCGACCCGAAGGTCGGCTCCACGCTGACGCAGGCGCCGATGGTGGTCGAGGACATGGTCATCGTCGGTTCGTCGGGTGCGGAACTGGGTGTGCGCGGCTACGTCACCGCCTACCGCATCAAGGACGGCAAGCAGGTCTGGCGCGCCTACGCCACCGGCCCGGACGAGGACATCCTGCTGGCCGACGACTTCAACATGGCCAACCCGCACTACGGTCAGAAGGGCCTCGGCACCTCGACCTGGGAAGGCGACGCATGGAAGATCGGCGGCGGCACCAACTGGGGCTGGTACGCCTACGACCCGGAACTGAAGCTGATGTACTACGGCTCGGGCAACCCGGCACCGTGGAACGAAACCATGCGCCCGGGCGACAACAAGTGGACGATGGCCATCTGGGGTCGCGACGTGAAGACCGGCAAGGCCAAGTTCGCCTTCCAGAAGACGCCGCATGACGAGTGGGACTACGCCGGCGTGAACTGGATCGGCCTGTCCGACCAGGTGGTCGACGGCAAGAAGCAGAAGCTGCTGACCCACCCGGACCGCAACGGCATCGTCTACACCCTGAACCGCGAGAACGGCAACCTCGTTCGCGCCGACAAGATCGACCCGTCGGTGAACGTGTTCAAGGGCTACGACATGAAGAAGGGCGTGCCCATCCGCGATCCCGAGTACTCGACCCGCATGGACCACCTGGCCAAGGGCATCTGCCCGTCCGCCATGGGCTATCACAACCAGGGCCACGACTCGATCGACAAGAAGCGCGAACTGGTCATGCTCGGCACCAACATGATCTGCATGGACTGGGAGCCGTTCATGCTGCCCTACCGTGCCGGTCAGTTCTTCGTCGGCGCCACGCTGAACATGTACGCCACCCCGGGCAACAACGGCAACATGGGTCAGGTCAAGGCCTACGACGTCAAGACGTCGAAGTTCAAGTGGGTCAAGGACGAGAAGTTCTCGGTCTGGGGCGGCACGACCAGCACCGCGGGTGACCTCGTCTTCTACGGCACGCTGGACGGTCTGATCAAGGCGGTCGACGCCGACAACGGCAAGACGCTGTGGGAATTCAAGCTCCCGTCCGGCGTCATCGGTCACCCGGTCACCTACGAGCACAAGGGCAAGCAGTACGTCGCCATCTACTACGGCGTCGGCGGCTGGCCCGGTGTCGGCCTCGTGTTCGACCTGACCGACCCGACCGCAGGTCTCGGTGCAGTGGGCGCCTTCAAGGAGCTCCAGCAGTACACCAAGATGGGCGGCGGCGTGATGGTGTTCTCGCTGTAAGACGTACCGGGCATGGCGCGTGGCGCCATGCCCGTTTCAGGCAGGAGATCCACGATGAAACAGACCCTCATTGCAGCGCTGCTGTGCGCGCTCGGCAGCGTCGCGCACGCCGCCGGCACGCTCAAGGTGTGCGCGGCCGATAACGAGATGCCCTACGCCAACGAGCGGGGCGAAGGATTCGAGGACCGCATCGCCGAAAAGCTGGCGGCGGCCATGGACATGAAACTGGAGCGTGTCGGCTTCAGCGACCCGCGCTACGTGGTGCGCGACCTGTTCGACAAGGGCAAGTGCGACGTCATGCTCGGCGTCGATGCGGGCGATCCCCGCGTCGCCACGACCCGCGCCTACTACCGTTCGAGCTATGTGTTCGTCACCCGCGCCGATTTCGGCCAGGAGGTGACCGGCTGGGACAGCCCCGCACTGCAGACCGCGCACATCGGCGTCATACCCGGCACACCGGCCGAAGTGATGCTGGTCCAGCTCGGCCGCTATGCCGACAGCTTCCGCTACATGATGTCGCTCGGCGGCAACAAGGCGCCGCGCAACCGCTACGTGCGCTATGACAGCGAGAAGCTGATCCGCGACCTGGCCGCCGGCGAGATCGACGTCGCCGTCGCCTGGGCACCGTCGGTCGCCCGCTACATCAAGAGCGCAGCGACGCCGCTGAAGGTCACGCAGGTACCGGCCCAGGCCAGCAAGTCGAACGGCGAGCCGGTGCATTTCCACTTCGATACCGCCATCGCCGTGCGCAAGGACGACCACGCACTGCTCGCCCGCATCGAAGCCGCGCTCGCGCGCAGTCGCGACGACATCGAGGGCGTATTGCGCGCCGAAGGCATACAGATTCTGCCGCCGCACCCGGTGGCCGAAGGAAACAAGGACAGCAAGGGATGAAGTTTCAAGTCAGCAAACTGGTCGCGGCAACCCTGATGGGTGGCGCCATCGCCACGGCGATCGCCGCCGGCAGCCCGCCGCGCTTCTACAACATCATCGAAGGTTCGCCGCTCGATTTCTCCGGCAAGGAGGAAAGCCCGGCGGTGAAGTCCTTCAAACAGACGGGCATCAATCCCTACAACACCGACGCCGCCAAGATCGCCGAAGGCGAGTCGCTGTACTCGACCGCCTGCTCGGGCTGTCACGGCCACCACGCCGAGGGCAAGCTCGGCCCCGGCCTGGCCGACGACTACTGGACCTACCCGGCGAATGCCACCGACGCCGGCCTGTTCTCCAGCATCTACGGCGGTCTGCAGGGAATGATGGGACCGCAGAGCGGGCACCTGTCGCAGGACGAAATCCTGGTGATCATGAGCTGGATCCGCTCGGTCTACAAGGGCGATCCGGCCAAGGCGCTGTGGAAGCAGGCGAACTGAGGAAGGCGAAGTTTTCGGCCCGGCCTCGTCCGGGTCGTCACGTGCAGCACCCACATCACAACCACGGAGGAATGACAATGAAGATCCGCACCGCAGCCCGTCTTGCAGCCACTTCCGCACTCCTGCTGCTGGCCGGCGGCGCCCACGCCTACGACGGCACCAAGTGCAAGGCGGCCGGCGACTGCTGGGAGCCGAAGCCGGGCTATCCGGCCAAGGTCGCAGGCTCCAAGTACGACCCGAAGCACGACGCCAAGGAACTGTCCAAGCAGGGCGACTCCATCAAGCAGATGGAAGCGCGCAACGCCAAGCGCGTCGAGCAGCTCAACGCCACCGGCACCTTCAAGTACGACGTCAACTGATCGTCGTGTCTTCCCGGCCGGGCGAGCGCCCCGCTCGTCCGGCCGGGCTCCCGAAGGCCTCGCGGAACGCGGCGCTGCGCGCCGTCCGTCACGCCTTTCCAGCCGCGCCCTCGCGGCCAACCCGATCTGGAATCCCGGATGCACTCCGAACCTGTTGACCTGTCGGCATGGCGGGTCCGTGCGCTCGATTTCGAGCGCCAGCTCAACGCGGTGCTGGTCGGCATGCCGCGCACCGTGCGGCTGATGACCATCGCCGTGTTCGCCCGCGGCCACGTGCTGCTCGAAGGCGATGTCGGCGTCGGCAAGACCACGCTGCTGAAGGCGGTGGCACGCGGCATCGGCGGTGCCTACCAGCGCATCGAAGGCACCGTGGACCTGATGCCCGGCGACCTCGTCTATCACACCTATGTCGGCGACGACGGCCGCCCGCGTGTCGAGCCCGGCCCGCTGATCGCACAGGGCAGCGAGCTGGCGGTGTTCTTCTTCAACGAGATCAACCGCGCCCGCCCGCAGGTGCATGCGCTGCTGCTGCGCCTGATGGCTGAACGCACGGTAAGTGCGTTCAACCGCGAGTACACGCTGCCGTGGATGCAGGTGTTCGCCGACCGCAACCGGGTCGAGCGCGAAGAAACTTTCGAACTGCCCTCCGCCGCCCGCGACCGCTTCCTGCTCGAAGTGTCGGTCGAAGCGCCGGACGCGCGCGACCAGCTGCGCGGCCTGATGTTCGACACCCGCTTCCACGACGCCGACGCGCTGATCTCCAGCGTCGAACCCGGCATGCTGGACCACACGCGACTGAACGACGTCGCACAGTCCATCCAGGACACCGTGCAGTCCAGCCCGGCGCTCGACGACTACGGCGTCGACCTCTGGCTGGCAACGCGCCAGCCCGCGCTTTACGGCGTGCAGCTGTCCGACGTCGACATCGACCAGTTCATCCTGTCCGGCGCCAGCCCGCGTGGTGTGGCGATGCTGGCGCGCGCGGCACGCGTGCAGGCCTGGCTCGAAGGCCGCGACCGCCTGGTGCCGGAGGACCTGCACGCGGTGTTTTTCGAGGCGATCGCGCACCGCCTGTGCCTGAACCCGGTGTACGAGACGCAGCGCCCGCTCTACGCCCGTCCCTTCGTCGCCGAGGTGCTGCGCCAGGTCGCCTCGCCATGACAGCGTCCGCGCTCGCCTACGCGCTGCGCTGGCGCAGTCGCGCGGTCACGCCGGGCGCGCACCGCGGCACGCTGTCCGGCCCGGGGCACGACTTCGAACGCAGCGTGCCGCTGACCGGCAACCGCGACGCACGCCGGCTCGACCTGCGGGCGACGCTGCGCGACCCGTCGGAGCGCGTGTGGGTGCGGCTGTTCCGGCAACAGGCCGTGGTGCCGGTCGTGGTGCTGGTCGACGTATCACGCTCGATGGACTACCACGGCGCGACGCACCGGCATGCGCTGGCCGCCGAGCTCACCGAAGCGATCGCGCACGCCGCCTGGCGCATCGGCGATCCGTTCGCACTGATCGCCTGCGACCACCGCATACGTGCGGAACTGACACTGCCGCCCTGCCGCAGCGCGGCCGGTGCGCGCGCCGCGCTCGCCCGGCTGCGCGCGCACGTGCCGGATGGCGACGACAACAGCGCACTGCTCAAAGCCGCCCCGCTGCTGCCGCGCCGGCGCTCGCTGGTATTCCTGCTGACCGACGGCCACATGCCGGAGGAGCGCCTGAACCGCGTGCTCGGCAGTCTCGCCCGGCACGATGTGGTCACCGTGCTACTCGGCGACAGCCGGGAGCAGCACGCCTCTTCGCGCTGGGGCATCGCCCGCCTGCGCGACCTGGAGAGCGGCGCCGAGCGTCTGCTGCTGCAGCGCCCGGCGCTCGCCCGCGCCTTCGACGAGGCACGGACGGCCCGCCGCGAACGGCTGCGCCACATCGCGCTGCGCCATGGACGCCCGCCGCTGTTCATCGACGATCGCATCGATCCGGTGCAGTTCAACCGCTACTTCCTGCAGACATGAAACGGTCCTCCGTCCCTGCACTTCTTTCCTTGCTGCTCAGCCTGTTCACCGTGCCGGCGATGGCGACGGTCACGCTGAAGCAGATCGAGTGGCCGCGCAACTTCGGCTACCGCATCGGCGACACCGTGCCGGTGCGACTGACACTCGAAGTGGCACCCGGCTGGACGCCCGACCGCGACGGCCTGCCGGAGCCGGGCCAGGGCGACCGCCAGTTCGAACTGCGCAGCCTCACCGTCGCCGACGCGCCCGGGCGCTGTGCCGACTGCCGCCTCTACACGCTGGAATGGCAGCTGATGAAGAGCGTGCGCGCGCCGCAGACGCTGCGCCTGTCGCCCACCGTGCTGCGCTTCCGCAAGGACAACGCGGTGGCCGAGATCAAGGTGCCGGCCTTCGATCTGAGCACGGCGCCGCTGCTGCACTGGGCGTCGAAGAAGGACATCGTCAGCAGCGTGCATCCGGGCTACCGCGCCACCGCCTTCGACAGCAGCGCGCCGCTCGCGCGTGCGCTGGGCTGGGCCGGCGTCGCGGCGGCACTGCTGCTGGCTGCACTGTGGGTGGCCGGCCGGCTGGGCGCGCAGCGCGCGCGTCCGTTCGCCCGCGCCTGGCGCAGCGTGCGCGCGCTGCGCGGCCGCGACGACGCGGAAGCGCTCGAACAGGCCTTCCGCGCGCTGCACCACGCGTGCAATGAAAGCGCCGGGCAGACCCTCTTCGCCTCCACGCTGCCGGACTTCATCGCCGCCCACCCGACCTTTGCCGATCAGGCTGCGGCGCTGGAAGCGGCCTTCGCCGCCTCGCGTGCCTGCTTCTACGGGCTGCCGCCCGACCCGCGCTACACGCAGCCCGACGCGCTGCTGCCGCTGCTGGCGGCACTGCGCGACCGCGAACGGCTCGGCGCGCGGCGGCGTCCGGTCACCCCGTCCGCCGTCGTCGAAGCGGCGTGAGCGCGACATGATGTCCTTCGATCATCCGCACTGGCTGTGGGCTGCACTGCTCGCGCTGCTGCCGCTGCTGTGGCACGGCCAGCGCACGCTGCCGCACGGCTGGCTGCCCGGCGTGCCGGCCGATCCGGCATCGCGCGCGCTGGCCGTCGCGCTGCGCCTGCTCGGTGCGCTGGCGGTGCTCGGCAGCGTCGTCGCGCTGGCCGGTCCGCACCGCCAGGGCGAGGACGTCGAACGGATCGGCACCGGCGCCCACGTCGTCATCACGCTGGACCGCAGCGCCAGCATGAGCGACGGCTTCGCCGGCCGTGACGCGCAGCAGGGCGACGAAGCCAAGGGCCGCGCCGCCGCCCGCCTGCTCGAAGACTTCGTGCGCGAGCGCCCGCGCGACCTGTTCGGCGTGGTGTCCTTCAGCACGGCGCCGGTGCATGGCCTCGAACTGACCGCCGACCACGACGCGGTGCGCGCCGCGATACGCGCGTCGGCCGCGCCCGGGGTCGGGCTGACCAATATCGCCGCTGGCCTGACGATGTCGCTGGAACAGTTCCGCGACAAGCCGGTGACCGGCTCGCGCGTGGTGCTGCTGGTGTCCGACGGCGCCGCGCAGATCGACGTGCGCAAGCAGAACCAGATCCGCCGCCTGTTCGCCGAGAACCGCAGCGCGCTGTACTGGATCTTCCTGCGCACCGCCGGCGGCCGCGGCCCGTCCGACCCGCCGGACCCGGAAGCCGGCTTCGATCCGGCACCGGAGTACTTCCTGAACGAGTACTTCCGCGACCTCGGCGTGCCCTACCGGCTGTACGAAGCCGACACGCCGGACGCGCTCGCCCGCGCCATCGCCGACGTCGCCCGCCTGCAGAACCAGCCGCTGCGCTACCGCGAAACACCGCCGCGGCAGGACCTCGGCGGGCTGTTCATCGGCATCGCCTTCGCCTGCAGCCTGCTGCTGCTGGCCGCCCGCACTTTCGAGGTTCCCGCATGGTCACGCTGATGTCGCCGTCCGCACTCCTTCACCTGCTGCGCCGCCGCTCGGCCACACTGCTCTACCTGCTGGCCGCACTCGCCGCGGCCGCCAGCCTGCATGCGCTGTGGCAGGGCTGGCGCGCGAACGACGCCAACCGGCAGATGCGCGACGGCGTGGCCGACGCCGGCGCACCACCGATGGTGCTGTTCGCCCGTGCGGTATCACTCGACCGCAAGCGCGACAACGACGCGGCGCTGGCCGCCTACAGCGAAGCCGAGGCGCAGGCCGAACTGCGCGGCGACGCGGTTCTGGCGCGTGCCGCCCGGGTCAATGCCGCCAACATCTATCTGCGGCGAGCGATCGAGGTGGCCACCGGCGAAGGTGCCGCCGCGCGCGCCATCACCCTGGTCGAACTGGCCAAGACCGGCTACCGCCGCGCGCTGCGCGAACAGCCGGAGGACTGGGGCACGCGCTACAACTTCGAACTGGCCCAGGTGCTGGTGCCCGACTACGAAGTGCGCAACTGGCGCAAGGACGGCAAGGAAACAAAGGTCGATGACGACGCGCTGCCCGACAAGGCGGCGTGGACCGAGATGGTCGGCGCACCGCGGGGCATGCATTGAAGCTCACCGACACCCTGCGCGGGCGCGGTACGCGCTTCTGGCTGCTCGCCGCGGCCAGTGCCTGTCTTGGCGTGGCGCTGTTCGATCCGGCGGTACAGATCGAACGGCGCGTCGGCACCTACATGATGGTGTTCGACATCACGCAGAGCATGAACACCCGCGACGTCGGGCCGGCCGACGCCCGCATCGGCCGGCTGGACCACGCGAAACAGCTGGCCATCGCGGCACTCGATCGTCTGCCCTGCGGCACGCAGGTGGGCGTGTCCATCTTCGTCGAACGGCGCACGCAGCCACTGCTGATGCCGGTCGACGTCTGCCTCAATCGAGCAGCGCTGAGCGACGCCATCGGCCACATCGACTGGCGCATGGCCTGGGCCGCCGACAGCCATCTGTACTACGGCACCTACTCCGCACTGGACGACATCCGCCGGATGACGCCGGGTGCGGCCCTCGCCTTCTTCACCGACGGCCATCAGGCGCCGGCGCTGCACCCGGGCCGCATCCCGGCCTGGGACGGCGAAGCGGGCGAAGTACCGGGTCTGCTGTTCGGGGTCGGTGGCGAACAGCCGGAGCCGGTGCCCAAGCTGGGCGACAAGGGCCGCATCGACGGCTACTGGACCGCCGAGGACACCGCCGGCTTCGCCAGCGCCGGCGCGCCCACGCTGTCGGTGCTCGACATGGAGAAGCTGGGCGGCGACATCCGCAATGCACCGCAGCGCGCGCCCGGCTCGGACAACGACCACCTGTCGCTGCGCCGCGACGACGTGCTCGAAGACCTCGCCCAGCGCACCGGTCTCGGCGTCGCGGTCGCACGCTCGCCGGAGCAGATCGCCGCGCAGTTGCGTGCACTGCCGGGCGGCCGCGTCGCCGACACCCGGTTCGCGCTGCGCCCGCTGTTCGCGCTGGCCGGCCTCGCGGCATTGCTCGCCAGCCTCGCACCGGCGCCGTCGGCGGTCCGCCGCCGCGCCCAACGATTGTTCACCTTCAGGAGTGCCTGATCCATGAAAGCCCCGCTGTCCGTTCTCACCTTCGCACTGTTCGCACCGCTCGCCGTGGCGCACGGACCGACGCCGCAGAAGATAGACGAGTCGGTCGTCATCGCCGCGCCGCCGGCCGCCGTATGGGCCGTGGTCGGCGACTTCGCCGGCATTGCGAAGTGGAATCCGGCGATCAAGGCCTCGTCGGCCGACCGCGGCAACGAAGCCGGTTCGACCCGCACGCTGACGCTGCCGACCGGCACCGTGACCGAACAGCTCGACGACTACGACGCGGCCGCGATGAGCATGAACTACCGCTCCGGCAACGCCGACCCGGCCGTGCTGCCGGTCAGTTCCTACTCCGGCCGGCTCACCGTCAAGGCCGAAGGCAGCGGCAGCAAGCTGGTGTGGCAGGCGCGCGGCTACCGCGCCGACACCGGCAACGATCCGGCCGCCGGCATGGACGACGAGAGCGCGGTGAAGGCGCTGCGCGCGCTGATGCGCCCCGGACTCGACGCGGTGCGCACGCAGATCGAAGCATCCGCCAAACCCTGATGAACGCGCTGCCCACACTGCGGGCGGCGACCTCGCCGGCGCGCTGGCTGCTGGCGGTGTCGCTGTTCGTCGGCGCGCTGCCGCCGGCGTCGGCCGATGCGGCCTGGCCGAAAGTGCGCAGCGCGCTGTTCGGCGAGCGCCGCTTGCACACCGACAGCGCCGTGCTGGCGCTCGAAGCGCCGGACCGCGCCGAAGACGCTTCGATGGTGCCGGTCGCACTGCACGTGGGCCCGGCGGGCGGCGCACTGCGCACGCTGTGGCTGCTGGTCGACGAGAACCCGTCGCCGCTCGCCGCGCGCTTCACGCTGCACGACGCGGTGGTCGGCAGCATCGAGACGCGGCTGCGCGTCGAGCGCTACACCATGGTGCGCGCGATCGGCGAAACCGACGACGGCCGGCTCTTCATGGCCGAGCACTTCGTGCGCGCCGCCGGCGGCTGTTCGGCGCCGATGGGTCCGGCAGACGACGGCGAGGCGGCGATCGGCCGCATGTCGATGCGCCGCTTCGACACGGCAGGCGGGCGCAGCGAGGTCGAACTGCGCATCCGCCACCCGAACCACTCCGGCCTCGAAGTCGATCTGGACACGCGCGGCTATATCGCCGCCGACTACGTACGCGAACTGCGTCTGCTGCAGGACGGTCGCCCGCTGCTCGACGCCGAACTCGACATCTCGATCAGCCGCAATCCCTATCTGCGTTTCGGCATCGCCGCCGATGCGCGCCGCCTCGACGTGCAGGTCGGCGACAGTCGAGAACGCCACTTCGAAGCACGTTTCCCACCGGACGCCGCCACGCCGTGAAGCGCCGGCTGCTGATCGCCGCGACCTGTATCGGCGCCTCCGCCGCGACCCGCGCCGCACCGTCGGCCGAAGCCATGACGAAGATGTCGCGCGCGGTGCTGAAGGTGTCGGCGCTGGGCGACGACGACAATCTGTCAGTCGGCTCGGCCGTCGTGATCGGACCGGACAGCGTGCTCACCAACTGCCACGTCACGCGCCATGCCCGCATCATCGTGCTGTCGCGCGGGCTGGCGCGGCACGCGGTGGTCGGCCAGCGTGCCGACGTGTCGCGCGACCTCTGCCTGCTGCGCACCGCCGAGCCGCTGCCCTACCCGGCGGTCGAGCTGCGCCCGACCCGCAGCCTGACGCTGGGCGAACGCGTGCTCGCCCACGGCTACTCGGGCGGCATGGAAGCACACTTCGCGCGCGGCCTCGTCGTCGATCTGCACGCGGCGGGCGGCAGTCACGTCATCCAGACCTCGGCCGGCTTCCTGCAGGGCGCCAGCGGCGGCGGCCTGTTCGACGAGGAAGGCCGGCTGATCGGCATCACCACCTTCCTGACCAGCGCCGGCCGCACCGAGTATTTCGCGATGCCGGCCGACTGGACCGACCGCCTGCGCGAACGCACCGAAGAGGCACCGAAGCCGCTGCCCGGCTCGGCGCTGTGGGCGCAGTTGCCGGCACATCAGCCCTGGTTCATGCGCCTGCTCGAGCCGCTGTCGCGCAAGGACTGGCCGACGGTGGCGCAGATGGCCGACGAGTGGATGGAGGCCGAGCCGCACGCGCCGGCCGCCGCGCTGATGTGCGCCCGCGCTGCGCGCGCACTGGCGCGGCCGGCGCGCATGACGCAGTGCCTGCAGCAGGCGCTCGACCGCGCGCGCGACAGCGAGATCGAACTGACGCGCATCGCCGCCTGGGCGCGCAGCGAAGGACTGGACGAAGCCGTCGCCGCCAGCACGACGGCGCTGGCACGGCTGCGTCCGCTGCCGCGCGGCGACTGAAGCCGCCGGGCGGCGCGTTGACTCGCCTGGGCAGGCTCAGCCCGCCGGTACGCCGGTCCGGTTGACCTGGCTGTAGAAGATCTTCTGGTTGTGCAGGCTGCCGAGCAGCTCGTTCAGTTCGTGAATCAGCGCGTCGTTGCTGGCGCTCGCGGCCACGTCGCCGCTGGCGACCGCGACCTGGGCCAGACAGCCGATCTTGTCGCGCAGGGCGTCCTCGATCAGGTCGATGTGGCGGATCGTGAGTTCGAAGGTTTTCTGGTGCTTGGACATAAGGGTTCTCCCTGTACCGCCGCCTCGTGAGCAGCGGGTGTTTACGAGAACCGACAGCGTAATCCTTTCGTGCGCCGCAACAAGCCCCCGCAGCGAAAGACGGCCGGGGGCCATCGGGACATCCTCACCGGAATCCGGGGCAGACACCGCCTGCAACGGCGTCCGGAGTCGCGGATAGTGCTTTCCTTTTCCGTCACACGTCCGCACATCGAAGCCATGCATCGCAGCCGTCTGCTCGCTACCGCCCTCGCCACCGCCCTTGCCACACTCGTCGCCCTGCCGGCCGCCGCCGCCACCGACACCGTTGCCACGGTCAATGGCCGGCCAGTACCGCGCGCCCAGCTCGACTTCATCATCAAGGAACAGATTCGCCAGGGCCGCCCGGCCTCGCCCGACCTGTCGCGCCAGGCGCGCGAGGAACTGATCGGACGCGAGGTGCTGGCGCAGGAGGCGGAGCGCAAGCTCGGCCGCAGCGAAGCGCTGAAGACGCGCATCGAATTCATGCGCCAGCAGGCGCTGCTGAACGCGCTGCGCGAGGACTTCTTCCTGAACACGCAGCCGGCCGACGCCGAAGTGCGCAAGATGTACGACACGCTGTCGAGTCGCGCCGGCGAGCGCGAATACCGGGTGCGCCACATCCTGGTCGCCGACGAAGCACAGGCGAAATCGCTGCAGGAGCAGCTGGGCAAGGGCGCGCGCTTCGAGGATCTGGCGAAGGCCCACTCGAAGGACAGCGACAGCGCGCCGGCCGGCGGCCTGCTCGAATGGACGTCGGAGGGGCAGTTCTCGCCCGAATTCGCCGCCGTGCTGCCGCAGATGACGCGCGGCAAGGTGGGCGACGCCCCGGTGCGCAGCGGCGCCGGCTGGCACCTGATCCGGCTGGAGGACGTGCGCCCGGCGCAGCCGCCGCGCTTCGAGGACGTGAAGCCGCGCATCGTCGAGTCGCTGATCGAACAGAAATGGCGCAGCTATGTGAAGGAACTGCAGGCGCGCGCGGTGGTGAAGTGAGGGCCGCCTGGTCACTGCTGGCGCTGTGCTCGGCCACGGCCGCGGCCAGCGACGTCGATCACGCAGCACGCGCCGCGCTCGAATGGGTGGCCGAGCCCGAAGCTCAGTGCGTGCAGCTGGGCGGCACGATGACTGGCCTGCGCAATCGCGACCGCAGCCGCACACTGCGGGTGTGGGTCGAGCGCTGGTACCTCGAAGTGCTGACCGCCGACCGCAGCCGCCACGACCTGCCACCGGACGGCAGCGTCAGGCAGCTCGGCTGTTCCGAAACCCGCTCCGGCGCACAGCGCTGGACAGTGGTCGACGCCCGCTTCCTGCCGACCGGCGAAACACAATGAATCGATGAAACAGTCACTTGCACTCATTCTGCTGGTCGCGGCGACGACCGGCGCACAGGCGGACGAGCCGCCCGAGCGCGCCTACGTGCGCGCCGGCACCGACCGGCTGATCCGCGCCTGCACACAGGACGGCCACACGCTGAGCCTGCTCGCCCGACCGGGCGTCGAGGTGGCCCGGGGCGAAGCCGCCCCGGCCGGGCTGCCGGTCGACGCCTTCATGCAGGGCATTGCCGAACAGGTGATGCGGCTGACCCGCGCGGTGCCGCACGCCGACTTCCTGCGCCCGGACAGCCCGGGCGCCCGGTCGCTGAGCGACGCCGTCGAGACCTGGATGGACGCGTTCAACCGCACCCACGGCACGCGGCTCGCCTGGGCGATCGGTGACTTCGGCGTCAGCGACGCGCCGCAGGCCGCCTGCCGCGCGTCCGGGGACTGAAGGCCCGCCGACTCAAGTTGTCGTCCCCCGCCGTCGATATGACTGGTCTGTACGCCGTGCGCCGCAGCATCCCGCGCGGTGCGGCGACAGCCACACGCCATGGTGGAGCGAGGAGACAACAAGATGACCCAACGCATACTCTATTTCCTGGTGCCGGGCAGCAATATCAGCCCGTTCGACGTGACCATCGCCGCCGACGCAGGCTTCGACCAGGTGATACCGCTCACCGGCATCCGCCCGGAGAACGTGACTGCGCTGGTACAGGACGCCATCTTCTGTCGCCCGCCCAACCGCTTCAACGACACCGGCATCTTCATCGGCGGCCGTGACGTGCATATGGCGACCGACATGTTCCAGTCGGCCAAGAGCGCCATGGTCGGCGACTTCCAGGTCGGCGTGTTCGCCGACCCCAACGGTGCCTACACCACCTCGGCCGCCGTGGTCGCGCTGGTCGAGAAGGCCGTCAATGCCAGCACCGGCTCCGGACTGGCCGGTCGCACCGTATCCGTTTTCGGCACCGGCCCGGTCGGCCTGTGCACCGCCATCCTCGCCGCACGCCAGGGCGCGAAGGCGCGCCTCTGCCAGCTCACCGCGGACGACGATTCCAAGGCGGCGCTGCGCTTCTGCGAACGCTACAACGCCAAGGTCGAATGGGTGTCCGCCGAAACCCACCGCGACAAGGTCAATGTGGTCGCTGACAGCGAGATTGCCGTCAGCGCCGCCAAGGCCGGCATCCGCATTCTCGACGCCGAAGTGCTGGAGGCCGGCGGCAAGCTGATCGCCTGTGCCGACACCAACGCCGTGCCGCCGTCGGGCATCGAAGGCATCGGTGTGAACGACCGTGCGATTCCGGTCGAAGTCGGCCCGGCCCGCTTCCTCAGCATTGGCCCGCTGGCGATCGGCAGCCTGAAGTACAAGACGCAGTTCGGTCTGTATCGCTCGATACAGACCGGCGCGTCGCCGGCCCTGATCGACTTCCCCGAAGCGTATGCGTATGCGCTGCAGGAGCTGGCGCAGAGCAAGCCCGCCTGAGCGAAACCGACCGCTTGTCATGGCGCGCGTGACAAGCGCACCATAGGCGGCCGGCGGGTCGGCGCCCGGAGGCGCCGCATGCTGCGGATGGAGGTGCGTACGGCGTGGACAGCAATCCGAGGCTGAGCATTACGGGCACGGAAACCGTCATCGGTCAGGGTACCGGTGCCGACGGTGCGGTATTCCGCACCCTGCTCGACCGCATGTCGGACGGCGTGTTCATCGCCCGCGACTACCGCTTCATCTTCGCCAACGCGGCGCTGCCACGCATGCTCGGCTACGAGCACGACGACTTCGTCGGACTCGGTTTCGAAGCGGTGGTGGCGCCGGATTTCCTCGAACTGTGGGTGCAGCGCTTCCGGCAACGGATCGGCGAAGGCGAGGAACCGCCCGGGCGCTACGAACTGCGCTTCCGCATGAAGGGCGGCCGGCGCGAACTGCCGATCGAACTGAACGCCAGCCGCGTCGTGTTCGATGGCCAGCGCTGCGTGCTCGGCATCGTGCGCGACATGTCGGGCCGCAAGCTCGCCGAACACGCATTGCGCGAGAGCGAGCAGCGCTTCCGCGGCACGTTCGACCAGGCCGCCGTCGGCATCGCACTGATGGACCTCGAAGGCCGCTTCCTGCGCGTCAACCCGAAGCTGTGCGACATCCTCGGCTTTCGCGCCAGCGAACTGCGCGCGCTGACGATGGAGGCCATCACCCATCCGGAAGACATTTCGCTGGACATTCACCCGCTGCGCTGCGTGCGCAACGGCGAACAGACCACCTACTCGATCGAGAAGCGCCTGCTGCACAAGAGTGGTACCGCCACCTGGGCGCGTCTGACGATTTCTCTGCTGCTCGATGAGATGGGCGCCCCCTCGCACTTCATCGCGGTGATCGAGGACGTCCACGACCGCCACCTGGCGCAGACCGCACTGGCCGACAGCGAACTGCGTCACCGCCTGCTGATGCACAACCTGCACGCCGCCGTGCTGGTCTGCGCACCCGACGCCCGCATCCTGTACGGCAATCCAGAAGCCTGCCGCATCCTGCGCATGGATTCGGCGCTGCTCGCCGGTCGCACGATCGCCCAGCTGGGCTGCCAGTTCATCGACCCGAGCGGCGAGGCGCTGGCACCAGAACGCGACCTGGTGCGCCGTGTGCTCGCCTCGGGCAAGGAAATGAACGACGTCGTGGTCGGCGTCCGTCACGACGACGCAGATACGCTCTGGGCGCTGGTCCACGCCTATCCCGAGTTCGACACCCAGCACCGTCTGCGCCAGATCGTCGTCATGTTCGTCGACATCACCGACCGCAGCCGGCTCGAAGCCGAGCGCGATGCCGACCGTCAGCTCAAAACGGCAGCGCTGAACGCCATCACCGCCCACGTTGCCGTGCTCGACAAACGCGGCGTCATCGTCGAGACGAATTCCAGCTGGCGCGCCTTTGCCGAGCGCGGCGGCTACACCGGCAACATGACCTTCGTCGGCGTGAACTACCTCGACGCCCTCGCCCGCTGCGACCGCGACGAGGCGCCTCACGCAGAGGCCGCCTGCGAAGGCATCCTGTCGGTCATGCTCGGCCGGTCGGCGCTGTTCCAGATGGAGTACGCCTGCCACGCGCCGCACGAGCGGCAGTGGTTCAGCCTGAAGGTGACGCCGATGGACCCGGCACGCGAACGCGTGCTGCTCAGCCACGAGAACATCACGCGCATCAAGCTGGCCGAAGAGGCGGTGCGCATCCTGGCCAATACCGACGCACTGACTGGCCTCGCCAACCGCCGCCATTTCTTCGAAGTGGCCGAAGAGGAATTCGTGCGCGCCCAGCGCTACGAAACACCGCTCACCGTGCTGATGGCGGACCTCGACCACTTCAAGCGCATCAACGACCATTTCGGCCACGCCGGCGGCGACGCCGTGCTGTGTGGCTTCGCCATCATTCTGTCCAGCCTGCTGCGCGATTCGGACAGCGCAGGTCGCCTCGGCGGCGAGGAATTCGCCGTACTGCTCCCGCACACCGCACTGGACGGCGCGCGCGCCTTCGCCGAGCGCCTGATGGAGCGCGTCGCAGAGAACCCGCCCGAACTCGACGGTCAGCCGGCGCACTACACGTTGAGCATAGGCATCGGCGAACTGATGCCCGACTGCCTCGATTTCTCGGCTCTGCTGCGCAAGGCCGACGAAGCGCTCTATCGCGCCAAGAGCGGCGGCCGCAACCGGGTCGAATACGCCGCCGGGCCGTGCAACGACGCGACCTAGGCGCGCACGACCGGCCCCGCAGCCCGATCAAGAGGATGTGAGCCATCCGCGGCGCGCAAGGCACCCGCTTTGCTAGCGAATGCCGGCGGGCGCCGCCCAGGCTCCTCGCACACATCCCATCTACTGACCGGAGATTCCCGACATGAAGGCCGATTCGTCAAACTCATCCCCGCGCAAATCGCAGGAGGCGCTGACCCTTCTTCGCGCCGACCACAAGCACGTCAGCGAACTGTTCGAACAATACGAGGCCGCCCGCACGAGCACACAGAAGAAAAAGCTCGTGCATGAAATCTGTACGGAGCTCGACGTGCACGCGCAGATCGAAGAGGAAATCTTCTATCCGGCTGTAAAAGCTGCACTCAAGGACAAGGAGCTGGTGCCCGAGGCGACCGTGGAGCACGCGTCATTGAAAGACCTGATCGCGCAGATCAAGGACGTCGAACCGGACGGCGAGATGTACGACGCAAAGGTGAAAGTGCTCTCCGAGTACGTGAAGCATCACGTGAAAGAAGAACAGAACGAAATGTTCCCGAAGGTGAAGGATACCGATCTCGACCTTTCGGAACTGGGCGAGCAGATGAAACAGCGCAAGGAAGAACTGCTTTCGGCCGTCGCGCAGTGAGCAACGACTCCGCGTTGCGGCTGCCGGACAACGTGCCGAGTGGGCAACAAAAAAGCGCCCCGAGAGGCGCTTTTTTGTGTGGTGTCTGGCGGAGAGGGTGGGATTCGAACCCACGGTAGACTTGCGCCTACGCCTGATTTCGAGTCAGGTACATTCGACCACTCTGCCACCTCTCCGGGTTACTGCAAACTTCGTGGTCGCGAAGCGGCGCGCAGTGTAGCACAGGGGTCGCGCCGGCGGAAAGCGTCGGCGCGATTTTTGCGTGTCAGGCGCCGAGGCGCTCGACGCCGCCCATCCACGGGCGCAGCGCTTCCGGCACGACGACCGAACCGTCGGCCTGCTGGTAGTTCTCCAGGATCGCCACCAGCGTGCGACCGACCGCGAGGCCGGAGCCGTTCAGCGTGTGCAGGAGTTCGTTCTTGCCCTGCTCGTTCTTGAAGCGCGCCTGCATGCGGCGAGCCTGGAAACTCTCGAAGTTCGAGCAGGACGAGATTTCGCGGTAGGTGTTCTGCGCCGGCAGCCACACTTCGAGGTCGTAGGTCTTGGCGGCGCCGAAACCCATGTCGCCGGTGCAGAGCGCCACCTTGCGGTAAGGCAGTCCGAGCCGGCGCAGGATGGTTTCGGCGTGACCGGTCAGTTCTTCCAGCGCGTCCCACGAGCGGTCCGGGGTCACGATCTGTACCAGCTCGACCTTGTCGAACTGGTGCTGGCGGATCATGCCGCGCGTGTCGCGGCCGTAGGAGCCGGCTTCCGAACGGAAGCAAGGCGTGTGGCAGACGAATTTGAGCGGCAGGCCGGCGGCCGGCTGCACGGTGTCGCGCACGATATTGGTGACCGGCACTTCGGCGGTCGGGATCAGGTAGAACTTGCCGCCATCGCCGCGCGGCACGGCGAACAGGTCTTCCTCGAACTTCGGCAGCTGACCGGTCCCGAACATGCTGTCGGCGTTGACCATATAGGGCGCGTACAGCTCGGTGTAGCCGTGTTCGGTGGTGTGCGTGTCGAGCATGAACTGGGCGAGCGCGCGGTGCATGCGGGCGATGCCGGCGCGCAGCAGCGTGAAGCGCGCGCCGCTGATCTTGGTCGCCGTTTCAAAGTCGAGGCCGCCGAGCGCGGTGCCGACGTCCACGTGGTCCTTCACCTCGAAATCGAAGCTGCGCGGCGTGCCCCAGCGCAGCACCTCGACGTTGTCCGCCTCGGACTTTCCGACCGGCACCGACTCGTGCGGCAGATTGGGCAGCGAGGCGACGAAGGCCTGGATGTCGGCCAGCAGCGCGGCGAGGCGTTCTTCGCCCGCTTTCAGCGCGTCGCCCAGCCCCGCCACCTCGGCCATCACCGCCGACGTGTCCTCGCCCTTGGCCTTGAGCTGGCCGATCTGCTTCGACGCGGCGTTGCGCTTTGCCTGCAGGTCCTGGGTGTCGGTCTGGATGCGCTTGCGCTCCTCCTCCAGGGCCTGGAAGCGGGCGACGTCGAGCGTGTAGCCACGCAGGGCGAGTCGTTCCTGAACGTAAGCGAGCTGGCTGCGCAGCAGTTGGGCGTCTAGCATGAAATGAAACCTGTGGCTGATGGAACGGATGTGAGCGGCCTCCGCATCCGGCAGCCGTCGTCACATTGCAACGCAAAATTCTAACAGCGACCGCCGTCCGGGGCGGTATAGTGCCTGGGCCCCACTCCTTTCACGCGAATGTCATGTTGTCACTGCGCGACTGTCTCGATCACAGCAATCTGAGCGAACTGGAGGTCGGTGTACTCGCCGACTACACCGGTCTGCCGACCATGCTCGCCGCCACGCTGGCGGGCGCCATGCTGCAGAGCGACGGCGGCGCCGACCTGATGCTGCGCATCCTGCAGGATGCCGAGAAGCAGGCCGCGCAGCGTCTAGACATGGAGCAGCGGGCGCGCACCAGGGCAGCGGTCGAGCGCTTCTGCGCGGTGCACCGGCCCGAACTGCACTGAGCACACCTCGCGGCCCGCGGCCCGGCCTTGGCCCGGCGGGCGAGCAGTCACGTGACGCCCTCTGCTACTCAGCGCCGGACCGCAAGGGCCAGCGCCAGCCAGCCGGCGATGAAGGCGAGGCCGCCCAGGGGCGTCACCATGCCGAGTGCGCGCACACCGCTCAATGCCATCGCGTAAAGACTGCCGCTGAACACGACGATGCCCAGCAGCATCAACCAGCCGGCAACGCGCAGCGCCCCTGAATCACGCAGGTGAATGGCCAGCAGGCCGACCAGCCCGAGCGCCAGCGCGTGCCAGAAGTGGTACTGCACTGCGGTCTGCCACACGGCGAGCATGTTCTCGTCCAGCCGCGCTTTCAGTGCATGCGCACCGAAGGCGCCGAGCATCACGGCGAGTGCGCCGGTCAGGGCGGCGAAGAAAAGAAAACGGCGGGCATCGGCAGACATCGGAAAGATCCAGGAAGCGGAAAGGGGCGCGCGACGGCGGCTACTCAGATGCCGGCGGCGCGATCGAGTTCGGGGATCAGTCGTTCGTCCACCTCGCGGCGGAAGCGCGCCAGCCGCCGGTTGCGCACCGCGTAGATCCACATGAAGAGCGAACTGACCACAAGCAGCGCCGGCATGCCGAACCACAGGAGCAGATGGCCGATCACGTCCCAGCCATCGCTGACGACACGCAGTGTGTCGGCTCGCACACCGATCCAGATGCAGGTGCCGACGAACAGTGCGGCCAGCGCCCACACCGGCCAGCTGCGCAGCCCGTAGGGCTTCTTCGCATTGTTGCCGAACCACATCGTGGTGCGCATCGTGTGGTTGCGCATGAACAGCCACGGTCCGCCGGTCTTACCCGGCTTCTGTATCCACGCGGCGGTCATCCGGTGGCCGTCGCGTGCGCCGGAGTCGGCGTCGGTCAGTTTCACTTCCACCTCACCGCCGACCGGGCCGACCAGGAAAAAGCGTTCGTGCAGCACGCTGCGCGACGAACTGGTGACCGGCGTGTTGTTCTGTCCGCCACTGACCGTAGTGATGGTTTCGATGCCGCGGCTGTAACCGTGGATGTCGCCGGCGAAAAGATCCAGCTCATAAGGCACCGACGACACGAGCTTGCGCGCATTGCCGCGGTCCAGTGACACGTCGCGCAGGGTCTGGCGCAGCGCCAGCACGATCAGAATCACCGCCGCGCCGGCGGCCAGCAGCAGTCCGGGCATCACATCGTCGAACAGCTCGCGCGGCTTGCGATAGGTGCGCACGTCACCGACCAGCAGACTGGCAAAGAGATCGAGGCCGATGTCGGCACCGGCCGTGGCGTAATCGAGTATGCCCGGTTCGCTGTAATCGGCGCCGGCCACCCGCCCGGAGCACGGCGGTCCGTCGCCGAAGCCGGCCGGCAAGGTCGTACCGGCGGGCAGCTTCAGCGCGCGCTGCCACAAGGTGCCATGCACTTTCGGCACCCAGCTGCGCTGCCACTCGGGCGCGAAGTGGCGATCCATGACCACGCGGTAGAACTCAGGCGAGAAGACGTATTTCTGCTGGCAGCGCGGATAGAGGTATTTCTCGCAATGATCGCCCTCGCAGCTGCTGCCGGAGAACTTCGCCATCTCGCGCGCGTCGATGCGCTCGCGTGCGGCGCGGTACTCGCCGAGGCGGCGCTTCACGTCCGGCGCCAGCCGGTCCGCATCGAAAGGCTTGGGCGACAGGCTCTGCACCACGCCGTCCATGATCTGCAGCACCGCGCTCGTCTGCGCCGCGGTGTCGCGCTCGCTGCGCCCCTGCACTGCCGACTCCACCTGCTTCGCCGTCGGCATGCCCGACAGCCAATCGGTCTGAGCCTGCGCCGCGCCACTCAGCGCGCCACAGAGCGCCATCAACACGAACATGCCACGCATTCCGCTCTCCCCCGGAGCATCGCCAACCGCGCGTTGGCCACGCGCGGAGCATACGCAAGGGCGTTCGCCCCGTACAGCCGCGGCGGCGCATCGCCTGCGAACCGGATGGCATCGCGATCGCGCAGCACGCGGCGATGCCGTGGCAAGAGGCGGGGCTAGAATGGACGCCTTGGTCGATGTCGGCCGACAGCCTCGCGGCGCTTCCGGTGCGCCGGGCGGTCACCGCGCGCGACCGCGAACGGCTCGCGGCACTGATCGATGCGAGGTTGCCGCCGGTGCTGGACAGCCTCGCGCACTGGATGCTGGAGCATGACGAGAAGGGCGAGCAGGAGGCCATGCTCTGACGCATTGAAGCCCGGCCGGGGACGCACTGCGCTAAGCTTGCCGCCCCATGCCGAACACCCTCGCCAGCGCGGTCCACAGCGACCTCACGATCAAGAAAAGCCGCTTCATCGGCTGCGTCGAGCCGATGCGCGACCGCGCTTCGGCGCAGGCGCGCGTGCTCGAACTGTGGCGCCAGCACCCGGGTGCGACCCACGTCTGCTGGGCGCTGCTGGCCGGCGGCCAGTCGGCGGCGGTCGATGACGGCGAGCCCAGCGGAACGGCCGGCCGGCCGATGCTGGAAGTGCTGCGCCATCAGGATCTGGAAGGCGTGCTGGCCACCGTCGTGCGCTACTACGGCGGCATCAACCTCGGCGCCGGCGGTCTGGTGCGTGCCTACACCGACGCGGTCGCGTCGGCGCTGACCGGTGCGGTCAAGGTGCCGCTGACGAAGCTGCGCACGCTCCGCTGCACCCTGCCCTATGCGCTCGAAGGCACGGTGCGGCGCGAAATCGACGCCGCCCGCGCCACGCTGGTGGACGTCGCCCACGATTCCGTGGTCGCGATGACGATCAGCCTGCCGGAGCCCGACGCGGCTCCGTTCATCGCCCGGCTCAACGACGCGGGACAGGGGCGGATAGGCTGGGTGGATTGATCTGAAGGGCCGTGCCTCTGATCAGACACCGCGCTGGGTCAAGCACCCGCAATCGATGCACGCATCGCGTTCGCAAAGGCGCTTGCGCGGACGGCAGCGCCGTCAGGCCAGCACGCGCAGCAGCCAGCGGTTGATGTCGCGGATTTCCTCGATGCTCACCTCGTGGTCGATGTCGTAGGTGTGCCACTCGTACGGCACGGCCAGCGCATCGAGCACCTCGCGCGTGGCCAGTGCGCGGTCGATCGTGACCACGCCGTCCTGCGAGCCGTGCGCCAGAAAGACCGGCACGTCGGCGTTCGCTTCGCTGCGCTCATCGGCGGTCGATGCCGCCAGCGGCAGATAGCCTGAGAGCCCGACGATGCCGGCCAGCCGCTCCGCGTGCCGCAGACCGGCGAACAGCGCCATCGCGCAGCCCTGCGAGAACCCCATCAGCACGATGCGCGACGCCGGCACGCCGCGTTCGACCTCGCGTGCGATCAGCGCATCGACCAGCCCCTGCGACGCGCGCACGTCGGCTTCGGCTTCCTGCCCGGCGCCCGGCGCGTAGAGGTCGAACCAGGCGCGCATGATGTAACCGCCGTTACGCGTGACCGGGCGTTCCGGCGCGTCGGGCAGCACGAAACGCACCGGACCGACCGCGTCGAGATCCAGCCGCCGGCACACCGGCACGAAGTCGTTGCCGTCGGCGCCCAGGCCATGCAGCACGATGACGGTGGCGACCGGCGAATCGCCGCTTTCGAGTTCGATCAGATTGACGGACATGAGGGAGTGCGGTTTCGGACAATCGCGCATGCTAGCCGACACCGGGCCGAGGCGTGTCAGCGCAAGGAATCGCCCCACTGTCGCCCATGCGCGCTAAAGTGCCGCCTCATCAACCGGAGATTCACATGAAGACACTGACCGTACGCGTGACCGCCGAGCTGCAGGTGCCGGACGACTGGACCCTGGCCGACCACGCTTCCGGCATGACGGTGCTGAAGATCGGCGACCAGTTCGTCGATTTCGACATCGCACCGCTGTCCACCCGCGACGACGAGCCCGATTCGATGTGGACCGACGACGACGAGACGCTCACCAGCCGCGTGCTCGACTGCGTGATCGAACTCGACACCGACCTCGAACTGGCCTATCAACAATGAAGACCGGGCGTGACGCCGGTCACGCCCCGCCTGTCTCCAGTCCGCAGCGGAGCACGTAGATACGCCTGTGTTCAACCACCACAGGAGTGAAACGATGTCCCTGAACAACCCCGCCGGCCTTGCGGTCACCGGTGCCACCGCCCGCAGCATCGAACTGCTGGAACAGGCCGAGCACGAGCTGCGCTGTTTCATCGGCGACCCGGTCGCCACCATCGACCGCGCGCTCACCGAGGCGCCGGACATGGTGATGGGCCACGTGCTGCGTGCCTATCTGCACCTGCTCGGCACCGAGCCGGCCGGCATTCAGGTTGCAGCTGCCGCCCACGCCACGGCGGCGAAGCTGCCTGCAAACGAGCGCGAAAGCCGCCACCTGCGTGCGGTCGCGCTGATGACCGAGGGCCGCTGGCGCGCCGCCGCGCGCGTGCTCGAAGACGTCGCAATCGATCATCCTCTCGACGTGCTGGCGCTGCAGGCCGGCCAGCAATGCGACTTCCTGCTCGGCGACTCGCGCATGCTGCGCGATCGCATCGCCCGCGCGCTTCCGGCCTGGAGCATGGACATGCCCGCCTGGCACGCGGTGGCCGGCATGCTGGCTTTCGGACTGGAAGAGACCGGTGACTACCTGCGCGCCGAACGCTATGGCCGGCAGGCGGTCGAGATCCAGCCGCGTGACGGCTGGGCGCAGCATGCCGTCGCGCATGTGATGGAGATGCAGGGCCGTCGCCGCGACGGCATCGCCTGGATGCGCGCCGCACCGCAGGCCTGGGCGCAGGACAGTTTCCTCGCCGTGCATAACCACTGGCACCTGGCGCTGTTCCACCTCGGCCTCGACGAAATCGACGACGTGCTCGCGCTGTTCGACGACGCCGTATTCGGCCGCGCACCGGGTCTGGTGTTCGACTTCATCGACATGTCGGCGCTGCTGTGGCGCCTGCACCTGCGCGGCATCGATGTCGGCGAACGCTGGCAGGCGGTGGCCGAACGCTGGGCACCGATGGCCGGGCGAAGTCTTTACGCCTTCAGCGACATGCACGCGATGATGGCTTTCGCCGCCACCGGCCGCACCGCGCAGATGCGCAGCCTGATCGACGCGCAGGAATTGGCGCTGGCCGGCGAAGGCGACAACGCCGGTTTCATCGCCGAGGTCGGCCGTGCCGCCACGCGCGCCATCGCCGCCTTCGGCGAGGGCGACTACGCCAGCACCGTGCGCCTGCTGCGGCCGATCCGCCACGTGTCGCACCGCTTCGGTGGCAGTCACGCGCAGCGCGACATCATCGATCTAACGCTGATCGAGGCGGCGCAACGCGACGGTCAGCGGGCGCTGGCCGAAGCCCTGCGCGCCGAGCGTGCGTTCGCGAAACCTGAGCCGGACGCGCCGCGTGTGCGCAGCGCCTGAGCGCGCTCAGGAAGAAGACGGCGGCGGGGGCGGCGACCCGAGGTAGCGCTGGTCCGACCAGGTGGCCAGCCACTCCGGCACGAAGGCGACGAAGACCGCCACCAGCATGCCGGTCAGGAAGGCGTCGCCCCAGGCCATCAGCCAGCGCGCGACCAGTGCGTGCTCGACGGCGACGCCGCCAAGCAGGTGGTGGATGAATTCGTAGGCCGCACCGGCCGCAAAGATGCTCATCGCGGTACCGATGAAGCCGCGCCCCAGCACATAGATGAAGGGATGCGCCGGCAGTCCGCGGCGCAAGGCCTCGCCCAGCGCCAGTGCGAGTGTGGCCGGCACCAGACCTATCCACACCAGCTGCGACAGCACCGCAGCAAAACCGAGGTCGCCGAGCGTCCACACCGCCAGCGCGACCAGCACCAGCTCGATCACCGCGAGCGGCCAGCCGAACATGAGCACGAGAAGGCAGGCGCCCGAAAGCTGGATCGATATGCCGTTCGGCAGCATCTGCGGCAGCACCCACAGCAGCGACAGCACCACCAGCGAAGCCGCCCACGGCGCACCGAGCGGCCCGACCAGCATGCGCCAGGGCCGCATGAGCGCGCTGACGCCGAGCGCAAGCAGCAGCAGACAGATTTCGATTGCGAACACACCGCCTCCCGATCACACGGCGCGCAGTGTGGCACGCCGCGGCGCCTGCGTTCATGACGTGAAGCAAGCGCCCGGTATCGCCAGAGCGGCGTCGGCCGCGATGCAGCCGACGCAGGCTTCGGTTCAGGCGGCTGTCGGGGTCAGAAGACCCCTCCTACAGCACCTCGCCCCCGGCCCCGGCCGCCGCGCGGGCACCTCACCCTGTCGGAGCGGCCTTGGCCGCGACGCGGCCGCTGCGGGCCGCCGGCTCCGATCCCCGCCTGCTGTCAGCCGGCGAGACTTTCGAGAAACTGCACCGCGACGTCGGCACTGCGGGTCCGGCGCATCGGCGGCAGGCTGCGCCAGATCACCTTGCCATAGTGCTTCTCGACCAGCCGTGGGTCGCACACCATCAGCACGCCGTGATCGCTTTCGTCGCGGATGAGGCGGCCGGCGCCCTGCTTCATGCTGATCACCGCATGCGGCAGCTGATACTCGGAAAAGGCGTTGCGCCCCTGCCGCTTCAGGTGTTCGATGCGGGCCGACAGCACCGGATCGTCCGGCGGTGCGAAGGGCAGCTTGTCGATGATGACCAGCTGCAGCGCATCGCCGCGCACGTCCACGCCTTCCCAGAAGCTCTGGCTGGCGACCAGCACGGCATTGCCGGCGGCGCGGTGGCGGTCCAGCAGTTCGCTGCGGGTGGCCTGGCCCTGCATCAGCAGCGGCCGCTCCGGGTCCCAGGCCGACAGCTTGTCCTCGATCAGTTCGTGGATGCGCTTCATCGCGCGCAGCGAGGTGCACAGCACGAACACGCCGCCGCGGCAGGCCTTGATCAGCGGCCAGGCAGCGCGCGCCACGGCTTCGGCATAGGTCGGCGCCGACGGCTCGGGCATGTTCTCGGGCGCATACAGCAGCGCCTGCTGTTCGTAGGCGAAGGGGCTGCCCCACTGCGCGGTTTCGGCGTTGTGCAGGCCCAGTTCGCCGCAGTAGTGGCCGAAGTCGTTGCCGACCGACAGCGTGGCCGAGGTGAATATCCAGGCACGCGGGTTGTCTTCCATCTGCCGGCGGAAGATGTCGGCCACCGACAGCGGTGTGGCATTGAGCGCCAGCGCCTGCGTATAGACCTCGGCCCAGCGCACGCGGTCCGACTGCTCGCCCGCTTTCTCGCCGGCCTGCCAGCGCTCGACGCGGGCGATCAGGTCGAGCGCGCGCTGCCAGCACTTCTCCAGCCCTTCGCTGCGCGCCGCCTGCGTTTCCAGCAGACCGGCCAGTTCGTTCAGCGCCTCCAGCACGGTGGCCAGCGCCGGGGCGAAGGCCGGGCGTTCGTCGATCTGCGCCGCCGACAGCCGCACGTTCTCCTCGCGGAATACCAGTCGCAGATCGCGCACCGCCTTCACCATGCGCTCGGCCGATTCCGGCAGCTGCTTGAAATCCTTTGCGCCGACCAGCGCCTCGGCGCGGGTGTCGCGCGCCAGCTCGAGCATCTGCGAGGTCGATACCGATTCGCCGAAAAACAGGCTGGCGGTCTCGGCGAGCTGGTGCGCTTCGTCGAACACGACGGCGTTGCAGGCCGGCAGCAGTTCGGCCACGCCCTCGTCGCGCAGCATCAGGTCGGCGAAGAACAGATGATGGTTCACCACCACCACGTCAGCCTCCATCGCCTCGCGGCGCGCGGCGGTGACGAAGCATTCCTTGGCGTTCGGACAGTCCTGGCCGAGGCAGTTGTCGCGCGTAGAGGTCGCATGCGACCAGGCACCCGACTCTTCCGGCACCTCGCTGCACTGCGCCTTGTCGCCGGTGCTGGTCACCTTGGCCCAGCGGGCAATGGCCTGCAGGTGAGAGGCGTCTTCACGCGAGCCGAAACGGCCCTCCTGCAGCGAGCGTTCGAGGTGGTAGTGGCACAGGTAGTTGGCGCGCCCCTTGAGCAGCGCGATGCTGACCGGCACGCCGAGCGCACCGCGCACGGTGGGCAGGTCACGGCCGTAGAGCTGGTCCTGCAGCGTCTTGGTGCCGGTAGACACGATTACCTTGGCGCCGGACAGCAGCGCCGGCACCAGATAGGCGTAGGTCTTGCCGGTGCCGGTGCCCGCCTCGACCACCAGCACGCTGCGGTCGGCGATGGCCTGGGCCACGCGTTCGGCCATTTCGGTCTGCTGCGTGCGCGGCGTAAAACCGGGGATGGCGCGGGCCAGCGGGCCGTCGGGTGCAAAGGTGGCGGGAATGTCGGACACGGAGAGGAATGAAGTGCGGAAGACGGCTGAAACCGGCCCGGAGTGTACCGCAGCGCCGTCGTCCCCACATCCGCCGGTCGGACCGTGGCGCCGTCATGTCCTATCCTGAAAACTGGCTTCGAAAAGAGACCGCCATGGATACCGCCACGCAGCCGCCTGTCGTCACCCGCACCGAACACGATTCCTTCGGCCCGATCGAGGTGCCGGCGGACCGCCTGTGGGGCGCGCAGACACAGCGCTCGCTGCAGCACTTCGCCATCTCGACCGAACGCATGCCGCGCGAACTGATACACGCACTGGCCGCGGTCAAGCGCGCGGCGGCGCTGGCCAATGGCCGGCTGGGCAAGCTGCCGGCCGAGCGCATGACCGCCATCGTCGCAGCCGCCGACGAGGTGCTCGCCGGCCAGCATGACGACGAGTTTCCGCTGTCGCTGTGGCAGACCGGCTCCGGCACGCAGACCAATATGAATATGAACGAGGTGCTGGCCAACCGCGGCTCGCAGCTGATGGGCGGCGACTGTGGCGAGGCGCGGACGCTGCACCCGAACGACGACGTGAACATGGGCCAGTCGTCGAACGACGTGTTTCCGACGGCGATGCACGTGGCCGCCGCCTACGCCGTCCGGCGCGCACTGATGCCGGCACTCGACGCGCTGCACGCGCAGCTGGCCGACAAGGCGGTCGCTTTCGCGGACATCGTCAAGATCGGCCGCACCCATCTGCAGGACGCCACGCCGCTGACGCTGGGGCAGGAATTCTCCGGTTACGCGGCCCAGCTCGCGCTGGCCCGCTCGGCCATCGTCGCGGCACTGCCGGCCGTACATGCGCTGGCGATAGGCGGTACCGCGGTCGGCACCGGCCTGAACACCCATCCGGAATTCGGCACGCGGGTGGCGAACAAGCTGGCCGATGGCACCGGCCTGCCCTTCGTGCGTGCCGACAACCCCTTCGCCGCACTGGCCGGGCACGAGCCGCTGGTGGCGCTGCACGGCGCGCTGAAGACACTGGCCGTCGCGCTGAGCAAGATCGCCAACGACATCCGCTGGCTCGCATCCGGCCCGCGCTGTGGCCTCGGCGAACTGGCGCTGCCGGAGAACGAGCCCGGCAGTTCCATCATGCCGGGCAAGGTGAACCCGACCCAGTGCGAAGCGCTCACCATGCTGTGCGCACAGGTCATGGGCAACGACGTCGCGGTCACGCTGGGCGCCGCCTCGGGCAACTTCGAACTGAACGTCTACAAGCCGCTGATTGCCGGCGCCGTGCTGCAGAGCATCCGCCTGCTCGCCGACGGCATGCGCAGTTTCGACACCCACTGCGTCGCCGGCATCGAAGCGCGGCGCGAGCGCATCGAGACGCTGATGCAGCAGTCGCTGATGCTGGTGACCGCGCTGGTGTCGCACATCGGCTACGACCGCGCGGCGAAGATCGCCGCCCGCGCCCACCGCGAAGGCCTGACCTTGCGCGAGGCGGCGCTCGCCTCGGGCGACGTGAGCGGCGAACAGTTCGATCAGTGGGTACAGCCCGGCGCGATGGTGGGCGAGCGCGCACAATGAGAACGGAACCATCTGCCCACCGGACATTCCGATCAGGAGCAGCATCTACTCACCGACAGGAGATCGTCATGGACATCACGCCGCATTCAATGGAAGACCTGTTCGACCAGCTCGGCCTGCCGAGCGACCCGCAATCGATCGAGGGCTTCATCGCGCTGTTCGGCCCGATTGACAACGGTACCAAGCTGCACGAAGCCACCTTCTGGAGTCCCGCGCAGGCCGCCTTCCTGCGCGACGCGCTGAACCAGGACGCCGACTGGTCAGACACCGTAGACTCGCTGAACGCCGAAATGCACGCCCCGCAGGGCAAGGGTTGGCGGCGCCACTGCGTCTGACGCCGTCCGCCCCACCCGCCGCACGAGCAACCTCTACGCGGCTGGCGTAGCCTTGCGTCTTCACTCAACGAAGGAGACGGACATGGGGCTTTTCGACTCGATCGCAGGACAGGTGGCCGGCGCGCTCGGCGGACAATCCGGCGCTGGCGGCAATGCCGCACTGATCCAGGCCGCGATGAGCCTGATCAACAGCCCGCAGATCGGCGGCATCCAGGGCCTGATCGCCAAGTTCCAGCAGGGCGGCCTGGGCGAAGTGATCGCCTCGTGGCTGGGTTCCGGCCCCAACCTGCCGATCTCCGGCGACCAGATCAAGGCCGTGTTCGGCGCCGAACAGATCGGCGGCGTCGCCCAGCAAGTCGGCATGTCCTCGCAGGAAGTGTCCTCCGGCCTCGCCAGCCTGCTGCCGCAACTGATCGACAAGTTGTCGCCCGACGGCAAGGCGCCCGAAGGGGATGCGCTGCAGGCAGCGATGGGGATGCTGGGTGGGCTGCTGAAGTCGTAGCATCCTTGTCGCGGTGGAGGCCACCAGCAAGTTCCGCCGCGGCAGCCCGGACCAGGCCGAACACCCGCAGGCGATCGGCAACCGATGACGCCCACCGATCTCACCATGACATCCAAGAGCCGGCCACGATCACGACGGATTCTGTCCCCCGGGGTCGTTCTGCCGCTCGCGGCGTCGCTGCCGTTCTTCTGGCTCTGGTACTCGCGTTACCTCAGGATCGACTTCAATGAACTCGGCCGCCACTACGACGCGGCAACGCAAACCGTGCATACCGACGCGGCGTTCGTGTGGTGCCTGCCGGCGCTGGGTTGCCTGCTGATTGCCGTGGTCAATCTGGTGCGTACAGCGAGACGCAAGGCCTCGCCCTGACAGAGCACTGTTTTGACGAGCGCGACGCCGTCGGCTCATCGCCTGGCGAGACTGAAATACCCGCAAAGCCCCACCGGCACCGCCAGCAGCGCCCACGACAAGGCGTCCGAGGCTTCGTCGCCGACCAGGGCCGCCAGCAGGCCGACGGCGGTAAGTACGGCGATCAGCAGCGGCCAGCGGAAGATGGCGGCATTCGATTTCGCACCCTTCATGCGCCACCTCGCGCGGTGGTCGCGGCCTGCGCGGTGCTGGCGGGCACCGCAGCGGCATGCCTGTGCTTGCGCCACCACAGCACGAGCCCGCTCCACAGCACGACGACGGTGACGAGGTCGAGCAGCGCCCACAGTATCTTCAGCGGCAGGCCGCCGTAATCGCCGAAGTGCAGCGGCTGCGACACCAGCAGCGCGGTGGCGTACCAGGGGCGCGGTTTCGTTTCGATCACCGCCGCACTGACCGGGTCGACCAGCGTGGCCTTCAACAGTTTGGCGGTGAGCGGCGTGTCGCCGTGCAGGAAGACGGCGTAGTGCGAGGGCGTAGATAGCAGCGTGCCAGGAAACGCGACGGTGGCGACGGCCATGCCCGGCTCAGCGGCCAGTGCGGCGTCGACCAGCGACTGCAGCGGCGCGGCGCGGCCGCCGGGCGCAGCGCCGGCCCCGGCGGTCTTCAGCGCGGCCACCTGTTCCGCCTGCCAGGCCTTCAGGATCAGGTCGGCCCAGGTGTTGATGACGCCGGTGCCCCCCACCACCAGCGCCCAGGTGACGGTGACGATGCCCAGCATGTTGTGCATGTCCAGCCACCACAGCTTTGTCGAACGGCCGTGGCGCACCTCGCCGAAATCCAGCTTGCGCATGAACGGGGCATACAGCACGACGCCACTGACCAGCGCGACGACCAGCAGCAGGCCCATGAAGCCGAGGAACAGCCGGCCGGCCAGACCGGCGAACAGGTCGACGTGCAGCCGGTACATCAGGTGCATGAAACCTTCGTCGAAACGGGGCTCGCCGAGGACTTCGCCGGTGCGCGCATCGACCACCGAGAACTTCGCCTGTGTCTCGTCGGTGTCGGGCCGGGTGTCCATCTTGACCACCCACATGTCCGGCTCGTCCTCTTCCTTGAAAAGGTAGAGCGGCACCAGATCCGGGTGGTGGCGGCGCGCCGCGTCGACGATGCGATCCACCGGCAGATGCGCGGTGCCGGCGGGCATTTCCGGCGCCTCGATGTGCTTGCCGAGGGCGTGGTCGATCTCGTGATAGAAAACCAGTGGCAGGCCGGTCATACACAACAGCAGCATGAACAGCGTGCACACCAGACTTGACCATTTGTGCACCCACACCCATCGCTGCAGCGCGGTGGCGCGGGGTCGTACCGCGGTCGTACAGGAAGCCGTGGCGGTGCCGGGCGTAACGGATTTCATCGATGGACGGGGCCGGACTTGGGGTAGCAGGGATACAACAGCGCGCCGCAACGGTGTGCAAAAAGTCGCAAACGACACAAAAACAAGAACGATTCGTAATACGATTCGTCGCTTCCGATTCTACCTCAGCACACCGTGCCCTCCGCTGCAATGAAAAACGCCCCAGCCTTCCCGCGCCCTCCCCTCGCGCTCGCCATCATGGCGGCGCTCGCCAGCACCGTCGCTCACGCCCAGCAGAACGAAGATCCGTCGGCGCCGATCACGCTGGCGCCGGTGGTGGTCGAAGCCAGCGCCGACGCATCGGCCGCCGGCCTGCCGCCCGCCTTCGCCGGAGGACAGGTGGCGAAGGGTGCGCGTATCGGCATTCTCGGCAACCAGAGCACGCTGGACACCCCCTTCAGCACCACCGCCTATACAAGCCAGCTGATCGAAGACCAGCAGGCCTCGGGCGTCGCCGAAGTGCTGCGCAATGACCCGACCGTGCGCATTTCACGCGGCTTCGGCAACTTCCAGGAGCTGTATGTGATCCGCGGCTTCCCGCTGTTTTCCGACGACATGGCCTACAACGGCCTGTATGGCGTGCTGCCGCGACAGTACGTGGCAACCGAGTTTCTCGAACGGGTCGAGGTGCTGCGCGGTGCCAACACCTTCGTAAACGGCGCGGCGCCCGGCGGTACGGCTGGAAGCGGCATCGGTGGCTCGATTAATCTGGTGCCCAAGCGCGCGCCGAACGAAGACCAGACACGCCTGACCTACGGTCTGCAGACCGGCGGTCAGGACTACCTTGCGGCCGATGTGGCGCGCCGCTTCGGCGAGAACAAGGAGCTGGGCCTGCGCGTCAATGCAGCTCGCCGCGTCGGCGGCACCGGCATCGACAACGAACGCAAGGACTTCGAAATGTTCTCGCTGGGCGCGGATTACCGCGGCCGCGACTTCCGGCTGTCGGCGGACGTGGGCATGCAGGACCAGAACCTGATCGAGGGCCGCCCCAGCCTGCTGCGCGGCGCCGGTCTTACATTCGTCCCGCGGCCGCCGAGCGCGTCGTCGAACTACTCCCAGCCGTGGATCTACTCCGGCGACCAGACCGTGTTCGGCACGGTGCGTGCCGAGTTCGATCTGAGCGACGTCACCACCACCTGGGTGGCGGTGGGCGCGCGCCGCGGCAAGGAACGCAATTCGCTGCCCTTTCACTTCCTCGACTCGAGCGGCACGATCAACTCCAGCCGCTTCGACAATTACCGCGACGAGACGGTGGTAACGGGCGAGGCCGGCATCCGCACCCGGGTGACGACGGGAGCGGTCCAGCATCGCCTGACGGCGTCGATGGCCGGCCACTGGCGCACCGAGAAGAACGAGAACGAATTCGGCGCCGCCTTCGTCGATAACCTCTACGACCCGCAGCCGGTGGCGCGACCGGGGGGTGCCGCCAATCCGGAACTGAACTCGCCCCAGACACAGCAGAAGACCCGCAGTTTCAGCCTGGCGCTCGCCGACACCATGGCCTTTGCCAACGACCGACTGCTGCTCACGCTTGGCGCGCGGCTGCAGAAGATCATCGACGTGCCCTACAACGACTATGCGGTGTTCGGCACCTCCTATGACAAGACCAAGCTCACACCAGCGGTCGGTGCGGTATACAAGCTCACGCAGGAAATGTCGCTGTACGCCAACTACGCCGAGGCACTGACCCGTGGCGGCACCGCGCCGAACACCGCGGTCAATGCCAACGAACGACTGTCGCCCTTCGTGTCGAAACAGACGGAAGCCGGCGTGAAGTACGAGGACAAGCGCTTCGGCGCCGGTCTGGCGGTGTTCTCGATCGAATTGCCGAGTGCTTTCGTCGGCGCCGACAACGTGTTCCGCGCCAGCGGCGAGCAGCAGAACACCGGCATCGAGCTGACGCTGTACGGCGAACCGCTGCAGGGCCTGCGCCTGCTCGGCGGCGCCACCTGGATCGATGCCGAACTGGAGCGCACGGCCGGCGGCGCCAACGACGGCAACCGTGCGATCGGCGTGCCGTCGGCCCAATACACGGTCGGTGTCGAGTGGGATGTGCCGCTGCTGCGCGGCCTGAGCCTGGACGCACGCACCATCTACACCGCGTCGCAGTACTTCGATGCGCAGAACGCCGCGTCCATCCCCAGCTGGACGCGCTTCGACCTCGGCGCACGCTACATCACGCGGGTCGCCGGCAAGGACGTCACCTTCCGCGCCCGCGTCGACAACGTGAGCGACCGCGCCTACTGGGCGGCGGCTGGCGGCTACCCCGGCTCCAGCTACCTGGTGCAGGGCGCGCCGCGTACCGCCATGCTCAGCGCCACGGTCGATTTCTGACGGGACACAGCCCGCTTGGACGCCACCCCGCCAGCATGACCTGCCGGGGTGGTCGGGCAGCTTGACCGGCTGCAACATAAGCAATAGCGTGCGATCCGAGGTCAAGGCCCTGCTTCGTTGGGCCGATTACCCTGGACGTACGCGAAGCCGGCCCGGTCACCGCCATGCCCCTGACAAGACAAGAATCCGCCCACGGAGCGTCCAGCCTGCGCCCGCCGGCTGCCATCTGCCTGACCGCCCTGCTGCTGCTGATCGGGGCAGCGATGCTGCCGCCGATACCGCTGTTCGAAGGCCGGCACGGGGCCATGCTGGCTTTTCACCTGCTGCTGGAAACCTTCTCGGTCGTGGTATCGGCGCTGGTCGTCATCATGGCCTGGCACCGCTTCGACAGGTCAGGCGATCACGCGTCGAACGTGCTCATCTTCGGTTTCTCGGTGGTTGCCGGCACCGACCTGATCCACGCGCTGACCTACGCCGGCATGCCGGCCCTGCTGACCGAGAGCAGCACCGCGAAGGCCATCTTCTTCTGGTTGGCCGGCCGCTCGTTCGAACTGCTGACCGTTGCACTGGTGGCGGCGCGCATCGCGCTGCCCGGGTCGCGGGGTGGCTGGCTGGGGTTCGGCCTGCTCGCCACCGGTGCGCTGTTCGTCGCCGGCACCTGGTTTCTCGACCTCTTTCCGGTGACTTTCGTGCCCGGCGTCGGCGTGACGGCGTTCAAGGCCGGCTTCGAGTACGTGCTGTGCATCGGCAATCTGGCGGTGGCCGGATGGCTGTTCTGGCAGAACCGTGTCGCACCCGATCCGCGCACGCACTACCTCGCCTGCGCCTGCTTCGTGATGGGCATTGGCGAACTGGCGTTCACCAATTACACGACGGCGTCGGATTTCATGAACATGTTCGGCCATCTGTACAAGATTGCCGCCTACACCTTCGTCTATCGCGCCACCTTCGTCATCGGCCTGCGCGAGCCCTACGAACTGCTGCAGCGCTCGGAACAGTCGCTGCGCGAGCGCGAGCGCGAGCTGGACACGATACTGTCCAACGTGCCGGCCGACATCGCGCGCATCGACCGCGACCTGCGTTTCCGCTATGTGAACCCGATGCACGCACTGCACCTGGGCCAAGCTGCCAGCGACATCGTCGGCCGCACGGTAGACGCGGTGATGCCGCCGCAGCTGGCCGGACAGATGCGACCGCGGCTGGCCGAGGCCCTGCAGGGACAGCGCGTGGAGTTCGACTGCAATTTCACCGGACACGACGGCAACGCCGTCCATCTGTCATCGACCTTGGTGCCGGAACGCAGCGCCGACGGCGGCATCGACAGCGTGGTGCTGATCCTCAACGACACGACCGAGCGCGAGCGCGCGCAGCGCCGCGTGCTCGACTCGCTGCGAGAGGTGGGCGAGCTGAAGGCGGCGCTGGACGCGCATGCCATCGTCGCGGAAACCGATGCACGCGGCGTCATCACCCGGGTGAACGACAAGTTCTGCGAAATTTCGCAGTACGCGCGCGAAGAATTGGTCGGCCGCAGTCACCGCGTCATCAACTCGGGCACGCACGCGCCCGGGTTCTTCGCCGACATGTGGAAGACCATTTCAAGCGGGCTGGTCTGGCACGGCGACATTTGCAACCGGGCCAAGGACGGCTCGCTGTACTGGGTACACACCACCATCGTGCCGCTGGTCGACGCCGACGGCGTGCCGCAGCGCTACATCGCGATACGCGCCGACATCACGACGCGCAAGAAGGCCGAGCACGAGGCGCAACGGCTGGCCTTCCACGACGAACTGACCGGCCTGCCCAACCGCCGTCTGATGAACAGCCGGCTCGACCAGGCCATCGCCGGTTCCGTGCGCGACGGGCAGCACGGCGCGCTGCTGCTGATGGATCTCGACAACTTCAAGGAAATCAACGACACGCTGGGCCACGCCCAGGGTGACGCGCTGCTGCAGCAGATGTCGGCGCGACTGCGCAGCTGCGTGCGCGACACGGACACCGTGGCGAGACTGGGCGGCGACGAGTTCGTCGTCATCCTGGGCAATCTCGGCATCGATCTGCAGGCTGCTTCGCTGCGCGTCGGTGAGATCGGCGACAAGCTGCGCGACGCACTGGCGGGCGAATGCGACCTCGGTGGACAGATGGTCAGTTCCACCGCCAGCATCGGCGCCGTGCTGTTCAACTGCGCCGAAGACCGTGCCGACGAACTGCTGAAGCAGGCCGACATGGCGCTGTACAAGGCGAAGGAAAGCGGCCGCAACCGGCTGAGCTTCTTCGACCCCACGCTGCAGGAGAACACCACCGCCCGCGCCCAGTTGCTGCGCGACCTGCGCGGCGCGCTCGAGCGCGGCGAACTGCGGCTGCACTACCAGCCGGTGACCGACGCCGAGCGGCGCATCACCGGTGTCGAGGCGCTGGTGCGCTGGCAGCACCCGGTGCGCGGCATGGTGTCGCCAGCGGCCTTCATTCCGCTGGCCGAACAGAGCAACCACATCCTGCCGATCGGCCAGTGGGTGCTCGATACCGCCTGTACTCAGTTGCGCGCCTGGGCTGACGACCCGCTGCGGGTGCACTGGACGATAGCCGTGAACGTGAGCGAGCGGCAGTTCCACGAATCCGGCTTCGTCGGACGGGTCGAGCAGGCACTGGCCGACAGCGGCGCCGATCCGCGCCGGCTGCGCCTCGAACTGACCGAAAGCATGCTGCACCGCGACCTCGACATGACGCTGGCGACGATGCGCACGCTGCAGCAGCGCGGCGTGCGCTTCGCGCTGGACGACTTCGGCACCGGCTACTCCTCGCTCGCCTACCTGAAGAAGCTGCCGCTGGACCAGCTCAAGATCGACAAGAGCTTCGTCGACGAGGTGCTGAGCGACCCGCACTCGGCCGCCATCGTGCGCACCATCCTGTCGCTGGCCGGCAATCTCGGGCTGAACGTGGTGGCCGAGGGCGTCGAAACCGAGGCCCAGATGGCTTTCCTGTCCGCGCACGGCTGCGACGCCTTCCAGGGCTATCTGCTGAGCAGACCGCTGCCGGTGGAACAACTGCCGCACTGCATCACCGCCGCCCCGGCGCTGGTCTGAACACGGCCGGACGGCCGCCGCGGCCGCGGTTCTGCCCACATAACCGCCCGCCGACGCCTGCGGCAGCTTGAGTGCTGCGCTGCAGTGCCGGATAATCCGTCGGTTACGCGGTGCATCCTGCGCCGCGGCCTGCGGAAAACATCCGGCGAATCCTCGCCCCGTCATGACGAGTTACCTGTTCATCCTGCTTGGCACCGCGCTGGTCAATAACGTGGTGTTCGTGCGCATCCTCGGCCTGTGTCCTTTCATGGGCGTGTCGAAAAAGCTCGAAACCGCGATCGGCATGGGTTTGGCGACCATGTTCGTGCTGACGCTGGCCTGCGGGTCCAGCTACCTGATCGACACCTTCCTGCTCAAGCCCTACGGCCTGGGCTATCTGTCGACGCTGAGCTTCATCGTGGTCATCGCCGCCATCGTGCAGCTGACAGAACTGGTGATCCAGAAGACCAGCCCGCTGCTGCATCAGGTGCTGGGCATCTACCTGCCGCTGATCACTACCAACTGCGCCGTGCTCGGCGTGCCGCTGCTGAACCAGGCGGCGCGCCACAACCTGCTGCAGTCGCTGCTGTTCGGCTTCGGCTCCGCCGCCGGTTTCGTACTTGCGCTGGTGCTGTTCGCCAGCATCCGCGAGCGGCTGGACGGCGCCGACATCCCGGTGCCCTTCCGCGGCAACGCCATCGCCATGATCACCGCCGGCCTGATGAGCCTGGCCTTCATGGGCTTCGCCGGGCTCGACTCATGATTTCCGCACTGCTCGTGATGACCGGTCTTGCGCTGGCGCTCGGTGCCGCGCTCGGCGCCGCGTCGGTGCTGTTCAAGACCCAGGGTGACCCGCTGGTCGACAAGATCGACGCCATCCTGCCGCAGACGCAGTGTGGCCAGTGCGGCTACCCCGGCTGCAAGCCCTACGCCACCGCGATCGCCGGCGGCGAGGCGGACATCAACCAGTGCCCGCCCGGCGGCGACGAAGGCGTGCGCAAGCTGGCCGACCTGCTGGGCCGCGAATACAAGCCGCTGAACGCCGAGCACGGCGTCGAGAAGCCGAAATCGGTGGCCGTCATCGACGAAGCGACCTGCATCGGCTGCACGCTGTGCATACAGGCCTGTCCGGTGGACGCCATCGTCGGCGCCGCCAAGCAGATGCACACCATCGTCACCGACCTCTGTACCGGTTGCGAACTGTGCGTACCGCCCTGCCCGGCCGACTGCATCGACATGGTGCCGGTGGCCGAAACGGTGGAAACCTGGAAATGGCGCTACCCGGTGTTCGACCTGAAGCCGGTATCGACCGAAACAGCAGCAAAGGAAGCCGCCTGATGCTGCGCAAGCTGTTTTCGTTCAATGGCGGCGTCAAGCCGGACCCGAACAAGAGCGCATCGACGCGCGAGCCGATCGCCCGTCTGCCGCTGCCGCCGCAGCTGATCATTCCGCTGCACCAGCACATCGGCGGCACGCCGCGTCCGCTGGTCAAGGTGGGCGACCGGGTGCTGCACGGCCAGCGCATCGGCGCGGCCGACGGCAATGTGTCGAGTGCGGTGCACGCGCCGACCTCGGGCCACGTGGTGGCGATCGAGCCGCGGCTGATGCCGCACGCTTCAGGACTGTCGTCGATGGCGGTCGTGATCGAACCGGACGGCCAGGACCAGCGCGTCGAGCGCGAGCCCTTCGACTGGCACGCGGCCACACCGGGCGAGGTACGCGACTACCTGCGCGACGCTGGCGTGGTCGGGCTCGGTGGCGCGGTGTTCCCCAGCCATCTGAAACTGTCGCCCGGCAAGACCGGTGGCACCGACACGCTGGTGCTGAACGGGGCCGAGTGCGAGCCCTTCATCACCTGCGACGACATGCTGATGCGCAGCGAGGCCGAGGACATCCTGCGCGGCGCGCTGGTGATGCAGAAGATGCTGGCGGCGAAGCAGGTGCTGGTCGGCGTCGAGGACAACAAGCCTGAGGCCGCCGCCGCGCTGAAGGCGGCCGCCGCTGCGCTGAATCACCCGTCGCTCGACGTCGTCGTGGTGCCGACGCGCTACCCGGCCGGCGGTGCCAAGCAGCTGATCCGCGTGCTGACCGGCATCGAAGTGCCGCACGGCAGCCGCTCGACCGACTTCGGCGTGCAGTGCTTCAACGTGGCGACCGCGCTCGCCGTCTGGAACGCCCTCGAACACGGCGAACCGCTGACCCGCCGCATCGTCACCGTTGCCGGCAACGTCGACCGGCCGCGCAACTTCGACGTCGCCATCGGCACACCGATCGGCTTCGTGTTCGAGCATGCCGGCCTGAAGCAGGACACCGACAAGCTCATCATGGGCGGCCCGATGATGGGTATCCCGCTGCCCGGCGTCGAAGCGCCGGTGGTGAAGGCCACCAACTGTCTGCTCGCCTCGTCGCCGGCGCTGTTCCCGCCGCCCGAGCCGGAACTGCCCTGCATCCGCTGCGGCGAATGCGCGCGCGCCTGCCCGGCCGATCTGCAGCCGTTCGAGCTGTACTGGCACTCGCGCGCGCGCAACTTCGGCCGCGCCCAGGAATACCACCTGTTCGACTGCATCGAGTGCGGCTGCTGCGCCTACGTCTGCCCGTCGCACATTCCGCTGGTCGATTACTACCGTTACGCGAAGAGCGAAATCTGGGCGCGCGAGCGCGACAAGGACGCCGCCGATTCGGCGCGCGAACGCTTCGAGTTCCGCAACTGGCGCGCCGAACGCGAGAAGGAAGAGAAGGCGGCCAAGCTGGCGGCACGCAGCGCAGCCAAGCCGGCGGCGAAACCGGCTGCCACCGACGCGCCGGCCGCTGAAGGCGGAACGGCAACGGCCCCGGCTGCCGAGGATCCGAAGAAGGCCCTGATCGAGGCGGCGATGGCACGTGCCAAGGCGCAGAAGGAAGCCGTTGCAGCGAAGAACACCGACACGCTGACGCCGGCCCAGCAGGCGCAGGTCGAGGCCGCGGAGGCGCGGCGGAAGCTGGCCGCCGACATGGTGGCCACCGGCAGCGGCGAAACGACGAGCGAAACCGCGACGGCCGACAAGCCGACGGAATGACACCGGGGCGCGCCTGTCGCGCGCTCCATCACGACGGAACACGATGTACAACTCACCCTACCTCCGCCAGAACACCAGCGTACGCCGCGTGATGACCACGGTGCTGGTCGCCATGCTGCCGGCGATCGCCGTGCAGAGCTGGCTGTTCGGCACCGCGCTGCTGGTACAGATCGCCCTGGCCAGCGCCACCGCGCTCGCCTGCGAAGCCCTCGTGCTGGCGCTGCGCGGCCGCCCGGTGGCACCGGCGCTGACCGACATGAGCGCACTGGTCACCGCCTGGCTCATCGCCGTCTGTCTGCCGCCGCTGCTGCCCTGGTGGACCACGGTGCTCGGTACCGCCTTCGCGCTGATCATTGGCAAGCACCTGTATGGCGGCCTCGGGCAGAACCCGTTCAACCCGGCCATGCTGGCGTATGCGCTGCTGATCGTCAGCTTCCCGGCGCTGATGTCGCAGTGGCCCGGCCTCAATGTCGGCGACTTCGCGACGCAGATGGACTGGGTGTTCGGCGGCGCGCGCGCGCTCGACGGCGTCACCGGCGCCACGCCGCTGGACGCCCTGCGCACCGGCCTGATGACCGGCGGCGACACCGCCGCCGTGATGAACTCGACCGCCTTCGGCCATGTCGCCGGCGCCGGCTGGGAGTGGGTGGCGCTGGCCTGGGGCGCAGGCGGTCTGCTGCTGCTCGCGCTGCGCATCATCACCTGGCACGTACCGGTCGCCTTTCTGGCGGTGATGTCGCTGGTATCGGGCATCGCCTCGCTGATCGATCCGGCGCACTACGCCGGCCCGGCCTTCCACCTGCTGGCGGGCGGCACCCTGCTGGGCGCCTTCTTCATCGCCACCGATCCGGTATCCGGGGCGACCACGCCGCGCGGCAAGCTCCTTTTCGCCGCCGGCATCGCGCTGATCGCCTGGCTCATCCGCGCCTTCGGCGCCTACCCGGACGGCATCGCCTTCGCCGTGCTGCTGATGAACATCTGCGTGCCGCTGATCGACATGAAGACGCAGCCGCCGGTGTTCGGCCACAAGAACGGAGGCGCGCCATGAGCAATGAGGCGCAGACGCCGGTGGTCGACGAGGCGCTGGCCGCCGCCGAGCTGGCGCCGGAACCGCCGGCACCGACCGCGGCCGGCAGCGCCATGCGCTCGGCCGCACTGCTGGCCGTGTTTACGCTCGCCTTCACCGCACTGATGGCGCTCACCCACGACGCCACCGAGGCGCCGATACAGGCGTCGGTCGAGGCGCGCCGGCTGGAGCTGATCGCCCAGGTGCTGCCGCGTGGCGACTACGACAACGCGCTGCTCGAAGACACCGTGCAGCTGTCCGCCCTGCCCGCGCTCGGCATCGACGGCCCGGTGACGCTGCATCGCGCTCGCCGCGGCAACGAACCGGTCGCACTGGTGTTCGAGGCACAGGCGGCCGACGGTTACAGCGGCGCCATCCGGCTGCTGATGGCGGTGCACGCCGACGGCACGCTGGGCGGCGTGCGCGTGGTGGCACACAAGGAAACGCCCGGGCTGGGCGACTACATCGATCCGGCCAAGGACCGCGCGTCGCCGAAGTGGATCAGCCAGTTCACGGGCCGCGACACAGCGCAGGCCGCCAGCTGGACAGTCCGCAAGGACGGTGGCGATTTCACCTACATGACCGGCGCCACCATTTCGCCACGCGCCGTCATCCGCGCCGCCGGTCGCGCCGCCGCGGCCATCGCGCCGGTGCGCGATGCGCTGTTCGCGCTGCCGGCCGGCGCCTCGGCGGACAAGGTGTTCGAATGATCGAGCGCCGCATCGCGACCGCAGGTCGCTCCCACACCTTCGGCGCCTGCCCGCCCTTGTGGGAGCGAGCTTGCTCGCGATGCCGGCCTGCATCGAAGCCGCACGCGACCGGACATCGCCGCCACCGTCTCGGCGCGGCCAACACATCGGGGATACCGGCATGAACGCTGAAGAACGCGCCGTTTTTGGCGACATCGGCCGCAAGGGCCTGTGGGAGAACAACACCGCGCTGGTGCAGCTGCTCGGCCTGTGTCCGCTGCTGGCGGTCAGCAGTACGCTGGTCAATGCAGTGAGCCTGTCGCTGGCGACCGTGCTGGTGATGGCGCTGGCCAGCGGCGCGGTAGCCGCGCTGCGCACGCTGATCCCGCACGAAATCCGCATTCCGGTCTTCATCCTGATCATTGCCGCGCTGGTCACCTGTCTTGACCTGGCTTTCAACGCCTGGCTGCACGACCTCTACCTGGTGCTGGGCATCTTCATTCCGCTCATCGTCACCAACTGCATCGTGCTGGCGCGGGTCGAAGCCTTCGCCGCCAAGAACTCGCCGCTGGCCGCTGCCTGGGACGGCGCGGCGATGGGCGTAGGCCTGCTGTGGGTGCTGGCGCTGCTCGGCGGCGCGCGCGAACTGATCGGTGCGGGCACGCTGTTCTCCGGCATCGACATGATCGTCCCGGGCGCCCACGAGATCCGCGTGTTCGGCGACGAGTACCGCGGCCTGCTGATGGCCATCCTGCCGCCCGGCGCCTTCATCTTCCTCGGTCTGCTGATCGCCGCACGCAACGCTTGGGTGGCGCGGGTGCAGGCGCGCGCTGCCGCACCGCACACGCCGGTGGAAGCTGCGTCGGCCTGATGGCGGGCCGCGCAAGCCGGCTCTCGCGGGCCGAAATACAGACCATGTTCGAGCGCTGGCGCGCGGCCAACCCGCAGCCAAAAAGCGATCTCGAATACGGCACGCCCTTCCAGCTGCTGGTCGCGGTCGTGCTGTCGGCGCAGGCGACCGACAAGGGCGTGAACGTGGCGACGCGCAAGCTGTTTCCGGTGGCGCCGACGCCGGAAGCCATGGTCAGCCTCGGTGTCGAGGGCGTCGAGGACTACATCAAGACCATCGGCCTGTTCCGCGCCAAGGCGAAGAACGTGGTGGCGCTGTCGCATCAGTTGCTGGAGAAGCACGGCGGCGAAGTGCCGAACGACCGCGCCGCACTCGAAGCGCTGCCCGGCGTCGGCCGCAAGACCGCCAACGTGGTGCTGAACATCGTGTTCGGCGCGCCGACGATGGCGGTCGACACCCACATCTTCCGCATTTCGAACCGCATCGGCCTGGCGCCCGGCAAGGACGTGCTGGCGGTCGAACACGCGCTGCTCAAGGTGGTGCCGGCGGAGTTCATGCAGCACGCCCATCACTGGCTCATCCTGCACGGCCGTTACACCTGCACCGCACGCAAGCCGCTGTGCGGCCAGTGCGGCATCGTCGATATCTGCCGCTTCAAGGACAAGACGGTCGCCACCTGAGACGGAAACCGGTGCGGCACCCTCAGGGGCGCCGCCCGATACGGATCAGATCTTTCCGTCCAGACCCATCTGGTAGTACTTGTGGGTGATCTTGTCCTGGTTCTCGAGCAGCCAGTCGATGTCCGGCTGATTGTTCATCGCCTTCTTGATCGCCTTGGCCATGGCCTGGCGGTGGATGTCGAACAGGATCTTGTGGTCGAGATCCTTGGCGGTCGACACCATCGGGTTCAGCCACACCGACACGATGATGCCCAGGTCGTTGGCCTTTTCCTTCGGGATGTCGCCGGCGCGCACGGCGTCGAGCACGCCGTTGGCGATGGCGGCCTGCACCGTGCCCATCAGGATGTTGGTGTAGCGCTCGTCCTTGACCGTCACCTTGCTCACCATCAGCGTCAGCGGACGCACCTGGATGTCGGTGTTCAGGATGGCGAACACGCGGGTGTGGCCCTTCACCTGGTCACCGGTCAGCGTTGCCAGCGCGGTACCGACCGGGCCGTCAAGTTCGCCGATGATGACTTCGGGTTCGGCTGCAGTGCCCGGGGGGCCGCCGGCGACCAGTGCTTCACCGCTGCGAAAGACGATGCGTTCCGACATGTTGTGTCTCCTTGGTTGTGCTGTGTGAAAGCGCCCGGCGCGGCAGGCACGCGGGCACAAGTTTCACATGATACAACTTTGATTCACATAAAGAGACGCATCGCGGAAACGTCGTCTGTTCAGTAGATCGGCGCCGGCTGCGGCAGGGCCGGCAGCACCTCGGGCAGCGCCTCGTCGCCACAGATGAAATGCGTGACCGCAGCCACGGTGGCGGCGTCTTTCAGCACCCGGTTGTGACCCAGGCCCCAGGTACGCAGCAGCCGCGCCTGCGGCATCGCGGCCGACAGGCGCAGCGCGTGTTCGAACGGCACCTGCGCGTCATCGACGTCGTGCACGAACAGCGCCGGCAGGTTTACGTCACCCAGCGCGTCGATGCGGTCGATGTCGTCGAAGCGGACGTTGTAGCGGTGCTCGATGCGGCGGCGCATCGCCTCACGCACGCGGGGCGAAATGCCGATCAGCGCCGAAAAGCGCAGTGTGTGCTCGCGCATCGACGCTGGCGCGCCGATGAACACCGCGCGCCCGAAATCGGCCCGCTCGCGCAGCGCCAGACCGATCGCCGCGCCGCCCAGCGAGTGGCCGACCGCCGTATCGAAAGGTCCGTGCGTAGCCACCAGCGCGTGCAGCGCCTGCACGAAATCTGGCAGTCCGACGCGGCCATGGCCGCTGTCGCCATGGCCCGGCTGATCGAACCACACGACACGCCGGCCGGCCGCAAGCAGCGAGGTCGCCAGCGTTCCCATCTGCGCACCGCGCCCACCCCAGCCATGCGCCAGCAGCACCGCCGGTGCGCCGGCCGGACCGGCGCTCCATACCGCGAGGTCGTGACGGCCGGCGCTCACCGTTTCGCGCCGGGCGGGTGATGCGGCAGGCGCCAAGCTGCGCGGCCGCGGCGGCGTCGTGAACAGGCGCTCGGCCTGCCGGCGTGCCAGTTCGGGTGCCACGCGGCTGGCGAAGCGGAAGTAGTGGCGCAGCACCGGCGCCAGCGACGGACCGGCTGCGCGGCGCACGCGCAGCGGCGGATGGAGGGCGATCGAACTCATGGCAGTGCTCCCGGAACGGCGAAATCGGCGAGCAGGCGGGCAAAGGCGGCGCGCGCGCGCTCGCCGGCGCGTGCGTCGTCCATCAGTCGGGCGGCGTGGTAGTAGCCGAGCACGATGGCGAACATGTCGAAGGCAAACTGCTCGATGTCGAGATCGGCGCGCAGGTGACCGGCGTCGATGGCGATGCGCACCGCCTTGTCCAGCGCCTGCTGCAGCGCGCGGTAGTGGCCGACCAGCCGGTCGCGCATCGGCCCCGGCCGGTCGTCGTACTCGACCGACGCGGCGTGAATAGGACAGCCATGCGCCAGACCGCCGCGCCGCGTCCAGCCCAGCCAGCCGTCGAACATCGCCCACAGCCGCGGCACCCCGCGCGGTGCGGCGAAGGCCGGCTTCATCACCGTGTCGGCAAACAGCTGCGCCGCCGCATCGATGGCCGCGCACTGCAGGTCCTCGCGCGAGCCGAAATGCGCGAAAAGCCCGCTTTTCGACAGCCCGGTGCGTTCGGCCAGCGAACCTATGGTCAGCGACTCGAAACCGCTCTCGCTGGCCTGCGCCAGCGCCGCTTCGAGAATGACCGTGCGTGTGTGTTCTCCCTTGCCCATACGACAATAATACGAACGGTCGTGCTTTTTTCAAGGAAAATTTCGAAGCACCGGCGTCGATCGCCCGGAAACCCTTGGCCGCTCAGGAAAAGCTGGTCTTGCCGAAGGTGTTGCGCAGGAATTCGGTGAACACCTTGACCGTGCGCGACTGCTGGCGGTGCTGCGGATACACCGCATAGATGGTCAGCGGCGCCGGCGCGTATTCGTCGAGCACGCTGACCAGACTGCCGGCGCGCAGCGCCTCGCCGACGATGAAGGTGGGCAGCAGCGCGATGCCCAGACCTGCGACGGCCGCATCGCACGCCAGTTCACCGTTGTTCGCACGCAGCCGGCCGCTGACCGGCAGCGCGAACGGCCGGCCCTTGTCGAGAAAGGGCCATTCGACGCTGCGCGAATGTCCGTACAGCAGGCACTGGTGGTCCTTCAGGTCGGCCGGCGTCTGCGGCCGGCCGTGCTGTTCGAGATAGGCCGGGCTGGCGCAGGCCACCAGCTGGGTCGGTGCGATGGCGCGGGCGATCAGCGAAGAATCGTCGAGCTGGCCGATGCGCACCGCCATGTCGTAGCCCTCGCCCACGACGTCGACGAAGCGGTCGCTCAGATCGAGTTCCATCGTCACTTCCGGCCAGGTCGCCATAAAGCGCGCGATCGCCGGCCCCAGATGCAGCGTGCCGAAGGACATCGGCGCCGACAGCCGCAGCGTTCCGCGCGGCGCCGCGTTCTGATTGGCAACGAGCTGTTCCGCCTCATCGACGTCCTGCAGGATTTTCACCGCGCGCTCGTAGAAGCCGCGTCCGGTGTCGGTGATGCTGAGCCGGCGTGTGGTGCGCACGAGCAGGCGTGCGCCCAGCCGCTCTTCGAGCGCCATGATGCGGCGGCTGATCAGCTGCTTCGACAGCCCGAGCCGGTCGGCCGCGGCGGTGAAGCTCTGCGCATCCACCGTGCTGACGAAAATCTGCATGTCCTCAAGCTGGCTCATCGTTGCCTCTACACCTACTGTCAACTCAATTGCGACAGTGTTTCCACGCAGAGCCAATTTATCAAGTGAATTCGCGACAGTACAGTTCAGCCATCGGTTGCGGCAGCAGGACAGCGCACCGGCAGACAACCCCAGACACCCTCGAAAGGACAGACCATGAACACCTCGACGATCCATGCCTCCTACGCCCAGCAGGCCGCTCGCAGCATCGACGCCCAACAGATCGCCGCCGCTGCCGGCCGCGTGTTGCTCGCCGCCCTCTTCCTGCTCGCCGGCTTTAGCAAGCTCACGCAGGCGGAAGGCACCATCGGCTACATCGCCTCGGTCGGCCTGCCCTTCCCGGAACTGGCCTACGCCGGCGCGCTGTTCGTCGAAATCGGTCTGGCCGCAGCCCTCGTCGTCGGCTACCGCACCCGCTGGGTCGCCGCCGCGATCGCCGCCTTCAGCCTGGTCACCGCCTTCGGCTTCCACTTCAACCTGGCCGACCAGAACCAGTTCATCCACTTTTTCAAGAACGTCGCCATCGCCGGCGGCCTGCTGCAGATCGTCGCCTTCGGTGGTGGCGCCCTGTCGCTCGACGCCCGCCGCAACGCCTGAACCCGAGCCCCACATGAACGCAGGGGTGCCGCTGCGCGGCCCCCCGCAACGAAGGAGATCGCCATGAACACCCCGACCCTCAGCGCCCGCCCGAGCATCGAAACCCGCCCCGCCGACCAGCGCGGCGTCGCCGAACACGGCTGGCTCAGTTCGCGCCACACCTTCTCGTTCGCCCACTACGACGACCCGAAGCAGCGCGGCTTTTCCGACCTGCTGGTGATCAACGACGACACCGTCGCCCCCGGCGCCGGCTTCGGCATGCACCCGCACCGCGACATGGAAATCTTTTCCTACGTGCTCGACGGCGTGCTGGAACACAAGGACACCATGGGCAACGGCTCGCAGATCCGCCCGGGCGACGTGCAGATGATCAGCGCCGGCCGCGGCATCGCGCACAGCGAATTCAATGGCTCGCAGACCGAGCAGGTGAAGTTCCTGCAGATCTGGATCCTGCCGGACGAGCACGGCACGCCGCCGGGCTACCAGCAGATCCACTTTGCCGCAGAAGAGAAGCGCGGCCGTCTGCGCCCCATCGTCACACCGGACGGCGCCGAGGGCAGCATTCGCATCCGTCAGAACGCTCGGGTCTATGCCGGCCTGTTCGATGGCGACGAGGAGGCCACGCTGCCGCTGCGCGGAGATCGACACGCCTATGTGCATGTCGCCCGCGGCGAGATCGTGGTCAATGGCCTGACACTCGGCGCCGGTGACGGCCTCAAGCTGCGCCACGCCGAGGCGGTTACGCTCGCTGCGGGCAAGGACGCCGAAGTGCTGGTTTTCGACCTGCGGGCGGTCGAGACCGCGTACTGAAAGCGTGTCCCGCTGGCGTTCCGCAACGGACGCCAGCGGTGTGCACCGGCCGCATCGCGGCCAAGGCCGTTCCTACAAGGGGCGCGCCCGATCCGAGGCCGGAGCGGGGATTCTGTGGGAGGGGTCTTGACCCCGACTGCGGCGGGCAGTGCCCGGCGCCGGGTCATTGCCGAATCAGCAGCAAAGGCCGCCTCCCACAGAGCCCCCGCTCAGGCCTGCAGCGAAGATTGTGGGAGCGAGCTTGCTCGCGATTGCTGCGGGGGATCGAAGCCGGCGGCGAGCAACAGCCGTGTCGCGGTCAGAAGACCGCTCCCACAGAGGTTGCGCCTGTGGCCTGCGGCCCAGCCCGGAACCGCGGTTCTGTGGGAGGGGTCTTCTGACCCCGACAGCGGCGGTGGGCAGTGCGCGCCGCCGGATCAGGGCCCAGTCGGCAACATCGGCTGCTTCCCACAGCGGTCCCTCGCTCGTTCCTGTGCGGATAGCTGTGGGAGCGAGCTTGCTCGCGATTGCAGCCGACATCCGTGCGGCCGGCTTCACATCCTTTCGGACATCACTGCCTTCATCCACTCGATGAAAGCCTTCACCCGCAGCGGCAGATGCCGGCGGTTGGCATAGACCAGGCTGATCGGCAAGGAAGGGGCACGGTAGTCGGGCAGGATTTCGACCAGCGTTTCGTCGTTCAGATAGCGGCCGACGCGCGGCGCCTGGATGATTCCGAGTCCGGCGCGGCAGGCTTCGCGGTAGGCGTCGGAGTTGTTGACCGTGATGACGCCCTGCATCGGCACGCTCACCACCTCGCCACTGTCCGGCGACACATACTCGAAGCCGGACGGACGCGTGCCCAGCGTCTGCGCGTAATGGACCAGCCGGTGCATCGACAGGTCGGCCAGCGTGCGCGGCGTGCCGTGCTGTTCAAGGTAGGCACGGCTGGCACAGTTGAACTGTTCGAAGCGCCCGAGCGGTACCGCGATCAGGCTGTGGTCGCCGACCGCGCCCACGCGCAGCACGCAGTCGAAGCCCTCGCGCACCAGATCGACCCGCCGGTCGGTGCTGCTCACCTCGATTTCCAGCTGCGGGTGACGCGCCAGGAATTCCGGCAGGCGGGGAATGACCAGATCGCGCGCGAACGCGAGCGGCAGATCGACGCGCAGCCGGCCCCGCAGATCAGCCTGTCCGCCGGCGGCAAACAGCGCATTCAGTTCGTCGAAGTCGGCGATCAGGTCGCGACAGCGCTCGTAATAGGCCTGGCCGTCCTGGGTGAGCTGCACCTTGCGCGTGGTGCGGTGAAACAGCCTCGTACCGAGCGCGCTCTCCAGCTGCTGCACCGCATTCGACACCGTCGATTTGAGCAGTCCCAGGTTCTCCGCGGTGGCGGTGAAGCTGCCCAGTTCAGCGACCCGGGAATAGATGCGCATCGCTTCGATCTGGTCCATGAGCGGTCTTATTGTCCAAATATTATGGACAGAGTAACAAAGCCAGCTGAGTTTATCTCAACAAACCCGATCAATAGACTGCATCCGTGCTGGCGACCTACCCGTCGCACACCTTCCGACCTCGCTACCAGGAGATATCCATGAGCACGAACGCAGACCGCAAGATCGCCCTCATCACCGGCAGCAGCCGTGGCCTCGGCCGCAACATGGCGCTGCACCTCGCCCGCCAGGGCGTGGATGTCGTCATCACCTACCGCAGCCATCGCGACGAGGCGGAAGCCGCTGCCGCCGAAGTGATCGCCGAAGGCGCGCGCGCCCTCGTGCTGCAACTCGACGTCGCCGACAGCGCAGGCTTCGCCGGCTTTGCCGACGCGCTGAAGTCGGCGCTCGGCCAGCAGTGGCAACGCGACGCCTTCGACTATCTGGTGAACAACGCCGGCATCGGCATCCATGCCGCATTCGCCGACACCACCGAAGCGCAGTTCGACGAACTGTTCCGCATCCACCTGAAAGCGCCCTTCTTCCTGACCCAGGCGCTGCTGCCGCTGATCGCCGACGGCGGCCGCATCCTGAACGTGTCGTCCGGCCTCGCCCGCTTCAGCATGCCGGGCTTCGCCGCCTACGCCGCGATGAAGGGCGGCGTCGAGGTGCTGACGCGCTACATGGCGCGCGAACTGGGCGAGCGCCGCATCACCGTCAACACACTTGCGCCGGGCGCCATCGAAACCGACTTCGCCGGCGGCATGGTGCGCGACACCCCGCAAATGAACAGCGCCATCGCCGACCAGACCGCCCTCGGCCGCGTCGGCCTGCCGGACGACATCGGCGCCGCCGTCGCCGCCCTGCTGTCGGACGGCGGGCGCTGGATCAACGGTCAGCGGATCGAGGTAGCGGGCGGCATTTACCTCTGATCCGGCCGGCGCCGAGGACCGAACGGGACGATCTCGCCACTCGCGCGACGAGCCCGGTCGGTCCCCGGTACGTGAAGCCGTAGACCGCGTAGATGGCAGATGCATGTTCCGGTACAGTGATCAAAAACCAGACGGCATCAAGGGGTGAGGTTTTTCACATCCGTTTAATACTGTATGAATGACCAGTCAGAACATCCATAATGACGCTGCCACGCGCGTTTCAGAGCGGTCACGGCTGTCTGTTTACCCGGCACCGTCCATAGTTATGGCGCAAAACTGCGCCAGAAAACAAAGTTGAACGTCACCGGTTCTTCAGGTTTCAGGCGGGCGGTCCAAGTCGACGTTCCGCGCCCGAGCAGGCACCTGCCACAACCGGTGCGACTTGTCGTGGCGGCACTCCGAGCATGGGTGAGGTCGCCCCTTCTTGCGCCATGCTCTTGTGCTAGTGTTTCGGAGCATTGAGGGCAGCAGGCCCTAGCGGGCGCCGCTGGCCTGGTTCAGTTCAAATCAATTGTGAGGGGCAAGGGCTTTGTCATGCGCAACGTGCCTTCGCTGACGGTCTCGGTGCCGTCCAACACTGCGTTCGAGCGGACCGCCCAAAGCTGCGCTTTGGGTGCCCTGCGCGGCTGCGCCGCTCCGGCGTCCGCACAACTACGACGTTAGCCCTTGCCATGGAACTAGACGCACTCATGAATCGCTTTCGCATCGCAAGCCGCGAGCTATTCAACCAATATTTTCGCGTTGATGAACCATACGACAAACCCGATGCTTGGCTTCTCGACGAACGACACAGCGAGATAGAGGAACTTCTCTTTGAAAAGATGGTTCTCGAAGCCGCCGATCTTCCCAGCTCCACTTATGGCTTCGTCAATCCAAAAATCATTGTTGAAGTGAAGGGAACCGCCGCCCCCGCCATGCTCAACCGCGAGATTGACTCGGGCTATTGGGACTACCCACTGAAGGAGATTACTCAAGACGCCAAACTAGCGTTTATCTCGTTCTTCGACTGGGATCAACTCGGCTTCCGCGACAATACTTACGTCAGAGTTCAAGTGACCGAGTGGCAATCCCATCCAGAGACAGTCGGAAAACACGCTTTCATCGAGCCCTTACATGTCCGTTTCATCAAGGGCTAACATGGCGGTCGACCTCGCTCCCTTCGGTCGCTGGACGCTGCGCGATAAAGCCGCGCAGCGCCGGTCACCTCTACGTTCGGCGTCATGAAATTTCAGCTCGTTCAGTACGCCAAGCTAAATGCGCGGCAGCAGGAGTCGTACAACTTCCAGAAGGTGTCCGGAGTTCTGGCTGACTACGGCTTCACAACCATCCGGCTGTCGGATGATTGGCAGAGCGCAGACTTTATTGCACAGCACATTGACGGCCAGCAGTTCTTGAAGGTCCAGCTCAAAGGCCGATGCACCTTAGCAAAGAAGTACATGGGCAAGGACCTGCACATCTGCTTTCACGACCAAGGTGCTTGGTATTTGGCTCCGCATGACGAGTTGCTTGAGTGGGCACAACAAAACACGAATATCACAAACACGGAGTCGTGGAATACCGCCGGCCTGTATTCGTTTCCTTGCTTATCGGCTGCATTGAAGCGGCGCCTTGAATCGTATCGGCTCGGTGGAGCCGAACCATCGGTTCCACCCGAAGCCCGTGCGACGGAAAGCGGCGTCCAGGGCGGTGCGTGAGCCAGATAGATCCGCCGTTCGTCATCATTCCGTTGCGCGCTCCTGGTCAAGACACCGCGATTGGAATCCGACGCCCCTCGGACACATCGCCAGCGAAGTACGTGCGCGATATCCGGGCGACGCGCCGTAGCCAGGAACGCCACTTCTCGTCCGGCCGCCATCCCCCGCCCGCGGACTAAAAAGGCCGGAAGGGCTCACGCCCCTCCGGCTTCTTCACTGCGTCACAGCCCCGGAATCAGTCGCGTGCGCGACGACGGGCGGCCGCGCCGATCAGGCCGAGGCCCGCGATCAGCATCGCGTAGGTTTCGGGTTCCGGCACGGCGGCGATCGAGAAGTTGTCGAGCTGTAGTTGGCTGCTCGCCGTGTAGTCGAGCACGTCGACCACGCCGACGCCCAGCGTGACCGAACCGCTGCCGGTGAACACGTATTCGAAGGTCGACCAGCCGGTATGGGCGGCGTACGGCGCGTTGCCGGACTGGGCGGCCGAGGCGGCGGTGCCCAGATCGATGCGCTGGCCGTCGATCACGACGAAGGCGTAGTCCAGACCGAAACCCGCTTCGGCGGTATCGACGGTCGACAGCATCCAGTCGAAGCGCAGGCGATCGCCGGCGGTCACGCTGAAGGTGCGCACCAGCGCCGAGCCTTCGGTGGCCTGCGAAAGCGCGTCGCCGTCGAGTGCGCCCAGCGGCAGGCTCAGGCCCTGTTCCAGGCCATCGGGCATGCCGACGGCCAGCGGGTCGTGGCCCGACAGGTTCAGCGCGAGACCGATGTCATCTTCGAAAGTCGCGCTGGCGGTGGTCAGTGCGACCGTGCCATTGACGAGGGCGACATCGCCCAGCGCCGTCCAGCCGGACAGGCCGGTGTCGAAGGTGTCGCTGAAGGTGGCGGCGGAGGCAAACGGCGCTGTAAATGACAGTGCGAGCGCGGGGATCAGTGCTTTCAGTTTCATGATTCAGTCCTTGGTCAGTCGGTATGTCGGGCGGGCCCGCGGTGGCAACCGGGTGGCCCGCCCTCTTTCAGCTCAGTGCAGTGCGTTACGTGCGCGGGTCACTCAGTAGGCGAAGTTCGCGGCCGCGGCGGCCTGGGCGGCGCTGACGCCGCGCAGCACGACGAGGTTGCGGAAGGCGCCGGCACCGGCGTCGACCTGCACGACCGCGCCAGCGGCGCTGTCGATCACGCGCACCCGGCCATCGGCCAGCGCGTCGGCACCGGCGTAGCCGACCGAAGCCAGCACGCCACGCAGGTTCAGCCTGTCCTCGCCCGGCACGAAGTCGGTGATGGTGTCCATGCCGTCGCGCAGCGAGCGATAGACGAAGGTGTCTGCGCCGCCCTTGCCGGTGATGGTGTCAGCCGCAGCGTTGCCGACGATGAGGTCGTCGCCGTCGGTGCCGGTGATGGCCTGACGGCCGCCGGTGCCGCTGACGCGGGTCTTGCGCGCGGTGAGCCACTGCTCCGGCGTCAGTGCGCCTTCGGTGATGCGCACTTCGTTGATGCAGCCGAGGAAGCCGTTGGCGCTGCCGCCGGCCGTGGCGTGACCGCCGATCAGCCAGGGCGTGCCGGCAAAGCCGGCCACGCCGTCGGCCGCCTGCACGTTGCGCAGCACCGGCGCACCAGCCACGTACATCGTGGTGTCACGGCTGACCGGGTCATTCACGATAGCGACGTGCTGCCAGGTATCGAGCATGATTTCGCCGGACCAGTTGGTCTTCGAGTTGTAGGTGTTCTCGGTCAGGTAGGCGCACGACTTGGCGGTGCCGGAGATCGGATCGCCGAACACCGCGTTGCTGCACTGGATGCTGCCAGTGGCGGTGCGGGTGTTGAAGCGGCCGTTGGCGCCGTAGCGCACCTGCGCGGTACCGGGGAAGGAGCAGGTCTGGTTCTCGCTGGCGCAGCTCACCCATGCGGCGCCGCCGGTGAAGATGGTGGGCTCCCACTGGAATTCGCGCAGGTTGGACACCGCGAACTGCAGCGTGGACGACCCCTTCCAGCCGCCGAGGAAGCCCTGCAGGTCGCCGCGCGTACCGAAGCGCGACATCACGGTCATCCACTGGTTGCGGGCGGCGGTCCAGTCCTTCGAGAACTTGACGATCGCTTCGACGGTGTAGCCCTTGCGCAGCATGTCGTCGTTCAGCGGCGCGCCCTGCAGCGTCTGGAAGAAGCTCTGGCGCACGCCCTGGTTCGAGTTGGCATCGAAACACACGCTGCCCTTCGCCGCCGACAGTGCGTGGTGGTCGTCCGACCACTTCGCGTCAGCCAGCAGCGCGCCGCGTTCGAGCGGCACACGCACCAGCGGATTGCGACCCGTCATATCTTCGACGCGACCGCCGTCGGCCACCGGCGTACCCGGCGTGCCGGTGAAGCGCCAGTGGGCCAGCGTGTTCGGGGCGCGCGCGTAGTCGTCGGCGTCGAAAGGCTCGACAGGCACGGTCGGCTCGATGTCGTCGTACTCGGCCAGGATGAGTTCGCGCACAGTCTCGACCAACGGCTCCTCGCGGTTGTCCTGACCGGCGGCGAACTGCGGGTTGAAGCGGCGGAAGCGCTCGGCGAAATTCATCGGAATCGAGAACTCATTGTTCTCGTCGGTCAGCACCGCAACGTCGAACTGGTTCAGCGTGTTCTGCGGCTTCTGCGGTACCCAGGGCGAGAAGGACAGGGCCTTGATCTGGTTGGCGCCGAGGTCGAACTCGTACACGCGCATGTAGCCGTTGCCGCCCTGATAGGCCATCTGGTAATCGACGACGAACTGCTCGACCTTGTTGCCGAAGTCATTCACGCGCGTGGTGCGGGCCGCGCCGTGGTTGTGGCCGTTGATCACCATAAAGATCTGGTCGTTGTCGCGGATCAGGCGTTCCCACAGCAGTTCGCTGTAGGGCGTCTGCCTGGCGGTCTTGCCGTCGCTCTCGATGGCGAGCGCATCGTGCGTGGTGACGATGACCGGCAGCGTCGGATTGGCGCGGATCACTTCGCGCGCCCAGGCGAAGCCGGCGTCGGACACGCGCCACGACAGTGCCAGCACCATGAAGCGCTGACCTTGCGCCTCGAACACGTGGTACTCGTGGAAGCCGCTCGCATCGCGGCCGCCGAAGGTGGCGTTCTGCTGCGCGCGGGTGGTCGGGAACCAGCGCAGATAGGGCTCGTTCGCCAGATTGCGCTGCGCGTCGGTGCAGTCGCTCTGGCTGCCGTTGTAGCCGCAGCCATTGGTGACGTCGTGGTTGCCGGCCAGGATGGAATACGGCAGGCCGGCCTGTTCCAGCACTTTCATCGCATTGTCGGCCACGCCCCACTGTGCGGGTTTGTCCTGCTGGTCGACGACGTCGCCCAGATGCACGATGAACGGAATGCCGAGCGCGCGCGCGTGCTGCGCCAGCCATTGCGTCTGCGCCATATAGGGTTCGCTGCCGTAGCGGTTCGAGAACTGGCTGCCTTCGGCGGGTGTCGCGTAGCGCGAATAGAACTGGGTATCAGGCAGGACGGCGAGGCCGAAGCTGGACAGCGCATGGGCAGGCCCGCCCAGCGTCAGCAGGCCGGCCGAGACCAGCGCCGACACGGTGAGTTTCAACGTTGACATGAGTGCTCCAGGAATCTGTTTTTGGGGATGCGGTTGGCGTCGGGCTAGGCCGCTAAACGATTCTCAAAAGCACGGATGACTATGCAATGACTCGGTGGCGCGCGATGGCTAGGCCGATCGGCTCATCGGTATGCCTGCGGCTTAGGTGAGGATCGGCTGAAATCCGCGCCGGACGGCGGAACTGCGCAGCCGAGCGTCGCATCGTTCAGGACCAGCGCGGCGCGCGTCATGGCGACAACTGTGCGCATCGGGAGATCGACACAGTCGTTCGATCCGGAGGTGCCAGTGCTCGACTTGCCGGCCGAGGACCTGTCGTAGCGGACACCGCGTTCGAGCCGGCAAGCGGAGTTGGACACCGGCTACGCGCCCTCGCGACCAGGAGTCGCTCCGCCGAAAAGCCCTCCCGGCCGGGCGTCCCGAACCGCGGTTCCGTCGGCGCGAGCGTGCTCGCGCCTGCGCTGCATCGAAGACTGCAACCCGCCCAGCGGACGACGGCGCAACTCGCCGGCAACCCTGCCTCTGTATCGTTGAGCGCCGCCCGACGCGGCCGCTTCGCTTGCTACGCCCCTCCGCTCTGCCCACGCATGGAATGCGGGCCGCCTCTGGCCACCGTCAGATCAGACCAGCGCGATCGACGTCTGGAATGCGAGTTGTTATCATTTGTAAAGTATTTTTAAGATTGTGTACCGAGTCGATACCTGACGACCCGCCCTCCGACCTTGCGGACACGTTCCGCGCACGTTTCCAAGCCCATCCATCCGACATAGGAGTAACGAATGCAAAGCACGCTCTGCGGCCTTCGCCCGCCGACCCGGCCCATCCGCAAGACGACGGTGGCGCTCGCCGTCGCGGCGGTCATGCAGGCCCCGCTGGCTGCCCATGCAGAGAGCATTCTCCTGCCACGCATCGACATCATTGCCGGTGGCGAGAATGCGATCGAGCAACAACCCGGCTCGGTCAGCATCGTCGGCCCCACCCAGATCGAGCAGATCCAGCCGCTGTCGACCGAAGACGCACTGCGCACGGTGCCCGGCGTGCACATCAAGGGTGAAGAGGAAAGCGGCATCGTGGCCAACATCGGCATTCGCGGCCTGAGCGCGGCCGACTACAAGTCGCTCATCCTTGAAGATGGCGTTCCGGTCGCACCGGGCCTGTTCGTCGGCAACGGCCGCTACTACAACCCGCGCATCCAGCGCATGTCGGAAATCGAGGTGCTCAAGGGCGCAGCGGCACTGCGCTATGGCCCCAACACCATCGGCGGCGTCGTCAACTACAAGACGAAGGACCCGATCGACGGCTTTGCGATTTCCGGGCGGGTCGGTTCGCACCAGTACCGGGAAACCAATGTGGAAGCCGGCACCCAGACGCCGTCGGGCGAAGCCAAGGTGGGCCTGTTCTACACCCGCGCCGAGAGCGACGGTTTCCAGAACAAGGGCTTCGACATGGAAGACCTGATGCTGAAGGGCGGCATGCAGCTGGGTGACAAGCAGTGGCTGGGCGCCAAGTTCACCTATCACAAGAACGACGCCAACATTTCCTACCGCGGTCTGTTCCTGGGCGAGTACAAGGCCGGCGCGAAGTACAACCCGGCACCGGACGACTACTTCCTGACCGAGCGCAAGTCCTTCGATCTGAATCACCTGTGGGAAATCAGCCCGGACGTGTCGCTCAGCACGCTCGTCTACTGGAGCGAAATGAACCGCGACTACTGGCGTTTCGCGGTCAATAACGCCGCCTCGCTCGCTGCCGGACGCTGGGTCTACACCGATAACGTCGCGGGCAATAACCGCTCGTTCGAGCGCGTCGGCCTAGATTCCCGTCTGACGGTCAATCACAGCATTTTCGGCATCGGCAATCAGGCCGAAATCGGCATCCGCATCATGGACGAGGAAATGGTCGATCAGCAGATCAACGCCACCCGCGCCAACCCGCGCAGCGGAACGATCTCGACCGACCGGGTGGACTCGGCCGTGAGCTACGCCCTGTTCGTCCAGAACCGTTTCGACGTGACCGATCGTCTTTCGATCACGCCGGGTCTGCGCATCGAGAACTACGAACAGAAGCGGCGCGACCGGCGAAACAGCGCCAACGACGGGAAAAGTTCCAACACGGAATACCTCCCGGGCGTCGGTGCGACCTACAGGCTGACCGACGAGGCTCAGCTGTACGGCAGCGTCTACAAGGCCTTTTCGCCACCGCTCAACAGTCAGTCCATCGTGACCGGCGTCGATCAGCAGCTGGACGCGGAGCGGTCGAACAACATCGAGGTGGGCGTGCGTGGCCGCAGCGGCCGGGCGCGCTACGAAGTCACCGCCTTCCAGATGGACTTCGACAACCAGATCACGCCGGCCATCAGCGGCGGGCTGACCAACGCCAACGCCGGCAGCACGATGCATCGCGGCATGGAAGCGGCCTTCGGTTACGCATGGGCCAGCGGCATCAGCCTCGACGCGAACATGACCTGGATTCCGACCGCAGACTACCGCGAGGACCGCGGCGGCGGCATTCTGCGCGGCAATCGCCTGCCCTACTCGCCCGAATGGCTGGCAAACGTGACGCTGGCCTACACGCAAGGCCCGCTGCGGACCGCCCTCATCGGTCGCTACGTCGACGAGCAGTACGGCGACGGCGACAACAGCGAGCCGATCACCGGCAGCGGCAACGCGATCTGGAAAGGCAAGCTGGACAGCTACTACACCTTCGACCTCACGGCGAGCTACGACGTGAACAAGCAGTTCAGGGTGTTCGGCGCGATCAAGAACCTCACCGACGAGCGTTACATCGCGAGTCTGCGTCAGGGTATCTACGCCGGGCCGGAGCGCTTCTTCGAACTCGGTGCCCGGTACGCCTTCTGATCGCCCGTCAGCGACCTTGACCGGACGGCGCAGCAGGTTCGCGGCCGCGACCTGCTGCCCTCATGCGCCACGTGAAGGTCGGTCGCCCTCGGCAGAGGGCCGCTGCGCCTGCCCGGCCCGAGAGGTGATTCTGCGGTGGGCCATGCCGGCCGCAGCGTAACCCGTCACGGCGTCACGCCGTCGAGCAGCACATCCCTCGCTCTGCTGATCCGGACAAACTGTTCGTGGCTGCCGCCCACGTCTGGGTGCACTTTCTGCGCCAGCCGGCGGAAGGCGGCCTTGATCCGGGCCGGATCGAGCGCCCCGTCCAGCGGCAGGTTCAGCGCCTCGCGATGCGGCCGGTCGTCGGCGGGCATCGGGCGCCCGTTCCAGCCTCCACCGTCGTTGAAGCGTGCCTGTTCCGCCGCCCTACGCGCCTGCGCCTCACGGCGCCTTTCATAGGCGTGCCGGCGCAAACCGGGCTGATCTTCCTGCCAGCGCTGGCGCGACATGACGATGCATGCGGCGAAGTCGATGCGGCCGCGGGTTTCCAGTTCGTCGAGGTTGAACGGGCCGACCATGTCGAAGGGCCGGGCCAGCCAGGCCGTCCGGCCTCCTCCGGCATCCACTTCGATGCGACCGGTGGCCGCCGTCATGAGCAGCCCGGCCGCGCCGTTCCAGATGACCCACTCGTCCGCATCGACAGCTCGGGCGTCATCGTGCATGGGCGACCTCCGGCCATCCTTCGGTCAGGAAGCATGATGGCGATGGAGTGACTGCATCGGCACGGCACTCACCGATGCTCGCTGAGCGTGCAGGGCGGATTGGAGCAAACATGACGGAATTGGCCGATCTGGCGCTTCTCGAAGGCGACTGCATGGCAGAAGCAAATCGCACACCACGACCGGCCGGGAAGGACCGCGACTTCGCCGCCCTTCCCGACTCAGCGGCCCTGCGTCAGACCTTCAGGGCCTGCTGCCGGCGACGCGCCATCAGGGCGATGGCGCCGAGGCCGGCGATCATCATCGCGTAGGTTTCGGGCTCGGGAACAGCCGCGACCGGGCTGGTCAGCGCGAAGCCGAGCTGGGCACCGGCGAGATTGGGAATGCCGAGAAAGCTGTTCAGCGCGGCACCGGCGGTGTCCGACAGGAACAGGTTGAGGCCGCTCAGCGTGAACAACGGAACGTCGTTCAGCACGGTACTGCCCACCGTCACCTGACCGAAGATGGTGTCCTGTGCCAGCGTGGTGTCGATCAGGAAATTCTCGAGATCGACATCGACGCCGCTGCGCGACAGACGCAGGCCGCTGCCGACATGCTCGATCTTGGCGTTGGACAGATCCGGATCGAGAAAACCGCCGGTGATCGGGAACAGTCCGACCGCGTTGCCCGAGGCGTCGAAACTGAGCGAACCGGTACCCAGGGCGCTGACACCGACACCGGCGCCGACCAGCGTGGGGGTCGCGGTCAGTACGGTGACGGTGGGGCCGATCGGCGAGATCGGAATGTTGGCGGATGCGGACAGCGGCGCGGCGGCGAGTGCCGCGAGCGCGGCGGAGACTGCAAGCTTCTTCATCATGGGACTGACGCTCCTTTGGATAGATGGATTGGATTCCGGCGGTGCCGGTGTTGTTGTCTATCCTCCCTGCACACCCGACCATCAGCGTCGAAGACCGGGCGCGACTTCGTGAGCGCACGAAGCGTTCCGTAGAGCCGGGCGCTCGCGCTCCGGTTCCCGTGCCGGACGCGCTGTCGGAATTCGCCTACAGCGGCGGCGCGGCGGCCAGGAACAAACCCGGTGTCGCGGCCTCGGCGTGACTGCGCGACAATGCGGGCCGCGTGCTGCTCCCCCTGAACTGCGCCCCTGCGCCGGACCACGAACCCACCATGACCATCGCCGAACTCTGCATCCTGATCGCCTGCCTGCTGCCCATCGTCTGCGCCTGGATCGCCAAGCAGAAGGGCTTCGGCAAACCGCGCCGCGAGGGCGGATTCGACAATCACAACCCGCGGCAGTGGCTGGCCACGTTGCAGGGTTTGCCGGCGCGGGCGCATGCGGCGCAGATGAACAGCTTCGAGGCGCTGCCCATCTTCATCGCCGGCGTGCTGGTCGCCGAACGCATGCAGGCCGCGCAAGGCACGATAGACGGCCTGGCCGTGGCCTTCATCGCCGCGCGCGTCGCCTATGTCGGCGCCTATCTGGCCGATCGCGCGAACCTGCGTTCGCTGCTGTGGGTGCTCGGACTGGGCTGCTGCATCGCGCTGTTCTTCATCGGATAGCTAGGCCAGCGCCTCGCGGCCGAGTACTCAAGGCCGCCCAGCGCCGACGCACTGAACACACCCGGACCGAGCGGCACCTGCAGCACCGCGGACCGGGCACCGACCTCAGGCCGTGACGCCGTAACGTGCAGCCGGCACATTGGTCGACAGCTGCGGCCTCATCGCCTGCCGCGCCGACTCGTAGCGCTCCCACAGATCGAGTGCGTGCAGCGGCGGAATGGTGATCAGCTCGCCGCGGTCGAAGCCCACCAGCGCGGCATCAACCAGATCGTCCGCACGCATGACGATTTCGCTCGGCAGGTGCTCGACCGGCAGGCCGCCGGTGGCCCAGAAATCGGTCGCGGTCGCACCCGGCAGCACGGCCTGCACGCGGACGCCCGTTTCGGCCAGTTCGTGGTGCAAGGACTGGGTCAGTGCGGTCACATAGGCCTTGCTCGCGCCATACACACCGTTCAGCGTCTCCGGCGCGATGCCGACGACGGACGAAATGTTGATGATGGCGCCGCGGGCGCGGGCGACGAAGCCGGGTACGGCGGCGTAGGTGAGGCGGGTGAGCGCGGTCACGTTGAGATCGATCAGGCGCTCCATGTCGTCGACATTGCTTTCCAGCAGCGGCGTGTGGGTGCCGACGCCCGCATTGTTCACCAGCAGCGTGATGCTTGCGTCCTGGCGCAGCGTCTGTTCGACCTCGCGCAGGCCGGTGCGGTCGTTCAGATCGGCGACGATCACTTCGACCACGCGCTGCGTGTCGCGGGTGATGCGTCCGGCCAGCGCGTTGAGCCGCTCGCGATTGCGGGCGACCAGAATGAGGTCGTAGCCACGACGCGCGAGACGGTCGGCGTAGAGGGCGCCGATACCGGACGAAGCGCCGGTGACGAGGGCAGTGCCTTGATGGATGCGGGACATGACGGTTCTCCTGTGCGGTGTGAAGGTGAGGTCATGCTAGGGCCGCTTGTGAATGTCTCAAATGACGTTTATGGTTATATTTTAAGACATCACCTGAAAACGGCCATGCACCACATCGGATTCGTACTGACCGAAGGCTTCCAGCTCATGTCGCTGGCCACCCAGGCCGTGTTCGAGTTCGCCAACATCGTGACCGGCAAGCCGTTCTATGCGCTGGAGAACTACTCGGTCACCGGCGGCAACGTGCGTTCGTCCGGCGGGCTGCAGGTGGCGACCCGCGCACTCGATGCGGACAGCCGCGCCGACACCTGGATGCTGTCAGGCGTCATCAACCCGCTCGACCAGCCTGTGCCGGCAGCGCTGCGCGACTTCGTGCGCGGCGCCAGCCGTCAAGCACGGCGCGTCGCCGGCGTGTGCACCGGCGCCTTCGTGCTGGCTGAGGCCGGCCTGCTCGACGGCCGGCGCGCCACCACGCACTGGGCCTTCGCGCGCGAGATGCAGAAGCGCTTTCCGGACATCCGGATGGAGGACGACCGCATCTTCGTCATTGACGGTCCGGTATGGACCTCGGCCGGCATGACCGCCGGCCTCGATCTGGCGCTGGCCATGGTCGAAAAGGACCTGGGCGAGGAGGTGGCGCGCTCGGTGGCACACAAGCTGGTGATGCACCAGCGCCGTTCGGGCGGCCAGACCCAGCACTCGGAAATGCTCGATCTGGCGCCCAAGTCCGACCGCATCCAGAGCGCGCTCGACTACGCGCGCCGTAACCTGAACCGCCCTCTTTCGGTCGAGGAACTGGCCGAGGCGGTGCATCTGAGCCCGCGCCAGTTCAGCCGCGTATTCACGGCAGAAACCGGCCAGTCGCCAGCGAAGGCCGTCGAAGGACTGCGGCTGGAGGCAGCGCGCCTGATGATCGAACAGAGCCGTCATCCGCTGGACGTGATCGCGCGCGAAACGGGTTTCCGCGACCGTCGCCACATGCGCGAGGCGTTCATGCGCGGTTTCGGCGTGCCGCCGGCTGCGGTGCGACGAGGCACGCGCGCGGCAGCCTGAGCGCGCAACCGCGCCTCCTTATTCGAGTTCGACGACGATCTTGCCGCGCGCCTCGCCGGAGCGCAGCCGCGCATGGGCCGCCTCGGCTTCATCGAACATGTAGCGGCGATCGTCTCGCCGCACGCGCAGTTCGCCGGCCGCGGCCATGCGCGCCGCCTCGGCGAGGATGGCGCCGTGGTGGGCGCGGCCCTTTCCGGTCAGCAGCGGCAGCAGCGTGAACACGCCCGAATAGGTGGCCGCGCGGAAGGACAGTGGTGCCAGCGCGTGCGTGCCCCAGCCCAGGCAGCTCACCACGTGTCCGCCATAGGTACGCACTGCCGCGAACGAGGCATCCAGCGTCGCCCCGCCGACGGTGTCATAAACGATGTCGAACCCTTCACCTGCCGTGTGTTCATCCACATAGTCGGCGACCGCACCGTGGCGGTAGTCGATGGGCACGGCACCGAGCCGCCGCGTGGTGTCCATGTCGCGTGCCGACACCGTGGCATGAACGCGCGCGCCGCGCGCAACGGCGATCTGCACCGCCACGTGACCGACGCCGCCCGCACCGCCCTGAATCAGCACGCGGTCGCCCCGCTTCACCCGGGCATGGTCGACCAGCCCCTCCCACGCCGTGATGAAGACCAGCGGCAGCGCGGCCGCGTCCCCCATCGACAGCGCCGCCGGCTTGAGCGCCAGCAGATCGGCGTCGACCGCCTGGTATTCCGCCAGTGTGCCGGGCACGCCGCCGACGCCGCCGGTCATACCGAACACGGCGTCACCCGGGCGGAAGCGCGTCACGCCCTCACCCACGGCCAGCACGGTGCCCGCCATGTCCATGCCCAGAACGGCCGGCAGCGGATGTCGTGCGTGCGCCGCCTTGCCGGCGCGTATCTTCGTGTCGAGCGGATTGACGCCGCTGGCGGCGATCTTCACCAGCACCTGGCCGGGCGCCGGCTGCGGCCGCGGCTGCTGGCGACGAACAAAGGGGCCATCGATGGCCTCGACGGTGAGAACCTGAATGGTGGGGGTGTGGGCGTACATGGCGCTCGCTCCGCAGTCGTTGAAGGAGACCCATTCTTTTCCATGCATCTATGCATGTAAATTCAATAAAATGAACAGCTTCCATTCATAATTGCATGGGTCGAAACAGACATGGAGTGGAGCGACCTCAAGATATTCCTCGCCATCGTCCGGGCCGGAACGCTGGGTGGCGCCGCGCGCCTGACCGGGCAGACGCAGCCCACGATGGGCCGGCGCCTGCGGGCGTTAGAAGCCGCCATCGGCCACACGCTGTTCCAGCGCACGAGCGACGGTCTGGTGCTCACCGATGCCGGGTCAACGGTGCTGAGTCATGCGGTACGGGTGGAAGAGGACATGCTCGCACTGGAACGCGCGCTGGCCGGTCGCGCTGGCGTGCTGGAGGGCCTGCTGCGGATCTCGTCGTCGGACTGGTTCGGCGCGCACGTGCTGAGCCCGCTCATCGCCACCTTCCGCCAGATACACCCGGGCGTTTCGGTCGAACTGGTCACTGACAGCCGGCTGTTCAACCTGGCCCGACGGGAGGCCGATCTGGTGTTCCGCATCACGCCCTTCGACGAGCCCGACATCGTGCAGCGCCGGCTGATGCGCCTCGACTACGCGGTCTATGCCGCACCACAGGTGCCGAAACCGGTGGCCGGTGATGGATCCGGCTGCACCCTCATCACGATGGACAGCGCCTTCGCCGACATTCCCGACGCGCAGTGGCTGCGCCGGTTGCTGCCCCGCGCCCGCGTCGGTTTCGCCAGCAACAGCCGCGAAGCACAGGCCACGCAATGCAGTGCCGGCACCGGTGTGGCGGTGCTGCCCTGTCTACTCGGCGACCGCATGCCGCAGCTTCGCCGCATCGACCTGGGCGAAACGCCACCGGGTCGCGAGGTCTTCGTCGGCTATCACCGCGACCTGCGCCACCTCGCGCGACTGCGCGCCTTCATTGACCACGTGTTCGCGCGGGCAGGCAACGAGGACAGCGCGTACTGAGTGGCGTCGCCGTTCAGCGCCGACGCCCACGGCCCGGCACCGGCGCCGGCTTGTCCGGCAGGCCGAGTGCCGCACGCGACAGGCGGTCGGCGTCGCGATTGCGGTGGCGCGGCACCCATTTCAGTTCGACCGCGTCGAAGCGCGCCAGTACGGCGTCGATGTCCTGCAGCCGGGTGCGCAGGACGTCAACCGAGGTCTGCTGCTCGCCTTTCAGGTGGCGCACGACGAAATCGCTGTCGCCGGTGACGAGCACTTGGCGGGCGCCTTCGGCGTAAGCGAGGTTCAGTGCCAGGCTCAGCGCCTCCAGTTCGGCTTCGTTGCTGCAGCCGTGGCGGCTGCCCGGCTGCGACAGCTCGATGCGCCGGCCGTCGGGTGCGACGATGAGCGCACCGAGCCCGAGCCGGCCCGGGTTGGGCAGCGCGCATCCGTCGAACCACAGTTGCCAGCAGTCTGCATCGGCTTGCCCGGCGTGCGGGTCGGGGAGTGGGGACACGGTGTGGCAGTGCAATGCAAAGCTCGATGGTGCCACGCGCGGCGCAGGACCATGCGGCTGCGTGGCGACCGGGCCGGCTTCCCCTATAATCCGCCCTCCCCCAACCGGCCGGATGCCGGAATTCTGGAGACGCACATGGGCTTTCTCGCCGGCAAGAAAATTCTGATCACCGGACTGCTGTCCAACCGTTCGATCGCCTACGGCATCGCCCAGGCCTGTCACCGCGAAGGCGCGGAACTGGCCTTCACCTACGTGAGCGACCGCTTCGTCGACCGCGTGGCCAAGATGGCCGCCGAATTCGGTTCCGACATCGTGCTGCCCTGTGACGTCAGCGACGACGCGCAGATCACCGGTCTGTTCGACGAACTGGCGAAGAAGTGGGACGGGCTGGATGGCCTGGTGCACTCCATCGCCTTCGCGCCCGGCGAAGCGCTGGACGGCGACTTCCTCGATGGTCTGTCGCGCGAAGCCTTCCGCACCGCGCACGAAGTAAGTGCCTACAGCTTCCCGGCGCTGGCCAAGGCCGCGCGCCCGATGATGCAGGGCCGCAATGGCGCGGTGCTGACGCTGTCCTACCTCGGCGCCGTGCGCGCACTGCCCAACTACAACGTGATGGGGCTGGCCAAGGCCAGCCTGGAGGCGTCGGTGCGCTACCTCGCCGCCAGCCTCGGCCCGCAGGGCATCCGCGCCAACGCTGTGTCGGCCGGCCCGATCAAGACGCTGGCCGCCTCCGGCATCGGCAACTTCGGCAAGCTGCTGGCTTACAACGAAAAGAACGCGCCGCTGCGCCGCAACGTGACCATCCAGGAAGTCGGCAACGTCGCCGCCTTCCTGCTGTCCGACCTCGCCAGCGGCGTGACCGGCGAAGTCACCTATGTAGACGCCGGCTTCAGCCAGACTGCGCTGACCGCGGTGGATTGATCCGTTCGCTGCGGCCGGACGGCCGCAGCGTCACATCCCGCCTGTATCCTTCTTGCATCCGGGGGCAATCGCCCCCATGTTAGACCGGGTCAAACCGGTCACTGGAGGCAGGAAATGCGCAAGTTGTGGATGTCTTTGCTCGCTCTTCTCACCGTCACGCTGCTGTCCGGCTGCGGCTACAACACGCTGCAGTCGGGTGACGAACAGGTCAAGGCCGCCTGGGCCGAGGTGCTGAACCAGTACCAGCGCCGTGCCGACCTGATTCCCAATCTCGTCAATACCGTCAAGGGTTTCGCCGAGCAGGAGAAGGAAGTGCTCACCCGCGTGACCGAAGCGCGCTCGCGCGTCGGCGCCATCCAGGCGACACCGGAACTGCTGAACGATCCGCAGGCCTTCGAACGATTCCAGGCCGCCCAGGGTGAACTGTCGGGCGCGCTGTCGCGCCTGCTGGTGGTGACCGAGAACTACCCGGACCTGAAGTCGGACGCCAATTTCCGCGACCTGCAGGCGCAGCTCGAAGGCACCGAGAACCGCATCGCCGTCGCCCGCAACCGCTACATCAAGGCGGTGCAGGACTACAACGTGACGGTGCGTTCCTTCCCCACCAACCTGACCGCGATGATGTTCGGCCATCAGGTGAAGCCGGGTTTCACGGTCGAGAACGAGGCGGCAATATCGCGTCCGCCCACGGTCGATTTCGGCGGTGCGGCACCGAAGCCGGCGCAGTAAATAGATGAACTGGATGCGTGCCCTGCGCGCCGGTCTCGGCGCGCTGCTCCTCGTCGCCACCAGCGCCTTCGCGCAGCTCGCGGTGCCGCCGGTCGCCCGTGTGAGCGACCAGACGGCGACGCTGAGCGGTGCCGACATCGCCGCGCTGGAGCGCACGCTGCAGGAATTCGAACAGCGCAAGGGCAGCCAGATCGCGGTGCTGGTCGTGCCGACGACGGCGCCGGAGACGGTCGAGCAGTACGCACTGCGCGTGGCCGAAACCTGGAAGCTGGGGCGCAAGGGTGTCGATGACGGCGCCCTGCTGCTGGTGGCCAAGGACGACCGCGCGCTGCGCATCGAGGTCGGCTACGGGCTGGAGGGTGCGCTGACCGACATCACGGCCAAGCGCATCGTGTCCGACGTGATCGTGCCCTACTTCCGTCAGGGCGATTTCGCCGGCGGCATCCGCGCCGGCGTGGATCGCATGATCGGCGTCATCGACGGCGAACCGCTGCCTGAACCGTCGCGCGCCACGGCGGGCGGTGAAGGCGGTATCGAACAGTACGCGCCCATGCTTTTCATCGTCGCACTGGGCCTCGGCGGCGTCCTGCGTGCCATGCTGGGTCGGTTGCCGGGCGCGCTGGCGACCGGCGGTGTGGTCGGCTTCATCGCCTGGATCGTGGTCGGGCTGCTGCCGATCGCCCTTGTCGCCGGCGTCGTCGCACTGTTGATCACGCTGTTCGGCGGCGGTCGCGGCATCGGCGGCTTCGGTGGCGGCGGTGGTTTCGGTCACGGCGGCGGAGGCGGCTTCGGCGGCGGTGGCGGTGGATTCGGTGGCGGCGGCGCCTCGGGACGGTGGTGACATGATCGGACGTTTCTTCAGACACCTGTTCGCCCTGCCCTGGGCGCTGCGCCGCGCGTTGCCGGCGCGTACGCTGGAGGCGATCGAGCTGGCGATCGAGGCAAGCGAAGCGCGCCATGCCGGCGAACTGCGCTTCGTCGTCGAGAACGCACTGCATCCGCTCGCCGTGCTGCGCGGCCAGAGCGGGCGCGAGCGCGCGATCGAGGTGTTCTCGGCACTGCGTGTGTGGGACACCGAACACAACAGCGGCGTGCTCATCTACCTGCTGATGGCGGATCACGACATCGAAATCGTGGTCGACCGCGGCGTGCGCGCCCGCGTGCTGGACGCACACTGGGCGGCCTTGTGCACCGAACTGGAAGCGCGTTTCCGCCGCGGCGAGTTCCACGACGGCGCGCTGCATTGCGTGCAGGCGATCACCGCGACGCTGGCGCAGCACTTTCCGGGCGCTGGCACAAAGAAGAACGAACTGCCGGACCGCGTACTTGTCCTGTAAGGTCCGGGGCCGCAGCCTGAGGGCCCCTGCGCGGAGAGCGTCTTGCTGAAGTTTTTCGAAACACGGATCGATCCCTACCCCGCCGGCCAGCCGCCGACGCCACCGCACGACCTGTTTGCCTTCCTCTGGTCATGCACGCAGGGCATGCGCGGCTACATTGCGGTGATGACGCTGTGCACCGCGCTGATCGGCGTGTTCGAGGCGCTGCTCTTCGCCATGCTGGGCGACATCGTTGACTGGCTGGGCAAGATCGAGCCGGCCCGTCTGTGGGTGCAGGAGGGCGACACGCTGCTGCTGCTCGCGGGCATCCTGATCGCCAGCCCGCTGGTGATCGCGCTGCAGACCCTGATCAAGCACCAGGCGCTGGCCGGCAGCTTTCCGATGCGGCTGCGCTGGAATTTCCACCGCCACATGCTCGGCCAGAGCATGAGCTTCTACCAGGACGAATTCGCCGGCCGCGTCGCCGCCAAGGTGATGCAGACCGCGCTGGCGGTGCGCGACACCTGGATGATCGTGGCCGACATTCTGGTGTTCATCATCATCTACTTCGTCACCATGGTGACCGTGGTAGGCGGCTTCGACCTCGCGCTGCTGCTGCCCTTCGGCGGCTGGCTCGCGCTGTATGTGTGCGCGATGGTGTATTTCGTGCCGCGTCTGGGCAAGGTGGCGCAGTCGCAGGCCGACGCGCGCTCGCTGATGACCGGTCGCATCACCGACGCCTATACCAATATCGCGACGGTGAAGCTGTTCTCGCACACCGACCGCGAATCGGATTACGCACGCGAGGCGATGCGCGAGTTCATGCGCCCGGTCAACGCGCAGTTCCGGCTGGTCACCGGCTTCGAGGTGGTGAACCACATCCTGAGCATGGCACTGATCGCATCGACCGCCGGCATGACCCTGTGGCTGTGGATGCAGGGTCAGGTCGGCGTCGGCGCGGTGGCGGCGGCAACGGCGATGGCACTGCGGCTGAACGGCATTTCACACTGGGTCATGTGGGAACTGGCGTCGCTGTTCGAACAGGTGGGCACCGTGCGCGACGGCATCAATACGCTGTCGCGCGCGCAATCGGTGGTAGACCGGCCCGATGCGCAGCCGCTGCACGTCACGCGCGGCGACATCCGCATCGAGGACGTCACCTTCAACTACGAAAAGCCGCGCAACCAGGACGGCGGCGCGGTCATCGACCGGCTGACGCTGCACATCCGCCCGGGCGAAAAGATTGGTGTGGTCGGCCGCTCGGGTGCCGGCAAGACTACGCTGATCAACCTGCTGCTGCGCTTCCACGACCTGCCGTCCGGCCGCATCCTGATTGACGGGCAGGACATCGCGAGCGCCACCCAGGACAGCCTGCGCGCGCAGATCGGCATGGTGACCCAGGACACCTCGCTGCTGCACCGCTCGGTGCGCGACAACATCCTGTACGGCCGGCCAGACGCGACCGACGCCGACATGATCGCAGCCGCCAGGCGCGCCGAGGCGCACGACTTCATCATGGGTCTGGTCGACCCGAAGGGCCGCCGCGGTTACGACGCCCATGTCGGCGAGCGCGGCGTAAAACTGTCCGGCGGTCAGCGCCAGCGCATCGCCATCGCCCGCGTGATGCTGAAGGACGCGCCCATCCTGCTGCTCGACGAAGCGACCAGCGCGCTCGACTCCGAGGTCGAGGCGGCCATCCAGACCAGCCTTTACCGTCTGATGGAGGGCAAGACCGTGGTGGCGATCGCCCACCGTCTGTCGACCATCGCAGCGATGGACAGGCTGATCGTGATGGACCGCGGTCGCGTCGTCGAAGAAGGCGACCACCGCAGCCTGCTGGCCTGCGGCGGGCTCTACGCCCGGCTGTGGGCGCACCAGAGCGGCGGTTTCCTCGGGGCCGAGGTGGACGCCGCGGTGGTCGAAGACCCGGCGCAGCCGGTCGAAGTCTGAATCAGGCGGCGCGGCGGTCAGCGAAGGCGATCACCTCGGCCCGCCGACGCCGCTCGATGCGCGGCGGCACCGCCTGCAGCGTCGCACCGTCGTTGTCCGCATTGCCGCCTGCCGCCTGCCATGCGACGGCCGCGGAGAGCTGGGTTTCCCACGAGATGAGGTAGAACTGCCCGTGCTCGATCAGTTCGAGCGGCGGGATGAATTCGGATTCGAGTGCGTTCGGCAGAAACGGCAGATCGGCGATACGTGACATGGACCATCCCCTTCGTTGTGGATGTCTGAACTCCAACAATGCAAGCAGCATGACACGGTTGCTTGACGGAAAGATTTCAGTCTAGGAAGTCGACGCGGGGATTTCCTGTCGCAGTGCAACGAAAACATCGATCGCGGGAACCGGTCCCGGGACTGCGCGCTGCCGGCTGCAGATCCGGGGCACTCCCTGTGGGGCGCGGCCTTGGCCGCGACGCGGCCTCTGCTGTCCGCAGGCTTCGATCAAGGCAGCTGTCGGGGTCAGAAGACCCCTCCCACAGAACCCGGTTCCGCCGGCAGGTCGCGCGCACCCCCTGTGGGAGCGGCCTCTGCTGTCCGCGAACTTCGCTTCAGGCCGCCATCGCGAGCAAGCTCGCTCCCACAAAAGCCCGGCCGCGGCGGCTGCGGTCTGCGGGCTTGAATTCAGGCCGCTCTCGCGGTCGCCGAGCCGCGCATACCAAACAGCGACGCCGGGCGAAAAAAAGCCCTGCACGATGGCAGGGCCTCTTTCGTCCGCCGACCGCCCGACTGCGCGGCCGGATCGGCTGCTTACTTCACGCGGTTCTTGTATTCGCCGGTGCGGGTGTCGATTTCGATCTTGTCGCCGATATCGCAGAACAGCGGCACCGCCACTTCGTAGCCGGTGTTGATCTTGGCAGGCTTGAGCACCTTGCCCGAGGTGTCGCCCTTGACGCCCGGCTCGGTGTAGATGATTTCACGCACCACCGAATTCGGCAGTTCGACCGAGATGGCACGACCTTCGTAGAACACGACTTCGCAGGCCATGCCGTCTTCGATGTAGTTCAGTGCGTCGCCCATGTTCTCGGCTTCGACTTCGTACTGGTTGTAGTCGGCATCCATGAAGGTGTAAAGCGGATCGGCGAAGTACGAGTAGGTGACTTCGCGGCGCTCCAGGATGACCACGTCGAACTTGTCGTCGGCCTTGTAGACCGTCTCCTGACCGGAGCCGGTCAGCAGATTCTTCATCTTCATCTTGACGACGGCGGCGTTGCGGCCCGACTTGTTGTATTCGGCCTTGAGCACGACCATGGCGTCGTTGCCAATTTTCACGACGTTGCCGGCGCGCAGTTCCTGAGCGGTTTTCATGCAGTGTTCCTGTGGGGGTTGAGGCCGCCATGCGAACCTTTGCAACCCCTGTTGCAACGCCCGTCGCGGCAAACCCGGCATTATATAGGTGTCTGATTAAACAACACAAGCTGGGTTGCGAGGTCGTCTGTAGCCGCGAGCCGAGTCGCCCAGTCCTGCGCGTGTGCCGTCAGCAGCGGCAGGTCGGCAAGCGCGGCCAGCCAGTCGGCCGACGCGATCGCCGCCCCCCCGCTCCAGCCGTGATGCAGCGCGCGCAAGCGTGCTGCAGGCGCCGGGTCGAGGCCGGCCGAGTAGCGGTCGAGAAAGGCATCGAGCTTGGGCAGATGCGCCCCGTCGTCCTGCGGATAGATGTGCCACAGCAGTGGACGGGCCGCCCACTGCGCGCGGACGAAGGAATCCTCGCCACGCACGATGTTCAGGTCGCAGAGCCAGAGCAGCGCGTCGTAGTCGTCCTGGTCCATGAAGGGCAATGCGCAGATCCGCAGCGCACCGTGCCGGATATCGTCGCCGCCCACCAGTGGTCTCGCCAGCACGCCGGCCAGCGCGATCAGCGCCCTGCCCTCCGGCACCCAGAGCTGGGTCGGCTGAGCGCGTGCAGTCAGTGCATCGACCAGGGTCGAGATCGCCGGGCTTTCATAGCTGAACAGCGATACCTGGAGCGCTCCGCGCTGTGGCCGCATGCCGACGCGCGCCCAGGTTGCCTGCTGCAGCGCCACATCCGCGCGCCAGACATCGCGTCGGGCGAACAGGTCGCGCTCGCGCAACAGGCCGCCGGTGCGCGCGCTGAAACCGGGGAAGAAGAAGTGCTTGGTCAGGCCGGTCGCCGGGTCCTGCGAGGCGAGGCCGTGACAGCCGTCCGCCCATTCCTCGGCGGTCAGGTATTCGAGATTGATCCAGCGCGGCGGCACGGCCAGCGCCGCCATCGCCGCGACGAAGGTCGGCGGCAGATGGCAGGCGAAGGCTTCGATGACGCAGTGTGCGGGTTCGCAGTCGGGCAGCTCATCGGTCCAGTGCCTCACCTCGACGCCCGGCTCGTCGGCGCCCTGTGGCTTGATCCGCGCCAGCGCCTGTGGCGCGTCCATCCAAAGCCTTACCGTCCAGCCGTGCTCGCGCGCCAGCGCGCGAGCGAGGCGCCAGCACACGCCGGCATCGCCGAAGTTGTCGACGACACGGCAGAACAGATCGCAATCCGGGCGTGGCCGGTGCTGCATCAGTGAGGAATCTTCACAAAGAGGGTGCGACATGCCTTCAAGTCCGCGAGTCAAACGTCGTAATCAGCAGAGCAGCAGCGATCAACCACCGTCAAACAGTATCAGGAGTCCCGACATGTCCATGCCGCGCCCGACGTCCGAAACACTGGGTTTTCGCCATCATCGCCGTCCGCTGAAGTCGGACGAGCGCATTCCCGCCATGCCGAGCCTGCTCGACCAGATCGCGCAGATCAACGCGATGACGATGGTGGCCGAGGCCGATGGCGACGCCGACAACGACAGCTGGCCGGACGCCGACGGCGACGAGGACGACGACGGAAGCTGAGGCCCGCCGGTGAGCGCCCTGCGCAGCTTGCAGACAGACACACGCTTCATGGCGCCACCTCTTCAGTAGGCGGCGCGCGGAGCCGTTAACAGGTCATCGTCCACAGGACCTGACACATGCGCGACGCGTCGAACGCCACCCTGGAGGGCTGGGTCGCTTTCATGAGCGACAAGCCGCTGCCGGTACTTGCCCGCACCACCCGCGAACTGGCCCAGTTGCGGGAGACCGAAAACACGGTCAGCGCCCGCACCATCGCCCAGGTCATCCTGCACGACCCGCTGATGACGCTGCGCGTGCTCGCCTTCATCGAAGCGAAGCGCGGCCGCAGCCAGCATACCGACATCACGACGATAGAACGGGCGCTGATGATGATAGGCATCACGCCCTTCTTCAATCATTTCGAGTCGCTCCCGACGCTGGAGGAGCACCTGCACGCACACCCGCAGGCACTTCTCGGCGTCATGCGCGTGATCGCGCGGGCGCGCAAGGCGTCGGGCTGGGCTCGCGAGTGGGCACTGATGCGCCACGACATCGACGTCGACGAGATCACCGTCGCCACGCTGCTTCACGACGTGGCGGAAATCCTCTGCTGGGTGTTCGCGCCGAAGCTGTCGCTGAAGCTGCGCGACCTGCTGCGCGCCAATCCGACGATGCGCACGGCGGCCGCGCAGAAGGTGGTGTTCAACGTCACTTCGCACGATCTGCAGGTGGCGCTGGCCAAGGCCTGGCGACTGCCGGCGCTGCTGGTCGAACTGATGGGCGGCTCCGCCCACCCGTCGCCGCGCGTACGCAACGTGCAGTACGCGGTCAATCTGGCCCGTCACAGCGCCAAGGGCTGGGACGACCCGGCGCTGCCGGACGACTTCAAGGATATCGAGGAGCTGTTGCGGATCAGCCACGAAACGCTGCTCGGCCGCCTGGGTCTGCCGATGGACGGCTCGCCGCCGCCGACGCTCCCCGATCACGCCGCCCCGGACGCCGACTGATACCGCCGGAACGACAAAGGCCACCCGCGGGTGGCCTTTGTCGTTCCGGTGCGGCGTGCTGCAGACGCGGCGATCAGCCCCGACGGCGACGCAGCAGGCCTGCGCCGGCCAGCGCAGCGGCGATCAGCGCCAGCGAACCGGGCTCGGGCACATTGATGTCCGTACGCGCCTGGGTGCCGATGAACAGCTTCTCGTCACCGCCGTTCAGCGCGTACCGGTCGAAACAGTTGCCGACGTCCTGGTTCTGACGCGGCGCTTCCCGCACGGTACCGAAGCCCTCCTCGCTGCCACAGCCGAGGCGATAGTCGACATGGATCGCGTAGTCGCTCAGGTCGCCGCCGAGCAGGCTGGCGATCAGTGCGTCGAGCTCTGTCATCACGATGGCGTAGGCAGCGCGGTCACCGCCCAGGTTGTGCTCGACCTTGCGGTCATAGGGACCGGCGCAATCGACGATGACTTCACCGCCGGGCACCGTTGCCAGACAGACCGGACCACCGGAGCGCACGAAATCGGCGAGCACCGGTTCGACGCGACCTGCTTCGGTCAGCGCGCCGGGCGCGGTGTACAGGTCGGAGCCGCCGAGAATGATGCCGGAGCCACCCGAGCCATCGAAGGTCGGCAGACCGCCGTAAACCGACACGCCATCCTGGTCGAAGTCATTGCTCAGGTCGAAGCGGCCGAGGATGGTGCCGGTGCTGATCTGCGACACCTCGACGCGCATCCACGCCGCCAGACTGGCGCGGTCCTCGCCGGAGCCGATTTCGTTGTTGGCGAAGAAGAACACCAGCGAGTTCTCGTCGAAGTTGAGTTCGGAGTTGAGCGCAGACAGGCTGGCATCCCACCAGCCGGAGCGATCCCAGCTGCCGTCGAGCACACCGGCCAGACTGTTGGGTTCGTTTGCGGCCGTGGTGCGGAAGCCCTCGGTGGTGTTCGCCTGAGGGGTGTCGAAGGCGTCGTCGACACCGGGCGTACCATTGCTGGTCTGGCCGTCGGCGCCGAGGCCCAGCTTGGTAAAGATGTCGATCTGGCCCGGCCCGGCCATCACTTCGAGACCGGAAATCGGCAACGAATAGGAACGGGCATCGCCGTAGGTGACCCAACCGACGTTCTCGAGATCGACGGTGGGGGCGGCGTGTGCGGCACTGATGCCGGCAAGGGCCGCAGTCAGTGCGGCGCGACGAACCTTCTTGCGGAAGGGGATGGCCATGATCTGTCTCCTGAATTCTTGTCACGACACAAGGGAAATCTTCCCGAGTTGTCATCAGCTGTGTAGCAAGTCACATTCCAGAAAAACAGGGTGTTACACAAAACTGAAATATATGAAGTTTTTTACCTATCCCGGATAGCACCGTTGGACAGCTCACGCGCTGTAAATAAATCCGACAGAACGCGGGTTCAGCGACGCGACTCCAGTTCTTCCCAGCGCAGCATGGCAGCGTCGATTTCGGCCGCCAGCGCGCCCAGGCGGGTGGACACGCCGGCCGCTTCGGGACCGGCCAGTGCGCCGCTCGACAACCGTGCGGTCAGTGTGGCCTGTTCGTCCTCCAGCGCAGCGATACGGTCGGGCAGGCTGTCCAGTTCCTTCTGTTCCTTGAAGCTGAGCTTGCTCTTCGGCGCCGCGGCCGGCTTGTCGGCCTTGACCGGCGAAGCCGCGGGCGCTGGCGGCGCTGATTTTGCCGGCGTGGCGGCGGGCGACGCCGGCGCGGCCGGGCGCTGGGCAATCCAGTCGCTGTAGCCGCCGACATATTCGCGCCAGCGACCGTCACCTTCGTAGGCGATGGTCTGCGTCACGACGGCGTCGAGGAAGGCGCGGTCGTGCGACACCAGCAGCACCGTGCCGTCGTAGTCCTGCAGCAGCTGTTCGAGCAGGTCCAGCGTTTCCATGTCGAGGTCGTTGGTCGGCTCGTCCAGCACCAGCACGTTGGCCGGTCGCGCGAACAACCGCGCCAGCAGCAGCCGGTTGCGCTCGCCGCCGGACAGCGACTCGACCTTGGCGCGCGCGCGCTGAGGCGGGAACAGGAAGTCGCCGAGATAGCCGATCACGTGCGTGCGCTTGCCGCCGATCTCGACAAAATCCGAACCCGGGCTGATCACCTCGGCCAGCGTGGCCGATTCGTCGAGCTGGGTGCGGAACTGGTCGAAGTAGGCGACCTGGATGCGGCTGCCGGTGCGCACACGCCCTTCGTCCGCCTCCAGCTGACCGAGGATGAGCTTGAGCAGCGTGGTCTTGCCAGCGCCGTTCGGGCCGATCAGGCCCACCTTGTCGCCACGCACGATGCGGGTCGAGAAGTCGCGAACGATGGGGCGATCGCCGTAGCGCTTGCTCACGCCCTCCAGTTCCGCCACCAGTTCGCCGGACGCTTCGCCGCGATCCAGCCCGATGCGGGCGCGTCCCATCTGTTCGCGCCGCGCCTCGCGCCGTGCGCGCAGTTCGTCGAGCCGCTTTACACGGAACTGGGCCCGCGTGCGGCGCGCCTCGACGCCCTTGCGTATCCACACCTCCTCCTGCGCCAGCAGCTTGTCGGCCCGTGCCGATTCCAGCGCCTCGGCCGCCAGTTCGTCGGCCTTGCGCGCGACGTATTGCGCGTAGCGGCCGGGGTAGCTGCGCAGCAGGCCGCGGTCCAGTTCGATGATCCGGGTGGCAAAGCTGTCGAGGAAGCGCCGGTCGTGCGTGATGACCAGGCTGGCGCCGCGGAAATCGTTGAGCAGCGCTTCCAGCCAGGCGATGCCGTCGAGGTCGAGGTGGTTGGTCGGTTCGTCCAGCAGCAGCATGTCCGGCTCGGCGACCAGCGCGCGCGCCAGCGCCACGCGCTTGAGCATGCCGCCGGACAGCGATTCCACGGTCGCGTCGCCCGGCAGGTTGAGCCGCACCAGCGCCTGTTCGATGCGCTGCTCGAAACGCCAGGCCTGGTGGTGCTCCAGCGCGTCCTGCAGTTCAGCCATGCGGTCGAGCTTGCTCTCGTCGCCGTGCGCGACCGCCTCGGCCACGTCGTGGTAATCGATCAGCAGTTGCGACAGATCGCCCAGTCCCTGCGCGATGGCGTCGAACACGCGGGCGCCGGCGCCGAACTGCGGCTCCTGCGCGACGTAGGCGATCTTCGTGCCGGGCTGACGCCAGACCGTGCCGTCGTCCAGCGCAGCATCGCCGGCGAGGATCTTGAGCAGGCTGGACTTGCCGGTGCCGTTGCGGCCGATCAGCGCCAGCCGCTCGCCCGGTTCGACCACCAGTGCGGTGTGGTCCAGCAGTGGCAGGTCGCCGAAGGCAAGGCAGGCATTGTCGAGGGTGATCAGCGGCATGGTGGGCGACGTGCAGGGGCGGTTCGGAGGCGGGCGCGCAGTATACGCCCTGCCCCGGCGGTGACTCAGCCCACGCGCGGCACCGCTTGCGGCCGGCAGGCGAACAGCGAGCCGCCCAGCGCCGCCTGCAGCAGACCGAATACGCCGTAGATCAGCGCCACGGCGACCGCCTGCGCGGCCGGCACACCGAAGACGGCGAGCACCGCCGCCGCCGCCGCTTCACGCGTACCCCAGCCGCCGACGCTGACCGGCAGCGCCGCCATCAGGAAGATCGGCGCCGCTGCCGTCGCCCACACAGCCGGCGACAGGTCGAGTCCGAGCGCCCGACCGCCCGCGGCGAGCGCGGCAATCGACAGCGCCTGCACGACGAGCGAGGCGACGATCTGCAGCGCGTACTGCTGCAGCACCCGCGGACGCCGCAGTCGCGACTGCAGGCGCGCCAGCGCGGCGAGCGCGCGAGCGCCGCTGATAGGCCACGCAATCACGAGCAGTGGCGCGGTGAGCAGCAGCACGGCCGCCACCGCGCACGACAGGTCGATCCAGACAGACGGCAGCGGCAATGGGAGTGCGATGGAGGATGCAGCGAACGGCAATGCGCCGGCACCGAGTGCCAGCAGCACCCACAGGCCGCTGACGCGGTCCAGCAGCACCGACAGGCCGGCGTCGAGTGTCGGCAGGCCGGCCTGACGCAGCGCCAGCGCGCGATACAGATCGCCGCCGACGACGGCCCCCGGCAGCAGTGCGTTCAGCGCCATTGCACGGAAGTAGGCGAGCAGCGCGAACGAGGGGCTGACGGCCGCACCGAGCCAGGCCGTGAGCGCACGCCAGCGCAGCGCGGAGGCTACGTTCGACAGCAGCGCCGCGACCAGGCCGAGCAGCAGCCAGTCGCGGTCGGCTTGCCGCAGCGTCGCGATCAGCGCAGCCGGTTCCGCCACGTGAATGACCGCAGCCAGCAGCCCGCCGGCTGCGGCGAGGCGCAGCGCGGCGCCGCGCGTCATCGCGCCTCCGGCTCCTGTGCGTGGTACTGCGGCCGGCCGCGGCCTTCGTGATAGATGCGGATGAGCAGTTCGCCGATCAGGCCGGCGACGATGAGCTGCACGCCCATCAGCAGCAGCATGACGCCGGCCATCAGCAGCGGCCGGCCGGCGATGTCGTGACCGAACAGCTTGAGCAGCCCCATCCAGCCGAGGATGGCGGCGCCCGGCGTGGCGAGCCACAGGCCGAGTGCGCCGAAGGCGTGCAGCGGACGCTGGCGGTAGCGCATGAAGAAGACGATGAGCACCAGATCGAGGATGACGCGGAAGGTGCGGTCGATGCCGTACTTCGATACCCCGCGCGTGCGCGCGTGATGGCGCACCGGCACTTCGGCGATGCGCGCACCGGCGTCGCGCGCCAGCGACGGGATGAAGCGGTGCAGCTCGCCATACAGCCGGATGCGGTCGATGATGTCGCGCCGGTAGGCCTTCAAAGCGCAGCCGTAGTCGTGCAGATGCACGCCGGTCGAGGCGGAAATGAGCTTGTTGGCGATGAGCGACGGCAGACGGCGTGACAGCGCCTTGTCCTGCCGCTGCTGGCGCCAGCCGGAAATCATGTCGACGTCGGGATCGGTGTCGAGGCGGTCGATCATCGCCGGAATGTCGAGCGGGTCGTTCTGCAGATCGCCGTCGAGCGTGACGACGTAGCGACCGCGCACGCGGTCGAAGCCGGCCTGCAGTGCGCTCGACTGACCGTAGTTGCGCACCAGCAGCACCGGCCGCAACCACGGGCGTTCGGCCACCAGCCGCGTCAGCAACGCGCCGCTGCCGTCGCGCGAGCCATCGTCGACGACGATCAGCTCGAAGCGGCGGCCGGTCGGGGCGAGTGCGGCGTGGATGCGATCGACCAGATCGCCGAGGTTGTCGAATTCGTTGAACACCGGCACGACGACGGACACTTCCGGCGCCTCGGCGGTGGCGCGTACCGGCAGCTCGGGCTGGGCGAATTCGAGAACCTGGGGCATGGGCGGACGATCCGGCATGAAGAGCCGTCATCGTGCAGCGCCGCGGTTAACGCCAAATTAAAGATGTGCGGCGACACTGCGACGCCATGAACGCCCCCCCATCCGCCCCGTCGCACCGCGCCCCGTGGCTGCTGCTCCTGCTCTATTTCGGCGCCCACATCGCGGCTCGCACGCTGGTGTCCGACGCGCTCGAACTGGACGAGGCCGAGCAGGCGCTGTGGACCCAGCAGCTGGCCGCCGGCTATGGCACGCAGCCGCCGCTGTATACGTGGCTGCAGTGGGCGGTGTTCCAGGTGGCGGGCGTATCGGTGCTGTCGCTGTCGCTGCTGAAGAACACGTTGCTCGCATCGACCTACGCCTTCGTCTGGCTGACCGCGCGCCGGCTGATGGCGCCACCGCTGGCGCTGTTGGCCGCGGCGTCCATGCTGCTGATTCCGCAGATCGGCTGGGAATCGCAGCGCGACCTGACGCATTCGGTGCTGGCCACCGCTGTCGCCGCCGCCACGCTGTACGTGGTCGTGCGACTGATCGAGAAGCCGCGCCCGGCGCTCTACCTCGCGCTCGGCCTGTGCGCAGCGCTCGGCCTGCTGTCCAAATACAGTTTCGCGGTCTATCTGGCCGCGCTCGGCCTGGCGGTCCTGCTGTCGCGCGACACGCGGCCGATGCTGCGCAGTCCGTGGCTGATCGCGGCGGCGCTGCTCGCGCTCGTGGTGCTCGCGCCGCACGTGCTGTGGCTGCTCGACAACTGGCAGCTGGCCAGCGCACGCACGCTGGAAAAGCTGGACGCCGCGCCCGGCCTGACCGGCGGCATCGTGCGCGGCCTGAGCAGCCTGGCCGGCGCCACGCTGGCCACACTGGCCGCACTCGCGCTCGCCTTCTCCGCGATCTTCGGCCGCGCCGCCTGGACGCCCGCCACCGCATCGCCACACTGCCGGCTGTGGGGCCGCTACCTGGGCGCGCTGACGCTGCTGATGCTGGCGCTGGTGGTGGTCGGGGGCGCCACCCATTTCAAGGGTCGCTGGCTGCAGCCGCTGCTGTTCATGGCGCCGCTCGCCTTCTTCTGCTGCCGACCGCATCTGTACGCACACCCGCACTTGAGCTGGCTGCGCGGCACGCTCATCGTGTTCGCGCTGCTCTACCTCTTCATGGCCAGCATGCGGCCGGTGTTCGACGGCTGGCGCAACCGGCCGGACGAACTGAACGAACCCGCGACCGAACTGGCGCTCGCGCTGCGCAGTGCCGGCTACGACGGTCGCGCCCCCATCGTCACCCACGACCCGGTGCTCGGCGGCGTGCTGCGCGTGCGCTTTCCGCAGGCGCGGGTCGTCGTATGGAAGGACGATGCGCCAGCGCCCCCGGCGCAATCGGGGGCGCATCTGCTGATCGGCCGCGGCGAAGCGGGCCGTGCGATGTTCGACCACAGCGGCACGACCACCTACGCCCTGCTCCGCCTGCGCTACCGCCACGCCCACCCCGGCCACCCGCCAATCGAATACCGCTACACCCTCGTCCGCTGACGCGGCGCGCGGTTACAATCGCGCCCCTGCGGCTCCATAGTTGAATGGATACAACAACCCCCTCCTAAGGGGTAGGTACAGGTTCGATTCCTGTTGGGGCCGCCAGCCCCGCGCACGCGCATCCGGCGCACTGTCTATAGTGAATATTCATGCGCCGGCCGCCTGCTGCGGCGACCGGTGTCGACGACATCCGGGACATCGCGCCGATGAACATTTCCGCCCCGAGCTTCCCCGCTGCTGCCCTGTCGGCAGCCTCGCCCGCGCGCACGCAGGCTTCCGGCGAACTCAGCCCCGAAGAGGCCGAACAGCTGCGCGCACTGAAGACGCGCGACCGCGAGGTGAGGCAGCACGAACAGGCCCATCAGGCGGCGGCCGGTGGTCTGGCCACGTCGGGCGCGAACTACAGCTTCCAGCGAGGTCCGGACGGCGTGAATTACGCCGTCGGCGGCGAAGTGAGTCTGGACGTGTCACCCGGCCGCACGCCGGAAGAGACGCTGCGCCGTGCGCGACAGATCAGTGCCGCCGCGCTGGCGCCGGCCGAGCCATCGGGGCAGGATCTCGCGGTCGCCGCAAGGGCGGCGCAGATGGCGCGCCGGGCCGAAGCGGACCTGGCTGCCTCGACCGACGGATCGATTGCGCGTCCGGACATCGCGGCCCGCACACCGCTGCTGATCTATGCGGAGCCGCGGCCGACAAAGAGCTCGTTGATAGACGTCCGCGCCTGACCCCTCCGGTCGTCAAGTGGCGCCAGACCGACCTTGTTCGTGCATCAGGGAAATTTTCACACCAGAACCCTTGAGAAGCGTAAGGGCAATGTCGATATGACTTTCGTCGTACAAAACAAGACCAGAAGAAAGGACTATCGACGTGACGAAAACGGGCTCTTTGAGAGGTGATGACCTTGCCGTGTGGCTGGCGCTGGTGGTCAGCGCGGGCGGTGCAGTACTGAGCGTGACCCGGCCTTCCGGCTGGGCAACAACGGCGCTGATCGGGCTTGCATTGACCTGTCTGGTCGTCGCTCAGATTCTGAGCCGTCGGGCGCGTGCGGGACACGCAGCGCGACAGGCGGCCCGCATGGCGGAGATCGACCGCAATGTCCGGCAGTACGACGATCTGTGTGGAGCACTTGCGGGTGGCAGTCGGGAACAGTTCGAACGCCTGCGCGAGGCACTGACCCGCTCGCAGGACATCGTCGCCGGCGCCGCCGCCAATCTGCGAGAGAGCAACGGACGTTCGAACTTGCGAGAGATGGTGGAGGAACTGCTTGCACTGGCGACCGACGAGGAGCAGGCGCGCCGCCGCAGCGAGATCGAACAGTTCGCGCTCCGCACGCAGGAATCGTTGTCCGGCTTCGTGCGCACGGTGGAAACCTTGAGCGAAGGCAGCGCGGCGATCGGGCAGCGCTTCGACGGCGTACGCAACAAGCTCGAGCAGGTGCGCGGACTGATCGGCCAGGTCAACCAGATCAATCGCCAGACGGAACTGCTGGCGCTCAACGCCGCCATCGAGGCAGCACGCGCGGGCGAAGCCGGACGCGGCTTCGCGGTGGTGGCGGACGAAGTACGCAAACTGGCGCAGCGCACTGAAACCTTCAGCACGGAAATCAGCGCGCTGCTTGGTGACGTGCATGGTGCGATCAGCGAGGCCGGTGAAGCCGTCGCCGCTTCTGCCAGCACCGACATCGGCTCGGCGCGTGATTCGGAAGAACGCGCAGCTCAGTTGTGGCAACAGATGTCCGACATCAACCGCCATGCCACCGAACAGGCCGAGCGCATCAATCGCCTGTCATCGACCATACACGAGGCGGTGATGCAGGGCATGGTGTCGATGCAGTTCGAGGACATGGTGAGCCAGCTGCTGGCGAAAGTCAGCGAGCAGACCGAACTGATGGCGCGTTACGTGAACGGCGTGTTCGACGCGCACCGCGACCGCGAACAGCGCGACGGCATCGCCCGGGTCGAGAAACGCAACGAGGTGCTGTCACGCCTGCTGACCGACGCACGCGAGGCCGCACGGTCGATGACCCTGCAGTCCGGACCGCGCGGCACGATGAGCACCGGCGAGGTCGAACTGTTCTAGCGCACGGGTCGTCGGCGCGCCGGCAATCAGCCGCGCCGCGTCTCGACCACGCCGTCGACGTCGCGGATCAGCCCGAGCACCTTCTGGATCTGTCCGACGCCGGCGATCTCGACGGTGAAGCTCATGCGCGCCATGCCTGCCTTGGACTGCGTGCTGACCGCAGTGACGTTGATCTTCTCGCGCGACAGCACTTCCGAGATGTCGCGCAGCAGACCCTGGCGGTCGTGCGCCTCGACGTGGATGTCTGCAGCAAAGCGGGCGTCCGGGTCGCGGCCGGCCACTTCGCCCCATTGCGCGTCGATCACCCGCTCAGGATTGCGCGCCACCATATTGATGTAATTCGGGCAGTCGCTGCGGTGGATGGCCACGCCACGGCCGCGGGTGACGAAGCCGGAGATCGGGTCCGGCGGTGCCGGCTTGCAGCAGCGACCGAGCTGGGTCAGCAGCTTGCCGACGCCCTCGACCAGCACGCCGCGCTCGCCGGTGGCACGCGGTGCGCGCGGCTTGATTTCCGGTTCGTCCGGCGGCGGCTCCTCGCCCTTCAGCGCAACGTGGATGGCGCGCGGGCCGACCTCGCCGTGCGCGCAGGCGATGTGCATCGCATCGACGCTGTTGTAGCCCAGCTTCTGCGACAGCTCTTCCAGACTGGTCTGGCTGGCGCCCTCGCGCGCCAGTTCGCGCGCCAGCCACGCACGGCCCTGGGCCAGCGTTTCGCCCTCTTCAATCTGGGCGAACCAGCGGCGCACCTTCACCCGCGCGTTGTGCGTGGTGATGTAGCCCTGCTGCGGCACCAGCCAGTCACGCGACGGTCCGCCCTGCTTGGCGGCGATGATTTCGACACGCTGGCCATTGTCGAGCGGTGTGTTCAGCGGCACCAGCTGGCCGTTCACGCGGGCACCGCGGCAGCGGTGGCCGAGGTCGGTGTGCAGGCGGTAGGCGAAGTCGACCGGCGTCGCGCCCTGTGGCAGGTCGATCACCTTGCCCTGCGGCGTCAGCACATAGATGGTGTCGTCGAGCGCGGCGCGCTTGAACTGTTCCACCCACTCCGAGTGGTCGGCGATTTCGTCGCGCCAGGACAGCAGCTGGCGCAGCCAGGCGATCTTGTCGTCGTAGTCCTTGTCCTGCCCCGACCCTTCCTTGTAGCGCCAGTGCGCAGCGACGCCCATCTCGGCGTGGCGGTGCATGTCGCGCGTACGGATCTGCACTTCGAGCGAGCGGCCGTCGGGCGCGATCACCGCGGTGTGCAGCGACTGGTAGTTGTTGCCCTTGGGCTGGGCGATGTAGTCGTCGAACTCGCGCGGCAGCGGATGCCAGAGCTGGTGCACGACGCCGAGCGCGCCGTAGCAGTCGCGCACCGAATCGACCAGCACGCGCAGCGCGCGCACGTCGTACACCTCGGAGAACTCCAGCTTCTTCGCCCGCATCTTGTTCCAGATGCTGTAGATGTGCTTTGGCCGCCCCTGGATTTCGGCCTTGATGCCGGCGGCCTCCAGCTCAGCCTTCAGCTTCACCATCGCGTCGGCGATGAAGGCCTCGCGCTCGACCCGCTTCTCGTCGAGCTGCTTGGCAATGCGCTTGTAGGTGTCGGGCTCGAGGAAGCGGAAGGACAGGTCTTCCAGTTCCCACTTGAGCTGCCAGACGCCCAGCCGGTTGGCCAGCGGCGCATAGATGTCGAGCGATTCGCGCGCCATGTCGAGGCGGTCGTCGTTCGGGTGGGCAGTGAGCCAGCGCAGGCTCTGCACCCGCGAAGCGAGGCGCAGCATCACCACGCGCACGTCGGCCACCATGGCCAGCACCATCTTGCGCAGCACCTCGGCCTGATCGCCGCCGGCGTCGCTGCCGGTCACGCTCTGCGAAGCATGGGCGCGGGTGATCAGGCGCAGGTTGTCGAGCCGCTGCAGGCCGGCGACCAGTTCGGCGACCGCCGGGCCGTACTGGGCGGCAATGTGTTCGCCGGCGTCGTCCTGTACCTCATGCAGCGGAAACAGCAAGGCCGCCAGCCGGGTTTCGAGGTCAAGCCGCAGCGAAGCGCAGATCAGCGCCTGGCCGACCACGTGCTCGTGCATCGGCTCGCCGGTGCCGAGCCAGCGCTCGGCGTACAGCGGCGTCACCATGTCGTGGGCGCGGCGCAGCGTGTCCGCTTCGGTGTCGCCCAGACCGTCGGTCAGCAACTCGAGTGTGGTGCGCGCCGCGTCGGCGCTGGAGAGGGAATGAACGACGGATACCATGCCGCGATTATCCCGGATTAGACGGCGCGCAGCTTGCGGCGCAGCAGCATTACCGGCACAACGGCGTCAGCGCGCGGTCCGGGCTTCAACTCGACCGCTTATTCTTGTACCGTTGAGCGCACTTCGCTCAACCGGGAGTCCGTCATGCGACTGCTGCTCGCAATCTTTCTGCCCTTCACGGTGTTCTTCACCATCGGCCGCCCGGTGGCCGGCATCATCTGTCTCATCCTGCAGCTCACGCTGCTGGGCTGGATTCCGGCCGCGCTGTGGGCGGTCTATGCGCTGAGCCAGTACAAGACCGAGAAAAAGATCGAGGAAGCGCTCAGCCGGCGCTGAGCGCCCGACTCACTTCGAACTGGCGAGCGCGCCGCCCTTCACGGCGACGGTCTGGGTGAAGGTGAGGTCCTTCGAATCGATCACCTTCGCCTGCAGCTCGCCCCCCTCCTGCGGCTTGAACTGGAAGCGCAGCTGCGGGTTCTCGCTCAATGCGAAGTCGACGTCGGCAGTCAGCAGCGTGCGGCCGGCGTAGCTCACCTCGATGCGGCGCACGAAGTGGGCCGGCGTGAAGTGACGGGTGACCTGATCCATCTGCATGCCGTTCATATTCGGGTGACTGACCATCAGTGTCGCCGCTGCGGCGCTTCCGGCGTCGTTCTCGACCTTGAGCTTCATCCTGCCCAGCCGCGCCATCGCCTCTTCGAAGTCCTTGCCAGCCGGCGCCGAACAGCCGCCGGAGGCGCGTACGAACTTGCTCGACGCGTGCAGCTTGCCGTCGCTGGTTTCGGCCACCGCGCGCATCCAGGTGTATTGCTCGACGCGGACGCGGGTTTCGATATCGGCGCGCCCCGCCTCCGGGCTCAATGTGATCGCTGCGGCCACCGGCGTCGGGTTGCCGTCGATGATGAGCCACAGCTTGCGGATGTGCCGCTGCGGGGTCTGGTCGATCCGCGCACGCAGCGCCACCGGCACCACGGCGGCGTCCTCGGCACGGAAGGGTGCCTCGATCTCGATCACCTCGTTCGACTCGACGATTTCGCGTCCGGCGAACACCGTGGCCCGCACGCCCTGCCAGACTTCGGTGTCGGACGAGGGCTCGTCGGCCGCACTGGCCGGCAGCAGCCACAGTGCTGCGCAGGCGCACAGCAGCGCGCGCAAGGAATTCAGGGGCATGGCGGTCTCCTCCGTTGTCGTTTGCCTGCGATTGAACGCGCCGCCGTGCCGGCGATCTGCGACTTAGTCACATTCGCTGCGCACCGACGGGATAGCATCCCTCGACAACAACAAAGATGGATGGAGGAGTCATGAGCCGATACGTCGGCGCGCCCGGCCTGTGGCGCGACTGGATTACGCACTTCCCGCGGCTCGCCGACCTCGAACCGGCGGCACGCGAGGAACTGCTCGCCAACAGCTTAGAGGTACGGCTGTCGGCGGGCGAGACCGGCTACCGCGAGGGCGACGCCTGCAACAACTTCATCCTGCGCATCGAAGGCTGGTCACGCATACAGCGGCTGTCGGCCAATGGCCGCGAAGTGCTGCTGTACCGCGTCGGTCCGGGTGATTCCTGCGTGCTCACCACCTCATGCCTGCTCGGCGTGGCGCGCTACCCGGCGGCCAGCACGGCGGAAACCGACCTGCGCGAGGTGGCCATCGCCGGCGCCACCTTCCGCAAGCTGCTGAACACCTCGGACGTGTTCCGCCAGTTCGTGTTCGAACACTACGGCCGGCTGCTGTCGGACATGATCGCCCTGCTCGACGAACTGAAATTCCGCCGCCTCGACGCCCGCCTGGCCGACCTGCTGCTCGCGCGCACGGCCGACGGCGCAGCGCTCGAGGACACGCAGAGTCGCATCGCCACCGACCTCGGCAGCACGCGCGAACCGGTCGGCCGCATCCTAAAACAGTGGGAGCGGCGCAACTGGATCGCGATGACGCGCGGCCGCATCGAGGTGCGCGAGCGCGAGGCGCTGACGGCGCTGGCAGCCGAGGGCTGAGCGCAGCGCATTCGATGACCACGGGCGCGTCCACGCCCTCGCGCCATGGCGGCAGAAATTGCCGCCCGAAACCGGGTCTATTCCCGGTCTGACCACGGCGGCCCGCGCGTTAACCTGCGGCCATGAAGATACACGTGGCCTTCCTGTTGCTCGCATCGAGCGGCGCATTGCACGCCGCCGACGCAGCTGCCCCCGCGACACCGCCAAGCGGCGCCGGCGCGGTGATCCAGATGCTGGGCGCGCTCGGCGTCGTACTGGCGGCGCTGTTCGCGGTGCTGTGGCTGCTGCGCCGCATTTCCGGCGGCAAGCTGGCCGGGCCGGCACCGATACGCACGGTCGGCGGCATCGCCGTCGGCTCGCGCGAGCGCGTGCTGCTGCTCGAAATCGGCGACCACTGGCTGGTGGTCGGTGTCGCCCCCGGTTCGGTCACCGGCATCGCCACGCTGCCGCGCGGTGAGCTGCAGCAGGACAGCGCGCAGCCGGCCGCCCCCGATTTCGGCGCGCTGCTCGCCCGGCTGAAGGCGCCCCGCTCATGATGCGCCGCCTGCTCCCGCTGCTCGGCGCCGGTGTGGTCGCCGCCGTACTTGCCCCGGAGGTGCTGGCGCAGTCGATGCCGGCGCTGACCAGTACGCCGGCACCCGGCGGCGGCACCAACTGGTCGCTGTCGATACAGACGCTGCTGCTGCTGACCAGTCTGTCCTTCCTGCCGGCGGTACTGCTGATGATGACCAGCTTCACCCGCATCATCATCGTGCTGTCGCTGATGCGCCAGGCCATCGGCACGCAGAGCAGCCCGCCCAACCAGGTGCTGATCGGGCTGGCGATGTTCCTCACCTTCTTCATCATGGCGCCGGTCGGCGAGCAGATCTATGCCAACGCCTACCAGCCGCTGTCTGAGAACCGCATCACCTTCGAACAGGCGCTGGACATCGGCTCGAAGCCGCTGAAGGCCTTCATGCTGAAGCAGGTACGCGAGCCCGACGTCGAGCTGTTCATGCGGCTGTCGAACACGCCCAAGGTGGCCAGCCAGGAAGAACTGCCGATGCGCGTGGTCGTGCCCGCCTACGTCACGTCGGAGCTGAAGACGGCGTTCCAAATTGGCTTCATCGTATTCATCCCTTTCATCATCATCGACATGGTGGTCGCGTCGGTGCTGATGTCGATGGGCATGATGATGATGTCGCCAGTCATCGTGTCGCTGCCGTTCAAGCTCATGCTGTTCGTGCTGGTCGATGGCTGGAACCTGATACTCGGCACGCTGGTGTCGAGCTTCGGCCAGATCTGAAGGAGCCGTACCCATGACCCCCACCACCGTCGTCGACATCGGCCGCCACGCGGTCGAAATCCTGCTCATCATTTCGGCGCCGATGCTCGGCGCCGCACTGATCACCGGCCTCATCGTCAGCATCTTCCAGGCGGCGACCCAGGTGAACGAAATGACGCTTTCCTTCATCCCGAAGCTGATCGCGGTGTTCCTCGTCATCGTGCTGGCAGGGCCGTGGATGATCACGCTGATGACCGACTACATCCGTCGCCTCTACTCGTCCATTCCGTCGCTGATCGGCTGACGTGATCAATCTGTCCGCCGCCCAGCTCGACCTGTGGATGGCGGGCTTCCTGTTTCCGCTGGCCCGCATCCTGGGACTGATCGCGACAGCGCCTATCCTGAACAACCGCGCGATTCCGGCGCGCATCCGCATGGGCTTCGGCGCGGCAATGACGCTGGCGCTGATCCCGGCGCTGCCGCCCTCGGGGCTGGTGGTTGGCTCATGGCCCGGATTGCTCGCGTTACTGCAGCAGATGCTGATCGGTATCGCACTCGGCTTTTCGATGCGCGTCGTGTTTACCGCGATCGATCTGGCCGGCGAACTGATCGGCCTGCAGATGGGTCTGGGCTTCGCGATGTTCTACGACCCGGACAACGCAGCGCAGTCGCCGGTGATTTCCGAGTTTCTCGGCCTGCTCGCAATGCTCGTCTTCCTGTCGATCAACGGCCATCTGATGCTGCTGGCGGTGATTGGCAACAGCTTCGAATGGTGGCCGGTCGGTGCCGACCTGTTCCCGGCCAACGGCTGGATGGCGATCGCGCGCTGGGGCAGCACCATCTTCTCGGCCGGCGTGATGCTCGCGCTGCCGGTGATCGCGGCGCTACTGGTGGTGAACATCGCCCTGGCCATACTGACCCGTGCCGCACCGACGTTGAACCTGTTCGCGATCGGCTTCCCGGTCACGCTGATCGCCGGCTTCGTCATGCTGCTGCTGTCGATGCCCTTCTTCGCCCCGGCGCTGCAGCAACTGTTCGACTACGGCCTGCGCACCGTAGCGCAGTTGGCGATGGGGTGAGTCAGGGGTTTCGCGAAGCACTGCTTCGCGCCTGACGAACGGGCCGGCCATGCAGGGCCGGCACTCCTTCCGATGGGGTTTCGCGGCGCACTGCGCCGCGCCCGCTGAACGGGCTGGCCATGCAGGGCCAGCCCTGGGGTGGTCGATCAGCGCGGGCATACGCAGAAAGCCTGCCCCTGATCGCGCCTGACGAACGGGCCGGCCATGCAAAGCCGGCCCTGGGGTGGTCGATCGGCACAGGCATCATCAGAAGGCATACCCGTGATCGCATCCGAAGGACCGGTCAGCCAAGCTGGGGCGGCACTCCAGCCATCCAGGTCTAGCGGCGCACCACGCCACCCTTGCCGATTCGCGGCGGATGTGGCTTGAACCCGACACGACGCGGCATCACCCGCCGCGTCGCGGTCAGAAGACCGCTCCTAAAGGGATAAGCGCGGGAAAACCGCTCAGGAATCTACAGCAACACGTCCCTCGACACCCCCGCCCGGCGCAAGATCTTGCGCAGCTGCGCCAGCGCTTCGAGCTGTATCTGTCGCACCCGCTCCCGTGTCAGACCCAGTCGCTCCGCCAGCTCTTCCAGCGTCGCGATCTCGCAGCCATTGATGCCGTAGCGGTACTCGATCACCGTGCGCTGCTTGTCGCCGAGCTGGGAAATCCAGGTGTGTACGAGTGAGCCGATCTCGGCGTTCTGGATCTGCACGTCCGGCCCGTCCTGCTCGTCATCGGCCAGCGATTCGCCGATGGAAAGCGAGGGGTCGATGTCCAGCGGCGCGTCGAGCGAGGCGGTGTGTTCGTTCAGGGACAGGATGTGGCGCACGTCCTCGACCGGCTTGGCCAGCAGCTGCGCGATGTCCTCTGCGCAGCAGTCGCCGCCGCTGCGCGACTCCAGGCTGCGCATTGCGCGCAGCACCTGGTTCAGCTCCTTCACCACGTGTACCGGCAGCCGTATCGTGCGCGACTGGTTCATGATCGCGCGCTCGATGTTCTGCCGTATCCACCAGGTGGCGTAGGTCGAGAAACGGAAACCGCGCTCGGGATCGAATTTCTCCAGCGCGTGGATCAGGCCGAGATTGCCCTCCTCGACCAGATCGAGCAGCGGCATGCCGCGGTTCAGGTAGTGCTTGGCGATATTGACGACCAGGCGCAGGTTGCGCTCGATCATGATCTGCCGCGCCTCGAAGTCGCCAAGGCGCACGCGGCGCGACAGCGACAGCTCCTCTTCCGGCGTCAGCAGCGGGTTGGCGCCGATCTCGTTCAGGTAGAGCTGGGTCGCATCGCCGAAGAACTCCGCCTCGGCGGGCTCGACCGCCTCGACCACCGCTTCCGGCGTGTCGATGTCGCTGATCGCCGCGTCGTCCTCGATGGGCTCGACGGGTTCGGCATCATCAGGCAGCGACAGATCGGACATGGCGGCTATCTCGGTGGCAGATACTTCAGCGGATCGACGGGCTTGCCCTGGCGCCGTATTTCGAAGTGCAGCCGGGGCTTGCCGGCTTCGGTATCGGTGTCACCGAGCTCGGCTATCCTTTGTCCGCGTTTCACCGTATCGCGTTCCTGAACCAGGATCCTGCTGTTGTGCGCGTACGCGGACAGATAGGTGTTGTCATGCTTGATGATGACCAGTTTGCCATAACCGCGCATCGCCTCGCCCGCATACACGACACGGCCGCCGGCCGCGGCGAGCACCGGGTCGCCGAGCTTGCCGCTGACGTCCACGCCCTTGCCCGATCCTTCACCGAAGCGGCCGATGATGCGGCCCTGTGCCGGCCAGCTCCATTCGATACCGTCTTCCGAGCGGGACGACTCGGGCGCGACGACGGGTACTGCCGGCGTCGTCGCGGCCGCGGCCGCAGCCGGTGTCGGCGCCGCGGTGGCTGCCGCCAGTGGCGCCCCCTTCATGCGCGCCAGCGCCTCTTCCGAATAGGCTTCGACGCCACCGCGCGGCTCACGCTTCAGCACGGTGCTGTTAGCCGGTTCCGCGGTCGTTGCAGCAGCTGCCGCCGCTTGTTGCGGCGCCGGCTCGAGCGGCCGGGACTCGACCGCACCCGGCGTCACGATGGGACGTATCTCGACCGCCCCCTCCGGCTGCGCGACGCGCAATTCCTGACCGATGCGGATCAGATTGGGGTTCTCGATGCGGTTCCAGATGACCAGATCACGCCAGTCCTGACCATGCTCCAGCGCGATGCTGTAGAGGGTTTCGCCCTTGGACACGATGTGGAAGCCGGCACGTGCGGCCGGCGCTGCGGTCGCCGCAGGCGCAGCCGTTGGTGCGGCTGCCGGCGCCGAAGTGCGGTCCTCGACCGGAGCCGGACGCGTGCCGGCGCACGCGGCCAGCAGCAGGCTCACGACGGACAGCGCACACAGCCTTCTATTCATTCAACCCCCGGCAGGAGCGGTACGAAGCGCACCGCATCCAGTTTCGATTCGACAAAGCGATGCTGCGGCTGATGCTCGATCATGCGCAGCGTCTGGTCGCCGGCGCCCACCGGCAGGATGAGGCGGCCACCTTCAGCCAGCTGTTCGAGCAGCGGCATCGGTACGGTGGTGGCCGCCGCGGCGACGATGATTGTATCGAAGGGCGCTTCGGCGGCCAGACCGACGGTGCCATCCGCATGTTTCAGGCGCACATTCGGCAGACGCAGCGGACGCAGATTGCGCTTGGCCAGTTCGAGCAGCGGTGCGATGCGCTCGACCGCGTAGACGTCCTTCGCCAGCTTCGACAGTACGGCGGCCTGATAGCCGCAACCCGCACCGACCTCCAGCGTCTTGCCGAGAGGACGCCCGCCGACGCGCAGAAGTTCAATCATGCGCGCGACGATGAAGGGCTGCGAAATGGTCTGCTGATAACCAAGCGGAAGCGCCGTGTCTTCGTAGGCCCGGCTGCGCAGCGCCTCTTCGACGAACTGATGGCGCGGAATGGCCTGCATTGCCGCCAGCACGCCCTCGTCGCGGATGCCTGACGCACGCAGTCGATCGACCATGCGCGCCCGTGCGCGCGTCAGCGCGAGGCTCTCGTCCTTCGACGTCATGCGCCCAGCCAGTCCCGGACCTGCCCCATCTGGGCCACGTGCGTGAGGTCGATCTGCAGCGGCGTGATCGACGCAAAGCCGTTCGCCGTTGCGTGGAAATCGGTACCGTCACCGGCGTCCTGCGCGGCACCGGCGGCGCCGACCCAGTAAACAGTCTCGTTGCGCGGGTTGATCGTGCGCACCACCGGCTCCGCCTTGTGGCGCCGACCCAGGCGGGTGATCTGTATGCCCTTCAGTTCCTCGGTCGACAGGTCGGGCACGTTCACATTGAGCAGCACCGGCGCCGCGAAGGGTCGCTCCGTCAGGCGGCGCACCAGATCGCAGGCGATGCGGGCAGCGGTTTCGTAGTGCGCACTGCCCTTGCGTGTCATCGACATCGCGATCGCAGGCACGCCCAGCAGAAAGCCCTCGGTGGCGGCGGCGACGGTGCCCGAGTAGATGGTGTCGTCGCCCATGTTCGCGCCGTCATTGATGCCGGACACGACGATGTCCGGCAGATGGTCGAGCATGCCGGTCACTGCCAGGTGCACGCAGTCCGACGGCGTGCCATTGACATAATAGAAACCGTTGCGCGCGCGGCGCAGGATGAGGGGGCGGTCCAGCGTAAGGGAATTGCTGGCGCCGCTGCGGTCGGCCTCGGGGGCCACGACGGTCACATCACCGACCTCTGTCAGCGCACGGGCGAGCGCCTCGAGGCCGGGGGCAAAGTAGCCGTCGTCGTTGGACAACAGGATGCGCATGAAAGGCTGCGGAACGAAGGTTGCGACCGGACGCCTGGGTGCCGGTCGAGTGCGCCGGAGCTGCGGCCGGATTGCGGTCCGGATGTCGGCGACGCACATGGGAAAACGGCGCGAGGCCTTGCCGTCGGGCTTGCCGGCACACCGCCGCACGCCCTGCCGGAGCCCCGCGAAATCAGCCGCGGACTATAGCACGGCGCCGCGCACAGCCGTCCGGACGCGTTCAGAGTACGCCGACGAGAGCGGAGATCACCAGGATGCAGACCAGGTTGAGCAGCAGCCCGCACCGAATCATGTCGCGCGCCGCGACGGCGCCGGTGCCGAACACCAGAGCGTTCGGCGGCGTTGCGACCGGCAGCATGAAGGCACAGGACGCCGAAATCGCTGCGGCCACCGCCAGTCCCCGCGGATCGAGGCCAACATCGGGTGCCAGCGCAACGAGCAAGGGCACCAGCAGCGCCGCAGTAGCGGTATTGCTCACCAGCTCCGTCAACATGACCACGAAGGCCACCACGCCGAGCACGATCAACCAGCCCGGCGCGTCGGCCATCACGCTCAGCAAACGGTCGGACAGATAGCCGCTTGCACCGCTGCTTCCGAGCACGGCACCGAGTGCGAGCCCACCGCCGAACAGCAGCAGCACGCCCCACTCGGTCTGCCGCTCGACGTCCTTCCACTCGACCGCCCGGCCAGCCACGAGTGCACTCAGCACGATCAACGCGATCAGCGCATCGATGTCGCCGGCCACACCGAGCAGGCGACCCAGCGGTGCGCCGAACACCCAGGCCAGCACCGCGCAGGCAAACACGACGAGCGTCAGAAGCGCGCCCGGTGTCCAGGCGTAATGCTCGTCCGCCAGCAAGGGCGCGTCGCCGTCGACAGGTGGCCGCAACATTAGCCACAGCACACCGACCATCAGCGGCATAAGCAGCAGTACCGCCGGAATGCCGAAGCGCATCCACTCAGCGAAGCCGATTCCCGCCTGCGCCGCTGCGATGGCGTTGGGCGGGCTGCCGACGAGGGTGCCGATGCCGCCGATGCTGGCGCTGTAGGCCACCCCGAGAAGCACGAAGGTGCGCTCGCGCGCATCCGCCGTGGCGGGTAGCAGTCCGAGCGCAAGCGGCAGCGCCATGACGGCCGCCGCCGTGTTGCTGATCCACATCGACAGCGCGGCAACGAGCACGAACAGCAGCAGATGCGCGCGCAGGCGGCGTCCGCCGGCGAGGGCCATCACACGACGTGCAAGCAGACGATCGAGGCCATGCCGAGACAATGCGGCGGCGAGCGCGAAGCCACCGAGGAACAGGAAAATGATGGGATGGGCAAAGGGCGCGAGCGCCTGCTGCACGCTCATCAGACCTGACAGCACCGCGCACACCGGCACCAACAGTGCGGTGAGGGTCAGCGGCAGCGCCTGCGTCAGCCACAGTGCGCCGATCAGCACGAAGATGGCCAGACCGGCACGCAGGGCGTCATCGGCCGGACCAAGGACATAGACCGCCAACGCGATCAACGTCCCCACCACGCCGCCGGTCATCTGCGCGGACAGAGCGGACATGCGCATGGACTTCCTCCGTGCCGAGCAGCACGACAGCGCGCTCAACAACGCTCCGCCGCAGTGACCGCCAGAAAGCAAAAAGCCGTTCCGGAACGGAACGGCTTGAGCAGATCGGCCTGTGCATCAGCACTGCCAGATAAAACAAATGGTCGGGGCGGCGGGATTCGAACTCGCGACCCCTTGCACCCCATGCAAGTGCGCTACCAGGCTGCGCTACGCCCCGACTCAGCCTGCAAGTATAACAGCGGACTGCCGCTTGAGGGGCCGAGATGCACTAAAAATGACGACGTTCAGCTCAACAGATCGCGCAGCGCTTCGAGTTCACTGCGCAGCGCCGCGACGTCGATTCCGCCGCTCGATGCAGCGTCGGCTGCCGCCGCACGCGGATCGGAATCGTCGAGCCGGTTGCGCGCGCCACTGATGGTGAAGCCTTCCTCGTACAGCAACTGGCGGATACGGCGCACCAGCAGCACTTCGTGGTGCTGGTAGTAGCGCCGGTTGCCGCGCCGCTTCACCGGCTTGAGCTGGGTGAATTCCTGTTCCCAGTAGCGCAGCACGTGCGGCTTCACGCCGCACAGTTCGCTGACTTCGCCGATCGTGAAATAGCGCTTGGCAGGAATTGCAGGCAGCGCCTGCGATTCCTTATTCGTCGTTTCCATCGTAGGCGATGCCCTCGACTGCCGACTTCAGTTTCTGACTGGCATGAAAGGTGACGACGCGCCGCGCCGTGATCGGAATCTCTTCGCCGGTTTTCGGGTTGCGGCCGGGCCGCTGCGGCTTGTCGCGCAGCTGGAAATTGCCGAAGCCCGACAGCTTCACGCCGTCGCCGCTTTCAAGCGCGTCGCGGATTTCGTCAAAAAATGCTTCGACCATATCTTTGGCTTCGCGCTTGTTCAGCCCTACCTGTTCGAACAGCATCTCCGCCAGTTCGGCCTTGGTCAGTGTGGTCATGCGGCTCCCTTCAACTCCTGTCGCCCTGCCGCCTCAGGCGCGCAGCCTTGCCCCGAACTCACGCTGTGCATAGCTCACCAGTTCCTGCACGGCCGCGTCGACTTCCGCGTCCGCCAAAGTACGTTCAGTATCTTGCATAAGTATACGGAAAGCAAAGCTTTTTTCCGTATCTGCAATGCCTTTGCCCTGATACAGGTCGAACAGTGCGATCTCCTGCACGATGCCTGGTGCGACGCTCCGCAGACCGTCGAGCACAGCCGAAGCTGCGGTGCTTCGCGGCAGCAGCAGCGCGATGTCGCGACGCACCGAGGGCTGACGCGACAGCGTGCGATGTGCCGGCATCGGCACTTCGAGCAGCGGTTCGAGATCGAGTTCGAACAGGACCGGCGCCGAACCCAGCTCGTAACGCTGGACCAGTTCCGGGTGCAGCTCTCCGATGCAGCCGATGACGTGTCCGTCGAGGCTGACCGACGCAGATCGCCCCGGATGCAGAGCCGGATGACGTGCCACGGCGAAGGTCGCCTGACGCGGCCACAGCAGCGCCTCGACGTCCGCCTTCACGTCGAAGAAGTCGACCGCACGCGTGGCGACGCCCCACTGTTCGGCACTGTCACCGCCCCAGGCCAGCGCCGCGATACGCAGCGTCTGTGCATAGCCGGCAACCGGCTGGGCACCGGCATCCTTCGCGAAGCAGCGGCCGATCTCGAACACGCGCACGCGCTCGGTCTGGCGACGGCGGTTGGTGGCGACGTTGTCGACCAGACCACCGATCAGCGTCGAGCGCATGACGGACATCTGGCTGGCGATCGGATTGGCGAGCACGACCGGCGCCTCGTTGCCCGCGAAGTCGCTTTCCCAGCGACTTTCGACGAAGGCGAAATTGATCACCTCCTGGTAATCGCGGTCAGCCAGCAGGTGACGCAGCGCAAACGCGCCGCGTCGCGCTTCCGGCAGCGCCGGCATCGCCAGGCGACCCACCGGCGGCACGGTCGGGATGTTGTCGTAGCCGTGCAGACGCGCCAGTTCCTCGATCAGGTCTTCCTCGATGCGCAGATCGAAGCGCCAGCTCGGCGGCTGCACGATGAAATCACTGCCATCGCGCGAGAACGCGAGGCCGAGGCGACCGAGCAGCGCGGCGATCTGGTCGTCGCTGAAACGGATACCGAGCACACGCGCCGCGCGGGCCGGACGCAGGCGCACCGGATCGCGCGACGGCAGTGCGGTGATCTGGTCATCGACCGGACCAGCCTGGCCGCCACACAACTCAAGGATGAGCTGACTGACGCGCTCGACGCCGGCCACCGTGTCGGCGAAGTCGACGCCACGCTCGAAGCGGTGCGCCGCTTCGCTGGAGAAGGCGTAACGACGGGCGCGGCCCTGGATCGCATCGGGCAGCCAGAAGGCCGCTTCGACATAGACGTTGCGCGTGTCGTCGGTGCACGAGGTCGACGCGCCGCCCATGATGCCGGCAAAGCTCTCGACACCGGCGTCGTCGGCGATCACGCCGCAATCGGTGGTGAGTTCGATGGTCTGTTCGTTCAACAGCACCAGCTTTTCACCCGCCTTCGCCCAGCGCACATGCAGGCCGCCCTGCACGCGATCGAGATCGAAAACGTGATTCGGGCGGTTCATTTCCAGCATGACGTAGTTGGAAATGTCGACCAATACCGAAATCGAACGCATGCCGGCACGCTCCAGGCGACGCTTCATCCAGTCCGGCGTCGCCGCACGGGCATTGACGCCACGGATGACGCGGCCTGAAAAACGACCACACAGATCGGCGTGCTCGACCTTCACCGGCAGTACGTCGGCGATGCTCACCGGTGCGGTGGCGATCGTCGGCAGGGTCAGTGGCGCGCCGGTCAGCGCTGCAACCTCGCGGGCGATGCCGGTCATGCCGAAGCAGTCCGCCCGGTTAGGCGTGAGCTTGATGACGAACACATTGTCATCGAGATCGAGGTATTCACGGATGCTGGTGCCCACCGGCGCATCGGCCGGCAGCGCGAGCAGGCCGGAGGCCTCTTCGGAGATGCCCAGTTCGCGTGCCGAACACAGCATGCCGCTGCTCTCGACACCGCGCAGCTTGGCGCGCTTGATGTCGATGCCCGGCAACTTCGCACCCACGGTGGCGCAGGGCACCTTCATGCCAGCGGCGGCATTCGGCGCACCACAGACGATCTGCAGCGGCTCGCCGCCCGCATTGACCTGGCAGACGCGCAGGCGATCCGCGTCCGGGTGCGGCGCCACCGACAGCACTTCCGCAACCACGACGCCGGTGAAAGGCGCCGCCGCCGGATCCAGTTCCTCGACTTCGAGGCCGGCCATCGTCAGCAGGTGAGACAGCGCTGCGGTGTCGATCTCCGGATCGACAAAGCTGCGCAACCACTTTTCGGAAAATTGCATGTCAGTGAAACCTCAGCGGAACTGGCTCAGGAAGCGCACGTCGCCGTCATAGAACAGGCGCAGATCATTGATGCCGTAACGCAGCATGGTCAGGCGATCCGGGCCAAAGCCAAAGGCAAAGCCGGTGTAGCGTTCGGCGTCGATGCCGCAGTGGCCCAGCACGTTCGGATGCACCATGCCGCAACCGGCGATCTCCAGCCAGCGCCCAGCCAGCGGCCCGCTCATGAAGGCGACATCGATTTCCGCCGACGGCTCGGTGAAGGGGAAGAAGGACGGACGGAAGCGCACGTCCAGCTGATCGGTCTCGAAGAAGCGATGCAGGAAGTCGCTCACCACACCCTTGAGGTCGGCGAAGCTGACCGATTCACCGACCCACAGGCCTTCGACCTGATGGAACATCGGCGAGTGAGTCGCATCGGAATCAACGCGATAGACACGGCCGGGCGCGATGATGCGGATTTCCGGCATCACGTCGGCGCCCGCATGACGCGCCACGTGCGCCTGCATGTAGCGCACCTGGATCGGGCTGGTGTGGGTACGCAGCATGACGTCGCTGGCACCTTCCAGATAGAAGGTGTCGTGCATCGAGCGCGCCGGATGATTTTCCGGCGTGTTCAACGCGGTGAAGTTATGGAAGTCGGTTTCGATCTCCGGGCCATCCGCGACGTCGAAGCCGATGCCGCGGAACAGCGTTTCGATGCGCTCCAGCGTGCGCGATACCGGATGCAGACCACCACGACTGCGGCCGCGGCCGGGCAGCGTGACGTCCAGCGCCTCTTCCGCGAGCCGCGCTTCGAGCGCCGCACGGCGCAGCGCGTCGCGACGCGCCTCCAGTGCCGCCTCGACCTTCTGCTTGGCGACGTTGATCGCCGCACCCGCTTCCTTGCGCGCTTCGGGATCGAGCTTGCCCAGCCCTTTGAGCAGTTCGGTCAGGCTGCCCGACTTGCCGAGGTAGCGCGCCTTGACCTGCTCGAGTACGACCGCGTCGGCCGCGGCAGAAAAATCGGATTCAGCTTGCGAAACAAGGGCTTCCAGATCACTCATCGACTTCTACCCAGGTATTTCAGGGACAAAAAAAGGAGGCCTGGCCTCCTTTTTTTGCGTACGGGACGCTCAGGCGGCGAGCTTGGCCTTGGCCTGGTTCGCAATGGCGGCAAACGCAGCCTTGTCGAACACGGCGAGGTCAGCCAGCACCTTGCGGTCCACCTGGATCGACGCCTTGTTCAGGCCGTTGATCAGCGTGGAGTAGGTCATGCCCAGCTCACGTGCGGCGGCGTTGATACGCACGATCCACAGCGAACGGAACTGACGCTTGCGTTGACGACGGTCGCGGTAGGCATATTGCCCCGCCTTCATCACCGCTTCTTTGGCGATCCGGTAGACACTGTTGCGACGGCCGCGGTAACCCTTGGCCTGGTCAAGAACTTTCTTATGACGGGCACGTGCCGTCACGCCACGTTTCACTCTCGGCATGGTTCGGCCTCCTTATGCGTAGGGCAACATGTTGCGGACGCGTGCGTCGTCCGTGGCGTGCACCGCCGTCGTACCGCGAAGCTGACGCTTCGACTTGGTGGTCTTCTTGGTGAGGATGTGGCGCTTGAACGCCTGCGAACGCTTGATGCTGCCGCTCGCCCGGACCTTGAAGCGCTTTGCAGCGCCCTTCTTGGTCTTCATCTTGGGCATGACAAAAACTCCATTTATGTCATCTTCACAGGTGGCCGCGAACCCTTCGCTGCACTTTCAGACCCGTGAATACTTGTTTTGCCGACACTGATGTGTCGGCGACGCGAGGCTTCTGCCTCGCGCATCGCCAGGTATCACCCCGGCAGATTCCTGAGAAGCGTCGGTCAGACCTTCTTCTTCTGGGGAGCCAGCACCATGATCAGCTGTCGCCCTTCAAGCTTCGGAAACTGCTCGACTACAGCCAGTGCTTCGAGATCCGTCTTCACGCGCTCAAGCAGGCGGATACCGAACTCCTGGTGCGCCATTTCACGACCGCGGAAACGAAGGGTGACCTTCGCCTTGTCGCCGTCCTGAAGGAAGCGCGTCAGGTTGCGCAGCTTGATCTGGTAGTCACCCTCGTCCGTACCCGGACGGAACTTGACTTCCTTGACCTGGATCTGCTTCTGCTTGGCTTTCGCCTCGGCAGCGCGCTTGGCTTCCTGGTACTTGAACTTGCCGAAGTCCATCAGACGACAGACCGGCGGCTTGGCAAGCGGCGCAATTTCGACCAGATCAAGTCCAGCCTCTTCCGCCATGGCCAATGCCTGGCGTGAAGACATGATTCCAAGCTGTTCGCCCTCGTCGCCTACGAGGCGGATTTCAGGGGCGTTGATCTCCGAATTGGTGCGCTGCGATTTTTGCTGACTGATGCTCGTACTCCCAAGACGAAAAAAATCAAGCCGTGCGATCGATGCCCCGGGAAGCGATTTCATCAGCGAAACGCTGAATCAGGTCGCTCAAAGGCATCTGCCCGAGATCGATATTTCCGCGGGCACGCACGGCCACCACGTTTGCTGCCTTCTCCTTGTCGCCGACGACAATCTGGTAAGGCAGCTTTTGCAAGCTATGTTCGCGGATTTTATAGTTTATTTTCTCTCCGCGCAAATCGCATTCGACACGCAGACCGGCGTCGCGTAGCGCATTTGCAACGGTTTGAGCGTAATCGGCCTGCGCTTCGGTGATGCTCATCACGACGGCCTGCACCGGCGCGAGCCACAAAGGGAAGTTTCCGGCGTGGTTTTCGATCAGGATGCCGATGAAACGCTCGAGCGAACCGAGCACGGCGCGGTGCAGCATGACCGGACGCTGGCGCGAGTTGTCCTCCGCCACGTACTCGGCGTGCAAACGCTCAGGCAGCACGAAATCGAGCTGCAGCGTACCGCACTGCCACGAGCGACCGATCGCGTCCTTGATGTGGTACTCGATCTTCGGACCGTAGAAGGCCCCCTCGCCGGGCAGTTCCTCCCACTGCATGCCGGATGCCGACAGCGCATCACGCAAGCCAGCCTCGGCGCGATCCCACACGTCGTCGGACCCGGCCCGCTTCGGCGGACGCAGCGACAGCTTGACCGCGACGTCGGTGAAGCCGAAATCGCGATACACGGTCTGCAGCAGTTCGTTGAAGGCGATCACTTCAGACGTGATCTGAGCTTCGGTACAGAAGATGTGTGCATCGTCCTGCACGAAACCGCGCACGCGCATCAGGCCATGCAGCGCGCCGGACGGCTCGTTACGATGGCAGGAGCCGAATTCGGCGATGCGCAGCGGCAGGTCGCGATAGGAATGCAGCGTGTTGTTGAAGATCTGCACGTGGCCCGGGCAGTTCATCGGCTTCACCGCGTAGTCACGCTTCTCCGACTCCGTCGTGAACATGTTCTCGCGGTAGTTCTCCCAGTGGCCGGACTTCTCCCACAGCACACGGTCCATCATCAGCGGCGTTTTCACTTCGCGGTAGCCGGCGCGATCGAGCGCATTACGCATGTACTGCTCGATCTGCTGCCATACCACCCAGCCCTTCGGGTGCCAGAAGACCATGCCCGGCGCCTCTTCCTGCATGTGGAAGAGGTCGAGCTGCTTGGCCAGGCGGCGGTGATCGCGCTTTTCCGCCTCTTCCAGCATGTTCAGATAGGCATCCTGCTCGTCCTTCTTCGCCCAGGCGGTGCCATAGATGCGCTGGAGCATTTCGTTCTTCGCGTCGCCGCGCCAGTAGGCACCGGCCACCTTCATCAGCTTGAACACCTTGAGCTTGCCGGTAGACGGCACGTGCGGGCCGCGACACAGATCGATGAAATCGCCCTCGCGATACAGCGACACGTCCTGGTCGGCCGGAATCGACGCGATGATTTCCGCCTTGTAGTGCTCGCCGATGGACTTGAAGAACTCGACCGCCTTGTCGCGCTGCCACACCTCGCGCGACACCGGAATGTCCTTTTTCGCCAGTTCAGCCATGCGCTGTTCGATCGCCACCAGATCTTCCGGCGTGAACGGGCGTTTGTACGAGAAGTCGTAATAGAAGCCGTTGTCGATCACCGGACCAATTGTCACCTGCGCGTCCGGGAACAGCTCCTTCACCGCATACGCCAGCAGGTGGGCCGTCGAGTGGCGGATCATGTCCAGGCCGTCGGCATCCTTGTCGGTCACGATGGCCAGTTGCGCGTCGTTCTCGATGACGAAGGAGGTATCGACCAGCTTGCCGTCCACACGGCCGGCCAATGCCGCCTTCGCAAGACCTGCGCCGATCGACGCGGCGACGTCGCGCACGGTCACGGCGGATTCGAAACTGCGGACCGAACCATCAGGCAGGGTGATGTTGACCATGGTCTTGCTCCGGAAATCGGTAACGGGGATGTAATGAAATCTATGGACGAAAAAAAAGTGCGGCCTGGGCCGCACTTTTCTGTCTGCGCACGTCAGAACGTGCGTCTTTGGCTGCAGGCCTCAGGCAGTGATCGATACCGGGGTGAAACGAGTTCGCGGTGTCATAACGCTGCCTTTCAAGCCCTGCAGTGTGTGTTGGTAGGCGCGATTGGACTCGAACCAACGACCCCCACCATGTCAAGGTGGTGCTCTAACCAGCTGAGCTACGCGCCTGAAGAGAGCGCGCAAGTATAGCGAAATCTCGCCTCCGTTCAAGACATTTTTTCACGCCCGCCGAGTCAGGCTGTTTTCCACGCCGCAAGATATTCCTTCCAGTGCTCGCCCGGCTGGGCCGCCAGCCACTCGCGGACGAAAGCGATCTCGGCGTCGTACTGCGCGCGGTCCAGCACGCCACGCATCAGCTGGAAGCGCTGGAACACGAGGAAGGTGTTCAGTACGTCGGTTTCGCAGTAATCGCGGATGCCGGCAATCTCGCCGCGCTGCCATGCACCCCATACCGCCGAACCATCCATGCCCAGCTTGCCGGGGAAACCGATCAGCTTCGCCAGATCGTCGAGCGGCGCATTGCCACGCCCCTGATACAGCGCGAGCAGGTCCATCAGATCGAGGTGGCGCGAATGGTAGCGACTGATGTAGTTGTTCCACTTGAATTCGCGCGCGTCCGGCCCGTCGCCCTCGCCCATTTCCCAATAGCGCGGCGCGGTCACGCCGTGAATCAGACCGCGGTAGTGCAGCACCGGCAGGTCGAAGCCGGCGCCGTTCCACGACACGATCTGCGGCGTCAGCTTCTCGATACCCTCGTAGAAGCGCTGGATGATCTGGCCCTCGCCGTTCTCCGGCTCGGACAGCGACCACACCTTCAGCGATTTCGCATCGCGCAGCGCGCACGAAATGACCACCACGCGCTGCAGATGCAAGGGCAGGAAATCGTGACCGACGGCAGCGCGACGTTGCTGGAAGGCGAACTCGGCCACCTCGGCGTCGGACAGCTCATCGGGCAGATTGTTGAGCGCGCGGATGCCGGCGACGTCCGGAATGCTTTCGATATCGAATACGAGTACGGCGGCCATGAAAATCCCGTGATGACTTTGTGTTGTTGTTCGAATGCAGTTACTTGCGCGACCACTGCCCGCCGGACTGGATGTACCAGCCCGACTGCGCGCGCTCGATCCAGCGCTGTGCGAAGGTCGAGCGGATGTCAGCCTCCCATTCCGGGTGACCGTTGGCGCGGGCGATCTCGCGGTAGAGGGCGGCGCGGTCAGTGTTCTCCTGCGCAACAAGGCCCTGTACCGCTTGCCGTTGCGCCAGCGGCACCGCATTGGCATCGCGCAGCACGACATTGCCGTCGGCACCCAGACCGACCGCACCGGACGCGTAATGCGCCGCAAGCTGCGTGTGTCTTGCCTGCATGCTTGACTTGATCTGGCTGATCGCCGGCGTGTTGATCTCGATATTGCCCTGCGCCCATGCCGTCGCCGCCCACATCGCGCCGAGCAGGACCATGCGTTTCAGTGTGTTCATTGCTGATTTCCCTCCGGCTGGGCCTTGCTGTCCTGTTCCTTCTTCAGCTGCCACACCTCGTCGATGATGCGGTCGGCCGCCTTCTCTGCCGCTGCAGCGGGGAAATAGATATTGATGGTGACGCACGCCGCCGACAGCGCAGCGCCCGTCAGCATCAGGCAGATCGTCCTGGTCATCGCATTCGTCATCGTGTCTCCATTCATTTGACGACCGGCTTTGCGTCGGTCACCCGCCGCAGTCGCTCGATCAACTCCGGCCAGTCGACGCGCCGATTGTAGCCAACCACGCTGAGCGCCGGGATGCCGCCACCCTCGATCAGCATGAATCCGTCGCCGCGCGGCGCGATGCCGTCCATATCGCACACCCCGTCGCGCAGCACGCAGGACAGGCCGATCCGGCGATAGCCGAAGCGCTCGAAGAACCCGAGGAAGCTGCGCTGTATCGCTGCCGCCGCACCCGGTCCGCCGAGCGCGGTGATGTTCTGCACTGCGCGCTGGCTGATCACGCGCGGATAGTCGCCCGCACTTGACCGTATGTGCGCGTCGAAGGCCACAGGCCGCCAGCGCAGCAGTTCCAGCCCCTTCACGTCGCCGTCGAGACGGCCGGTGACGCGGCCGAACTTCACGGTGTCGGTCAGCGCCTCCAGATCGATGTAACGCATCTGGAGGTCAGCAAGAACACGCGGCGTCGTCCCGAGGGGTTCGATCACGCGCAGCCCGGTGGCGGCAACGTAGCCGTCGAACACGCGGATCAGCAGTTGACCATCCAGTGAGAGCACGCCGTCGCGCCAGCTTACGTGCGGCACGCTGGCACCCAGGCTGCCGGCCATGCGGGGCAGCCCGAGCGCCTCGCTCAACGCGGGCATGGATACCGGCTCGAGGTCGAAAGACAGGTCACCGCGCCAGCGACCGTCGTCCTTCCGGAATTCGAGGAGATTGAGCCGCAGGCCGGCATCGATGACCGGAATGCGCACCGGCTGCAGCGACACCCGGTCAGCCGCCACGCTGGCCTTCAGATCGAAGGCACCGAACGGCAACCGGTCGAAGTGCGCCGACGTGACCGCTGCGTGCGGCTCGGTCGGCACATCTCGCTGCCACGGAAGAACCGCGGTCACGCCATCGAGCGACCAGCGCCCCGACTTGTCGGCGACCGCCGCATCTGCCAGACGCAGCGTCACGGCCGTCGCCCCCTGCGGGTCGAACTCGGCGACAAGATCGGCGCGACCGGACACTGCGAAGGTCGGCCAGCCGCGCGCGGCGAACAGCGGTTCGACAAAGCGCGTATTCAGCGCATCGAGATCGAACGAACGGCCCTCGACGCGCGCGCGCGTCAGCGTTGCCGGCGACCGCGCGAAGAGTGCCTCCAGGTTCAGCCGCCCCACGCCGGCCAGATCCAGCGTGCCGGCGCGCAGTTCAAGGCCGCCTGCAGTCAGCACGAAATCGCTCGCCAGCGTCGTACCGCCACCCTTCAGGTAGATGCTGTCCCACAGCAGTTCGCCCGCCCGCCAGTCAACCGAGGCGCGGCCGAGCCAGTCTTCGCCCTGCCGGGTGGCGTCAAGAGCGAGTGCGAGCGACATGCCCTCGGCGGCGCGCAGGCCGTCAGCCGACGCAAATCGTGCATCGGTCAGCAGCAGACGCGCCTCGATATGCGGCGATCGCGCGGCGCCGAAATCCTTCAGCACGGCTTCGACGTCGGCGCGACCCGCCGGCGCATAGTCCTTCAGCAAGGACTGCAGCGCAGGTTCCAGCGCGAGCAGGCGGGCGATATCGACCGCCTTGGCCTGTAGCGCCAGATGCGGGTGCGCACCCGCCAAGGCACCGCCGACAGTGACGCGCAGGTCCGGTGAAAACCGGACATTCGCGTCGAGCACCCGTTGGGCACCGCGCACCGAAAAATCGAGCGGCCACGGACCGTAGCCGCGCGCACGCAGCACACCACCGCGACAGCGCTGTTCGGGCAAGGTGGAAAAATCAGCGCAGTCGAGCTGCACCTGCTGCAGCATGCGCCCGGCAATCAACGCGCGTGCTGCACGGACGCGCGCACGGCCACCGTCCAGTGCAGTGGCCTCGACATGCACGTCTTCCAGCGTGATGGCCGACGCCGACAGCCGGTCGAAGCGAAGCTCGAAGGCGGCATCGGCAGCGAGCGGCATCGCCGCCAGCATCAGCGCAAGAAGGAAGCCCCGCAGGCGATCAGGAAGGGAAGACACCCGTGGACAGGTAGCGGTCGCCGCGGTCGCACACGATGCTGACGATGGTCGCATTCTCGACCTCGGCCGCGATGCGCAGCGCAACGACCATCGCACCGCCCGAACTGATGCCGGCGCAGATGCCTTCTTCGCGCGCCAGGCGGCGGGTCATGTCCTCGGCGTCGTGCTGGCCGACGTACTCCAGCCGATCGACACGAGTACGGTCGTAGATCTTCGGCAGATAGGCCTCGGGCCACTTGCGGATGCCCGGAATCTGCGCTCCCTCCTCCGGCTGGCAGCCGATGATCTGGATCGCCGGGTTCTGCGATTTCAGATAGGTCGAGGTGCCCATGATGGTGCCCGTGGTGCCCATCGAACTGACGAAGTGGGTGACACGCCCTTCGGTGTCGCGCCAGATCTCCGGCCCCGTTCCTTCGATGTGCGCGCGCGGGTTGTCGCTGTTGCCGAACTGGTCGAGGATGACGCCGCGGCCTTCATCGCGCAATTTCTCGGCGGTATCGCGCGCCAGTTCCATGCTGCCTTCCTTAGCCGTCAGCACCAGTTCCGCGCCATAGGCGGCCATGCTCTGCCGGCGCTCGATACTCTGGTTCTCGGGCATCACCAGAATCATCCTGTAGCCGCGCATCGCCGCCACCATCGCCAGCGCGATGCCGGTGTTGCCGCTGGTCGCCTCGATCAGCGTGTCGCCCGGCTTGATGTCGCCGCGCTCTTCCGCGCGCTTGATCATGGACAGCGCAGGCCTGTCCTTGACCGAACCGGCCGGGTTATTGCCTTCCAGCTTCGCCAGGATGACGTTGCCGCGGCGGTCGTTGTCGGCACCCGGAATGCGCTGCAGGCGCACCAGCGGCGTGTTGCCGACGAAATCTTCGAGAGTCTTGTAGTGCATGGCTGCCTTGGAGTCGGTGAGGCCGTCTCAGCGCGAGCCGGCCGGTTTAGGTGGCGCGCCCGCCGGCTTTGGCGGCGCGGACGATGGAGCATCTGCTGCAGTGTCGGCCGATGGAGCAGACGACTGGGCGGGCGCACTGCTGCCCGCCGGCCGGGGCGGCGCACCGGCCGGTCGTGCCGGCGGTGCGGAGGCGTTACCCGATGTGGCGTGCGCTGTGCCGCCTGCCGGACGCGGCGGCGGCGAGGATGCTACGGGTTTCGGTGCGCTGGCGGCAGCAGGCCTGGCGGGCGGCACAGGTGCTTCGGGTACCGGCACCGGGGCTTGCGCGGGCGCCTGCGCCGTACCGCGCCGGCGCATCAGTACGAAAGCGATCGCTGCGCCGACGGCAATGAGCGCCGCGATCCACCACGGAAAACCGCCGGACGACGCCGGCGCGGCAACCGGACCTGCGGGCACGTCGGCACGCGGCACGACGGGTGCCGACGTGCCCGCGCCGACGATCAGCAGCGGCTTCAGTTCGGCAAAGGTCTTGTCACCGATGCCCTTCACGTTGCGCAGTTCGTCCACCGAGGTGAAGGGGCCGTTCTTCGTACGGTGCTCGATGATGGCCTGCGCTCGGCTCGGCCCGACGCCGGGCAATGCGTCGAGTTCGGCTTCCGTGGCACTGTTCAGGTCGAGTACCGCGAACACGGGCGCGGCAAGCAGGCACAGCAGCATGCAGAACAGGCGACGCATGACGACTCCCGGAACGATGACCGTGGAAGGATACCGCTCAGGCGGCGCCGTGGCGCAGGTCGGCGGCGAGTTCGTCGAGCGCGCACACGGCGGTGCCCAGCTTGCCGACCACGATGCCGGCCGCACGGTTGGCCAGGCGCATCGCGTCGACCTGCGAACAGCCGCTGGCCATCATGACCGCCATGGTGGCGATCACCGTGTCGCCAGCGCCGCTGACGTCATATACCTCGCGCGCGAGCGCGCTCTCGTGCACCACGCCGTCGGCCGAATACAGACTCATGCCGGCGTCCGAGCGGGTCAGCAGCAACGCACCCAGCCCCAGTTCGTCGCGCAGCGCGGTGGCGCGACGCGCCAGGTCGTCGTCGTCAGCCCAGCTGCCGACCACTTCGCGCAATTCGCTGCGGTTCGGCTTGAGCAGCGTGGCGCCGGCGTAACGCGTGTAGTCGTCGCCCTTGGGATCGACCAGCACCGGCTTTCCGGCCGCGCGCGCGATGTCCATCATGTCGCGGATGTCGGCCAGGGCGCCCTTGCCGTAGTCGGACAGGATGACCACGTCGACGTCCTTCACGCGGCGTGCGAACTCGTCGAGCTTGGCGCACAGCACCTCGCGCGCCGGCGCGCTCTCGAAGTCGATGCGCAGCAACTGCTGCTGGCGGCCGATCACGCGCAGCTTGATCGTGGTATCGAGCTGCGGGTCCTCATGCAGGCTGGCGAAGATGTGCGCGGCCTTCATCTGTGCGCGCAGGGTGCGACCGGCGTCGTCGGCGCCGACCACCGACAGCAGGCTCACCTTCGCCCCCAGCGCCGCGCAGTTGCGCGCCACGTTGGCGGCACCACCCGGTCTTTCCTCGACGCGGTCAATCTTGACCACCGGCACCGGCGCTTCGGGGGAGATGCGCTGCACGTCACCGAACCAGTAGCGGTCCAGCATCACGTCGCCAGCGACCAGGATGCGCGCGTTGCGGGTATCGGGAAGCGTCAGGCTCATACGGTGCTCGATGCGTTGATCAGGGTGTCAGGTCGAATTCTTCGGTGCGCTTGGGCGGATAGGTCTCCCAGCCGCCGCAGGCCGGGCAATGCCAGTGGAACTGACGCGCCTTGAAGCCGCAGCTGTCGCAACGGTAGCGCGCAACGCGACGCGTGTGCGCGTGGATGATGTTCTTCATCAGATCGGAATCGGGGCGTGCCTCCGGCGGCAGCGTCTGCATCTGCGCCTCCAGCAGCTTGTCCAGACCGAGCAGGGTCGGATTGCGGCGCAGTTCCTCGCGTACCAGTGTCAGCGCGCCCGTCGGGCCTTCGGTGTCGAGTTCCTCCTTGAACACGACGTCGAGCAGATCGAGCGAAGCGTGCCGTTCGAGATAGCTCTTCAGCAGCGTGATGCCCTGGCGTTCGCGCCCGAGCTTGCGGTAGGCGTCGGCCATGCGCGAGGCCACCAGCGCCAGATAGACCGGATTCTGCTGCTCGATGCGCTGCCAGTGCTCGATTGCCTCTTCCCACTTCTGCTCAGCGGCGGCCGCATCACCGAGCAGCATCAATGCGCGCACGCACTTGCGATGCGTGGTCAGTGCCTCGCCGAGCAGGCTTCGCGCGTCGCCCATGCGGGACTGCGCAAGCGCCTGTGTGGCGAGTTCGCACAGGAACTGCGCGATGTCCTTCTGCGCACGGTGCGATTCGTTTTCCGGCAGCGCACGGGCGATGTCTATCGCCTTGTGCCACTCCTTTTCCTGCTGGTAGATGTCCAGCAGGTGATGCAGGGCCTCTATATCGACAGCACTGCCACGCAGGCCGACGAATGCCTCCTCTGCGCGGTCCAGCAGTCCGGCCTTGAGAAAGTCGAGGCCCAGTTCGAGGCGCGCATTCAGCCGCTGTTCGGCACGCACGTCCTCGCGGGCGGCGAGCGCCTGATGGATCTGGATCGCACGATCGGTTTCACCACGACGGCGGAACAGATTGCCCAGCGCAAATTGCAGCTCCACCGTCTGCGGGTCCTTGCTCGTCGCCTCGATGAAGGAGTCGATGGCGCGGTCCGGCTGTTCGTTCAGCAGGAAATTCAGGCCGGCGAAATAGGAGCGCGGCAGCGCGCGCGACTCGCGCACCAGATGCCGGATGTCGATGCGCGCGGCAAGCCAGCCCAGCCCGAAGAAGAGCGGCAGGGCCAGGAGCCACCAGAGTTCGATTTCCATGTGGGAAGGGGGTCAGTCGGCGGTCGGCGATTGTCCGTCGTGCGCGGCGCGACTGCGCGCCAGCGACCACCCGGCCAATGCGCCCAGCAGGGCGCCGAAGAAGAACAGAGCGAGCAGTACGAGGGACAACTCCACGCGCCACTCGTGTCCGAAGAAGAAGCGCACCGTCACCGGATCACTGTTGCGGGCCGCGAGGCCGAGCAGCAACAGGAAGACGACGATGCGCAGCAGCCAGTTAAGTATCGCCATTGCGGCGGATTTCAGGCCACGAGGCCTGCAGTGTTCAGCGCGTTGTCGACGCGCTCGCGCAGTTCCTTGCCCGCCTTGAAATGCGGTACCCGCTTCTCCGGAACCATGACCTTCTCGCCCGACTTCGGGTTACGGCCCACGCGCGGCGGGCGATGGTTCAGCGAAAAGCTGCCGAAACCGCGGATTTCGATGCGATCGCCGCGCACCAGCGCTGCGGTCATTTCATCGAGGATCATCTTCACGGCGTAATCGGCGTCCTTGGCGACCAGTTGCGGGAAGCGGGTGGCCAACCGGGTGATCAGTTCGGATTTGGTCATGACGTATCAGATGAGCGATTTCAACCTTGCCGGGTGATGACAAGACAACGCCGCCCGCAGGCGGCGTTGTCACGTGAACACCGATCGTGCGAAACGATCAGGAGTTCTTCAGCTTCGCCTTCAGCAGCGCGCCGAGGTTGGTCGTGCCACTGCTGGCCGACGTACCCTCTGCCTGGATCTTCTGGATGGCGTCATTCTGTTCAGCCTGATCCTTCGCACGCACCGACAGCGTGATCGAACGGGTCTTGCGGTCCAGATTGACGATCATCGCCTCGACCTCGTCGCCGACGTTGAGGATGGTCGTCAGGTCTTCGACGCGGTCACGCGAAGCTTCCGATGCGCGCAGGTAGCCTTCGACATCTTCGTTCAGCGCGATCACGGCGCCCTTGGCATCCACCGTCTTCACGGTGCCGCGCACGACGCTGTTCTTGTCGTGGGTGGCGATGAAGTTGGTGAAGGGATCTCCATCCATCTGCTTGACGCCGAGCGAGATGCGCTCGCGCTCGACATCGATCGACAGCACGACGGCCTCGACTTCGTCGCCCTTCTTGTAGTTGCGCACGGCTTCTTCGCCGGGCAGCGACCACGACAGGTCGGACAGGTGAACCAGGCCATCGATGGCGCCGGTCAGACCGATGAACACGCCAAAGTCGGTGATCGACTTGATCTGGCCACGGACCTTGTCGCCCTTCTTGTGATTCATCGAGAAGTCTTCCCACGGATTCGGCATGCACTGCTTCATGCCCAGCGAAATCCGGCGACGGTCTTCGTCGATTTCCAGAATCATCACTTCGACCTCGTCGCCCAGCTGGACAACCTTGGTCGGGTGGATGTTCTTGTTGGTCCAGTCCATTTCGGACACGTGGACCAGGCCTTCAATGCCCTGCTCGATTTCGACGAATGCGCCGTAATCAGTCAGGTTGGTCACCTTGCCGAACAGGCGGGTGCCCTGCGGGTAGCGGCGCGAGATGCCCACCCACGGATCTTCGCCCAGCTGCTTGAGACCCAGCGACACGCGGTTCTTCTCGGCGTCGAACTTGAGCACCTTGGCTTCGACTTCGTCACCGACCGCCAGCACTTCCGACGGGTGACGCACGCGGCGCCAGGCCAGATCGGTGATGTGCAGCAGGCCGTCGATGCCACCGAGGTCGACGAACGCGCCGTAGTCGGTGATGTTCTTGACGATACCCTTGACGACGGTGCCTTCCTTGAGGTTCTCGAGCAGCTTTTCGCGCTCTTCACCGGCGGTCAGTTCGAGCACGGCGCGACGCGACACAACGACGTTGTTGCGCTTGCGGTCGAGCTTGATGACCTTGAATTCGAATTCCTTGTTCTCGTACGGCGTGGTGTCCTTGACCGGACGCAGGTCGACCAGCGAACCCGGCAGGAAGGCGCGGATGCCGTTGGTCATGACGGTCAGGCCACCCTTGACCTTGCCCGACACCAGACCCTTGACGATGGAGCCATCGCCCAGTGCCTTTTCCAGTTCGTTCCATGCGGCGATGCGCTTGGCCTTGTCGCGGGACAGGCGGGTTTCACCGTAGCCGTCCTCGAGCATTTCGATTGCAACGCTGACGTAATCGCCGGGGGCGACCGTCAGTTCACCGCGATCGGTGCGGAATTCGTCGATCGAGATATAGCTTTCCGACTTCAGGCCGGCATTGACGACGACGAAATTCTGATCCACGCGCATGACTTCGGCGGTGATGACTTCACCGGCGCGCATTTCCTGGCGCGTGAGGCTTTCCTCGAACAGCGCGGCAAAACTTTCCATGGAGTCGGACGACTGGGCAACTTGGGACATTGGCAAAAGCCGCTTGCGCGGCAACGGGTTAGGTATGAACACAGCAGGGAGCGACTTGCTCGCCCCGTGCGCCTTGGACTGCCGACGTGCATCCGGAACCATCCGGAAGCGAACACGCCATTCAGCCCGCTTTCACTTTTTCCCACGCATCCAGCACGAACTGGACGGCGGCATCAACGGTCATCGAACTGGTATCGAGCAGAATGGCATCAGGCAATTGCACCAGTGGCGCATGTACCCGGTTGCGATCCCGCTCGTCCCGTTCCCGCAAATCTTGCGAAAGACTTTCCAGACTAGCAGAAACACCTTTTTCGATCAACTGCTTATATCGGCGTTCGGCGCGAATCTCGACACTGGCGGTCAGGAACACCTTCAGGCGCGCGTCCGGGAACACCACCGAGCCCATGTCACGGCCGTCGCCGACCAGCCCCGGCGCCTGGCGGAAGGCGCGCTGGCGCTCAAGCAGCGCCGCACGCACCGCACCATGGACCGCCACTTTCGATGCGCCGACCGAGGCCGCCTCGCTGCGCATGGCGTCCGACACCTCGTCTCCGGCCAGCCAGGTCGAGCCGTCGGCGAAGCGCACATCGAGCGCTGCAGCGAGCTTTCCGAGCGCCGGCTCATCGTCGAGCGCAACGCCAGCACGCATCGCCGCCACCGCGGTGAGGCGGTAGAGGGCACCGCTGTCCAGCAGGTGAAAGCCCAGAGCCGCCGCCACGCGCGCGGCGACCGTACCTTTGCCGGAGGCCGACGGGCCGTCTATTGCGATGACCGGAACGTCGTTCATGCGGCCACCTCCGACCAGCGCCTGAAGTAGTCGGGGAAGGTCTTGGCCACGCAGCCCGGGTCCATGATGCGCACCGGCACACCACCCAGCGTGGCGAGCGAGAAGCACATCGCCATCCGGTGATCGTCGTAGGTGTCGATGGCAGCACCCGGCGTCAGGGTCGCAGGCGGCGTGATGGCGAGATAATCGGCGCCCTCCTCCACCTTGGCGCCGAGCTTGCGCAGTTCGATCGCCATCGCGGAAATGCGGTCGGTTTCCTTGACCCGCCAGCTGGCGATATTGCGCAGCCGGCTCGGGCCGTCGGCGAACAGCGCGCAAATGGCGAGTGTCATCGCGGCATCCGGAATATGGTTCAGGTCAAGGTCGAAGGCGCGCAGTCGACCGCCCTCGGGCGCGCGCGCCTCGATCCAGTTCGGCCCCATCGCCACCACGGCACCCAGCTGTTCGAGCGCCTGCGCGAAGGCGACATCGCCCTGCACCGAGTCGCGACCGACGCCCTCAACCCGCACCGGACCACCGCCGATGGCGCCTGCGGCCAGGAAATATGAAGCGGATGACGCGTCCCCCTCGACGAAGCACTCGCCGGGCGACACATAGCGCGCACCGGCCGGCAGATTGATCGCCGCCCAGCCCTCGCGCTCGGCGTTGACGCCGAACTGGCGCATCAGCGCCAGCGTGATGTCGACGTAGGGCTTGGAAATCAGCTCGCCCTCGACCTCGATGCGCAGTGCGCGGCCGGTCAGCGGCAAGGCCATCAGCAAGCCGGTCAGGAACTGGCTGGACACGTCGCCGCGCACGCGCACCACCGGCACGTCATTGATCTGCGCCGGATGGATGCGCAAGGGCGGAAAGCCGTCGTTGCCCTCGTAGTCGATGCGCGCGCCGACCTGGCGCAGCGCGTCGACCAGATCTCCGATCGGCCGCTCGTGCATGCGCGGCACGCCGTGCAGGCGGTACTCGCCACCCATCAGCGCCAGCACGGCGGTGAGCGGACGGAAGGCGGTACCGGCATTGCCGAGGAAGAGGTCTGCCTTCTTGACCGGGAAGCGCCCACCGGTGCCGCTGATGACGTAGTCGTCGCCACCGGCGTGGCGCCAGTCAACGGCCAGCGTGCGCAGTGCATCGAGCATGCGGTCGACATCGTCCGACGACAGCAGGTCGTGCAGCAGCGTATCGCCCTCGGCCAGCGCGGCCAGCAGCAACGCGCGGTTGGAAATGCTCTTGGAGCCCGGAAGCCGCAGCGTGCCGCGTGCGGACGAAGCGGGCGAAAGGTCGAGGAATTCGGTTTTCATCGTGTTCGGGCGGCGCCCATGCGCCTCGTGTTGTGTTCAGCCCTGGCGTTGCGCCCAGGCGGTACGTGCTTCTCGCGCGGTCCCGATCAACGCTTCGAGGCCAGCGGCATCGCCGGATTCGATCAGCGCGCGGTAGCGTGCAAGTTCGGTTTCGTAAGCGCTCAGTTCGGTCAGCAGCGCCTCGCGGTTGGCGAAGAAGATGTCGCGCCACATCTCCGGATGGCTGCCGGCGATGCGCGTGAAATCGCGAAAGCCACCACCCGCCAGATTGAAGATCTCTTCGGCGTTCGGGCGTGCAGCCAGTTCCGACACCAGCGCGAAGGACAGCAGATGCGGCAGGTGGCTGACCGACGCCAGCCATCGGTCGTGGTGCTCCGGCGTAGTGACCGTCAGCAGCGCACCGCAGGCCAGCCAGGCCTGGCGCACAAGTTCGATGGCCGCGCCGCCATTCTCGGCGAGCGGTGTCAGCACGACGCGGCGCCGCTCGTACAGGTCGGCACGCGCCGCCTGCGGGCCACTCTTTTCGGCGCCGGCGATCGGATGCCCGGGTACGAACTGACCCACGCGCTCGCCGAAGCAGCGGCGGGCCGCCGCCACGACGTCGCCCTTGGTGCTTCCGGCGTCGGTGACCACCGTGTGCGCCGGGAGGTGAGGCAGGATCGCCGACATGACAGCGTCCATCTGGCCGACCGGCATCGCCAGCAGCACCAGGTCGGCGCCCGCGAGCGCAGCGGCCCAGTCGGATTCCGCGCGATCGATCAGGCCGAGTTCGAGCGCTTCGCGCTTGCTGTCCGCGCTGCGGCCAACACCGACGATTTCACCGACCTGGCCGGCCCGGCGCAGCGCGGCGGCGAAGGAGCCGCCGATCAGGCCGACGCCAACGACGACCAGACGTCCGATCAGTACGTCACTCACGCCAGCGCCTTTTTCAGCGCATCGATGAAGCGCGCGTTCTCGGTTTCCAGCCCGATCGACACCCGCAGCCACTCGGGCATCGCGTAGCCGGCAATCGGCCGCACGATGACGCCCTGCTCCAGCAGCCGGCGGTTGACGGCTGCACCGTCACCGGCGCGGAAAGCGATGAAGTTGCCGTAGGAGCGGATGTAGCCGATGCCGGCCGCGTCGAAGAAGGTTTCCATCTGCTTCAGGCCGGCCGCGTTCAGCTCGGCCGAGCGGCGCACGAAGTCCTGGTCCGCCAATGCGGCGACGGCTGCCGCCAGACCGACGTTGGTGACGTTGAAGGGCTGACGCACCCGATTGAGCAGGTCGATCACATCCGGCTGACCGATGCCGTAGCCGACGCGCAGACCGGCCAGGCCGTAGGCCTTGGAGAAGGTGCGCGACACCAGCAGGTTCGGGTAACGGTCAAGCCAGCGCGCGCTGTCGTAGGCGAGATGTGAGGGCAGGTACTCGCTGTAGGCCTCGTCCAGCACCACGAGCACGTCGCGCGGCACGGCGGCGACGAAACGTTCCAGCGCGCCAGCCTCGATGAAGGTGCCGGTCGGATTGTTCGGATTGGCGATGAACACGACGCGCGTGTCGTCGCGGATTGCCGCGCGCATCGCGTCGAGATCGCAGCCATAGTCGAGCGCCGGCACTTCGATGCCGGTGGCCCCCGCTGCCAGCGTGGCCAGCGGATAGACAGCGAACGCGTGTTTCGAATAGACGGCGCTGCTGCCGGGACCGAGCAGCGCGCGGGCGACCATTTCGAGAATGTCGTTCGAGCCGTTGCCGAGCACGATCTGGTTCATCGCGACATCGTGATGCCGCGAAACCGCCTGCTTCAGGTCGAAGCCGTTGCCGTCCGGATAGCGCGGCACGTCGGCGATCGCAGCCAGCGCAGCGGCCCTTGCCTTGTCGCTCATGCCCAGCGGATTCTCGTTGGACGCCAGCTTGACGATGCCCGCTTCGTCCAGCCCCATCTCGCGGGCCAGTTCCGAAATCGGCTTGCCCGGCTGGTAAGGGGAAATCGAACGGATGTGCGCCGAAGCGCGATCGAAGACGCTCATGAACTGCTCACGGAAACGGGATAGGAACCGAGCACCTTCAACGATCCGGCCTCGGCACGGATGCGTGAGAGTGCTTCGCTCACCGCAGGTTCGCTCTGGTGACCTTCGATATCGACATAGAAGACGTACTGCCAGCCACCATTACCGAAACCGCGCACCGGGCGCGACTGCAGCTTGGTCATGCTGACGCCCTGCTCGGCCAGCGGTTGAAGCAGACGCACGACCGCGCCCGACTTGTTCTGCACGGTGAAGATCATCGAGGTCTTGTCACGACCGGACGGGCCGGCATCGTGTTCGCCGATCACCAGGAAGCGCGTCGTATTGGCCGGATCGTCCTCGATGTTCGCCGCAAGTATCTTCAGGCCGTAGGCGGCCGCGGCCGCCTCGCCGGCGATCGCCGCAGCGCGTTCTTCCTCCGTCGCACGGATCGCCGCCTCGGCATTGCTGGCCACCGCGATCACCGGCACGCCGGGCAGGTTGCGATTCAGCCACTCGTGGCACTGCGCCAGCGACTGCGCGTGCGAGTAGACGCAGCGGATGTCCTTCAGAGAGGTATCGCGCGTCATCAGGTTCTGCTCGACACGCAGCATCACCTCGCCGCACACCATCTGTGTCGTGCTGAGCAGCATGTCCAGCGTGCGACCGACCGCGCCCTCGGTCGAATTCTCGACCGGCACGACGCCGTAGGACGCGTTGCCCGACTCGACAGCACGGAACACATCGTCGATCGTGGCGTGCGGCAGGAAGGTCGGAGCGGAACCGAAATGGCGACGCGCCGCGCTCTCCGAGAAAGTGCCGACCGGTCCGAGAAAGGCGACGGTCAGCGGCTGTTCCAGCGCCAGACAGACCGACATGATTTCGCGGAACACCGTCTTCACCGCCTGCGGCGGCAGCGGGCCCGGATTGTCGTCTGCCAGCCGGCGCAGCACCTGCGCCTCTCGTTCCGGGCGGTAGATGTTGCCGTGCTTGATTTCGCCGATGCGGTGCGCGTGGCGTGCCCGCTCGGAAATGAGCTGCAGCACCTGGGTATCGATCGCATCGATGGCGTCGCGCAGTTTCAGTAGTTCGTCGTTCGAGCTCGGATCGGAGGCCATCATTCAACCGTGTCTGCGTTCAAATTCAGTCATGTATTCAGCCAGCTCGCGCGCGCCGTCGAGCGGCATCGCGTTGTAGAGCGACGCGCGTATGCCGCCGGTCGCGCGATGACCCTTCAGGTTCAGCAGGCCGCGCCGGCGCGCACCGTCGAGAAAGCGCGTTTCCAGTCGCGGCTCGCGCAGGAAGAAGGGCACGTTCATGCGCGAGCGCGAGGCGGGCTGGATACGGTTCGTGTACAGCCGGGAGGCGTTCAGCACGTCGTAGATGCATCGGGCCTTGGCCGCGCTGCGGCGCGCCATCTCGGCGACGCCGCCCTCCTTTTTCACATACTCGAACACCAGCCCCGCCACCCAGATGGCGAAGGCTGCAGGTGTGTTGTACATCGAATCCCACTCGACGTGCCGCGCGTAGTTCATCACCGACGGCACGCCGCTGCGCACGCGGCCAAGCAGGTCGTCACGGATGATGACGATGGCCAGGCCGGCCGGGCCGATGTTCTTCTGCGCACCGGCATAGATCAGGCCGAAACGCGCGACGTCCAGCGGCTGCGACAGGATGTTGGACGACATGTCGGCCACCAGCGGCACGTCTCCGGTGTCCGGATAGTCGGCGAACTCGACGCCGCCTATCGTTTCGTTGGCGCAGATGTGTACATAGGCCGCCGCCGGGTCGAGCTGCCAGCCGGCGCGCTCGGGCACGCGGTCGAACTCGCTGGCCGCGGCACTCGCCGCGATGCGCACGTTCACCAGCGAACTTGCCTCGGCGATCGCCTTGTCCGACCAGTAGCCGGTGTGGATGTAATCCGCACTCTGCCCCGGCTGGGCGAGGTTCAGCGGCACCATCGCGAAATGCGGTGTAGCGCCGCCGTGCAGGAACAGGATGTGGTGCGAAGCCGGCACCCCCAGCAGTTCGCGCAGGTCGGCCTTGGCGCGGGCGTGGATCTCGGCAAAGTGCTCGCTGCGATGCCCCAGCTCCATCGCCGAATAGCCTTCGCCGCGGAAGTTCTGCCATTCGCGCGCGATACGTTCGATCACCGCGTCCGGCATCATGGCCGGACCGGCGCCGAAGTTGTATGCGCGCGCACGCATCGCCCTTCCTATTCCTCGCCCTCGCCGGCTGCGGCGTCCGCGTCGGTATCGATGTCGGCATCCGCTTCGGCGTCCTGCTCGCTGTCGCTCTCGATCACCTTTTCCAGACCGGCCAGCAGCGTGCCGTCATCGAGGTTGATCAGCGTGACGCCCTGGGTCGAGCGCCCCATTTCGCGGATGTCCACCACCTTGGTGCGGATGAGCACGCCACCGGTCGAGATCAGCATGATTTCGTCGGTCGGCTCGACCAGCACCGCGCCGACCACGCCGCCGTTGCGCTCGCTCGTCTGGATCGCGATGACCCCCTTGGTGCCGCGGCCGTGCTTCGGGTATTCGGTGACACGGGTGCGCTTGCCATAACCGTTCTCGGTCGCAGTCAGCACACTCAGTTCGTCGTTCTTCGACACCAGCATGCAGATCACGCTCTGGCCGTCCTCCAGCATCATGCCGCGCACACCACGCGCGGTACGGCCCATCGGGCGCACGTCGGCTTCGGCGAAGCGCACCGCCTTGCCGGCGTCGGAGAACAGCATGATGTCGTCCGAGCCATCGGTGATCGCCACGCCGATCAGCGCGTCGCCCTCGTCGAGGTCGACGGCGATGATGCCGGCCTTGCGCGGGTTGCCGAAGTCGGCCAGCGGCGTCTTCTTCACGGTACCGCGACCGGTGGCCATGAAGATGTAGTGATCTTCGTCGAACTCCTTGACCGGAAGCACCGCGGTAATCTTCTCGCCATCGAACAGGGGGAACAGGTTCACGATGGGCTTGCCGCGCGAATTGCGCGAGCCCTCCGGCACCTCGTACACCTTCAGCCAATAGACACGGCCCCGGTTCGAGAAACACAGGATGTAGTCGTGCGTGTTGGCGACGAAGAGCTGGTCGACGAAATCGTCTTCCTTCACCGCCGCCGCCTGCTTGCCGCGCCCACCGCGCTTCTGCGAGCGGTAATCGGCCAGCGGCTGTCGCTTGAAGTAGCCGCCGTGCGACAGCGTGACCACCATGTCCTGCTGCGCGATCAGGTCCTCGATGCCGAGATCCTGCGTGTGCACGATGATTTCCGACTTGCGGCCGTCGGCAAACTGTTCGCGGATCTGGCGCATTTCGTCGGAAATGATCCAGTTGATCCGCTCCGGGCGGGCCAGGATGTCGAGCAGGTCGATGATCTGTTCGATCACCTCCTTGTACTCCGACATGATCTTTTCCTGCTCCAGCCCCGTCAGGCGGGCCAGCTGCATGTCCAGGATGGCCTTGGCCTGCGCGTCCGACATGCGGTAGCCGTCGGCGAAGGAGCCGAAGGCGGCGTCCAGCCCATCCGGACGGAAGGATTCGGCGCCAGCGCGGGCCAGCATTTCGTCGACCAGCGGCGACTTCCAGGCACGCTCCATCAGCGCCACCTGCGCTTCCGCACGCGAAGCCGATGCCTTGATCAGCGCGATGATCTCGTCGATGTTGGACAGCGCAACAGCCAGGCCTTCCAGCACGTGGCCACGTTCGCGCGCCTTGCGCAGTTCGAACACGGTGCGGCGGGTGATCACCTCGCGCCGATGCGATAGGAAGCAGTCCAGCATGTCGCGCAGGTTCAGCAGACGCGGGCGGCCATCGACCAGCGCCACCATATTCATGCCGAAGGTGTCCTGCAGCTGGGTCAGCTTGTACAGATTGTTCAGGATGACTTCCGGCACTTCGCCGCGCTTCAGCTCGATCACCACGCGCATGCCGGACTTGTCCGACTCGTCACGGATGTCGGAGATGCCTTCGACCTTCTTCTCATTCACCAGCTCGGCGATGCGCTCGAGCAGGGTCTTCTTGTTCACCTGATACGGCAGTTCGTCGACGATGATGGCCTGACGGTTGCCGCGGTCGATGTCCTCGAAATGGGTGCGTGCGCGCATCACGACGCGGCCGCGACCGGTCAGATAGCCCTCGCGTACGCCCGAAAGCCCGTAGATCAGGCCACTGGTCGGGAAATCGGGCGCCTGCACGATGTCGATCAACTGCTCGATCGTCGTTTCCGGCTCTTTCAGCAGCAGCTGGCAGGCGTCGAGCACCTCGCCGAGGTTATGCGGCGGAATGTTTGTCGCCATGCCGACCGCGATGCCGGCGCTGCCGTTGATCAGCAGATTGGGGATGCGGCTGGGCAGGACCAGCGGCTCCTGCTCCTTGCCGTCGTAGTTCGGCCCGAAATCGACCGTTTCCTTGTCGATGTCGGCCAGCAGTTCAGCCGCGATCTTGTCCAGACGGCACTCGGTGTAACGCATCGCCGCCGCGTTGTCGCCGTCGACCGAACCGAAATTGCCCTGACCGTCGATCAGCGTGTAGCGCAGCGAGAAGTCCTGCGCCATCCGGACCAGCGTGTCGTAAATCGCCGAATCGCCGTGCGGGTGATACTTACCCATCACGTCACCGACCACGCGCGCGCACTTCACGTAAGGACGGCTGTGGGTGATGTTCGCTTCGTGCATCGCGAACAGCACGCGTCGATGCACAGGTTTCAGGCCGTCGCGCACATCGGGCAGCGCGCGGCCGACGATCACGCTCATCGCGTAATCGAGATAGGAGTGCCGCATTTCGTCTTCGAGCGAAATGGGCAGTGTTTCCTTGGCAAAAGATGTGGTCATCGGGGGATCGGGCGGACGTCGGCTGTCTGTTGAAATGAACCCGGCGCGTTGGAAACCGCCGGTTTGTTCAGCCAAACCGCAAGTTTAACATGCGCTTGCATCGACCTCGGGGCCCTCAGCGGGCAGCCGCCGGACTACACTGCGCCACCTGAATCCAGAGAGCCGAATCCGTCTGCCATGCAGAGCCACGAAGCCCAGACCGACATCGACCTGCTGATCGAAGCCCGCTGGGTCATCCCGGTCGAGCCGGCCGGCGTCGTACTCGAACATCACGCCGTTGCGGTGAAGGACGGGCGTATCGCCGACCTGCTGCCGTCGGACGAGGCGCGCCGCCGCTACCGGCCGCGCACGCTGCACACCTTGGGCGAGCATGTGCTCATTCCCGGACTCATCAACCTGCACGCTCACGCCGCGATGAACCTGCTGCGTGGCTACGCCGATGACCAGCCACTGATGCGCTGGCTGACCGAACATATCTGGCCGGCCGAACAGAAGCACGTGAGCCACGACTTCGTGCGCGACGGCACCCTGCTCGCCTGCGCCGAAATGCTCCGCGGTGGCGTCACCACCTTCAGCGACATGTACTTCTTCCCTGATGCAGCGGCCGAAGCGGCGCTGGAGGCGGGCATGCGCGCGGCGCTGGGCATCGTCGTACTCGAATTCCCGAGCGCCTGGGCGGCGGACGCCGATCAGTACCTCAGCAAAGGGCTGGCCGTGCGCGATCACTTCAAGCACGAACCTTTACTGCACTTCACGCTGGCGCCGCACGCGCCCTACACCGTTTCAGACGCCACTTTCGAACGCGTCCGCACACTGGCCGAGCAACTGGATCTGCCAGTCCATATGCACATCCACGAAACCGCTGACGAGATCGAACAGGGCATCGCGCAGCATGGCGTGCGCCCGCTCGAGCGACTGCGCCGGCTTGGCCTCCTCGGCCCCAACCTGATCGCCGTTCATTCGGTGCACCTGACCGACGACGACATCGCCCTGCTCGCCCGCGAAGGCGCCAGCGTGGCGCACTGTCCGACGTCGAACATGAAGCTGGCCAGCGGCGCAAGCCCGACCGCCGCGCTGGCTGCGGCCGGCGTCAATGTCGGGCTGGGCACCGACGGCGCCGCCAGCAACAACCGGCTGGACATGTTCCAGGAGATGCGGCACGCCGGACTCCTGGCAAAGCTCACCTCTGGCGACGCGGCCGCCCTTGCAGCCGGACACCTGTTGCACATGGCAACACTAGGCGGCGCCCGCGCGCTGGGCATCGATGCTGAAACAGGTTCCATCCGCCCCGGCAAGAGTGCTGACCTGTGCGCAGTCAGTCTCGACGACGCAACGACACGCCCTTGCTACTCACCCGTTTCGCATCTTGTCTATGCTGCTGGCCGGGAACACGTGACCGATGTATGGGTCGCAGGAGAAGCGCGCGTGGAGAATGGAAGCTTGTTGCACCTGCACAACAACGATTTGAAGGCACGTGCGCGCCTGTGGCAAAATCAGGTGGCTCTATAACGGCTTGCGGCCTTGTTTTTATGCATCGCTGCCCGGCAACACCACAGTCTTACGTGTGTTTGCCGCCAGTTTTGCCTGTCAGGTCCAAGACAGGCGGGCAGGCCGGTTGACAACCGCTTCAAGTTTTATAAGAGGGGATCATGCTCAAACAACTGACGCAAAAACCGCTGCTCATCGCCCTGCTGGCCGCCACGGCCGGTTTCGCCTCCAACGTGTCGGCCATGGAAGACATCAAGGTCGACCCGGCAATGAAGGCCCACATTCCCTACGTGATCGACGCCCGTGGCGTCGTCGCCCGCAGCGCCGACGGCCTGTGCTGGAGAACCGGTTACTGGACGCCGGCCTACGCTGCCTCGATCCCGGAAGTCGGTTGCGCCTGCGACAAGGATCTGCTGCCGAAGGACGTCTGCGAGAAGCCCGCTCCTGTCGCCGCACCGGCTCCGAAGGCTGCCGAACCCGCGCCGGCACCTGCCCCGGCTCCGAAGCCCGCTGCCCAGAAGGTCACCCTGTCGGCTGACGCCCTGTTCGATTTCGACAAGGCCACGCTGCGTCCGGAAGGCAAGTCCAAGATCGACGACGCGGTCAGCAAGCTGAGCTCGATCGACCTGGAAGTCATCATCGCCGTTGGCCACGCCGACCGCATCGGCAAGGACAAGTACAACCAGACCCTGTCGGAAAAGCGCGCTGCCGCCGTCAAGGACTACCTGGTGAGCAAGGGCGTTGAAGCCAACCGCGTCTACACCGAAGGCAAGGGTGAAGCCCAGCCGGTGACCGGCGACAGCTGCATGAAGATGGGCAAGGAACACCGCAGCAACAAGAAGCTGGTGGACTGCCTGCAGCCGGATCGTCGCGTTGAAATCGAGATCATTGGTACCCAGAAGTAATCGGGTTCCCGATCTCGTCAAAAGCCCTGCATTCGTGCAGGGCTTTTTTTCGCCCGTCGCCAACCGGATTGCGGCATTACTATCGTTACCCCGGTCGTGAAACCTCGCGCACGCCAGACTGTCCTTTCGCTCATGACGACACATCAGAACGCCGACCCGCTCGAACTGGAGAAATTTTCGGAGCTCGCCCACCGCTGGTGGGATCCGGAGTCCGAGTTCAAGCCGCTGCACGACATCAATCCATTGCGCCTGGACTGGATAGACCGCTGCGTCGGCCTGACCGGCAAGCGCGTGCTTGACGTCGGCTGCGGTGGCGGCATCCTCGCCGAGAGCATGGCGGTGCGCGGCGCCAGCGTGACCGGTATCGACCTCGGCGAGAAGGCGCTGTCGGTCGCGCGCCTGCACCTGCTGGAAAGCGGGAACCGCGTCGAGTACCTGCTCGAATCGGCCGAGGACCATGCCCGGGCGCGCGCCGCTCAGTACGACGTGGTGACCTGCATGGAAATGCTGGAGCACGTGCCCGATCCTGCCAGCATCGTGCGCGCCTGCGCGACACTGGTACGGCCCGGCGGCACGGTGTTCTTCTCGACGCTGAACCGCAATCCCAAATCGTGGCTCTTCGCGGTGATCGGCGCCGAGTACGTGCTGCGCCTGCTGCCGCGCGGCACCCATGAATACGAAAAGATGATCAAGCCGTCGGAACTGGCGCGCGACGCGCGCGACGCCGGACTGCGCGAAGCTGAACTGATGGGCATGAGCTACAACCCGTTCACCAAGGTCTACTCGCTCGGCAAGGACACTGCGGTCAATTACCTGATGCGGTGCGTACGTGATGAATGAGCCGCGCACACGCGGCGTGCTGTTCGATCTGGACGGCACGCTGGCCGACACCGCGCCCGATCTCGGCGGCGCACTCAACCGTCTGCGCATCGAACGCGGTCTGCCCGAGCTTCCTGCCGATACCCTGCGCCCGCATACCTCGGCGGGTGCCCGCGGCCTGATCGGCGCAGGTTTCGGCGTGACGCCGGAAGATGCTGGCTACACAGAACTGGCGGACCGATTCCTGACGCTCTACGCGTCGGCGATCTGCGTCCATACCCGGCTGTTCGACGGCATGGGCGAAGTACTGACCCGGCTCGAACAGGCCGACATTCCTTGGGGCGTGGTGACCAACAAGGCTGCTCGCTTCACCGTGCCGCTGATGCGCGAACTTGGCCTGCACGAGCGTGCCGCGAGCATTGTCAGCGGCGACAGCGTGCCGGTGCCCAAACCCGATCCGGCAGGTTTGCGCCTGGCAGCGAGCGAACTGGGCGTCGAGGTCGGGGACTGCATCTACGTCGGCGACGACGAACGCGACATCCAGGCGGCGCGCGCTGCCGGCATGCGCTCGGTCACCGCAGCCTTCGGCTATCTGGGCTGCGCCCGCCACCACAGCGAGTGGGGCGCCGACCACACCATCCATCACCCGCTCGAACTTCTGCCCCTCTTGTAATCGATCGAGGTGGTACCATCTATCGCTCACTGGGGGCGACCTGGTCTCGACGTGGGTCGCGAAGCAGCGCAGGGCATACCGAGGGTCGGAGTACCTCGTAAATCCAACCGAAAATTAGATAGTCGCCAACGACGAATCTTACGCTCTGGCCGCTTAAGGCCGGACGCTGCACCGACTGATTAGCGGGTCGGGCCGGGCAACCGGTCGCAGCGCCATTAACAGCTAAAGTAAGGATGCACTCCGCCGCGTGGTGCATCACGAAAATCAAGCGGATCGCCTTTCATCAGCCTGCCGGGTCGGCGGGTGACGGGCTAGATCAAATGGCCAGGCTAAGTATGTAGAACTGTCTGTGTAGGGCTTGCGGACGCGGGTTCGATTCCCGCCGCCTCCACCACCATATCAGGGCTCGGACCTCGTTCCGGGCCCTTTTTCTTGCCTGATCGCACCGTGATCGGGACGCGGTGACGGAGTTCGTCTCCGCGACCGGCGTCGGGCGCCCTTGCTCGCGGTACCCGTCCGGGACAGCCACCCGGAACCCCTTCGTATGTGCACTTCGCATCATCCGGAGCGCTCGCACGGTTGCGCCGTCCGGTCTTCCGGCCGAATATCCACCCTGGAGCGGATTATGCCGGCGGCGATGAAGCCAGCCGCTGGCGCGCCGCACGCGCGTGCAGCCCGGTCAGCGTGCGGGCTTCTTCCAGACCCTGGAACAGATATGCGGAGAGCGCCCGGAATGCACGGCGAGCAACACAACCCCGACATTGACCTCGAAAGGACGGACGACGAGTCGCCGATCATCCTTGTCGCCGACGACGATCCCATCATCCCGCTGATGGTGAACAAGGTGCTGTCCACACGCGGCATGAGGATGCACGCCGTGGCAGACGGCCTCGCCGCGATCGAGGCATTCCGCGAGGCGCCGCCCGATCTGGCGCTGCTGGACGTGCATATGCCGGGTGCCGACGGCTACGAAACCTGCGCCCGCATGCGTGAACTGGGCGGGGAAGATACCTGCCCCATCATCATCATGACGGCGAGCGACGATGCCGCATCCGTGCAACGTGCCTTTGCCGTCGGCGCGAGCGACTTCCTGACCAAACCGATCAGCTGGACCCTGTTGCCGCATCGCATCCGTTTCGTGCTGCGTGCCGCCGAGGCGGCACGCCGGCTCCGCGAGTCGCTGCGTCGCTCGGAAATCCTGTTCGCCACGTCGGCCGAAGGCATCCTGATCGTCGACGTGGCGACCCGTCGCTGTGTCGACGCCAATCCCGCGCTGTGTGCCATGCTGGGCTACTCAAGAGACGAGATGCGCACGCTTGAATGGCGGGATCTGCAGCCTCCGGAACTGTATCCCGCCAACGTGGAGCAGTTCGCGCGCTGCGCCGGCATCGAGAGCGGCCGCCTCGAAGGTGCGCTGATGCGCCGCAAGGACGGGGTGCTCTTTCACGCCGACATCACGCACAACCTGATCGATATCGATGATCGCCGCTGTCTGGCCGGCTTCTTCGTCGATGTCACCGAGAAACGCCTGGCCGACGAAGCATTGATGCGTCGTGCCAGTCATGACGCGCTGACCGGCCTGCCCAACCGCGCGCTGCTGCTCGAACGTCTGGCGCAGGCGCTCAAGCAGGCGCAGCGGCGCATGGCGCGCGTCGGTCTCCTGTTCGTCGATCTCGATCGCTTCAAGGAGGTTAACGACGAACACGGGCACGCCGTCGGCGATCTGTTGCTGAAGGAGGTGGCCGATCGGCTGCAGCGCGAATTGCGCGGCGAGGACACCGTTGCGCGACTGGGCGGCGACGAATTCGTCGTGCTGATGCCGCTGCTGGACAACGAGCCGCAGCCCTGCGCCCAGCTTGCGGCACGTATCGTCGGTACGCTCGGCAGCGCCTTCGAGGTGAGCGGCCACACGCTGCACATCGGTGCCAGTATCGGCATCGCGCTCTATCCGGACGACGCCGACAACTCGGCTGCCCTGATGGACTGTGCCGACGAGGCGATGTACGACGCCAAGCGCGCCGGCCGCGGACAGTATCGCCGTTACCGTTCGTCCTGACTTCGTTCTGCAGCCGCGGCCGCGCTGTTGCGTTGCAGCATGCGTGTGCGCATACTGAATCGTCATCGACATTCCCGGACGACCCTCATGCGCCTGCACGGTCCTCTCCACGCCGTTTTCGTCGCCTTGCTCCTTGCCGCATTTCCCATCCGCACCGCGATGGCCGAGGCGCCGCCGGTGCTCGACCGGATCGAACGTACGGACTTCACCGTGTCCGGCCTGTCCTCCGGCGCCGCCATGGCGGTCCAGCTGGGCGTGGCGCATTCGTCGCGGGTACGCGGCATCGGCATCGTGTCGGGGCCGCCCTATCTGTGCGCGCAAGGCTTCGTGACGCGGGCCACCAACGACTGTCTGGTGCTCGGCCGCGACCGCCTGCGCGAACTGTTCGGTCCCCTGTTCGGGCTGTCGCTTTTCAGTTCCGGCGAACGCGACATCGACGTGGATGATCTGGTGAGCGATACGCGCAAGCTGGCGCGACAGCGGCGGATCGACCCGGTCGACGGCATCGCCTCGCAGCAGATATGGGAGTACCGCGGGCAGGACGATCGCGTCGTCGGCGCCAAGGCGTCAGCCGCCCAGCACACCTACTTCCGCGCCTTCGATGCCGCGCCAAAACGGGGCGAGCCGCGCTCGACGCCGCACACCATGCCGACCAGCGACCCGGCCCAGGGCAGTTGCGACGCCCGCGACGAGGACTACGTCAGCGGCTGCGACTTCGATGCTGCCGGCGAACTGCTGCGTCATCTGCGCCGTCGGCCAGACGCGCGGCCGAGTGCGGGCAACGGCCGCTGGTACGTGCTCAAGCAGGCCGACTTCGTACCGGCCGGCCCGGGCGATGCGCAGACCCGGCGTCGCGCGCTGGGCCTCGCAGAGGAAGCACGCGTCTATGTGCCCCAGCGCTGCGGCAGCGAAAGCTGCCAGATCCACGTCGCATTGCACGGCTGCAAGCAAGGCATGAGTGACACCGCCTACCGCGCCTTCACTGACGGCGCCGGTTACGTCCGCTGGGCCGGTCCGTTGAAGCTGGTGCTGCTGTTCCCGCGTGTCGGCGCGATCGAACCGTTCGAGCGCGGGCTGTGGGACAGCGTCGGCAACCCGATGGGCTGCTGGGACTGGTGGGGCTACACCACGCCGGGCGACCTCTACGGCTACGCAACGCGGGAAGCGCCGCAGATGCGCACCATCGTCAACATGGTCGACCACGTGATGCGATCGCACTGAGCGCCTGCCACGCCGGCGGCGATAATGGCGGCCCTGCCCGTCCGGATATGCTATTGATGTACGACCCCTCGCTGCTCACCAAACTGCTGGTATCGCTGGTCATCGTCGCGCTGGCCGTGCTGATCACCCGCACCGCCCGCCGCGTGGCCGCCGCGCGCTTCGAAGACCCGTCGCAGCGCAAGCAGGCCTGGGTGACCATACGCAATATCGCGCTGCTGATCTGCCTGGCGCTGCTCGGGTTGACTTGGACGCTGGGTGGCGACCAGTCCTCGCTGCCGCTGGCGGCCGTAGCGGGTGCTTCGCTCATCGTGTCCAAGGACATCCTGATTTCAGCGATGGGCGGCACCGTGCTGTTCCTGACGCGCACCTACCAAGTGGGCGACTTCATCGAAGTGGGCAGCGTGCGCGGGCGGGTGGCCGACATCCGCTTCCTCAGCACGCTGCTCGACGCCAGCGGCGACGCCGACCTGATCAACGGCAGCCGCGTGCTGCTGCAGCACAGTGCCGTCATCACCAGCACGCTGCGGGTCACACCGCACGAACACTTCATGCTGACCACGCTGCGCGTATTCGTCGGCGACCCGGTCGCCTGCCTGGACAGGCGCGCGCTGCTCGAAGCGGCGGCGCTGGAGGTGTGCGCCCCGTGGATCGATGAAGCCGAACGCGGCCTGCTCGACCTCGAGGCGGCGCACTGGAGCCGCCTGCCCTCGGCGCGCCCGCGCGTGTTCATCGATCTGGCGAGCGACAAGGGCGCGCAGCTGGTGGCGGCGTTTCCGTGCCGGGTCGAGGAGCGGCTGCGTATCGAACAGCGGGTGCTGTCGGAGTATCTGACGCGGGTTCAGGCCGCCGCGGCGGCCCCGCCATCGGAGGAGGCGCTCACGCCGGCGGACGACGTGCCGGCCTGAAGCGGCAGCACCGCCGCCAGCAGTTCGCCGATGCGCACGTTGTCGCGTACCGGGCGCATCGCCTGGTACAGCAGTTCGGCCTGCGGGTAGACGCGGCGCAGCAGGTTCAACCACTGCTTGAGCCGCCCCGCCGCGTGGCGCGCCTCGACATGGCCCAGCACGCGCTGCCAGTAATCTCCGAGCAGCGGTGCGATACGCGGCCAGTCCAGCGCCGGGTCGATGGCTTCATCGCCGCGCAGCCGGGCACGGATGCGCTCGACCAGCAGCGGATCGGCCACCGCGCCGCGCCCCATCATCACGTCGGCCAGCCCGCTTTCGCTGCGGCAGCGCAGGTAGTCATCCACCGACCAGATTTCGCCGTTGGCGACCACCGGCACGCGCACCGCCTCGGCGATGCGGGCGATCCACGGCCAGTGCGCCGGCGGCCGGTAGCCGTCGAGCTTGGTGCGCGCGTGCACGACGATCATTTCCGCGCCGCCCTCGGCCAGTGCCTGCGCCGCCTCGATCGCGCGCGAGGTGTCGCGCACGCCCAGGCGCATCTTCGCGGTGAAGGGCACGCGCCCGACCACCGCGCGGCCGACCGCGCTGACGATGTCGTGCAGCAGTTCCGGCTCGTCCAGCAGCACCGCACCGCCGCGGTGGCGATTCACGGTCGGCGCCGGACAACCGAAGTTGAGGTCGATGCCGGCCGGATTCAGCCGTGCCAGCTGGTCAGCGTTGTCGGCCAGCCGCGCCGGATCCGAGCCGAGCAACTGCACGCGCACCGGCACACCGCTGGCGGTGCGCGAGCCGGCTTTCAGTTCTGGTGCCACGCGCTGGTAACTGCGCGGCGGCAGCACGCTGTCGGTCACGCGCACGAATTCGGTCACGCACCAGTCGTAGTGCGCCGCCCGCGTCACCACGGCACGCAGGCGCGCGTCGAGCAGACCTTCCATCGGCGCGAGCAGCAGGCGGGGCATGGCGGGCGCCGGCGTATTGACGCGGGCCGGGTCGTCAGGGGACATTGGGTGCGACGATGAAAAACAAAGCGGGATTATCCCGCACTTGAACGGGCATACCTTGAATACCTCAGCAGACAGCTCCAGCGGCTGCGCCTGCAGCGGACATTGCGCCGCCGCGCCGTCGCCGCGCCCTGCCGACGACGCCGCAGCGGGCGGGCAACGAAGCACCTTCCGCGTACCGGGCATGGACTGCCCGTCGGAAGAGCGTCTGATCCGCATGGCACTCGATGGCGCCGACGGACTGCGCCACATCGGCATCGACCTCGCCGCGCGCACCGTGACACTGCACCACGAAGGCCCGCTGGCGCCGCTGCAGGCCAAACTCGCGGCGCTGGGCTTTGGCGCCGAACTGCTCGGCACGGACGCGGCCGGCGCACGGCCGGAACCGGCCACCAACCGCAGCGAAGCCGGGGTGCTGCGCACGCTGCTGGCGATCAACGCGGCCATGTTCGTGTTCGAGCTGGCAAGCGGTCTGTGGGCACAATCGACCGGCCTGATCGCCGACGCGCTGGACATGCTTGCCGACGCGTCAGTCTACGGCCTGAGCCTGTACGCGGTCGGGCGCAGCGCGGCGGGCAAGCTGCGCGTGGCCCATCTGTCCGGCTGGCTGCAGCTGCTGCTGGCCGGCGGCGCACTGGCGGAGGTGGTGCGGCGCGCCGTATCCGGCAGCGAACCGGAGCCGCTGTGGATGAGCGGCGCCGCACTGCTGGCGCTGGCCGCCAACGTCGCATGCCTGCTGCTGATGGCGCGTCACCGCGATGGCGGCGCGCACATGAAGGCAAGCTGGATCTTCTCGACCAACGACGTGCTGGCCAACGCGGGCGTCATCATTGCCGGCGGACTGGTCGCGGCCACCGGCACCCGCTGGCCGGATCTGTTCATCGGTACGGCGATCGCGCTGCTGGTGGCCAGTGGTGCGCTGCGGATACTGAAACTGAGGGCGTGAACGCAGACGGGGGCAGGCCTTGCGACCTGCCCCCGTCCCGAACAACGTAAGAATCAGCTCGGTTTGTGGAAGCTGAAGTGACCTGCCGCGTCGGCATCGACCACGATCACGTCCTTCGGCCCGAAGCTGCCATCGAGGATCTTCTTCGACAGCGGGTTCTCGATGTGCTCCTGGATCGCGCGCTTCAGCGGCCGCGCACCGAACACCGGGTCGAAGCCGGCCTTGCCGATCTCGGCCAGCGCCGCGTCCGACACCTGCAGGCCCATGTCCAGCTTGGCCAGGCGCTTTTCCAGGTAGGCGAGCTGTATCTTCGCAATGCTCTGGATATTGCGTTCGTCCAGCGCGTGGAACACCACCACCTCGTCGATCCGGTTGATGAATTCCGGCCGGAAGAAGGTTTTCACCTCGCTCATCACCGCCAGCTTCACCACGCCGTAATCGGAGCCCGCCATCTGCTGGATCATCTGGCTGCCGAGGTTGCTGGTCATCACGATGACCGTGTTCTTGAAATCCACCGTGCGGCCCTGACCGTCGGTCATGCGACCGTCGTCCAGTACCTGCAGCAGCACGTTGAACACGTCCGGATGCGCCTTCTCGACCTCGTCGAACAGGATGACGCTGTAGGGCTTGCGCCGCACCGCCTCGGTCAGATAACCGCCCTCGTCGTAGCCGACATAGCCCGGCGGCGCGCCGATCAGCCGGCTCACCGAATGCTTCTCCATGAACTCGCTCATGTCGATGCGGATCAGGTGGTCTTCCGAATCGAACAGGAATTCGGCCAGCGTCTTGCACAGTTCGGTCTTGCCGACGCCGGTCGGGCCGAGGAAGAGGAAGCTGCCATACGGGCGGTTCTCATCGCTGAGGCCTGCGCGCGAACGGCGGATCGCGTCCGACACGAGGCGTACCGCCTCGTCCTGACCGATCACGCGCTGGTGCAGACGGTCTTCCATCTTCAGCAGCTTTTCGCGCTCGCCCTGCATCATCTTGCTGACCGGAATGCCGGTCGCGCGTGACACCACCTCGGCGATTTCCTCGGCGCCGACTTCGGTGCGCAGCAGCTTGTTGGGCAGCTTGGCTTCGCCCCCCTTCTCGGCCTGCTTCAGTTGCGCCTCGAGCTGCGGCAGCGTGCCGTACTGCAGTTCGGCCAGCTTGTCGAACTGGCCCTTGCGCTGCAGGTCGGCCATCTGCACGCGCACCTTCTCGATCTCTTCCTTGATGTGGGCGCTGCCCATGACCTGGGCCTTTTCGGCCTTCCAGATCTCTTCAAGGTCGTTGAATTCGCGCTGCAGCTTGACCAGTTCGTCCTCGATCAGGCCGAGCCGGCGGATGGACGCCTCGTCCTTCTCCTTCTTCACCGCCTCGCGCTCGATCTTCAGCTGGATCATGCGGCGTTCGAGCCTGTCCATCGACTCCGGCTTGGAATCGATCTCCATCTTGATGCGCGCAGCGGCCTCGTCGATCAGGTCGATCGCCTTGTCCGGCAGGAAGCGGTCAGTGATGTAGCGGTGGCTCAACTCGGCCGCGGCGACGATGGCCGGGTCGGTGATGTCGACGCCGTGGTGCAGTTCGTACTTCTCCTGCAGGCCGCGCAGGATGGCGATGGTCGCCTCCACCGTCGGCTCGTCCACCAGCACCTTCTGGAAGCGGCGCTCCAGCGCGGCGTCCTTCTCGATGTACTTGCGGTACTCGTCCAGCGTGGTGGCGCCGATGCAGTGCAGTTCGCCGCGCGCCAGCGCCGGCTTCAGCATGTTGCCGGCATCGATCGCGCCCTCGGCCTTGCCGGCGCCCACCATGGTGTGGATTTCGTCGATGAACAGGATGATGCGGCCTTCGTCCTTGGCCACTTCGTTGAGCACGCTCTTCAGGCGCTCCTCGAATTCGCCGCGGTACTTGGCGCCGGCCAGCAGGCCGGCCATGTCCAGCACCAGCACGCGCTTGCCCTTCAGCGTTTCCGGGACCTCTTCATTGACGATGCGCTGCGCCAGCCCCTCGACGATAGCGGTCTTGCCCACGCCCGGCTCGCCGATCAGCACCGGATTGTTCTTGGTGCGCCGCTGGAGGATCTGGATGGCGCGGCGGATTTCGTCGTCGCGGCCGATCACCGGGTCGAGCTTGCCGGCGGCGGCGCGCTCGGTCAGGTCTATGCAGTACTTCTTCAGCGCCTCGCGCGAGCCTTCGGCTTCGGCCGAACCGACCGACGAGCCGCCGCGCACCTGTTCGACCGCCTTTTCCAGCGCGGCGCGCTCCAGCCCAGCCTGCTTCAGCAGGCGGCCCAGATCGCCCTTGTCGGCGGTGGCGGCGAGCAGGAACATTTCGGAAGCGATGAACTGGTCGCCGCGCTTCTGCGCCTCGCGGTCGGCGACATTGAGCAAATTGGTCAGATCGCGGCCGATCTGCACCTCGCCGCCGTGGCCCTCGACGGTGGCGATGCGCGACAGCGCGTCCTCGACCGCCTTCTTCAGCGGCGCGACATTGACGCCGGCGCGTTGCAACAGCGACGCAGTGGCGCCGTCGTCCTGGTTGAGCAGCGCCAGCATCAGGTGAGCGGGCTCGATGTACTGATGGTCGCGGCCGACCGCCAGACTCTGGGCATCGGCCAGCGCCTGCTGGAACTTGGTGGTGAGCTTGTCGAAACGCATGAACGCCTCCGTGAACTTTGTCTGGACGCTATCTGGGGCGAACGATCCGCTTTTCAACCGGCAAACGCTTGATGCGGGTCAAATACGGCGTCGACGTCCGGTAAAGTGACGTCATCGCACGCCACAAGCTTCCGATGCCCGAGTCGTCCCACATGCCGCACACCCGCAGCAAGATCATGAGCGCAGCCGAGGCCGTGGCGCGCATCCCGGACGGCGCCACGCTGGCCACCACCGGCTTCGTCGGCATCGGCTTCGCCGAACACCTCGCCATCGCCGTCGAACAGCGCTTCCTCGACAGCGGTGCGCCGCGCGACCTCACCCTGGTCTACGCCGCCGGCCAGGGCGACGGCAAGCATCGCGGTCTCAACCACTTCGGTCACGCCGGGCTGGTGAAGCGCGTGATCGGCGGCCACTGGGGTCTGGTGCCGCGGCTGCAGGCGCTGGCGGTGAGCAATCAGATCGAAGCCTGGAACCTACCGCAGGGCGTCATTTCCCAGCTGTTCCGCGACATCGCCGCGCACCGGCCGGGCCAGCTTACGCGAGTCGGGCTGGACACCTTCGTCGATCCGCTGCACGGCGGCGGCAAGATCAATGCGGCCACCACCACCGATCTGGTGCGGCGCATGCAGATCGACGGCGAGGACTTCCTCTACTACAAGGCGTTCCCGATCGACGTCGCGCTCGTGCGCGGCACCACCGCCGACCCGGACGGCAACGTGACGATGGAACGCGAGGCGCTGACGCAGGAAGCGCTGGCCGTGGCGATGGCGGCGCACAACAGCGGCGGCCTGGTCATCGTGCAGGTCGAGCGCACCGTCGGGCGCGGCGAACTGAACCCGCGCCAGGTCAAGGTGCCGGGCGTGCTGGTCGACTGCGTCGTCGTGTCGCCGACTGAACACCACCACCAGACCTTCGCCACCGCCTACAACCCAGCCTATTCCGGCGAGGCGCGACTGGCGGCCGACGCGCTGCCGGCGATGGCGCTGGATGTGCGCAAGGTGATCGCCCGCCGCGCCGCCTTCGAGCTGCAGCCGGGCAATGTGGTCAATCTGGGCATCGGCATGCCGGAAGGCGTCGCCTCGGTGGTGGCCGAAGAAGGCCTGATCGACGCCGTCACGCTGACTGCCGAGCCGGGCGTCATCGGCGGCATACCGGCCGGCGGCCTCGACTTCGGCGCGGCGGTGAACACCCAGGCGGTGATCGACCAGCCCTACCAGTTCGACTTCTACGACGGCGGCGGGCTGGATGTCGCCTTCCTCGGCATGGCGCAGACCGACGCCGAAGGCAATGTGAACGTGTCGCGCTTCGGCCACCGGCTGGCCGGCGCCGGCGGCTTCATCAACATTTCGCAGAACGCGCGCCGGCTGGTGTTCGTCGGCAGCTTCACCGCGGGCGCCGCCGACATCGCGGTACGCGAGGGCGCCCTGGTCATCCATGCCGAAGGCAACAGCCGCAAGTTCGTGCAGACGGTCGAGCACCGCACCTTCAGCGGTCGCGAAGCGCGGCGCCGCGGGCAGCAGGTGCTCTACGTGACCGAGCGCGCCGTGTTCAGGCTGGCCGACGACGGCATCGAACTGATCGAGGTCGCGCCCGGCATCGACCCGGCGCGCGACGTGCTCGCCCACATGGACTTCACGCCCCGCCTGTCACCGGCGCTGCGCACCATGCACCCTGCCATCTTTGCCGACCGTGTCATGGCACTGTCCGGTCTCTGGCGGCACAATCCTGTTTCCCCCACCGAGGAGTCTCGCGATGAACAAAACTGAACAGATGTCGGAACTGCAGAAGAAGAACATCGAGGCGGCCATGCGTCTGGCACAGCTGTCGATGGACAACTCGCAGCGCATCATGCAACTGCAGGTGGATACCGCCCGCGCTCTGTTCGAGGAAAGCGTCAACAACGCCCGCGCCGTGACGGAAACGCGCGAGCCGGCGGCACAGGTCGAGCTGCGCGCCCGGCTTGCGCGCAACACCACCGAGAAAATGCTCGGCTGTGCGCGCCAGATTGCCGAGATCACCGCGGAAACCCAGGCCGAATTCGGCCGCCTGGTCGGGGAACAGCTGAACAGCGGCGGTTCCGACCTGATGGACAGCCTGCGCAAGATGCTGGCCGGCATGCCGATCAGCAGCCAGCAGTCGATGGGCACCATGCAGGACGCGATGGACAAGGCACGTCAGGCCTTCGAACAGATCAGCACTGTCGCGCGCACCGCCTTCCAGCAGTTCGGCACGGCCGCCAGCCAGGCCGCCAAGGCACCGGCTGCGGCCGCAGCGGCGGCAGCCGCGGCGGCTCCGGCCGCCAAGCCGGCAAGCGCCCCGAAGGCGGCGGCACCGAAGGCCGCGGCGAAACCGGCGGCAAAACCCGCTGCAAAAACGGCCGCCAAACCCGCAGCAAAAAGCGCTGCCAAACCGGCGGCCTCGCGCAGCAAGAAGCCGTCGGCCTGATGCCGCCCCGGCTGATCCGCGCCTCAGGAGCGGATCAGCCGCAGCGTGCGTCCCTGCTCCTCGGGCGCACCGAGCAGCCCTTCGCTGACCACCGTGTCGGCCGGTACAGGCTGCGAGAACAGGTAGCCCTGCACCAGGTCGCACTGCTGGGCGGCCAGCATGTTGAGCTGTTCGACGTTCTCGACGCCTTCGGCCACCACACGCATGCCCAGCCCATGCGCCAGCGCGATGGTCGCGCGCACGATGGCCGCGTCGTCGGCATCGCCCACCAGATCGCGCACGAAGGAGCGGTCCACCTTCAGTTCGTCGATCGGGAAGCGCTTCAGGTAGGACAGCGACGAATAGCCGGTACCGAAGTCGTCCACCGACAGGTGCACGCCCAGCGCACGGATGTCGGCCAGCAGCGTGGCGACGTGGTCGACGTCACCCATCGCGGTGCTTTCGGTCAGTTCAAGCCGCAGCAGCGACGGCGCGATGCGTGACTGGCGCAGCGCATTCTCGACCCGCCGGACCAGCGAGCGCCCGAGGCACTGGCGTGCCGACACATTGACCGCCACCGGCACCACCGCCAGCCCCTGCTTTGACCAGTCGGCAATCTGCTGCGTCACCTGCAGCAGAACCCACTCGCCGATGCCCTCGATCAGGCCCGACTCCTCGGCGACCGCGATGAAGTCGCCGGGCGACAGCAGCTGTCCGTCGCGGCGACGGAAGCGCAGCAGCGCCTCGAAGGCCGCCAGCTTGCCGGTCGCCAGCTCGTACTGCGGCTGGTAGTGCACTTCGAAGCGCCCCTCGTCGAGGCCATGGCGCAGGTCTGATTCCAGCTCGATCCAGTCGCGCGTGCCGGCGCTCATGTCGTGCGCGTAGAAGTGGATGGCCGCACCGGACTGCGACTTGCTGCGGTACATCGCGGTATCGGCCATCGCGAACAGCACGTCGGCGTCGTCGCTGTCCTCGTGCGCGATGGCGATGCCGATGCTGCAGGAGAAGCGGAAATCGACGTCGTCCAGCGTGATGATCTGACCGACCGCCTGCATCACCTTGGCGGCAACACGCGCCACCGCGTCGCGGTCGGCCAGGCCCTGCAGGATGATCATGAATTCGTCGCCGCCCCAGCGCGCCACCGTGTCGCCGACCCGGCAGACGGTGCGCAGGCGGCTGGCCAGCGTGGTGAGCACCTTGTCGCCCTGCTGGTGGCCAAGGCTGTCGTTGATCCGCTTGAAACGGTCGAGATCGACGAACAGCACGGCGACCATGCCGGCGTCGCGCTGCGCCAGCGCCTGTCGCAGGCGGTCGCGCAGCAGCACGCGGTTGGGCAGGCCGGTCAGCGCGTCGTGTGTGGCCTGATGCGCCAGCTTGTCGGCCGCCGCGACGGTATCGCTGACGTCATTGAGCACCAGCACGACGCCATCGACCCGCCCCGTCATGCCGAACAGCGGACTGGCGCTGGGGCGCAAGGCGCGCGCCGGACCAAACCGGCCAGCAGGCATCAGCACGTGGCCCGGCATCATCTGCGCTCGTGCCTCATCACGGCAGCGGCAGAGCAAATCCTGCAGCAGCTCGCGCAGCGCGCCCTCGATGGCAGGCAGCCCCTCTAGGCCCCGATCGCGCACCTCGGCCAGCCGACAGGCGCACAACTCCTCCGCCTTGCGATTCAGATAGCGCAGCCGCAACGCGCTGTCGAACTGCAGCACGGCATCGGAAATCGCGTACAGCGTGGCGTGCGCCCGCGCGTTAGCCTGCTTCAGGCGCTGCGCCAGATCGACGGTGCGGATCGACACCCACATCAGCGCGCCGGCCGACAGGCCGATCATCACCGCGGCTGGCGCCAGCCACAGCCGTGCAAGCGCGAGCAGCACGACGCTGATGAGCAATGGCACGGTCAGCGCGCCGGCCACCAGCACCATGTCGCGCAGCCGTGCATGCGGGCGGCGCAGCCACAGCGCGGCGAGCACGCACAGCGCCGCCGGCAGGCTCCACACCGGTGCGAGTTGGGTGGAATAGCGGTCGTTGCGCAGCGCCGAGTAAGCGCGCGCATGAAAATCGACGGCCGGCATCGGCGCCGCCAAGGCCGAGGCCGGCGTGGCCAGCGCGTTGCCCGAGCCGGTGTAGGTGACGCCGACCAGCACGCTGCGCCCGCGCAGCAGATTGGGCGACACCGCGCCGGCCAGCACGTCGTTGGCCGACAGGTGAGCGACCGGCCAGCCGCCGCCAGGCAGCACGATGACCTCGTGATCGCGCACCCACGAACCCGCCGCCGGTTCCGCCGCTCCGCGCCGACCGCCTATGCCGGACAGCGGACGCGACTTGCGCGACACGTCGATCAGCGCCCAGGCCAGCGCCGGCCATTGCGGACTGCCGGCACCCGCTTCCAGAAACACCCGGCGCGACAGCGCATCGGCATCGACCTCGACATCGACGTGCGCCAGCCGTGCCGCCGCATCGGCCAGCGCCGGCCAGGGCTGCAGCGTGCCGACACCGCCACCGGCCGACGCCACTGGCGCCACCGGCAACACGACATTGCCGGCACGCCTCACCGCGTCGATCAGCGCCGCATCGCCCCGATCATCGGCAGACGGCTCGGCGAACATGACCGCGTAGCCGATGCCGGACACACCGGCGCTCGACAGCCGGTCCACCAGATCGGCATGGCGTTCGCGCGGCCAGGGCCAGGGACCGCGCGCCGCCAGACTGGCGTCGTCGATGGCGATCACCAGCGGCGCCTGGGTATCGACGCTGCCGCCGCTCGGCGGGCCGGCCAGCAATTCGACGCTCAACAGGTCGTGCAACAACAGGTCGAGCCGGGCCACCGACATCGGCGTCTTCACGTACAGCGCAGCGATCACCAGCAGCGCAAACAGCCAGGGCAGCCGATAGCGGTCGCCCAGCGCGTTGAGAAGACGTTGTCCGGTGCTCATGCCCGGGCGTCCGTCAAAGGTGTCAAAACGACGAAGGGCCCGGTCATGGTCGGCGCGCTCAGATCAGCAGCAGCAAAGGCAGCAGCCACCAGACACGGAAAGCCGGCTCGGGCTCCGGCACCGTGATCGCCTGTGTCGGTGCCCAGTCGCCCTCGAACCCATCCGCTGCAAGGCTACGCACGCGCAGGTACCAGGTGCCCGGCTGTGCGTCGCGCAGCAGCCAGGACGGGCTGTCGGTCTGCGCATCGACGGCGGGCGCGGCGAAGTCCTCGCTGCGAGCGATCTGGATCTGGTAACGCATGCCCTCGCCTGCATCGCGCCAGCGCAGGGCCAGGCCCTCCGGCCCGGCCTGCGGCGGCTCCATCGCCGGGCCCGGCGGTGGGCGGCGGAAGGTCTGCGCGTCGCTGAACGGACCGACACCCTCGTCCGGATTGCGGCTGGCGATGCGCCAGTGATAGATGCCGGGCGGCAGCGCGTCGTCCGGGCGGAAGGCCGGTTCGCTCAGATCGCTGCGATCGACGCGCGGCACGTCGAACTTCGGATTGTCGGCGATCTGCAGGCGCCAGCTTTCATCCGGGCGGGCACGACTCCAGCGCAACTGCGGCCGTTCGTCGCTGACGCGCGCCTCCGGTGCCGGTTCGACCAGCACCGGTGGCTCCGGCCGTGCATCCACGGTGAGCGCCCATTCGCCATCGCGTCCCTCAAAGCCGTCGGCGTCGATGCCGCGCACGCGCACGCGGTAGTCGCCATCCGGCAGATCGGCGACGACGACCGCCGGACGGTCGCCGGTACGGTCTGACATCACGGTGTCGAAACGGCCGTCGGCCGTCACCTGCACCCGGTAGGCGCCAGCGCCTTCGAGCGACGGGAACGGCAGATTGACCGGCAGGCGGTCGGCGAACAGCGGCTGCGCCACCGGCGCCGGCAACAGGGCGCGCGGCGGCGTCACCGCCTGGCCGGCCTGCGCCGACGCACCCTGCCCTGCGTCGAGCGCCTGACTGCCCGCCTCATTGCCGAACGAGACGCGGCCTTCGAGCACTTCGCTGCGCGCGCTGCGTTCGTCGGCATGGACGCGGAACTGCGTGCCGCGCACCGCCGCCACCGCGGCCGGCGTCTGGATCTCGAAGCGGCCGGCCGGCCCGCTGCGCGGCGCCACCAGGCTGTCGACCGAGCCGCGCAGCAGTTCAAGCCGGACCCAGGAACCCGCGCCGGCGGCGAAATCGGCCGACTGCTGCACGCCCAGTTCGCTGCGCGGACGCAGCTGGACGCGGCTGCCGTCGGCAAAGGCCAGCGCCGCGCTGCCCGCCTCGCCGGTCACCAGCCGCGAACCCGGCTCCAGCTTGTCGCCGGCCTGAGCAGGGCGGGAGGAGCCGTCGGCAACGGCAATGGTCACGTCGCCGCGCACCGCATCGATGCGCACCTCGCGCGTCTGCAGGCGCAGCCACTGTTCGGGAATCAGCAGCCGGCTGCCCGGCACCATCCGGCGCGGTTCGCTGATCCGGTTGTACTGCTGGATGCGCGGCCAGTAGGAAATGTCCTTCAGGTAGCGCTGGGTCAGATTCCAGGGGTTGTCGCCGGGCCGCACCTCGTAGGCGAAATCGGCGGCCAGCGCCGGCGTGCCACAAAGCAGCACAGCGCCCGGAAGGAGCGCACGGCGCACTGAAAGGGCGAGAGGGTGACGCAGCAACGCATTCTCCCGAAAGGCAATTTCAGGATTCTATGCTCACAAGCTATGCAATTCATCTTCGACTGCATCACGACGCGACCATGTTGTGGCGAAAAGACCTGCGCCGCGACACGACCCGTTTCAGTCTGGCACGAGGAGAAGCGATGGGGCCGGACTGGGCGACGAACGGAAGCCCGCGGACATCCGCCTGGAACGCCATTCCCCTCCACGAGAACACATCAGGTCGGCCCCGTCGACTCATCACTTAACCTCGCCACTGAAGAGGTCGATGGGGATGCCCCTGGGACCGGCGCGAAATCTCTTTCACTCGGAACCCGGGGGCGAGGATGGGTGAGCAGACCCCGGGGCCTCCAACCCGTCGAACAGCGGATTGGAAACCCGAATGATGCTCGACTTTGTCTTTTGATAAACTACACTTTAACTAATCAAATCACGCAGGCAGAATTTCCATCGTGAGGGTATCAAAAGAAGAGCTTGTTGCCGTCCTCGCCCAGTTCAATCCCTGGTGGCGAGGCGAACCGATCTCGGACCTGCCATCGTTCCGGCGCGCCGCCTTCCGCGAACTGCACGAATGGATGGCGACGCCACCCGCCCCGCGCGCCGTACTGCTCTCGGGCGCGCGGCAGATCGGCAAGACCACGCTGCTGCTGCAGGCGGCCGATGCTCTTCTGCGCGCGGGGGTGCCCGCGGCCAACATCCTCTACGCCACCTTCGACCACCCCGTGCTGAAACTGGCCGGCATCGACGCCGTCATCGACGCCTGGCGCGAACGCGAACCGCGAGCCGAAGGGCCGGAATATCTGCTGCTCGACGAAGCCCAGTTCATCCGCGACTGGGGAACATGGGTCAAGCATCAGGTCGACTTCCGCAAGGACCGGCGCATCGCGTTCACCGGTTCTGCCATGCCTCTGGTCGAGGCCGATCAGGAGTCGGGCGTGGGTCGCTGGCACACCATCCGCCTGACCACGCTTTCGTTCTATGAGTATCTGCAGATCAAGCGCCTGCAGCTGCCCGAACTGCCGCGGCTGCGCAGCCTGCGTGACCTGTTCGACTGGGCGCCCGCGGACTTCTACCGCACCACCGAGCGAGCGAGCGCCTATGTCGGCCACTTCCACGAGTACCTCGTACGCGGCGGCTTCCCACAGACCGCGCAGGTCGACAGCATCACTCATGCGCAGCGGCTGTTGCGCGAGGACATCATCGACAAAGTGCTCAAGCGCGACATGACGGCCTTGTTCGGTGTGCGTCGCGTGCTCGACCTTGAGCACACCTTCCTCTACCTGTGCCTGCACGACGGCGGGCTGCTCGACATGGTTGACCTGTGCGCCAACCTGGAGGTCAAGCGCCCCACCGCGCAGCACTTCATCGAACTGCTCGAAGCCACCCACCTCATCTACCGTCTGCCTCCGCACGGTTACGGCAAGGATGTGCTGCGCGCACGCTTCAAGATCTATCTCGCCGACGCCGCGATCGCTCCAGCCGTCATGCTGAGAGGGAAAGCCATACTCGAAGACGCGGCGGCACTGGGCGTAGCCACCGAAACGGCCGTATTCAAGCACCTGTTTGCCCGCTACTACCCGCAGAACGTGCGCTTCAGCTACTGGCGCGGCAAGCGCGATCACGAAGTTGACCTCGTCGCCGAGGTCGGCGGCGAGCTCATTCCCTTCGAAGTGAAGTACCGCGCCCAGCACACCGGCGCCCGCGAACTGAAAGGCCTGATCGAACTGTGCCGGTCCAAGCACATCGCGCGCGGATATGTCATCACGAAGTCGCTGGATGACTTCGGGCCGATGCGCGATCTGCCCGCTAATCAGGACACAGTCGGCACACAGATCATGCGCATCCCGGCGCCGCTGCTGTGTTACTGGATGGGGGCAACGGAACTACCTGGAAGCGACGAATGAGCGCTCGCGGACGTCCTCCGCGTCGCCGCCCATGATCAAGCATGCGACGGACACGCCATGCAGTCACTGCCGATGCGCGGCGAGACTGCGAGAACGACGAGGCGATCCATTCGTAATCCGCCCACCAATAGAATGACGAGTTCGCTTCCTCCTATTGAGCGCCTGACTTCGAGGTCATCAGAATGCGCAGATTCCTGTTCGGCATCCCGCTAGTCGTCATGCTTCTTGCAACGGTGGGAGCGTTCGCAGCACCCGAGAGCTCCACCGACATCCGCAACACGCAGGCCGAGCTGCGGATGCTCGAAAAGGACGTGAGCACTATCAAGGAGCACATCGCGATCCGGCTGGATGCCCAGGACAAACGAGTTGGCGATCTCGGCCAGATCACGGCACAGCAGGCAAATCACATCGCCGCCGTCGCGACCCAAACGACCTATCTTGGGTATCTCATTACATTGGTTGCATTCGTCGCCGGCCTGGTGACCTATCTGAGCGCAACACGGCGCGCGAAGACGGAAGCAGAGGTCGCTTCCAAGCAGTGGTTCGAGGAAAAGTCAGGCAGCCTGCTCAAGCGCATCGAAGAACTCGAATCAGAAGCCCTTCGCGCACGGGAAGCCATCGCCGTGCACAGCCGAGATGTGAAAGATCACGCGGCCAGAGCACACCAGAACATTGACGCAGCCGCGGCAACCATTCTTGCCCGCGATCCAGACGCCGACCGATCCGCCCAAAGCTCCACGGACGCAACCGCGGCGAGCACCATCCGTGAGGCAAGCGATGCACTGAAGTCAAAACCTGAAAATGAATTCTCGCCGGATGACCACTTCGCGCGCGGCCTAGACGAGTATCTGGCCGGCCGTTTCGACTCCGCACTCGCATGGTTCGACAAGGGGCTGGACCTCGCCAGAACCACATCACTTTCCCCTGATCGCCACGCGCGACTGCTTTACGCAAGGGCGGCCACTCTGGGCCAACTGGGACGCAACGAGGACGCCGTCGCAGTCTACGATGCCCTTGACCAGCACTACGGCAGGGACGAGGCGCCCACGCTGCGCGAACAGGTCTCCACAGCGCTGTACAACAAGGGCGTCACCCTCGGTCTACTCGGGCGCAGCGAGGAGGAAATCGCCGCCTACGATGAGGTCGACCGACGCTATGGCAGGGACGATACGCCCGCGCTGCGCGAACAGGTCGCCACGGCGCTCTACAACAAGGGCCTTACGCTCGACCAGCTCGGCCGTAGTGAGGAAGAGATTGCCGTGTACGATGAGATCGACCATCGCTACGGCAACGATGAATCACCTGCGCTACGCGAGCAGGTCGCCAGAGCGCTCTACAACAAGGGCGTTACGCTAGGCCAACTTGGACGCAGCGACGAAGCAATTGCGGTCTATGACGAAGTCGAACAGCGCTACGGCAGTGACGAAACGCCGGCACTGCGCAAGCAGGTCGCCACAGCTCTGAACAACAAGGGCGTAAGGCTCGGCCGCTTGGGGCGGAGCGAGGAAGCCATTGCCGTCTACCAAGAAGTCGACGAACGCTACGGTAAAGACGATGCCCCTGCGCTACGTCACCAAGTCGCCACGGCGCTCAATAACAAGGGTTTGACCCTCGGCAAAATCGGACGCAGCGAAGACGCAATCACGGTCTACGAGGAGATCGAACGGCGCTACAGCAAGGACGATGCTCCCGCGCTGCGCGAGGAGGTCGCCGCTGCGCTCAATAACAAGGGTCTGGCTCTTGGCCGCGTCGGGCGCAACGAAGAAGAGATGGAGGCCTACGACGAAGTCGAGCGGCGCTATGGCGAGGACGATGCGCCCGCGCTGCGCGAGCAGGTCTCCATGGCCCTCTTCAACAAGGGCATCACGCTAGGTCAACTCCAGCGCAGCAAGGACGGAGTCGTCGTGTTCGACGAGATTGAGCGCCGTTACGCAACAGACGAGCATCCGCCAGTTCAGGCGATCGTCGAACGCGCACGCGCAAAGAAGAGCGAGATCTCGGATAGCAGCGCGACGCTGCATCGGAAGTGGTCTGACGTGAGGGCGGGACGACGGACTTATCGCCGCTCTGCGGCGCCAATACTCCACCCGCCCCCCACCGCCTTGTTCAGCAGCGCACTGGCCGAGAACTGGCGGCCGCGCAGCTGCATCAGGCTGCGTTCGTTGTCGAGCGCGGTCGTCTGGGCGGTGACCACTTCGGTGTAGCTGGCGGTGCCCGCGCGGTAGCGGTTCAGCGCCAGCGTTTCGGCTTCGCGCGCGGCGGCGAGGGCCTGTTCGCGCAGCGCCGCTTCGTCGGCGAGCAGACGCAAGGCGCTCAGGTTGTCCTCGACCTCCTGCAGCGCACCGAGCACGGTCTGCCGGTACTGGGCCACGGTCACGTCGTGCGCGCCGCGGGCGGATTCGATCTGCGCGTCGCGCCGGCCACCGTCGTACACCGCCTGCGCCAGCGACAGGCCGAAGGACCACACCAGATTGGACGCGTTGAACCACTGCGCGAAGTTGTTGCCTGCGTAGCCGGTCGAGGCGTTCAGCGTCAGCGACGGAAACCACGCCGCCTGCGCGACGCCGATGCGCGCATTGGCCGCGGCGACCCGGCGCTCGGCGGCGGCGATGTCGGGGCGACGTTCGAGCAGCGTCGACGGCAGGCCGACCGGGGTTGCCGGCGGCGCGCTCTGCCAGTCAGCTTCGGCCAGCGAAAAGCTGGACGCCGCCTCGCCGACCAGCACCGCGATGGCGTTGGCAAGCTGGGTGCGCGTCAGGTCGAGATCGACCGCCTGCGCCTGCGCTGCGCGCAGCTGGGCCAGCGCGCTCGCCTCGTCGCCGCGCGTGGCGACACCGGCGGCAACACGGTTGCGCGCCACCTCCAGCGCCTTCTCGTAGGCGGCGACCGTACGTGCATACAGCGCGCGCTGGCTGTCGGCGGCGCGCAGCTGGAAGTAGTTCTGCACCAGTTCGGCCTGCAGCGACAGGCGCACCGACGCGAGGTCGGCGGCGCTGCCCTGCAGTTCGGCGCCGGCCGCTTCGACCTCGCGGCCGATGCGGCCCCACAGGTCGGCTTCCCAGCTGGCGTCGAGGCCAAGCTGAGTGGTGTTCGACTGGTTGGCCGAGCGCCCCTGTATCGCCGCGCTGCGGCTGCGCTGCGCGGAGGCGCTGAGCCCGACCTCCGGCAGGAAGCCGGCCCGCGCCTGCTGCGCGGCGGCGCGTGCCTGGCGGTAATTGCCGAGCGCCACGCGCAGGTCCTGGTTGGCGCGATCGGCGCGGGCGATCAGCTCGTCCAGCACCGGGTCGCCGTAGGCCCGCCACCAGTCGCCGCGCGGCAGATGGTCGGCCGGCTCGGCCGGCTTCCAGCCGTCAGCGGCGCGGTAGTCCTGCGGCAGGTCGAAGGCCGGCCGCTGGTGGTCGGGGCCTATCGTGGTGCAGCCGGCGAACAGCGCGGCGAGGAGGAGCGGCAGTATCTTGTTCATGGCGAGACCGGGCGCGGCGTACGCGCGATGAGGCGGCCGCAGAAGCGGCTGAAGCGTTCGAGATAGAGATAGGTGACCGGCGTCGTGTACAGCGTCAGCAGCTGGCTCACCACCAGACCGCCGACCACGGCGATGCCCAGCGGCTGGCGCAGCTCCGAGCCCTCGCCGAAGCCGATGGCCAGAGGCAACGCGCCGACCATGGCGGCCAGCGTGGTCATCAGGATGGGGCGCAGGCGCAGCAGGCAGGCTTCGCGGATCGCCGCCCGCGGCTCCAGACCGCGCGTGCGTTCGGCGTCGAGCGCGAAGTCGATCATCATGATGGCGTTCTTCTTGACGATGCCGATCAGCAGCAGTACGCCGATCACCGCGATCAGACCGAACTCGATGTTGAAGGCCATCAGCGCGAGGATGGCGCCGATGCCGGCCGACGGCAGCGTGGACAGGATGGTGAGCGGGTGGATCAGGCTTTCGTACAGGATGCCCAGCACCAGATAGACCGCGATGATGGCGCCCAGAATCAGCAGCGGCTGGTTGTCCAGCGACTGCTGGAAGGCGCGCGCCGAGCCCTGGAAGCCGGCGTTGATGCTGGCCGGCACGCCGATGTCGGCCATCGCCGCGCGCACCGCGTCCATTGCCTGTGCCAGCGTGACGCCTTCGGCGGTGCCGAAGGACACGGTGGTCGACACGCGACCGTCGAGGTGGGCGATGGACAGCGGCATGACGCCCTGCTCGACGCGCGCGAAACTGTCCAGCGGCGCCAGGCCACCGTCGGCGGTGGCCACCCGCACCGAATCCAGCGCCGACAGGTCCTGCGCGCGCTCGGGCGCCACTTCGAGCACCACCTTGTACTGGTTCAGCGGTTCATAGAGCGTGCTCACCTGGCGCTGGCCGAAGCCGTCGTACAGCTCCTGATTGACGATGCCCGGCGTCAGGCCGAGACGGGCCAGTGTGTCGCGGTCATAGACCAGCCGCGTCTGCGAAGCGCGGTCTTCCTGGTCGGTGCCGACATCGACCAGCTGTGGCAGGTCGCGCATCGCGTCGCGCACCTTGGGCACCCATTCGCGCAGCGCGCGCAGGCTGTCGGCGGTCAGCGTGAACTGGTACTGCGAGGACGAGCGCAGGCCGCCGACACGCAGATCCTGCGCCGCGACCAGGAAGAGCTGCACGCCTTCGATGCGCGCCAGCTTGCCGCGCAGCCGGCCGATCACCTGTTCGGCCGACGCACCGCGCTCCTTCAGCGGTTTCAGATTGACGAAGAAGCTCGCGTTATTGGCGCCACCGCCGCGCCCGCCGCCGGTGAACGCGCTCACGTTGTCCACCGCCGGGTCGCTCCGGATCGCATCGACGGCCTGCGCCATCTTCTTCGTCATCGCCTGGTAGGACGTGCTCTGGTCGGCGCGCAGACTGCCGAACAGCCGCCCGGTGTCCTGGTTCGGGAAGAAGCCCTTGGGCACGATGGAAAACAGCCAGAAATTCAGCGCGATGGCGCCGAGAAAGATGAGCATGACGATGCGCGTATGACGCAGCGCCCAGTCCAGGCTGTGCGCGTAGGCGATCTGCAGGTCGTCGAATACGCGGCCGAGGGCGCGCTGCCAGCGCGCTTCCTGCTCGACCGAGCTGTGCCGCAGGAGGCGCGCCGCCAGCATCGGCGCCGCGGTCAGCGACACGACCATGGACACCAGCACCGCCACCGACATCGTCAGCGCGAACTCGCGGAACAGGCGTCCGACCACACCGCCCATCAGCAGGATGGGGATGAACACCGCGACCAGCGACAGGCTGATCGCCACCACCGTGAAGCCGACCTCGCGCACGCCGGCCACCGCTGCCTCGAAGGGCTTCAGCCCGCGCTCGATGTGACGGGCGATGTTCTCGATCACCACCACCGCGTCGTCGACGACGAAACCGGTGGCGATGGTCAGCGCCATCAGCGACAGATTGTTCAGGCTGAAGCCGAGCAGGTACATGACGGCGAAACTGCCGGCCAGCGATACCGGCACCACGACCGCCGGAATCAGCGTCGCGCGCGCGTTGCGCAGGAACAGGAACACCACCAGGATGACCAGCGCGATCGAAATGACCAGCGCGATCTCCACCTCGTGCAGCGCGCTGCGTATGGTGACCGAACTGTCCATCGCCACTTCCATGCGCGCCGCCGCCGGCAGGCTGGCGCCCAGTTCCGGCAGCAGTTCGCGCACCCGCTCGACCGTCTCGATCACGTTGCTGCCCGGTCGCTTGGTCAGCACCAGCAGCACCGTCGGCTTGCCGTTGGTCAGGCCGAGATTGCGCACGTCCTGCACCGAATCCTCGACCCGCGCCACGTCGCCCAGACGCAGCACTGCGCCCGAGGTATGACGCAGGATGAGCGGCACGTAGTCCTCGGCGCGGCGCGCCTGATCGTTCGCCTCGATCTGCCAGTAGCGCTCGCCGTCCTCGACGAAGCCCTTGGGCCGGTTCACGTTCGATTCGGTGATGCGGTTGCGCACGTCGGCCAGTGTCAGGCCGCTCTGGTGCAGCGCTTCCGGATTGACCTGCACGCGGATGGCCGGCAGCGCACCGCCGCCGACGGCCACTTCGCCCACCCCCGGAATCTGCGCCAGCTTCTGCGCCAGCACGGTCGAGGCCACGTCGTACAGCCGCGGAATGGGCACCGTGTCCGACGTGATCGCCAGAATCATGATGGGCGCGTCGGCCGGATTCACCTTGCGGTAGCTCGGGTTGGACGGCAGGCTGGTCGGCAGGCTGGCGCGTGCCGCGTTGATCGCCGCCTGCACGTCGCGCGCCGCGCCCTCGACGTCGCGGTCGAGGTCGAACTGCAGCGTCACCCGCGTATTGCCCTGCGAACTGCTGGACGTCATTTCGGTGACGCCGGCGATGCGGCCCAGCGTGCGTTCGAGTGGCGTCGCAACGGTCGCCGCCATCACCTCGGGGCTGGCGCCCGGCAAGGCAGCGCTGACCGATATGGTCGGGAAGTCGACCTGCGGCAGCGCCGACACCGGCAGCAGCCGGAAAGCCAGCGCGCCGGCGAGCGCGATCGCCGCCGTCAGCAGTGCGGTGCCGACCGGACGGCGGATGGGCAGTGCCCAGGCACTCATGCGCGCCCACCCTCCGTCGCATCGATGGCCGTGTGGCGCAACTTGAAGAGCCGTCCGAAAGCCAGGTAGATGACCGGCGTCGTGTACAGCGTCAGCACCTGGCTCACCAGCAGGCCGCCCACCATGGTGAGGCCCAGCGGGAAGCGCAGTTCCGAGCCCATGCCGCCACCGAACACCAGCGGCAGCGCACCGAGCAACGCCGCGGCGGTGGTCATCAGGATGGGGCGCAGACGCAGCAGGCAGGCCTGGAAGATCGCATCGCGCGGCGCCATGCCCTCGTTGCGTTCGGCCTCGAGTGCGAAGTCGATCATCATGATGGCGTTCTTCTTGACGATGCCGATCAGCAGGATGATGCCGATCACCGCAATCATGTCGAGCGCGTGACCGGCCAGCAGCAGCGCCAGCAGCGCGCCGATGGCGGCCGACGGCAGCGTGCTCAGGATGGTCAGCGGATGCACATAGCTTTCGTACAGCACGCCGAGCACGATGTACATCGTCACCACCGCGGCCAGAATGAGCCACAGCGTGTCGCTGAGCGAAGCACGGAAGGCCTCGGCCGCGCCCTCCCACTTCAGCGTCATCGTCGTCGGCATGCCCAGCTGCGCGCGTATCGACTCGACCGCATCCACCGCCTCGCCCAGCGATACGCCGTCCGGCAGGTTGAACGACACCGTGGCGGCGGGGAACTGTCCCTGACGGCCCATCGCCAGCCGCGTCGGGCGTTCCTCGACGCGCACCAGCGTGCCCAGCGGCACCTGCAGGCCGTCGGCCGACATCACGTGCAGTTGCGCGATCGCTTCCGGGCCGATCTGGAACTGCGGCTGCACGTCGAGCACCACGCGGTACTGGCTGGACTGGGTGAAGATGGTCGAGATCAGGCGCTGGCCGAAGGCGTTGTACAGCGCCGCGTCGATGTCGGCGACCGTGACGCCGACACGGGCGGCGGCGGCACGGTCGATGTCCACATAGGCCTGCAGGCCGCCGGTGGCCAGATCGGTCGTGACCTGGTTGAGCCGGTCCGACTGCTGCAGCGCGGCCGCGAGTCTGGGCACCCATTCCAGCAGATCTTCGTGATTGGTGGCCTGCACGACGAAGGGGTACTGCGCGCGGCTGACGCGGTCCTCGATCGTCAGGTCCTGCACCGGCTGCAGATAGAGCGCGACGCCCGGCACCTCGCGCGCCGCCGCTTCGAGCCGTCGCGCGATCTCCGGCGCGCGGTCGCTGCGTTCGGACAGCGGCTTCAACCTGATCTGCATGCGGCCGGTGTTCAGCGTCGGGTTCTGGCCATCGACACCGATGAATGAACTGACGCTGTCGACGTCCGGGTCACGCAGGATGACCTCGGCCAGCGCCTGCTGGCGCGTGCTCATCGCGGCGAAGGAAATGGTCGGCTCGGCTTCCGACATGCCCTGGATCAGTCCGGTGTCCTGCACCGGAAAGAAGCCCTTGGGCACGGCCAGATAGAGCAGCGCGGTCACGACGAAGGTGGCGACTGCAGCGATCAGCGTCAGGCGCTGGTGGTCGAGCACCCAGCGCAAAGTGCGTGAATAGCCGGCCAGCAGGCGGGCGTACCAGCCCTCGTGCGCGTGTTCGCCCTCGGCCTTCAGCAGCCGCCCGGCCATCATCGGCGTCAGCGTCAGCGATACCACCGCCGACAGCAGGATGGCGATGGTGAGCGTCAGCGCGAATTCGCGGAACAGGCGGCCCACCACGTCCTGCATGAACAGCAGCGGGATCAGCACCGCCACCAGCGACACGGTCAGCGAAATGATGGTGAAGCCGATCTCCTTCGCGCCGTCGAGCGCGGCCTGCATCGCGCCCTTGCCCATTTCGAGATGGCGCGCGATGTTCTCGGTCATCACGATGGCATCATCGACGACGAAACCGGCGGCGATCACCATCGCCATCAGCGTCAGGTTGTTCACCGAGAAGCCGGCCAGATACATGACGGCGAAGGTGCCGATCAGTGACAGCGGCACCGCAATCGCCGGAATGACGGTGGCGCGCGCATTGCGCAGGAACACGAAGATGACGGCGACGACCAGCAGCACCGCCATCACCAGTTCGATCTGCACGTCGCGCACCGAGGTGCGGATCGACTCGGTGCGATCGGTCAGCACCTGCACGTCGACCGCGTCCGGCAGCGAGGCCTGCAGTTCAGGCAGCAGCGCATTGATGCGGGTGACGACGTCGATCACGTTGGCGCCAGGCTGGCGCTGGATGTTCAGGATGAGCGACGGCGTTTCGTTGGCCCAGGCTGCGAGCAGCCGGTTCTCCGGGCCGTCGACCACCTCGGCGACGTCCTGCAGCCGGATCGGTGCGCCGTTCTTCCAGGCGATCACGCTGCGCCGGTATTCGTCGGCCGAGCGCAGCTGGTCGTTGGCGTCGAGCGTGGTGGCACGCGTCGGGCCGTCGAAACTGCCCTTGGCCTGGTTCGAACTGGTGGCCACCACTGCGGCGCGCAGCTGTTCGAGGCTCAGTCCGTAGGCGGCGACCGCCGACGGATTGACGCGCACCCGCACGGCGCGCCGCTGGCCGCCGGAAATGCTGACCAGGCCGACGCCAGACTGCTGCGAAATCTTCTGCGCCAGCCGGTTGCTCACCGCCTCTTCGAGCAGGTGCAGCGGCACCGCCTTCGAGCTGACCGCCAGCGTCATCACCGGCGCGTCGGCCGGATTCACCTTGCTGTAGATCGGCGGCGCCGGCAGTTCGTTGGGCAGCAGCGTGCTTGCGGCATTGATCGCCGCCTGCACTTCCTGCTGCGCGGTGTCGAGCGATATGTCGAGACCGAAGCGCAGCGTCACCACCGACGCGCCGGCCGAACTGAGCGAATTCATCTGCACCAGGCCGGGCATCTGGCCGAACTGGCGCTCCAGCGGCGCGGTGATCAGCGAGGTGGTCAGTTCCGGACTGGCGCCCGGATAGAAGGTGACCACCTGCATGGTCGGATAGTCGACCTGGGGCAGCGCCGATACCGGCAGCAGACGGTAGGCGAGAAAGCCGGCGACCAGCAATGCCACCATCAGCAGCGAAGTAGCCACCGGCCGCAGGATGAACAGGCGGGACGGATTCATCGCTGCCGCTTCACTGCGCCGGCGGCGGGCCACGACGACCCGGCGCGCCGCCCGCTGCGGTGCTGCGATTGCCGGCACGCGGCGCGGATGGAGTGTCGTCGAGCTTCACCTTGTCGCCTTCGCGCAGACGGTCCACGCCGTCGGTCACGACGCGCTCACCCTGCTGCAGCCCTTCAGTCACCTGCTGCAGTTCGCCTTCGAGCACGCCGGTCTTCACCGGCCGCATCACTGCGGTCAGGTCATCGCCGACCACGTAGACGAAAGGTCCGCTGGCGCCGCGCTGTATCGCCGACACCGGTACGACGATGGCGTCGGCGATGGTGTCGACGCGCAGCTTCACGTTGACGAACTGGTTCGGAAACAGTGCGCCGTCGCGGTTATCGAACATCGCCTTGGCTTTCACCGTACCGGTGGCGACGTCGATCTGGTTGTCCAGGATGCGCAGCGTGCCGGTCGCCAGTACGGTGCGGTTGTCGCGGTCGCGCGCCTCGACCGGCAGGCCACCGCGCGCGATGGCACTGCGCACCGCGACCAGTTGCGGCTCGGGCAGCGCGAACACGACCGAGATCGGCGCATCCTGCGTGATGGTGAGCAGGCCGTCAGCGTCGGAGCTGCGCACGATATTGCCCGGCGTGGCCAGACGCAGGCCGACGCGACCGCTGATCGGCGCCGTGATGCGCGCGTACTGCAGCGACAGCCGGGCGCTGGCGATGGTGGCGTCGTCGGCCAGCACGGCCGCTTCGTACTGCCGCACCAGGGAGCGCTGGTTGGTCACCTGCTGGGCGGCGATCGAATCCTGTGTCAGCAGCGTTTCGTAGCGCGCCAGATCCTCCTTCGCATTGGCCAGCAGCGCCGCATTGCGCGCCTTCGCCGCTTCGCCCTGCGCCAGTTCGACCTGGAATGCACGCGGATCGATCTGCGCCAGCAGGTCGCCCTTCTTCACCCGCTGCCCTTCGGTGAAGTGCAGCGACTGCAGTTCGCCCTCGACCCGGCTGCGCACCACCACGCTCTCGATCGGCGTCACCGTACCCAGCGCGGCCAGATGCACCGGCAGATCGGTGCGCTGCGCCAGCGCACTGCCGACCCGCGTATCGCCACCGAAGCGGCGTGCGCCACCCGGAGGCCCGCCCGGCGGGCCGCCGGGCCTCATCCCGGGGGGGCCGCCCTCGCCCTCGGCCGGCTTGGTGCGTTCGTTGGCGTAGAACCAGCCGGCGGTCAGGCCGGCCAGCAGAAGCAGCATCATGATCCAGGGCCAGCGCGGCTTGCGCGTGGCCGGAGCGGCATCGTGTCCGTGTGTGGTCATCGGGATGGAAGGACGTTGTTGGGTACGACAGACGGTCGAGACCCGATCATTATTGTGGGTGCCTGTTAATCGAAACACTGCCTGAGGCGGCGGCAGGTGAATGCAGTGTAAACGGCGACGACAAAGCTGCGTCCGCGGGTGAGTGGAGCGTGCGACGGGTCGGCGAGTTCCTACAGACCTGCGATCGCCCTGCGGCTATCCTCGTGGGCTCCCAAGCAGCCAGTGCCAGTACTTCTTCAGCGCGGCCTTTCGTGACAGGCGGGCACCGCAGCCCGTCGCCCGGCATCACCCAGCGTCCGGTCGCTTCCCCTCCATACAAGCGGAGTCGAAGCCTTGTTCGTCCATCTTGCACCGCTCGCCGCCCTGCTCGGCGGCGTCGCCCTGCTGCTGCTCGGCAGCGGCCTGCTCACCACGCTGCTCGCCGTGCGCGGCGGCATCGAAGGCTACGGCAGCACTTTCATGGGCCTGCTCGGCTCGCTGTTCTTCGCCGGCTTCCTGATCGGCACCCGCGTCGCGCCGGCATTGATCCGCCGCGTCGGCCACGTACGCGCCTTCGCCTTCTTCACCTCGGCGGTGGCCTGCAGCGTGCTGCTGCACGAAATGTGGGTATCGCCGTGGGTGTGGGCGCCGGTGCGCCTGCTCACCGGCATCGCCATGGTCGGGCTGTACGCCATCGTCGAAAGCTGGCTCAACAGCCAGGCCGCACCGGCACAGCGCGCCCGTGTGTTCGCGACATACATGGGCGTGAATCTCGGTGCACTGGCGCTGGCCCAGCAACTGCTGCACGTCGGCGACGCCGGCACGCACACCCTGTTCGTACTCGCCGCGCTGCTGGTGTGCGCGGCCGTGATGCCGGTGGCGGCGACGCGACTGAGCCAGCCGCAGATCGACAACGCTGCTGCTCCGGCGCTGCGCAGCCTCTACCGCAAGGCACCGATCGCCTTCGACGCCGCCTTCGCCTCCGGCCTCGCGATGGGCGCCTTCTGGGGGCTGGGTGCGGTGTGGGCCGACCGCAGCGGCTTGGGCGCGTCGGGCGTGGCCGCCTTCATGAGCGCGACCATCGTCGGCGGCGCGCTGTTCCAGTGGCCGCTGGGCCTGCTGTCCGACCGCCACGACCGCGGCCGCGTCATCACGCTGGTGGCTTTTGCCGCCGCGCTGCTGGCGCTGCTGCCGATGTTCGCGCTGCCCTTCGGCGCCGACGCGACGGCGACCGCCGGCCTGCTCTACGGCGGCTTCGCGTTCGCGCTCTACCCGATGGCGATGGCGCGCCTGATCGACCGACTCGACCCGCAAGAAGTGCTGGCCGGCAGCAGCGGACTGCTGCTGGTGCATGGCATCGGCGCAGCACTCGGCCCGCTGGCCGCGGGCATGGCAATGGCCGTGCTGGGGCCCGATGCGCTGCCGATGTGGTTCGCGCTGACCCAGGGCGTGCTGGCGCTGCTCACGTCCTCGCTGCTGCGCCGCGTACCAGCGCAGATCGCGCTGCAGACGCGCTTCCAGCCCATGGTGCGCACCACCTCGACCGCCTTCGAACTGGCCGGCACCGCCCGCCACGATACCGACACATCCACCACGGAGACCCGCTGAACCTCACCCCATCTTTCAACCTTGCCACAGGGAGTACGACATGCTCATTGCTACCGATCTGGACGGCACCTTTCTTGCCGGCGATACGGACGCGCGCCAGCAGCTCTACCAACTGATCACCAACGATCCGGACATCACGCTGGTGTTCGTGACCGGGCGCGGCCTCGAAGCCGTGCTGCCCCTCCTGTCTGATCCGGCCATCCCGGTGCCGCACTACGTCATTGCAGACGTTGGCGCCACCGTCGTTGACGGCCGGACCCGACAGGCCGTGCAGCCGCTGCAGGCCGATATCGACGCGCTGTGGCCCGGCGAACGGGCCGTGAGCGAAGCCCTGCAGGGCATTCCCGGCCTGCAGCGCCAGGAGGTGCCGCAACAGCGACGCTGCTCCTACTTCTGCGACAGCGACGCGGTGACCGATGACCTGCGCCGCATCGCCGACGAACATAACTGCGATCTGCTGTACTCGGCTGACCGCTATCTGGACTTCCTGCCACGCGGCGTGAACAAGGGCAGCACCTTGCGCCGGCTGGTGCATGACCTCGGCGTCGACATGCATCAGGTTCTGGTTGCCGGCGATACGCTGAACGACCTGTCGATGTTCGAACAGGGCTTCCGCGGCGTCTGCGTCGGCGAATCGGAAGCGGCGCTGCTGGCCGCCACCGCCGACCGCACGCGCGTGCTGCATTCGCGCCGCGTCGGCTGCGCCGGCATCCTCGAAGCACTCGACTTCTTCCGCTTCGTCGACCGCGCACTGCTGCTGCCGCCCGGCAGCGACACCATGGCGCCCTGCGGCAAGTCGGAGCTGGTCATCGTCTATCACCGCCTGCCGTACGAAGAGGCGATCGACGAAGACGGCACTATCCTGCGCCGGCCGCACCGCTCGCCGAACGGCATCATCCCGACCCTGCTGAGCTTCTTCGCCGACGGCCGCAAGGGCTCGTGGATCGCCTGGTCGAGCGCACACGCGGGCGACGCCCGCTTCGAAACGCACACCACGGTCGATCGCGAACAGTACCCCGGCCTGCGCTGCGCCCGCGTCGAACTGTCGTCGCAGGACGTGGACATCTTCTACAAGCGCTTCTCGAAGGAGGCCTTCTGGCCGACGCTGCATACCTTCTGGGAACGCGCGCAGTTCCGCGAAGACGACTGGCAGGTGTTCCTGAAGGTGAACCGGCTGTTCGCCGAACGCACCGCGGCCGAGGCCGCCCATGGCGCCACCGTCTGGCTGCACGACTACAACCTGTGGATGGTGCCGGCGGCGCTGCGCGAACTGCGGCCGGATCTGAAGATCGCCTTCTTCCACCACACCTATTTCCCGTCCGCCGACGTGTTCAACGTGATGCCCTGGCGGCGCGACATCGTCGGCAGCCTGCTGCAGTGCGACTACATCGGTTTCCACATTCCGCGCCAGGCGGAGAACTTCGTCGACGTCGCGCGCGGCGTGGCGCCGCTGCGCGTGCTGGAAACGAAGAACTGCGCGCCGCGTTTCCTCACCTACGGCTGCGCGGTCGGGCTGGACGAGATGACGACGGCGATCGAGGTGCATGGCCGGCGCATCGGCATCGGCGCCCATCCGGTCGGCCTGGATGTCGGCCGCATCGGTCGCATACTGGCCGACACGCAGAGCGCCCGCCTGATGGACCGGCTGCGCCGTGAAATGACGGGCCAGCGCGTCATCCTGTCGGTCGAGCGGCTGGACTACACCAAGGGCACGCTGGAGAAGCTGCTCGCCTTCGAACAGCTGCTCGAACAGAACGAGGAACTGCGGCAGAAGGTGACGCTGATCGCCGTATGCGTGCCCGCAGCGAGTGAAATGACCATCTACGACACGCTGCAGACGCAGATCGAACAGGCGGTCGGCCGCATCAACGGACGCTTCTCGCGTGTCGGCTGGACACCGGTGCAGTTCTTCTTCCGTCCCATCCCCTTCGCCGAACTGGTGGCCTACTACGCCATCGCCGACGTCATGTGGATCACGCCGCTGCGCGACGGGCTCAATCTCGTGTCCAAGGAGTATGTCGCCACCCAAGGGCTGATGCAGGGCGGTGGCGTGCTGGTGCTGTCGGAATTCGCCGGCGCGGCAGCAGAGTTGCACGGCGCGATACTGACCAATCCGCACGACCGCAATGACCTGCGCGACAAATGTCTTTACGCGCTGAACATCCACCGTGCCGAAGCCGAGTCACGGCTGCGCGAACTGTTCGCCATCGTCCAGCACAACGACATCGTGCGCTGGGGTGCGGAGTTTCTGGCGGCGGTGGAAACGGCCAGCGAACCTCCTCTGCAGACGGTGATGGCGGCCTGAGGCGCAGTCGGCGAGACCGGCGGGAGGCACTGACCGTTTCAGCAAAAAAAAGCGCGGGACAAGCCCGCGCGCAAATTCCTAGGAGGAGGAAAGGAATTCTTCAGCGTGAGGCGGTCGGGACGTTCTCCAGCTTCTCGTCGTCACCACCGGTCTCGATGCGGCCGGACCAGCCACCGCCCAGCGCCTGATAGGTGTTGACCAGCGCAGTCACGCGGTCGAGCCGGGTAGCGATGAGCTGGCGCTCGGCCGACAGCTTTTCGCGCTCGGCATCGAGCAGCACGATGCGACCCGCGCGGCCGGCTTCGTAGTTCTTCTCGGCGAGGTCGCGTGCCTTGGTCGTGGCGTCATACAGCGTCACCGTCTCGTCCATCGCCTCACGCGCGCCGCGTGCGGCGGACAGCGCGCTCAGCGCGTCGGCGTAGGCTTGGCGGGCTGCCTGCTGATAGGTCTGCGCGATCTGCGCGCGTTCGGCTTCCGACTGCGCAACGATGGCGCGCGTGCTGAGCAGACCGACCAGCGGCTGCGCGATCGCCGCACCGATGTTCCAGGTGCGGGCCGACGACGACAGCAGGCTGCCCAGCGCCGCACTTTCGCCGCCCAGGCCAGCGGTCAGCGATATGGTCGGGAACCACTGCGTGCGCGCCACTTCGACGCTCAGGCTGGCGGCCGCCAGATTGGCTTCTGCCGCGCGCACGTCGGCGCGACGCGCCAGCAGATCGGAGCTGAGTCCAGCCGGAATCTCCGGCTGCACCGCCAGCGTCGACAGCGCCAGACCGCGGTCCGGAATCCGCTCCACCAGTTCGCGCGGCGAACGGCCGAGCAGGACTGCCAGTGCCGTTTCCGCCTGTTCGCGACTGCTGCGCGTGGTGGCCAGAGCAGCGGCCACGCTGGCGCGCTCCGAGCGCGAAATTTCCAGGTCGTAGCGACTGATGGCGCCGCCGGCGAACTGCTTCTCGCGCAGCGACAGCGCGGCGTCGCGCGTGGCCAGCGTCTGCGACAGCAGCGCCTCGTCGGCGTCGAGCGCCCGCAGGCTGAAATAGGCGCGTGCCACCTGCGCCGTCACCGACGCGCGCAGGCCTTCGAGCGCGTAGCGGCTGGCCGCGAGCTGCTGGCGCGCGACGTCGCGCTGACCGGACAGGCGACCGAACAGATCCAGCTCGTAGGACGCCGAAATGCCGCCGATCACCGTGTTGTACTGGCGCGAGCGGCCCGGTATAGGCCGCTCGTTGCTGTACTGCTGACGCGAGCCAGACAGCGACAGGCTGGCGTCCGGCAGGCGGTTGATGCGCACCAGATCGAGCGCGGCGCGCGACGACTGCACGCGCTGCACGGCGATCACGACGTCGTCGTTGCGTTCGAGCGCCTCGGCGATCAGACCGTCGAGCACCGGGTCGCGGAAGCTTTCCCACCAGCGGTCGATCTCGGCCGGCGTGGTCGCGGTCACCGCCGGCAGGTCGAGTTGCGGCGTCGGCTTCGGGTTCAGCGCGCAGGCCGACAGCAGGGCCGCGGCCATTGCGACCGACAGCAGCGTGCGGCGTGCCGGATCAATGATGTGCGTGGACATGGGGCGTCTCCGGCTTGTGCACCTTCAGCTCGTCTTCAGGCGTCGCCAGACGGCGATCGACGATAAGCTTGTAGAAGAGCGGCACGAAAAAGATGGCGAGGAAGGTCGCGGCCAGCATGCCGCCGATGACGCCGGTACCGACCGACACCCGCGCGCCGGCGCCGGCGCCGGTGGAAATGGCCAGCGGCAGCACGCCGAGGATGAAGGCGAGCGAGGTCATCACGATGGGGCGCAGGCGCAGGCGGGCCGCCTCGATGGCCGCGGCAGCGACCGGATAGCCTTCGTGGTGCTTCAGCACCGCATACTCGACGATCAGGATGGCGTTCTTCGCCGACAGGCCGAGCAGCGTCACCAGACCGATCTGGAAGTACACGTCGTTGGTCATGCCACGCAGCCACACCGCCGCCAGCGCACCGAAGATGCCGAAGGGCATGGCCAGCAGCACCGAGAACGGCAGCGACCACTTCTCGTACTGGGCGGCGAGAATCAGGAACACCATCACCGCCGCCATGATCAGCGCCAGCGCGGCCGCACTCGACACGCGCTTCTCCTGGAAGGCGGCGCCGGTCCACTCGTAGCTCATGTCGCCCGGCAGATCCTTCACCAGTCGCTCGACCTCGGCGATGGCCTGGCCGGACGAATAGCCCGGTGCAGCCTGACCCATCAGCTTGACCGCAGGCAGGTTGTTGTAGCGGTCCACCGTGTCCGGGCCGGAGCTGTACTCGACCTTGGCGAAGGCCGACACCGGCACCATGTCGCCGGCCGTGTTCTTCACGTACAGGCGGCCGATGTCCTCCGGCGTGCGGCGGTACTGGCTCTCCGCCGACATCAGCACCTGCCAGACGCGACCGAACTTGTTGAAGTCGTTCACGTAGAAGGTGCCCAGCGTGCCGGCCAGCGTGGTGAACGCGTCGTCCAGCGGAATGCCCAGCGACTTCGCGCGCTCGCGGTCGACATCGACATAAAGCTGGGGCGCGTTCGGTCGCCACAAGGTCTGCAGGCCACCGGCCAGCACCGTGCTCTGGTGCGAGGCGCCGACCAGCGCGCCCATGTTCTCGACCAGGCGCTTGGTGCCGCCGTCGCCGCGGTTCTGCAGGTAGAACTCGAAGCCGCCGGTGTTGCCGAGGCCGAAGATGGCCGGCGGATTGAAGGCCAGCACCAGCGCCTCCTTGATGCCCGCGGTCTTGCCGAACAGTTCGCCCACCAGCTGCTGCGTGCTCATCGTCCGCTCGTCCCAGTGCTTCTGGCTGACGAAGATGGTGGCCGCGCTGTTCTTGAAACCGCCGCCGATGAAGTCCATGCCGGCGAAGGCCATCACGTGTTCGTTGGCGGGGTTGGACTGGATGGCCTTCATCACCTCGTCCACCACCTTGTCGGTGCGCTCCAGCGTCGCGCCGTCCGGCAGGAAGATGGCGGCGATGTAATAGCCCTGGTCCTCGTCCGGCACCAGCGAACCCGGTGTCTTGCTCCACAGACCGGCGGTGATCACCACCATGCCGATGAACAGCACGACGCCGACCGCCGAGCGGCGGATCATCCAGGTCACCGCACCGGTGTAGCGGTGGGTGACGCGGGCGAACCAGTCGTTGAACCAGACGAAGATGCGCGCCGTGCTCTTGTGCTCGTTCTTCAGCAGCGCCACGCACAGCGCCGGCGTCATCGTCAACGCGACCAGGCCGGACAGCACGACAGCGATCGAGATGGTCACCGCGAACTGGCGATACAGCTCGCCAGTCAGGCCGCCGAGGAAGGCGATCGGCACGAACACAGCGGTCAGCACCAGCACGATGGCGATGACCGGGCCGGTCACCTCGTGCATCGCCTTCAGCGCCGCTTCGCGAGCGCTCAACCTCTGCTCGTGCATGATGCGCTCGACGTTCTCCAGCACGACGATGGCATCATCGACCACGATGCCGATCGCCAGCACCATGCCGAACAGCGTGAGCGTATTGATCGAGTAGCCGAGCACATGCAGGCCGGCGAAGGTACCGAGCAGCGACACCGGCACCGCCAGCACCGGAATCAGTGTGGCGCGGATGTTCTGCAGGAACACGAACACGACGATGAACACCAGGATCATCGCCTCGCCCAGCGTCTTCACCACCTCCTTGATCGACACCTCGACGAAGCGCGTGGTGTCGTACGGAATGGCGTAGGTCATGCCCGGCGGGAAGCGGGTCGCCATCTCGGCCACTGCGCCCTTCACTTCCTTGGCCACGTCCAGCGCGTTGGCGCCCGGCTGCAGGAACACGCCCATCAGCACCGCCGGCTTGCCGTTGTAGGTGCCGTTGAAGTCGTTGTCCTTGGAACCCAGTTCGACACGTGCGACGTCGCGCAGGCGCAGCTTGGTGCCGTCGGCGTTCGAGCGCAGGATGATGTTCTCGAATTCCTCGACGGTGGACAGCCGGCCCTTGGTGGTGATGGTGTAGACCATGTCCTGGCCGCCGCCGGTCGGCGACTGGCCGATCTTGCCGGCGGCGAACTGCGCGTTCTGCTCGCGCAGCGCACCGGCGATCTCGGGCACCGTGACGCCGAGCTGGGTCATGCGGTCCGGGCGTACCCAGATGCGCATGGCGTAGTCCTTGGCGCCGAAGATCTGCACATTGGTCGTGCCCGGAATCTTCTTGATGTTGTCGAGCACGTTCAGCGTGACGTAGTTCGACGTGTAGAGCTGTTCGTGCGTGCCATCCGGCGAGTAGAACGCCATCACCGCCAGGAAGGCGGACGAACCCTTCTCGACCACCACGCCCTGCCGGCGCACCTCTTCCGGCAGACGCGCGTCGGCCTGCTTGACGCGGTTGTTCACGTTCACCGCCGCCTTGTCGGGGTCGGTGCCGATTTCGAAGGTGGCGTAGATTTCGACCACGCCATTCGAGGTCGAGGTCGAGCGCATGTACATCATGCCCTCGACACCGGTGATGACGCTTTCCAGCGGTGCGGCCACGGTCTGCGCGATGGTTTCGGCGGACGCGCCCGGGTACACCGCGCGCACCATCACTTCGGGCGGGGCGATTTCCGGGTACTGCGCGATCGGCAGCGTGCGCATGGCGGCCAGGCCGGCCAGCACCAGCAGGATGGAAATGACGAAGGCAAAGATCGGCCTGTCTATGAAGAAGCGCGAAAACATGGCGGCTCCTTACTGCGCGGCCGGTGCCGCAGCACCTGCCGGCGGCTGTGCCGGCGCGGAGCCGTCGTCAATGCGCACCGGCGAGCCGGGCACGAAGATGCGCGCCATGCCATCGACGATGACGCGCTCGCCCGCCTTCAGGCCCTCGCGGATCACCCAGGCATTGCCCAGTTCGCCGCCGAGCTGCGCCCATTCGCCGAGCTTGACCGGTCGCGGCTGCGCCAGCGTCTTGCCTTCGGCTTCGGCGATCACGTACACGAACTTGCCGTTCGGGCTGTCGAGCACGGCGCGCTGTGGCACCGCGATCGCGTCCGGCCGGGTGGCACCGGACAGCAGCACGCGCACGAACTGGCCGGGCGACAGCTTGCCGTCCTTATTGTCGAAAGTGGCACGCAGCGCGAAGGCGCCGGTGCTGGTGTCTGCCTTGTAGTCCTGGAAGCCGAGCCGGCCGCTGCGCGGGAAGTCGCTGCCGTCCGAACCCCTGAGCTTGACCAGGAAGCCTTGCGGATCGAGCTTCAGCGCGCCGCGCGCGATTTCGTCGCGCGTACGCAGGTATTCCACTTCACCGACGCCGAAGTTCACATAGGCCGGATCGGTCTGCGCCAGCGTGGTGAGCAGGCTGTCGGCACCGGCCACGGCAAGGCTGCCCTCGACCTTCAGCGCGCGGCCGGCGACGCCGCCCAGCGGCGCACGCACGTCGGTGTAACTGAGATCGATCTGCGCCTGCTGCAGTTGCGCCTCGGCCGCCTTGACCGCGGCACGCGCCAGATCGCGCGTCGATTGCGCGTCGTCGGCTTCCTTGCGGCTGGCCGCCTCGGCCTCCGCCAGCGGCTTCACCCGCGCGTATTCGCGCTCGGCCTGTGCCAGCTGCGCCTTTGCCTGATCAAGCTGGGCATCTGCTGAAGCGACGCGCGCGCGGTAGGGCGCAGCATCGAGCCGGTACATCACCTGCCCTTCCTTGATGCGCTGGCCTTCCTCGTACAGCCGCTTCTCGACGATGCCGGTCACCCGCGCCCGCACCTCGATCTCGCGCGAACCGGCGACCTGGCCGACGTAGTCGTAATGCACCGGCACTTCCTGCGGCGTCACGGTGAGCACCTTCACCGCAGCCGGCGGCATGCCGCCATTGGCGTGTCCGCTGCCTTCGTCCTTGCCGCAAGCAGCCAGTGCCAGTGCAAGCACCGTCGCCGACAGCACACCCGTGCGCCGAATGAAATCTGCCCTTGTCATCATGATCGTTCCCGGAAATCGGGCGCGGTCTCGCCGCGCGTCTGTGGGGCACCCGGTACCCGGGTGCTCTTGTTCGTGATCGAATTATAAACATACATTCGTGTATGTTTAAAACAGGTCCGTGAAAAAAAATCGGCTCAGGCGATCTTCCCAGCCACGACGGTCGGGATCATCCGTAAACGACACAGGGCAGCGCGCGCTGCCCCGTTTTTCTGCCCTGTCGGGCGTCGCTCGCGCACCCGCGCTCAGGGTGCCGCCCGCCTCATGCGCGCAACGCGATCGCACCCTGGCGCGGTCTGCGCACCGCGCAGACCCGACGGCGCCGGCTCGAACGATGGCCCCGCTCCAGCCGATGCAGCGGGCGGTTGCGCCGACGCGGCGTGCCGACTGGTCGCGACGAACCGCTCTGCGCGCGCGGATCGAGCGGGTTCTCCGGCGGCGGATAGGCACCGCCCTGCGGGTCCGCGTCGCGATCCAGATCGACCATTCTGACCGAGCGCTTCAACTGACCGGTCGTCGCATCACGCACCCACGTCTCCTTGACGCCCACTCGTGCGGCGTTGTCGAGATTGGCGCCCAGCTTTTCGCCGAGGAAGGCGCGGGCCCGGCTCAGCTGTTCGAGGGTTGGCTGGTAGTGACCGCTCATGTTGTCGATGTGCGTGATGTAACCGTCCTTGATCACGAGCTGGCCGGCCAGGGCCACCGGTTGCCCCGCTGCCAGACTGGAATGATGGATTTCTCCGCTCTTCGGCTCGGGATAGGCGTAAATGCGCCCCTGCGCATCCATCACGAAGATGGGCATCACCTTGTTCTGTCCCACCAGATTCACCGGTGTGCGTGACGGGTCCATCGCGCGGTAGAGCTGTCCGGTCTGCGGATCGACGGCCAGTTCGAGCAGGCGGCGATCGTCGTCGCTGAAATACACGACCTTGCGGTCGACCTTGACCTGCTTTTCCGCCAGTCCGTCCTGCTCGCCGCGGAACTCGACCGGCAGTTCGCGCACCTGTAGCTCATTGGGCAGCGTCCGCGGTTCCAGGAAAGTGGGCTCAACCCGCTCCGATCGCAGCTGCGCCTCGGACATGCCTGCAATCGGCGCAGCACCGGCCGCGCCGCCGTACAGCGCATCGACCGCAGTGTAGGGATCGTTGCCGCCATAGCTCACATCCGCGTAAGCGCTGCCGTCGCCGGCTTCCTGCCGGGCGCGGTCGTACGACACGTCGGTATAGCCGACGCGCTCGCCTTCGGTGGTCGACCCCGCACGCGAACGCGCCGGCGCGTCGGCGTCCCCGACAGACGGCGAGCGCGCACCGCGCGGGTTGCCGGCCGCCGGGTCATAGCCTGAGACCGGGTCATAGCCTGAGACCGGGTCGTAACCGGACACCACGTCGTAGCCTGAGGTCACCGTTGAATAGCCGGACGGCAGCAGTGCGAGGCGTTCGCCGTCGGGCAGGCCATCGCCGGCCGATGGGGCGCGGGGCCGCGCGGCGGTGTCGCCTTCGCCGCCCTCGCCGACCGACGGCCGGCGCGCAACAATGCCATCCACATTGTCGGCGGCGTCGCGGCCCGGCTGCACCGTCGGCTCACGTTCGCTGCCGGTGCGCGGCCTCACCGCCGGGTCGTCTCCGCTGCTCGCCACCGGACGGCGGACAGCGCCGTCGCCGCCCTCCGCTGCGTCGCTGCCAGTGCGGGGACGCACGCCGAGGTCACTGTCCCCAGCCGACGGCCTGCGCGCGCTGCCGCCCGCCGCGTCGTCCGTGCCCGCGCTGCTGCCGCGCCGCGGGATCGCGGCGTCCGCATCGGCGCCGGAACCGGCACGCGGTCGTGTCGTACCGACTTCGCCGGCCGAGGATGCATCGCTGCCGGTACGCGGACGCACCGCGATCTGCGCACCGTCGGCCGACTGCACCGGCCGCACTACCGGCGGGGCATCGGCATCCGCCCGCGGCCTGACCGCCGGCGCATCGCGCTCACCCACCACCGTTGCTCGCGGGCCGCTGCCGTCGCTGACTGCGCTGGCGCGCGGACGCACCGTGGGTGCGTCGCCGGTCGGCGGCGCCTTCAGCGGCGGCGGTGCCGGCAGGGGCTCCGGATCCTTGCGGCGCACACCGCCCGGCGGCAGATCGTCCACCGCGCGCCGCGCGATCGGCGTGCCCGGCGTATCCGGCGCGTCCTCGCGTCCGACCACCCGGTTGCGGTTGACCCTATTGTCCGGATCGCGGAACAGGTTGGAGCCCTTGACCAGATTGCCGCTGATGGTGCCGCCCTGCGCCTCGTCCGAACCGAGCGCGCTGGCCACCGTGCCGCGCACGTCGATCGACACCGTCGGCGCGTTGCGCGTATAGGTGGTCACTTCGCTGCGGGTGACCGTGCCTTCGATCTTCATGCCGTCGCTGCCCGGCGCGGCGCCGACGAAGTCCGCGCCCTGCCTCACCGTCAGCCCGCCCAGGCCGACCGCGCCGCCGTCTATGCCGCTGCGCTGGCTCACGGTCTGGCTGTCGGTGCCGGACGATTCCGCCTTCAGCATGACGCCGGTGCTGCCGGCGTGGTTCAGCGTGTCGATCACCTTGCCCTGGGTGCGGTCGAAGCGGTCGCCGGCGTTCATCTTCGGCGCTTCGCCGCCCTCCTTCTTGTCGCCGCCGACATTGACCGACGACAGGCCGAGGTAGGCATCGACCCGGGTGGCGCTTTCCTTCACCCGGTCGGTCCGGGTTTCCACCGTGAGCTTGCCGCCGATCTCGCCGCTCACGCCACCGCCGGCGCGGATGTTGGCGCCGGCCAGCGTGGCGTTGCCGCCGACATTCAGTTCGGTGCCGCCGCTGGTCTGGATCAGCGCGTTCTGATTGGTCAGGTTGTCCTTGTCGCGCAGATCGACGTCCGCCTTCGCGCTGAAGCCGAAGGACTTGCCACCGCCGCCGGACGAGGCCGCATTGCTGCCGGCGCCGGCCGCGTCGCCGGTGCCGCTGCCCACATTGCGGCCACCGGACACCGACAGCCCGCCGGCCACGTTCTTGGTGTCTTCCTTCTCGGTGCTCTGCGCGGATTCCATCAGCAGATTGCCGCCGACATTCACCCGCGCGCTGCGCGCCGACGCCTGGGTGCCTTCCAGCCGGGTGTCGCCGCCGCTGGTGATGGACAGCTGACCGCCGGACTGCAGCGTGCCGCCGCGCCGGGTATCGGTGCTTTCGTTCTCGCGCACCCGCTCGAAATCGACCGACGCACTGCCGCCGCCATCCTTCGCCAGATTCATGCTCTTGCCGACATTGAGGCCGGCCTGCACGCCGGCGCCGTCGGCGCGACCGGTACGCGAGGTGCTGCTCGACAATGCCTGGAAATCGATGTCGCCGCCGGCGGACAGCGCGAGGTCGCCGCCGGCCCTCACGTTCGTGCCCTGCAGCGTCATGTCATTGCCGGCCGACAGCGACGTGGCGCCGCCGGACTGGATGTTCACCCCGCGGCCGGTGCGGCTGTTTTCCTGGCCGTCGCCGGTGCGGGCATTGGCCGCCACGCTGCCGCCGACACAGGTGAGGTCGAGACAGGCGCTGACCGACACGGTGGCGCCACCGGACGAGCTGGACGACGACGCGCTGCGCGTGTCGTTGGCCTGATCCAGTTTCAGATCGCCGCCGGCCGCCAGCGACACGCTGCCGCCGGCCTTGACGCCCGAGCCCTCCAGTCGCAGATCCTTGTCGGTGCGGATGCTCACGTTGCGGCCGGCGTCGAAACCGCCGACCACCGCCTGCGACGACGCGGAGTTCTCCTTCTCGTTGGCGCCGGCGGCGGTCAGCGTAGCACTGGCCTCGGACGCCGCATTCACCGCCACGGTCAGCGACGAGTTGGCGCTCGACGTATCGCTGGCTGCACGCCGGGTGTTCGCCGCGGCGCGGTTCTCGTAGGACTGCGCCGCGATGTCGATGTCGCCGCCGGCGCTGTAGCGCGTCCCCTCCTCGACCACATCCTTGTTCGCGCGCACGCTGACATTGCCGCCAGCACGGATCTGACTCACCACCGCGCTGCTGCTGCCCTCGCTGCCCGAGAAGCTGGAGCCGGAGCCGCCGATCACCACCTGCGACTGCGGCGACGAAATGTTCACCTGCCGGGCGTCGCCGCTGGCGATGCCGGCAACGGTACCGCCGAGGCCAGTGGTCACGCCGGCGGATATGCCGGCCTCGTAGGTACGTCCGGTCTGGCTGCTCGATGTTTCGTTGCGTGCCGCGATGTCCTCGATGCGGTCGGCTTCGAAGCTGATGTCGCCCTTGGCATTGAACTGCGCGCCCTCGCGCTTCAGCGTGCCGCCCGCCGTCACCGAAATGCCGCCGCCCGAGCTGATGGAGCTGGTCTGCGCGGTGCGGCTGCTGTCCTCCGTCTGCAGCGTGCCGCCCTGGGTCTTCAGACCGCCCATCACACCTTCGGTACTGGCGTCGGCCGAAATGCCGAATCGGTGCTGTTCCGACGACGACCTCGACTGCGTGCTGTCGTAGGCGGCAATGATGTTCACGTCCTTGCCGGCAGAAATCAGCGCACCGTCCTCACCCGCCTCGATGTCCGAGCCCTGCAGCGTGACCGAGCCCTTCGTGGCCAGCACCGCCACACCCTTGCCGCCGACCCTGCTGCCGGCGTTGGCAGTACTGCTGCTCTCGAACGAGCTGGTGCTCTTTTCGTAGCCGCTGAATCCCGACGCCGAGAAAGGCGTGCCCTTCCGCGCATCGGCCGTGCTGTTCGACGTGGCTTCGGCGAAAAAGCCTTCGCGCTCGCTGCTGCCGGACGCGCTGCTCTGCAGCGCGATGCTGCGGATGTTCACGTCGCCCTCGCGCGCGCGCAGCGCGGCCACCCCATCGCCGCCGTCGACGTCGGAGCCGAGCACGTCGACGTTGCGACCGGCATCCAGCAGCACGCCCTGCCCGCCGACCACCCGCGCACCGCTGGCCGACTGGGTCGTCACCCTTTCGCTGCTCGACGTGCGGTTCAGCGGTCCGCGGCCCTGCGTGCTGTGTTCCATCCGGGTTTCCAGCACCAGCGCGCTGACATTCACATCGCGGCCGGCCACCAGCGCGGCGGCGCCGTCGGCCACCACGTCGGCACCGGTGATGTTGATGTCCTGACTGGCGTTGAGCAGAAGGTTGCCACTGGCCACGATGCCGCCGCGCGGGCCCGCCACCGTGTAGTAGTTGCGGCTGTCGCCGATGCGCTTCGTTTCGGTGATGTTGTTGATGTTGCCGGTGAGCGATTTCAGCGACACGTTGCCGCCGCCGATCAGGCCGCCGATATTGTTCAGGTCTCCGCGCGACACCACCTGCAGCCGCGCGTTCGCGTTGATCTCGCCGCCGCGGTTGGTGAAGCTGTCGGCCGTGATCATCGCGCGCTCGGCCAGCACCTGACTGGTGCTGCCCGCCGCGCGGGTGGCGTCGGTCAGATAGACCACCGGCACGAGTACCGTCTTTCCGGCCACTTCGGTCGCCACCATCCACACGATGTCCTGCTTCAGCGAGGCGATCTGTTCGGCAGTCAGCGCGGTGCCGAGGTTGAGCTGCAGCCGCTTCGCCTCGGCCACCGCACTGTCCATCAGCATGGCCTGCTGTTCGTAGTCGCTGTAGGCGGTGCGCAGCAGTGCCGCGCCGGTCTGCGCCTGCACCTGCTCGCGTATGAGCCGCGCCTCGTAGGCGGCGTCGCCGAAACGCAGCAGGTAGTTCTCCGGCTGCAGGCCGAGCTGCGCCATCAGGTAGTCGGAACCCAGATAGGGGTTGTCGAAGGAAACAAGCAGTGGATTGGTTTCCACCAGATAGCCGGCGGACGGGTCGCTGGCCTGGACGTAGCGACCGTTGGCGCCGGTGGGCAGCTGCAGCGAGGACTGCGCCGGCCCGCTGGCCTGCACCTGCTGACGATCCGGCGCGTCGAGTCCGCGCGCGCCGATGGCGCCATCGATGACCGGCGACGCGGCGGAGATGCCACCGCCGGTGCCGGTATTGGTGAAATTGCCCACGCTGGCGACCAGCGTGCGTGCCTTGACCGTACCGCTCACGCCGGGGCCGAAGGTGTCGCCGAGACGCACGAAACCCGTCCAGTCGGTATCGGTATAGCCGGTCAGATACGAGGACTTGCCGAGCCAGTTCAGCTTGTCGCAGACGCTGCCAGCCAGTCCGTCGGTATGGCAGGTGTACTTGCGGATCACCTCCCTGCGATAGGTCTGGGTCGCCATTTCCAGCGACGTGTTGCTGAAGCTGCTGACCGCGCCATTGCTCAGCCCGGCGATGGTGAGCGTGTCGGTACTGCTGAGCAGGCCGGCTTCGTTGCGGCCGGCGTCGGTGCGTATCGTCAGATTGCCGGATTCGACAGTGATCGCCGGCGTGGCGGCCGCCACCGCGGCCGGATCGCGCAGACGTTCCTCGTAGCGGTGCACGACATACCAGTCCTGCCTGACCTCTCCGAGATCCTGCACGAAGTAGGCCTTCTGGCCGGCGTAGTAATTTTCAATGCCGCCCGAATAGACCGGGAAGAAGCCGGAATCCTGATTCGACCGATCGCCTCGCAGATCGGCATTCCAGCCAATCTGGTCATCGCGGTCCCAGGTCGGGCTGGCGCTCAGCGGATCGCCGGTTTCCAGCGGGCGGCGGTAGAACACGGTGGCCGGATCGGCATAGGCGTTGCCGGTGAAGCGGCAGTTGGCCAGGCGGTCCGGGCAGATCTGCCAGGTTTCGCCGAGGAAGATGAAATCGGTCGCGGGCCGGGTTTCGAAGGCGTTGATGAAGCTGCCGACCTGGATCAGCAGATGCTGTCCCACCGCTTCCACCTTGCCGTGGTTGCGGAAGGTGCGGGTCGCGGCCGCCGCATCCAGCCCGCCGATCAGCGACTGGTTGTCGGCGGTGCCGGCCCGCGCGCTACCCATCAGCAGCGTGGCGCCTGCGCCATTGACGATGAGGGCGCTGCTGCCGCCGGTCAGCGTCATGTTGCCGGAGCTGTACATCAGCCCGTCGTTGCGCAGCGTCGCACTGTCGCCGACCGTGACGGACAGCCGGTCCGAGCCGCCGACGAAACCGGCCGCGGTATTGGTGAAGCTGCCGTAGGTCGAGATGGCGAGGCTGGAGCCGGCTGCCGGATCGCCCACCTCGGTATTGCTGATGCGACCGGCATTGACGAAATCGCCGTAGATGTCGAGCTGGGTGCGGGCGCTGCCGGTCAGCGTGCCGGCGAACTGGGTGCAGTCGGCGCTGAAGATGCCGGTCGAGCAGAGCTGGTTCAGCCGGAGCGTGGACTGGCCACTGCCGCCACGGAACACCGCGCCGCTCTGGATATCCAGTCGGGCCAGTTCGAGATCGAAGGCGTTGGCGATCCAGGTCGCGCCGGCGTCCAGATAGATTTCGAAAGCACTGCCCGAATTGAAGTCGTCGCGCTCCGCGCGTACCGTGCCGCCGACGTCCAGCCGCGATCCGTTGGCGAAGCGCAGGAAGGTCATGCCGCGCCCGGCGGCGCGCTGCACGAACTGCAGGTCGCCGCCAACCGCCACGGCGCCGGCGAAGATTTCGTCCTGACCCAGTTCGGTGAAGCGCAGCACCGCGTTGCCGCCGGCACCCAGCGCGTAGTTCTGCACGCCGGCGGTCGAGTCGTGGGGCGCCAGCACCAGCCGGCGCGCTGCATCGGCCAGCAGATCGCCGTCGCTGACCGCCAGACCGTTGCGCGCTACGGTGAGGTCGCGCCCGGCAGACAGCGTGATAGCTCCGCCGGATGACAGCAGCACGCCGTCGCTGTCCGGGTCAGCCGATCCGCCCAGCACCAGGTCGCGGCCTGCGCTGACGCTCAGGCTGGCGCCGGCGTCATAGCGCTGGCCGGCGGCGAGCAGCAGATCCTGGCCGGCGGACACGGTCATCGCCCGACCGGCCACGCGCAGCCCAGCTGCAGAGTCATTGAAAGCGCTGCGGCCGGTCAGCGCGGCGTCCCGCTCGGCATAGACGGTACCGCCCAGCAGGATCAGGCTGTCAGCGGCCAGCGCAATGTCGTCGACGCCATACACGAGCGCATCGGCCCCCAGCGTGAGCGAGGACAGCGCATCGGCATCGACCACGCCTGCCACCGTTTCGCCGGCGAAGGCCAGCGTCTGCGCGCGCAACCGTGCACTATCGCCGGCCGACCACTGCGCGCCGGCCTGCTGCGTTGCAGCGGTCGCCGCGACCGTCAGATCGCGCTCGGCATACAGCCAGGACGCGGTGCGTCCGGTCAGCGAGGCGGTGTCGAGGCGGATATCCCGGCCGGCCTCGACGCCGCCGGACAGCGTGATCGCCGTACCGGCGGACAGGCTCACGTCCCGGCCGGCCGCAACACCGGCTTCACTGCTGGCGGCAAGCGTCAGCGTGTCGTCCGCCGCGACGGTCACGTCATTCACTGCGCGCAGGCGCGACAGCGACAGGTCCACGGTCGCTGCGCCCAGCGCGAGTGCGCTGCCGCTGCCGCGGCTGGTGAGCTGGGCCTGACCGAGCCGCAGCGCATCACCGGCCTGCAGCGCAAGACCGGCACCCGCGTCCCAGCGCGCCGCATCCAGCGTGGCCGACCCCGCAACCGTCACCCGGATGTCACCGCCGCTGTAGCGGTCGGCGTCGTTCCCGCCGGCATCGTCCAGTTGCGTGCCGCTCAGCGTCATCGACGCCTCGCCGCCCAGCAGACCGTCGTCAAGTTCAAGCGCGTCGTCGCTGGCGATGTCCAGCGCACGACCGGCGAACACGAAGGCGTCGCTGCCACTGGCGCCGCTGCGCCCGCTCGTCACCGGCCCGGCCGCCTGCGCCGCGATGTCGCGCGTAGCGCTGATGCGGCCGTTCAGCGTGAGGCGGCCGGCGGCGTCGATCACCACGTCATCCACGGTGGCCGCCATGTCGCCGCGCACCGTCACGCCGACACCGCGTTCGGTGGACATCAGGCGGATGCGGTTGGCGTACATGCCGCCGAGCGCGGCGACGTCGATCGACACGGTGGGCGGCACGTCCGACGACACGGAACTGTCGACCGTGGTGACACGGCCGGCATAGGTCTGGTCGAAGCGGCCAGTGGTGGCCGCCAGCGCCTGCGCCCAGATCGGGCCATCCACCCGCAGCGAACGGGTGAGCAGGTCGAAATAGGCCGCCTCGCTGGCGTCCAGGCCGTCGGCGCCGACCAGGATGTCGCCCTGGCGCACCTCGAAGCCGCCCAGTCGCCCGTCCTGTTCGAAGCTGGGCAGACCGGTGCTCAGCGTCACCCGCGGCGTGTTGATGAAGCCGCAGCCATTGCAGGTGATGCCGTACGGATTGGCGATCACCAGCTCAGCGGCGCGACCGTGGATTTCGATGTAGCCGTTCAGCTGCGAGCGGTTGGCCGACACCACCTCGTTCAGGATGACGGTGGCTGCACGACCCTGCAGGTTGGCGTTCTCGCGCACCGTGCCGGCCAGCAGCGAACGCTGCACCTCGGTCGAGTTGTTCAGGATGAGGCCCTGACGGTCGACGTCGAAGCTCTGGTAGCGGTTGTGCGACACGCCAGCCGCGTTGGCGCGCGCGATGTCGACCAGCGGCACACCGTTCGGCGTCAGCTCGACCTGGGTGCGGTTGTCTGCCGCCACCGGCGGTGCGGAAAAGGCCGGTCCGGAAGGCAGGCTCATGACCAGTATCAGCACGCGGGCGATCGTGCGGCGGGCGGTCGTACCGGCGGCAGAGGGGATGAGTGTGCGGATCATGATCAGAAATCCACCGAAACACGGAAATGGGCGTAGCTGTCGTGACTGCCAAGCCGGCTGGGCAGCACGGTGGGCGCCGACAGGGCGAGCTGGGCAGCCAGCGGGCCGCGATTGACACCGACGCCGACCGTGACGCCGGCCAGCGTGCCGCCGTCGCCGACCGCGTCGGCGCGGATGTGACCGATGTCCCAGCCGACGAAGGGGCGCAGCCGGGTGTCGCCGAACTGCAGCAGCAGTGCGGCCTCGTTGCGCAGCCACCAGCCGGAATCGCCAGCGATGCTGTAGCGGCGGAAACCGCGCACCGAAAACGGGCCGCCGATGAAGAACTGTTCGGTGCCGTACAGCGTGTCGGTGGCGCGCTGCGCCGACAGCGAGGACGACAGCGACAGCGTCTGCCGGCCGACCGGCAGCGAGGCCGAGGCCGACGCATTCAGCACGATCTTGTCGAACTGTGCACGCGGCGCATCGCTGTCCTGTGCCGCCGCATCCTTCAGCGCGCCGAAGGCGTCCAGGCCCTGCACCCAGGCGATGTCGCCGGACAGCAGCAGGCCCGCGACCACGGTTGACGCCGACACGCCGAGGTCCAGCGTGGCGAGCTGGCGCGAGCTGGCGGCGATGCGGGTGCCGTTGAGCGCGTTGCGCGCATCCTTGAATGCAAGATTGCCGAAGGCCGACAGCTTGCTGTTGCGGTCACGGAACAGCACACGGTCCGCGCGCAGGCCGTAGGTGGTCGAGGTGCCCGAGGTATTGAAGGTGGTGACCGCGCCACGCACCCGGCTTGCGTAGTCGAACTCGCTGACCGAGCCGGTGAGCGTCCAGTAGCCCAAGGGAATCGAGTACAGCATGGACACCGACTGCGACAGCCGGTCGTCGTGATCGGCGTCGGTGTTGATCCGGCCGGACAGGTTCAGAAAATCGTTGAGGCCCAGCGGGTTGTCCACGGCCAGCGCGGCGGAGGCCAGCTCGCGCCCGGTCGACTGCGAACCGGTGTTGTCCGCCGCCAGATTGACCGACCAGCGCTTGCGCGGCCGGTTGCGCACGACGATGGTCGAGGCGCCGGCCACGCCGCCCGGTTCGATGTCCATCGTTGCGCTGTTCGAACGCAGCCGGTTGATCTGGTCCAGCCCCTGTTCGATGTCGCGCAGATTGAACACGCGGCCGCTCAGGCCCGGAAAAGCGGTACCCAGATGCACGCCCTCGCCGTCCAGCCTGAACTGTTCGATCAGGCCCTCCAGCACCAGCAGCTTCAGCGTGCCGGAGCCCAGATCCTGCTCCGGCAGATAGACCCGCGTGGTGGTGTAGCCACGCACCACATAGTGATTGGTGATCGCCTGCATCACCGCGTTGATCTGCGCCAGGCTGATGCAGTCGCCGATACCGGCCGCGGTCAGTCGGGCACGGTCGGAGTCGTCCAGCAGCGTGGCGCCGTCGAGCTGCACGCTGCGTATCGCGAAGCAGCCCCCGGCGGCAGCCGGCCGTGCCGGCTCCGGCTGCAGATCGGCGCCTTCGCTGCGCGGCCGGCGACGCTCCAGCTCTTCGCGCTCGCGCGCCTGGCGCTGCTGCTCTTCCAGCAGCAGGCGCTGCGATTCACGGATGGCGCGATCGACATCCGCCTGCTGCGCGAACGCGGCAGACGACAGCAGCAGGATCAGAACGGCGGAGGCGGAGCGGGCGATGCGCAACATGGAAACGGTCTGTCGGGGGATGACCGATTCTGGCGATTGCGCCGGACGAAAAAATCGTACACCTGTAGCACTGCAGCCCGCACACCGGTACCGACCGCATCGCGTGCGTGGCGCGCGTCACGCCGCCGGTTCGAGCAGATAGTCCAGCAAGGCGGCCAACCGGTGCGCCGGCGTCGGCTTCTGCAGCAGGGCGAAGCCGGCCGCCCTCGCCTCGCGCGTCCGCGCCGGGTCGGTGTCGCCGGTGATCAGTGCGGCCGGTATGTCGAACCGGTGATGCGCGCGCAGTGCGGAGATGGCGTCGATGCCGGTGTGGCCGCCGTGCAGCCTGAAGTCGGCCAGGATGGCATCCGGTGCCGGGCCGTCCAGCGCGATGGCGGCGGCGGCGCTTTCCGCAAGCATCACGTCGACACCCCAGGAGCGCATCAGCGCGGCCAGCGCCTCGCGGATGTCCGCCTCGTTGTCGATCACCAGCACGCGACGGCCGCTCAGCCTCTGCGCGGCGGTCACCGCCACCACCGGCATCACCGGCGGCGGCGCTTCGCCGCGCGGCAGCGTGATCGAGAACACCGATCCGCGGCCCGGCTGTGACCGCACGCTCACCGGATGCGACAGCGCGCGCGCCAGCCCGTCGACGATGGACAGGCCGAGGCCCAGCCCCTTGCGCCGGTCGCGCTCCGGATTGGCAAGCTGGTAGAACTCCTTGAACACGTCGCCGAGGCTGGCCGCCGGAATGCCGATGCCGCTGTCGCGCACCTCGACCACCAGACTGTCGCCCCGTCTGCGGCAAGCCACCAGCACGCCGCCCTTTTCCGTGTAGCGCAACGCATTGCCGACCAGATTGCGCAGGATGTGCTCGAACAGCGCCGCGTCGGTCACGCCGTGGAGCGGTGTCGGCCGGAAGCGCAGGGCCAGCCCGCGCTCGGCGGCGATCGGCGCAAATTCGCTCTGCAGCCGGGCGAAACAGGCGGTGAGTGGCACCGATGCGCACTGCGGGCTGAGCGCGCCGGTTTCGATGCGCGCGTAGTCGAGCAGATTGTCGAGCAGCAGACCCATGTTGTCGGCCGCTTCGCGCATGCGGCCATTGAGCTGCTGCATCGCCGCCGCGTCCTGATGATGCGCCTGGGCGTCGATGAACAGAGACAGCGCCTGCAACGGCTGGCGCAAATCATGGCTGGCTGCAGCCAGGAAGCGGGTCTTGGCCGCGTTCGCCTGCTCCGCCTGTTCGCGCGCGGCAGTGGCCTGTTCGCGTTGCGCCGACACCTCGCGCAGCAGTTCGAGGTTCTCGAAACGGAGCAGGATGGCAGCGCGGATCGAGCGGTTGTTCAGCCAGGCGAAGATGAGGCAGATGACGACGAAGCCGATGGAAATGAGCGCAAAGCCGCGCATGAAACCGTCGTCCGACTGCAGGCAGCGGAACGCGATGGGCAGGATGGCGGGCAGCGCAAACACCGCGTACGCCGGGTAATAGACCGACAGCGAGGACACCGACGCCGACACCAGACCGGCCAGCACCACACCCACCGAGGCCATCTGCAAGGGGTCCGGCCCGGAGAACAACCCGCCCATGACGCCCCACAGCAAACCCGACAGCCCGGCACCTGCCGCGAAGGCGTTGGCCCATCGCGCCGGATGCACGATCTGCCCGCGCTGGCGGCGCCACAGGCCGACCAATGCCATGCGGCCGGCGGTCAGCAGCGCCAGCACGCCCAGCCAGGCGACGAAGGGCGCGCGCTCGACCTGGTCCCACACCATCAGGGCCAGACCGGAGGCCGCCAGTGCGTTGCCGGCGTAGATGGACGGCGCGTGCCGGTAGAGCAGTTCGACCTGTTCGGCGAGCAGCCGGCTGCGGCTTGACGCATCCGACGGCTGCGCCACCGCCATCAGATCAGGCCCTTGTCGCGCGCGGCACTGACCGCCGCCGTGCGGGTGTCCACATCCAGCGCGTGCAGGATGGCCGAAACGTGCGAACGCACGGTGAACTCGCTGCTGCCCAGCTGCTGCGCGATCTGCTTGTTGGTCAGCCCCTCGCGCATCAGACGCAGCACGTCCATCTGGCGCGGCGTCAGCACCACTTCAAGGGCGCCGGACGGGCGGCCGGCGACCACCGGATTGACGGGCTGTCGCATCAGCGCCTGTTCGATCGCATCGCGCATGACGGCGAAGCTGACCGATTTCGGCACATAGCCACGGGCGCCAGCGGCGATCGCCTCGTCGATCAGTGCCGGTGTATAGGTGGCGGACACCACCATCACCGGACTGCTCGGAAAGCGCTGCCGGAAGGCGCGTATGCCGCGCAGACCGTTCATGCCGGGCAGTGTGTGGTCGAGCAGGATGAGGTCGAATCCGGCTGCTTCGTCGTCGAGTGCCAGCCCGGCTTCGCAGCTGTCGACCTCGGTGACGGTCAATCCAGCATCCAGACTTTGCAGCAGCGTTCGCAGTCCCTCGCGGAACAGCGCGTGGTCATCAACGATGAGGAAGTGCATCGGTCCTGGGGGAAGGCGTTTGTTGTTCTGGGTCTGTCGGGCCGGATTGTAACGGCCGGACTCCCGAGACAACGCAGCGGCGCGTACGTTCTCAGCGCCAGCCGCGGCGCTTCACAGGAAGCGGTCGAGGATGCGCCGGCTGGCCCGGTCGAGCGCCTTCATGTCGGCGACTTCGTAGTGGATGCCGTGGCTATCGGTGATCAGCAGCCGTGCGCCGCCGAGGCGGCGGATGTCGTCCTCGCTGCGCAGCGTGAAGCGGGTGGCGCCGCGGTCGGTCACGATGTCCCAGTCGCAGGGCGTCGAGAAGCTGGATACGCCGGCGATGCTGAGGATGCGCGGCATGAATTCGCGGCGCGACAGTTCCTCGTCGAGCAATGCATGGCTGGCGGTGTCGAGCGCATCGGGCGCATCGAGCCAGGCCAGTTCGTGGCCGTCGGCCGACATCAACGCCACACCCTCGCCCGGCGCCGACAGCGGGAAGGCGCGCACCGGCTGCACGCCGGCGTGGCGCTGGCCGGTCGCATCGACGAAAACCAGCAGGCCGTGTGCGTCGCGTTCGAGCGAAATCGTCATGCCAGCGCTCCTTCCGCGGCGTCGGCTTCGGCCAGCCGCTGCTGCGCCATGTAAAGCCGGTAGTAGTGTCCTTCGCGCGCCATCAGTTCGTCGTGCGGACCGACCTCGACGATCTGCCCGCGGTCGAGCACGACCAGGCGGTCGGCCTTGCGCAAGGTGCTCAGGCGGTGGGCGATGGCCAGTGTGGTGCGGCCCTCGACCAGGTTGTCGAGCGCGCGCTGGATTTCCTTCTCGGTCGCGGTATCGACCGACGAGGTCGCCTCGTCGAGTATCAGGATGCGCGGATCGATCAGCAGCGCGCGCGCGATCGAAATGCGCTGTCGCTCGCCGCCGGACAGCGTCTGGCCGCGCTCACCCACCATCGAGTCATAGCCGTGCGGCAGGCGCAGGATGAATTCGTGCGCGTGCGCCGCCCGCGCCGCCGCGATGATTTCGGCGCGCGTGGCGTCCGGCTTGCCGTAGGCGATGTTGTCGGCGATGGTGCCGAAGAACAGGAAAGGCTCCTGCAGCACCAGGCCGATGTGGCGCCGGTACTCGGCCACCGGCAGCGCGCGGATGTCGGTGCCGTCTATCCGTATGCTGCCGCCGGACACGTCGTAGAAGCGGTTGATCAGGTTGACCAGCGTGCTCTTGCCGGAGCCGCTGTGCCCGACCAGGCCGATGAATTCGCCCGGCGCGATGTCGAGATCGACGCCGCGCAGCACGGCACGGTTGCCGTAGCGGAAGGCGACACCGCGCAGTTCGATGCGGCCCTGCACCCGTTCGAGGTGCACCGGGCGCGCCGGCTCGGGCACGCTGGAGCCATGGTCGAGGATGTCGAAGATACGCTTGGCACCGGCCGCCGCCTTCTGCGTCACCGACACGATGCGGCTCATCGAATCCAGGCGCAGATAGAAGCGGCTGATGTATGCGATGAAGGCGGTCAGCACGCCCACCGTGATGTGGTCACGGCCGACCTGCCAGATGCCGAAGCCCCAGACGAACAGCAGGCCGACCTCGGTCAGCAGTGTCACCGTCGGGCCGAACAGCGACCACACGCGGTTCACCCGGTCGTTGGTTTCGAGGTTGCGGCGATTGGCAGCAGCGAAGCGAGCCGACTCGCGCTTTTCCTGCGCGAAGGCCTTGACCACGCGGATGCCCGGAATGGTGTCGGCCAGCACATTGGTCACCTCGCCCCAGATGCGGTCCACCTTCTCGAAGCCGGTGCGCAGCCGGTCGCGCACCGTGTGGATCATCCAGGCGATCACCGGCAGCGGCAGCAGCGTCACCAGCGCCAGCCACGGGTTGATCGAGAACAGCACGACGGCGGTCATGAACAGCATCAGCACGTCGGTCGCGAAGTCGAGCAGATGCAGCGACAGGAACACGTTGATGCGGTCGGTTTCGGCGCCGATGCGCGCCATCAGGTCGCCGGTGCGCTTGCCGCCGAAATACTCCAGCGACTGGCCCATCAGGTGGTCGAAGGTGGTGGTGCGCAGGTCGGCACCGATGCGCTCCGACACCCGCGCCAATATGTAAGTGCGCGCCCAGCCCAGCGCCCAGCCCAGCAGTGCCGCGCCGAGCAGGCCGGCCAGGTAGGGCCACACCGCCGCCACCGTGATCGGCGTGCCGGTCTGGTGCGGAATGAGCACCTTGTCCATCAGCGGGATGGTCAGGTAGGGCGGCACCAGGTTGGCCGCGGTGGACGCCAGCGTCAGCAGGAAGCCGGCGAACAGCCGCCCGCGATAGGGCCGGGCGAAACGCCACAGCCGCAGCAGCGCCCAGGTCGAGGGCGGGCGCGTCGTGCTGCGTTCGCACAGCGGGCACTCGTCGTCGTCCGGCGGCAGCGGCGCCTTGCAGCGCGGGCACAGGCCGTCCTCGTCCTCGACCACGTGGTCGGGGTGGGCCAGCCGCTCGATCTGTCGCGTGTGCTGGTCGGCCAGCCGCAGTGCTTCGGTGTTCAGCGCCAGCGTGTAGCGCCAGCCGGCGAGGCGACGTTCGCTGTCGTGCAGCGCCAGTGTGCCGACGCCGGCGTGGTCGTGGTGCTGGAAGTGCTGGCCCACGGCCAGCGGCCAGGTGCGCCACTGCTCACCGGCGCAGGCCAGCAGCCGGCGGTCGGTCAGCACCAGCAGATTCGTTGCGAAATGCAGCGTGTCGTCGAGATCGGTCTGCAACCAGACCTGAACCGCCTCACCCGGCTGCAGTTGCGCCGTCAGCCCGCTGCGCCACGCCTGCGGCAGGTCGTCGGGGAGCAGGCGGTCGTCGGTGGCGCGGGTCATCGGGGCGGTTTCGGGCGGCAAGAGTGCGGAAAGGAACGCATGAGGCGGGGCCGGTGGCGAGCACGCGCTCGACGACGTGGGGCCCGGCGAGGCGGCGGAGTATAGCGCCGCCAACAGGGCCGGAACACGTCGCCGATGCAGGTTCAAAAATAGATGAAAAAGCTGTCAACCAAAGCGCAAAAACGCCGTTAAGCCGATGTTTTCAACAACCTCGGGGCTCCGGACCACCACCGACCCCGCACGATGAGTAAACGCTCGATCGAAATCCTGCGCACCCTCGAACTGCGCGGCCCCAACATCTGGACCTATGTCCCGGCGCTCGAAGTCTGGATAGACATCGGCGAACTCGAAGACTCCCCCTCGAACACCATTCCCGGCTTCGTCGATCGTCTGATCGACTGGCTGCCCGCCCTGCACGAACACACGTGCAGCTACGAAGAGCGCGGCGGTTTCGTGCGCCGGCTGCGCGAAGGCACCTGGCCCGGCCACATCCTTGAACACGTGACGCTGGAACTGCAGAACCAGGCCGGCATGAAGGGCAATTTCGGCAAGGCGCGCGAAACGTCCGAACGTGGCGTGTACAAGGTGGTGGTCATTTCCGGCAATCACACGGTCAGCCGCGCCGCGATACTCGCCGCCCGCGAACTGGTGCTGTCGGCGATGGACGACCGCCCGTTCGACGTCAAGGCAGCCATTTCGGAACTGCGCGACCTGGTCGACGAACACTGCCTCGGCCCGAGCACCGGCTGCATCGTCGAGGCGGCACAGGACCGCCGCATCCCGTCGATCCGCCTGAACGACGGCAACCTCGTGCAGCTGGGCTACGGCCGCAAGCTGCGCCGCATCTGGACCGCCGAAACCGACCGCACCTCGGCCATCGCCGAAGGCATTTCGCGCGACAAGGACCTGACCAAGCGCCTGCTCGCCGGCTGCGGCGTGCCGGTGCCGGAAGGCCGCGAAGTCAGCGACGCGGACGACGCCTGGGCGGCGGCCGAGGACATCGGCGTGCCGGTGGTCGTCAAGCCGGCCAACGCCAATCACGGCCGCGGGGTGTCGGCCGAACTGACCACGCGCGAAGAAGTCGCCACCGCCTACGAACTGGCGCGCCGCTACAGCAAGTACGTGCTGGTCGAGCGCTTCATCCCGGGCAACGAGCACCGCCTGCTGGTGGTCGGCAAGCAGATGGTCGCCGCGGTCGCCGGCGAAACGGTCTGGATCACCGGCGACGGGCGATCCACCGTCCGCCAGCTGCTCGACAGCCAGATCAACATCGATCCGCGCCGCGGACCGGAGCAAGAATTTCCGCTCGACCTGCTGATTCCCGAACGCGACGCCAAGCTGCGCTTCGAACTGGAGCGCCAGGGCTACAGCGCCGACGCGGTGCCGGCCGACGGCGCCCGCGTGCTGGTGCAGCGCAACGGCAACATCGCCTACGACGTGACCGACCAGGTCCATCCGGACACCGCCCGCCTGGTGGCGCTGGCCGCCCGTGTAGTCGGCCTCGACATCGCCGGCATCGATCTGGTGGTCGAGGACATCCGCCGCCCGCTGCGCGAACAGGGCGGCGCCATCGTCGAAGTGAATGCCGGCCCCGGCCTGCTGATGCACCTGAAGCCGGCCATCGGCGCGCCTCGTCCGGTTGGTCGCGCCATCGTCGATCACCTGTTCGCCACCGCCGACGACGGCCGCATTCCGGTCATCGGCGTCAGCGGCACCCGCGGCAAGACCACGGTCGCCCGGCTGATCGCGCACCTGATGCGCTTTTCCGGCCAGCGCGTCGGCCTCGCCTGCAGCGACGGCCTCTACCTCGACAGCCGCCGCCTCGAAGACGGCGACGCCGCCCGCTTCGAACCGTCGCAGCGCGTGCTGATGAATCCCGGTGCCGAAGTGGCGGTGATCGAGAACAGCTTCGAAACGATACTGAAGGAAGGTCTGGCCTACGACCGCTGTCAGGTCGGCGTGCTCACCCGCATCGATCCGGAAGCGCATTTCGGCGACTACTACATCGACTCGTCCGACCGCGTGTTCAACGTGCTGCGCAGCCAGATCGACGTGGTACTGCGCCGTGGCACCGGCGTGCTGAACGCCGACGATCCGCTGCAGGCCGAGATGGCCGAGCTGTGCGACGGCGAGGTGATCTGGTACAGCACGCACGCCGACAACGGCATCGTCGGCAGCCACGTGCAGTCCGGCGGCCGCGCAGTCATCGTGCGCGACGGCCAGATCCGTCTGCTCGAAGCCGAGCGCACCGAAGTGCTGTGCCCGCTCGCCAGCCTGCCGCTGACCGACGGCGAACCGCTGCACGCGACCGAAAACCTGCTCGCCGCGCTGGCGGCCGCCTGGTCGCTCGGCCTGTCGCCGGCCGCGTTGCGCACCGGCGCCGAAACCTTCGATCCCCCGGTGCCCGTCGCGGTACCGGCCTGAAACACCGCCTGAACGCTTTCATGGACATCACCCGCCTGCGCGCCCTCCGCGGCCCCAATCTGTGGAGCCGCCACACCTGTATCGAAGCCATCGTGTCGTGCACCGGCGAACACTGTTCGCTGGACGCGATGCCCGGTTTCGCCGAGCGTCTGCGCGCCCTCTTCCCCGGCATCCGGCCGCTGCGCCCGACCGCACGCAGCGGTCCGCTGGCCATGGCCGACGCGCTGGAACTGGCCGCGCTCGGCCTGCAGGCCAGCGCCGGCTGTCCGGTCACCTTCAGCTGCACGATGCAGACGGTGGACGCCGGCGTCTATCAGGTCGTCGTCGAATACACCGAAGAGGCGGTCGGCCGCCTCGCCTTCGAACTGGCCGAACAGCTCTGTCGTGCCGCCGCCACCGGCGGCAGTTTCGACCTCGCCGGCGCGCTGCACCAGCTGCGCGAACTGGACGAGGACATCCGCCTCGGCCCCAGCACCGGCGCCATCGTCGAAGCCGCCGTCGCGCGCGGCATCCCGTTCCGCCGGCTGACCGACGGCTCGCTGGTGCAGCTCGGCTGGGGCAGCCGGCAGCGTCGCATCCAGGCGGCCGAGACCGACCGCACCAGCGCGGTCGCCGAATCGATCGCCCAGGACAAGGAGCTGACCAAGGCGCTGCTGCACGCCGCCGGCGTGCCGGTACCGCTCGGCCGCACGGTGAGCGACGTCGACGAGGCGTGGGCCGCCGCGCTCGAAGTCGGTCTGCCGGTGGTCGTGAAGCCGCGCGACGGCAATCAGGGCAAGGGCGTGACGGTGAACATCGTCAGCCGCGAGCACATGGAGATCGCGTTCAACGCCGCCTACGAAATCAGCCGCGAAGTGATGGTCGAGCGCTTCATCCCGGGCGCCGACTACCGCTTCCTGGTGGTCGGTGACCGCGTGGTCGCCGCCGCCCGCCGCGAACCGCCGCAGGTGATCGGCGACGGCAGCCGCACAGTGCGCGAACTGGTCGACGAGGTGAACGCCGACCCGCGCCGCGGCGACGGCCACGCCACTTCGCTGACCAAGATGCGCATCGACGACATCGCGCTCGCTCGCCTGGCCGTCCAGGGCCACTCACCGGACAGCGTGCCGGCGCTGGGCGAACGCGTCGTGCTGCGCAACAACGCCAACCTGTCGACCGGCGGCAGCGCCACCGACGTGACCGACGACGTGCACCCGGAACTGGCGGCGCGCGCGGTCGAGGCGGCGCGCACGATAGGGCTGGACATCGCCGGTGTCGACATCGTCTGCCGCACCGTGCTCAAGCCGCTGGAGGAACAGGGCGGCGGCATCGTCGAGGTGAATGCCGCCCCCGGCCTGCGCATGCATCTGGCGCCCTCCTTCGGCAAGGGACGCGCAGTCGGCGAAGCCATCATGTCGACCATGTTCGGTCCCGGCGACGACGCACGCATTCCGCTGGTCGCCGTCGCCGGCACCAACGGCAAGACGACGACAGTGCGGCTGATCGCCCACCTGATGGCACAGACCGGCCTGCGCGTCGGCATGACCACCACCGACGGCGTATTCGTCGGCAACGAATGCATCGATACCGGCGACTGCAGCGGCCCGAAGAGCGCGCGTAACGTGCTGGCCCACCCGGACGTCGATGGCGCGGTGCTGGAAACCGCGCGCGGCGGCGTGCTGCGCGAAGGTCTGGGTTTCGACCGCTGTCACGTGGCGGTGGTCACCAATATCGGCAGCGGCGACCACCTCGGCCTCGCCTATATCAATACCGTCGAGGACCTGGCGGTGGTGAAACGGGTGATCGTGCAGAACGTCGCGCCCAAGGGCATGGCGGTGCTGAACGCCGCCGACCCGGTGGTGGCGGCGATGGCCGAGCACTGCCCCGGCTCGATCACCTTCTTTGCGCAGGACCGCACCCATCCGGTCATCGCCACCCACCGCGCCCGCGGCCGCCGCGTCATCTACGTGGACGACGGCGCGCTGGTGGCTGCCGAAGGCAGCAGCGCGGTGCGCATTCCGCTGTCGCAGGTGCCGCTGACCCGTGGCGGCAAGCTGGGTTTCCAGGTCGAGAACGCGATGGCGGCGCTCGGCGCCGCCTGGGCGCTCGGTTTCGACTGGTCGTCCATCCGCGCCGCACTCGCCAGCTTCGTGTCGGACGCAGCGACCGCGCCCGGCCGCTTCAATGTATTTGACTACAAGGGCGCGACGCTGATCGCCGATTACGGCCACAATCCGGACGCCATCAGCGCGCTGGTGCAGGCCATCGACGCGCTGCCGGCGAAGCGCCGCAGCGTGGTCATCAGCGGCGCAGGCGACCGCCGCGACGAGGACATCCGCAAGCAGACGCAGATCCTCGGTGCCGCCTTCGACAGCGTGGTGCTTTACCAGGACCAGTGCCAGCGCGGGCGCAAGGACGGCGAGGTGATCGCGCTGCTGCGTGAAGGTCTGGACGGGGCAAGCCGCACGCGCGAAGTGTGCGACATCAATGGCGAATTCGTCGCCATCGACCACGCGCTCGAACGGCTGGAAGGCGGCGACCTGTGTCTGATCCTGATCGATCAGGTCGAGGAGGCGCTGGCCCACATCGGCCGGCGCGTCGCTGAAAGTTCAGCCGGCTGACACGGCCTGCTGCGCGAGCACACCGCGCAGCGCGTCTTCGCAGCTGGTCATCCAGGCGTAGATGGCGTCGATCGCCGCGGTGGCTTCGGCGAAGTACAGCTCCGCGGTCATCCGGTCGGTCGCGCCGAGCAGATCGCTGCGCAGCAGACCGAGCAGACGGACGATGCGCTCGGTGGCCGGCAGCGCGCCCGGCAGACGGGGCGTGTCGGCGATCGCCTGGTGCATCAGCGACTCGGCGCGCGACGCCAGATACATCAGACGCATGCGCTCGGCCGCCGTGCAGACCCCGCGGGCCGCGGCCGCGCTGCCGACCGCCCTCGCCTGACCCAGCTGCTCGCCCAGCGCCGGCAGCGTGCTGATCCAGGTGCGCAGCAGGCCGCTGCCTGACGACGCGGCAACCGGTGCGATACGGCGATTGCCGACGGCCGCCAGCCAGCCCAGCACGTGCGACACCAGCAGGCTGTGCCGCGTCAGGCTCTCGTCGGCACTGATCGCAGCCGGACTGCCGTCCAGCGCGGCACACAACTCCTTCCACTGCGCGTCGAGCAGCGCCAGTTCGTACGGCGTGATGCACGGCCCCTCCAGCGCCATCTCGGCGCGTGCGGTCGTCTCCAGCGCTTCGATGTCGTGCTGCACGGCACGCCGCCGGGCGCGCATCGGCGATTCGAACAAGGCGTCGCCGGCCAGCCAGGCGGTACTCATGCCGCGGTGCTGCTGCAGCGAATGGACAAGCTGCAGCAGCCGCTCGCAATCGCCGAAGGCGCGCTGCGCGTCGTCGCCCGGCGAGCTGTCACCCGCGCGCTCCGGGCGCATGAACACCAGCGCCAGGGCGATGGCCAGCGCCAGCAGCACCATGACGAGGGGCACGCTCAGCAAGGCGGGTGATCCCGGGCGAATAAGGCGGACAGGAGTGCGCTCATGACGCAACACGAGCAATTCGCGCGCCAAGCATCCGCGGCCTCACGCCGACGGCGGGGCTTCAAGACCTCCGACGATGAAAGGCACCAGTGCGCGCAGCAGGCTTTCGGGGTCGTTGCGGGCGGCCGGTGAGCAGCGGCCGAGCAGATGCATCACGTCGCGCCCGGCCATCACGTAGGCCACGATGCCGACGAAGAAGTACATGCGGCGCAGCAGTTCGTCCTCGGGCAGCGCCGGCAGCGCGCGCATCAGCGCCTTGCGGTACCAGTCCATGATGCGGACGTACTCTTCGGGGATGAAATCGTCGCCCGGCTCGAAGTAGGCGCGGCCGATCAGCTGCTTGAACACGGCGCCGGACACCGTGTCCTTGCGCGACAGGCGCAGCGTCGACTCGACGAAGGTTTCAACGATGCGGGTGACGCTCAGCGGCGCCTCGACCGCCTCGCGTTCGAGCTTGGCGAGATAACCGGAGCGTGTGCCGTCGGCCCCGAGCACGCGCTGATACACGCTCTCCATCAGGTCGCGCTTGGACCCGAAGTGGTAATTGATCGACGCCAGCGGCACACCGGCCGCCGACGCGATCATGCGCATCGAGGTCGCCGCGTAGCCCTGCTCGGTGAAGAGCTTCTCGGCCGCCGCGAAAATGCGTTCCTTGGCATCGCCGCGCGTGCGCGCCTCGGCAGTTCGGTCGGATTTCAGGGTTTCGTTCGGCACGGCGCGTCATTTCCTGGGACACAGTCTGACTGTAGCACTGGCTGCACAGCGACGGTGCGCGTATGCACCCGTCGCGGGCATGAAGGGCGGCCGCGACGCCCGAGCGCGGTGAAATCGCGGCCTCGGCGCGACGTATCGGGGGCTGGCACCGGACTTGCAAGGTACTCGTCATGACGACTTACGCACCCCGGACCGGAAAGGTCTATCTGATAGGCGCCGGCCCCGGCGACCCCGAACTGCTGACGCTGAAGGCCGTGCGCGCGCTCGGCCGCTGCGACGTGCTGCTGGTCGACGACCTGGCCGACACCGCCGTGCTCGAACACGCGCGCAGCGACGCCCGCATCGTGCGCGTCGGCAAGCGTGGCGGCTGTCGCAGCACGCCGCAGGCCTTCATCGAACGCCTGATGCTGCGCTATGCGCGCGCCGGCCTCACGGTCGGCCGGGTCAAGGGCGGCGACCCCTTCGTGTTCGGCCGCGGCGGCGAGGAAATGCAGACGCTGCGCCGGGCCGGCATCGAATGCGAGGTGGTGAGCGGCCTGTCGGCCGGCATCGCGGTACCGGCCACGCTGGGCGTGCCGGTCACCCACCGCGACATGGCCTGCGGCGTCACCTTCGTCACCGGCCACGCACGCGAAGACGGCCAGCCGGGCCGCGAGCCCGACTGGGCGGCACTGGCCCGCTGCGGTACGACCCTGGTCATCTACATGGGCATGCGCAAGCTGGCGTCCATCGCCGAAGCGCTGCACGCCGGCGGCCTCGCCGCCGACACCCCCGCCTGCGCAATCCAGAACGGCACCCGCGACAGCCAGCGTGCCGTCGTGTCCACGCTGCGCGACCTGCCGCAGGCCGTCGCCGACGCCAAGCTGGGCAGCCCGGCCATCGTCGTCATCGGCGAAGTGGTCAATCTGGCCGAAGTCGCCGAACAGGCTGAAGCGCTGTCGATGAGGGCCTGAAGGCTGCCGACCGGGCCTTCACCCGGCGCGCCGCACTGCCCACCGCCGCTGTCGGGGTCAGAAGACCCCTCCCACAAAACCCCGGCTCCGGCTCCCGCTGCGGGGCGGGTGCATTTTCTGTGGGAGCGGCCTTGGCCGCGACGGGGCTGTTGCGGGACGCAGAAAGAACAAAAGGCGCCGTGGGCGCCTTTTGTTCCTGCACGGGGCAGCGTTGCCGCGCTGCTTACTTCAGCTGCTCGTGCAGCAGCGACAGGATGCGCTTCGCGGTGCGGGTGTCGTCGAGGCCGCCTTCGCGGGTGAGTACCTGAACCGAGCTCTGCTTGCCCTCGCCCTTGACCAGGATGCGGTACTGACTCTGACCCGCCTTCGGATCCGGCTTGTCGTCCGGCATGAAGAACAGCAGCTTGGACAGGATGCCGCCGTCCTTCTTGCCGGTGGCGTCGACTTCCGGGTCGACGTAGCGCACGAAGTACACACCCTGCGAACGGTCGCGGTCCTCGACGGTGAAGCCGACGCGGTCCAGCGCGAGGCCGACGCGGCGCCAGGCGCGGTCGAAACCTTCGTACACCTGCAGCGTGCTGCCCTTGTCGGCCGACACCAGTTGCGCGCGCTCGGCCACCGGTTGCGCGGCCAGCAGCACCTTGGCGCGCTCGTTGTCGGCGCCCAGACGCACCATCAGGCGACGCAGCATTTCGGCTTCCAGTTCGGGGTCGGCCGGACGCGGCTGCCATACAGTGTTGTCGCTGCGCTCGTTGGTGTAGACCTCGACCACGCCGCGATGGCTGACATAGATTTCGGTGGTGCCGGGCTCGGCGCCCGGCTCCAGACGGGTGCGGAACTTGTCGCGCTCGGGCGTCGAGTAGAGCTGGTCGATCAGGCGGCCGATGGTGTTGCGGATGATGTCGTTCGGGAGCTTGGCGCGGTTCTCGTTCCAGTCCGTTTCCATCACGCCGGCTTCGGGCTGTTCGATGTCAATCAGGAAACCGGTTTCCTGCCAGAACTCCTTCACCTGCGGCCACAGATCGTCAGGGCTGGCATTGACCACCAGCCAGCGCTGGCTGCCGGCACGCTCGATGCGCATCTTGTCGACCTGCGGCAGCACACCCGACGACTGCGGCTGCACCACACCGCCGGTGTTCGTGCGGTCGGCGTTGTAGGCCGACATGGTCGCCGTACCCTTGCCGCCGGAATCCGGTACCGCGAAGCGGTCGGTCTGCTGCGGCAGTGTCAGGTCGGGCGGCAGGTCCAGGCGCGGCGTGCGCTTGGCCTGGGCCTTGTAATCGACCTTGCCTGAATCCATGACCTTGTCGAACATCGAGCAGCCGGTGAGTGCGCTCACCAGTGCCACGCACAGCGCGGAAAACTTCAGCAGATTCATCGAACGGGATACCAGAGGACGATCAGGCAAGCACGCCGGCCTGCTTCATCGCGGCGCGGACCTGCTCGTGGAATTGCGGCTGCAATTCGGTCAGCGGCAGACGCAGCGTCGGGCCGCACAGGCCCATCTGCTGCACGGCCCACTTGACCGGAATCGGGTTGGCTTCACAGAAAAGCTGACGGTGCAGGCCGATCAGCTTCGCGTTGATCGCGCGCGCCTTGACCGCGTCGGCGGCCAGCGCGGCGGCGTTCATTTCGTGCATCAGGCGCGGTGCGACGTTGGCGGTGACCGAGATCGAGCCGTGGCCGCCCATCAGGATGAAGGCGGCGGTCGAGGCGTCGTCGCCGCTGTACAGCGCGAAGCCCTCGGGCGCGCGGTTGATCAGTTCGCCGGCGCGGTCGAGATTGCCGGTGGCGTCCTTGATGCCGACGATGTTCGGAATTTCCGACAGGCGGATGGTCGTGTCGTTGGCCAGATCGGCCACCGTGCGGCCGGGCACGTTGTACAGGATGAAGGGCACGTCGACCGCTTCGGCCTGGGCGCGGAAGTGACGGTACAGCCCTTCCTGCGTCGGCTTGTTGTAGTACGGCACGACGGTCAGGCAGGCATCTACACCGACCGACTTCGCATGCTGCGCCAGTTCGATCGCCTCGCGCGTCGAGTTGGCGCCGGTGCCGGCGATGACCGGGATACGGCCGGCGGTGTGCTCGACCGTGAAGCGGATCAGTTCGCAGTGCTCGTCGAAATCGACGGTGGGCGACTCGCCGGTGGTGCCGACGATGACGATGCCGTCGGTGCCTTCGGAGACGTGGAAATCAATCAGGCGACGCAGGCTGGCGTAGTCGAGACTGCCATCCTCGTTCATGGGGGTGACGATGGCGACGAGCGATCCGGTAATCATGTGCGAAACAGTGGCTTCGGCAGGAAACGCGCCATTCTACCGGAGCGCGGGTGCAAGCCCAACAGTGGCAACTGGATCAGTCTGTAACAGCTCCCGGCCACTCACAGCTCGGCCAGCGCCCGGATGTGCTCGACCGCGCTGCGCCCCAGCGCCGACAGCGCGTAGCCGCCTTCAAGCATCGACACGATGCGGCCCTTGCCGTGCTTCTTCGCGATCTTCATCAGCTCGGTGCTGACCCACGCGTAATCGGCCTCGACCAGCCCGAGCGACGCCATGTCGTCCTCGTAATGCGCGTCGAAGCCGGCTGAAATGAAGAGCATCTGCGGCGCGAAAGCGTCCAGCCGCGGCAGCCACTTCGTCGTCACCGCCTCGCGGAAGCCTTCGCCGCGGGTGCCGGCCGGCAGCGGCACGTTGCACAAATTGTCGGCCAGCGGCTCCGCCCCCGAATACGGGTAGAAGGGGTGCTGGAAGATGCTCACCATCAGGATGCGATTGTCGTGGGCGACGATGTTTTCGGTGCCATTGCCGTGGTGCACGTCGAAATCGATGATGGCAACGCGCTCAAGCCCGTGCTTTTCCAGCGCGTGGCGCGCCGCGACCACCACGTTGTTGAAGAAGCAGAAACCCATGGCGCGGGCGTATTCGGCGTGATGGCCGGGCGGGCGCACCGCGCAGAAGGCGTTCACCGCGGCGCCCGACATCACCAGATCGGTTGCATGAACGCCGGCGCCGGCCGCGCGCAGTGCGGCGCGCAGCGAATTCGGGCACATCGCGGTATCCGGGTCGAGATGGACGATGCCGCTGCCCGGCACCGCGTCGAAGATCTGCCGCAGGTACTCCGGCGAATGCGCGCGCGCCAGCATGTCGATGTCGGCCGCAGGCGCGTCGTGGTGCTGCAGATAGGCGTCGAGACCGCTGGCGATCAGGCGGTCCTGTATCGCGGCCAGACGGTCGGGGCATTCGGGATGGTGCGGCCCCATGTCATGCAGCGCACAGTCACGGTGTGTAATGTATGCGGTCGTCACCGCCTCTCCTCCGGATTCCTGCAGTTATCGATGCAACCGGCCGTTCCGGCTCTGTGTCACAGGCAGGACCGCGCGGCTTCAGGGCCGGGCATGCACTGCCGTCATGTTTCTACAGTATCGCGCCGATCATCCCGCCACAACTTAACGTAGCTCAAGCCATGCCCACCCTCGCTCCCCGCGCCGTCGTCGAAGCCGCCTCCACCCTCATTCTCGGCAAGCGCAGCCGGCTCGAACTGGCGCTGACCTGCCTGATCGCCGGCGGCCACCTGCTGATCGAGGACGTGCCGGGCACCGGCAAGACCACGCTGGCGCACGTGATGGCCCAGCTGTTCGGCCTCGACTTCCGCCGCGTGCAATTCACCAGCGACCTGCTGCCGGCCGACATCCTCGGCGTGTCGGTGTTCGAGCGCGACAGCGGCGTGTTCCGCTTCCACCCGGGACCGGTATTCACGCAGGTGCTGCTGGCCGACGAGGTGAACCGCGCCACACCGCGCACGCAGAGCGCGCTGCTCGAAGCGATGGAGGAGCACCAGGTCAGCGTCGAGGGCGAAACCCGCCGCCTGCCCGAGCCCTTCTTCGTCATCGCGACGCAGAACCCGGCCAGCCAGATCGGCACCTACCCGCTGCCCGAATCGCAGCTCGACCGCTTCATGATGCGCATCACGATGGGCTATCCCGACCCGGCGGCCGAACGCGCGCTGCTGACCGGCCGCGACCGGCGCAGCCTGCTGGCCGATCTGGCGCCGGTGGCCGACGCCGTGACGCTGACGCAGTGGCGCGCCGAGGCCGAGTCGCTGCATGTGGCCGACGCGCTGATCGACTACGTGCAGGCGCTGATCGCGCACACCCGCAGCAGCGGCGCCTGGCGGCTCGGCCTGAGCCCGCGCGCCGGCCTCGCGCTGCTGGCCGCCGCCCGCGCCCACGCACGCGTCTTCGACCGCGCCCACGTGCTGCCGGAAGACGTGCAGGCGGTGCTCCCCGCCGTCGCGCTGCACCGCCTGCCGGCGCTCGAACAGGGCAGTCCGGACGACGCGGCGCGCGCGCTGCTGCAGGCGGTGGCGCTGCCGGCCTGATGCGCGACGCACTCCGCCGCTGGCTGGCCGCGCTCGGCGGTTCGCCGGCGCTGCCGCTGACGCTGGACCGCCGGCGTATCTTCGTGCTGCCGACCCGCGTCGGACTGGTATGGGGCGTGGCGCTGATCGCCATGCTGCTGACCGCGATCAACTACACGCTGAGTCTGGGCTTCGCGCTGGTGTTCATGCTGGCCGGTCTCGGCCAGGTCGCGCTGCTGCACACCTTCCGCAACCTGCTCGCGCTGCAGCTGCGCGAAACGCCACCGACCCCGGTGTTCGCCGGCCAGCCGGCGCGCTTCACGCTGTGGCTGGACAATGAAGCACCGCGCCCGCGCCCGGCGCTGCAGCTGATGATGGCGGGCGCCGAACCGGTTGACGCCGCGGTCGACGCGAACGGCCGCTGCGCGGTGACGCTGTCGCTGCCGACCACCCGCCGCGGCTGGCTGACGCCGGGCCGGGTCACGCTGAACACCCGTTACCCGCTGGGCCTGATCCGCGCGTGGAGCTACGCGCAACCGCAGCAGCGCTGCCTCGTCTATGTGCAGCCGGAAGCGGGCCGCCCGCCACTGCCGGCCAGCGACGCCGGCCGCGCCGGCCTGCGGCCGCAGGGCGACGGCACCGAGGAATTCGCCAGTCTGCGCGACCACCGCGCCGCCGACTCGCCGCGCCACGTCGCCTGGAAAGCCTGGGCGCGCGCACCCGACCTGCCGCTGCTGACCAAGCAGTTCGACGGCCAGGACGGCGGCGAACTGTGGCTGGACCTTGCTCAGCTGCCGGCCGCCCTGTCGCTCGAAGCCCGGCTGGCGCGGCTGACCGGCTGGGCGCTCGACGCCGACGCAGCCGGGCTGCGCTACGGCCTGGCGCTGCCCGACGCGCGCATCGCGCCGGGCAATGGCCCCGGTCACCGCGAGCGCGTGCTGCGCGCGCTGGCCCTGCACGGACTGCCCGCATGATGTTCCGTCGCCAACGCGCGCCCGCGGCACCCACCCTGCCGTCCGCACCGCTGACCAACACCCGCATCGGCTGGCTGATGGCGGTCGCCGCCTGCGCGCTGCTGCCGCACGCCGACCACCTGCCAGGCTGGCTCAACGCGGTGGCGCTGCTGCTGTTCACCTGGCGGCTGGCGCAGTGGAAGCTGGGCTGGGCCGGCGCCAGCAGTGTGGTCAAGGCACTGGTGGTGATCGCCTGCTGCGCTGGCGTCACGCTCACCTTCGGCCGCCTGTTCGGCCGCGAGCCCGGCGTCGCGCTGCTCACGCTGCTGCTGGTGCTCAAGCTGCACGAGCTGAAAAGCGTGCGCGACGGCCACACCGTCGTGCTGCTCGGCTACTTCATGCTGCTGGCCGCCTTTCTCTATTCGCAGACGCCGGCCGTGGCGGCCGTGCTGTTCGGCTCGATGGTGGTGATCACCGCCGCGCTGATCGCGCTGACCGGCCCGCCGGCGCCGGTGCGCGCACTGCTGCGCCAGTCGGCGTGGATGCTGGCCCAGGCGCTGCCCTTCATGCTGGTGCTGTTCGTGCTGTTCCCGCGCGTGCCCGGCCCGCTGTGGGGGCTGCCGCTGGACGCCTTCGGCGCGCGCTCCGGTCTGTCCGACAGCATGTCGCCGGGCGACATTTCGCAACTGAGCCTGTCCGGCGAAATCGCGTTCCGCGCCCGCTTCGACGACGCACCGCCACCGGCGCGCGAGCTGTACTGGCGCGGCCCCGTGCTGAGCACCTTCGACGGCCGCACCTGGCGTCAGGGCGAGGCCGCGCGCCGCCTCAACGACGGCACGCCGCACGCAGTCGTCGGCCCGCGCACCAGCTACGAAGTGACGCTTGAACCGCACGGCAAGAACTGGCTGTTCGCGCTCGAAACGGTGGCCGGCCTGCCACTCGGCGCGCGCGTCTCCGACGACTGGCAGGTGCTCGGCAGCGAAGTCGTGCGCGCGCGCCGGCGCGACCGCTTCGAATCGGTGCCGACGGCGCGCCCCGGCCGCGAGGAATGGAGCGCCTATCTCGACGCCGCCCGCCGCCTGCCGCAGAGCGGCAATCCGCGCGCCCGCGCACTGGCCCGCCAGATGCATCTGGACGCCGGCAGCGACGCCGAAACGGTGGACGCCGCGCTGCGCCTGTTCCGCCGCGAAGCCTTCGTCTACACGCTGACGCCGCCGCTGCTCGGCGAGGACGGCATCGACCAGTTCCTGTTCGACAGCCGACGCGGCTTCTGCGAGCACTACGCTGGCGCCTTCGTGTTCCTGATGCGCGCCGCCGGCCTGCCGGCGCGCGTCGTGACCGGCTACCAGGGCGGCGAACGCAACGAGGTCGATGGCTTCGTCGTCGTGCGCCAGTCCGACGCGCACGCCTGGGCCGAAGTGTGGCTGGATGGCGAAGGCTGGCGCCGGGTCGACCCGACCGCCGCCATCCTGCCGTCGCGCGTCGAACGCGGACTGGCAGACCTGCCGGCCGGCGAACCGGTGCCCTTCGTCGCCCGCGCCGACCTCGGCTGGCTGCGCGACTTGCGCCACCGCTGGGAAGCGGCCAACAACGCGTGGAACCAGTGGGTGCTGTCCTACGACCAGCAGAAGCAGCGCGAACTGCTGGCGCGCCTCGGCATGGCGCAGCCGGACTGGCGCACGATGACCGCATGGATGGCCTCGCTGTGCGCCGTAATCGCCATCGCGCTGACGCTGTGGGTGCTGCGCCGCCAGATCGCCGCCGACGCGCTGGCGCGCGCCTGGGCCGGCATCGACCGCGCGCTGCGTCCGGCCGGCCTGGGCCGCGAAGCGTGGGAAGGGCCGTTCGATTACGCCGACCGCATCGCCGCGCTGCGCCCGGATCTGGCAGCAGAATTGCGCACAGCGTGTACACTTTATGCAGACGCCCGCTACGGCCGCGCCGCCCATGCGCCGGCCGTGCGCGCACTCCGGACGCACGCCCGCGCGCTGCGCCGCCACCGCACACCGCCCCGAACATGACCGCCCGCTTCACTGCTCACTCCGCATCCCGCCGTCACTTCCTGACCGGTGCCGGCGCCCTGCTGCTGTCGCCGCAGCTGCCGGCACAGATCAGCACCACGCCGGACAACTTCGCCGAGCGCGACGACGTGCGCGCCTTCTGCGCCGAACTGGCCGCCGCGCACGGCTTCGACGAAGCGCAGCTGCTGGCGCGCTTCGCCGAAGCACGGCTGCTGCCGCGCGTGATCCAGCTCATCCGTCCGCCGTCGAGCCCGGCAGTGAAATCGTGGACGCGCTACCGCAGCCGCTTCGTCGAACCGCTGCGCATCCGCGCCGGCCGCGACTTCCTGGCCGAACACGCCGCCACCTTCGAGCGCGCCGAACAGACCTTCGGCGTGCCGCGCGAAGTGGTCGCCGCCATCATCGGCGTCGAAACCATCTATGGCCGCCAGACCGGCGACTTCGAACTGCTGAGCGCGCTGTCGACGCTGGGCTTCACCTACCCGCCGCGCGCCGAACTGTTCCGCCGCGAACTGGGCGAACTGTTCCTGCTCGCCCGTGAGCAGGGCCGCGACGTCACCGACTTCCGCGGCTCCTACGCCGGCGCGCTCGGCTACCCGCAGTTCCTGCCCAGCAGCTGGCGCCGCTACGCCGTCGACTTCGACGGCGACGGCCGCACCGACCTGATGAACAGCCCGGTGGATGCCATCGGCAGCGTCGCCGCCTACCTCGCCGCGCACGGCTGGGAAAGCGGCGAACCGGTGGCCCAGCGCATCCGCATCACCGACGAAGCCGCCGCCCCGCTGGTCGCCGCCGGCGTCGAACCATCGATCGACACCGCCACCCTCGACACCGCCGGCGCCCGCCCGCTGCGCGGCGGCGACCTGATCGCCAAACCGGCCACCCTGGTCGACCTCGTCACCCCCGACGCCCAGACCGAATACTGGCTCGGCTTCCGCAACTTCTACGCCATCACCCGCTACAACCGCTCGTACTTCTATGCGATGGCGGTGTATCAGCTGAGTCAGGAACTGCGGCAGGGGTGAGGAGGCAGGGCTGCGCGCAGCCCTGTACCCGATCGCATGACGGAATCCGCAGGGCGCGGGCATGCCGTTCGCTCCTTCTCGTCCCTATGCACGAAACGCGACTTCTCATCGCCTGCGCTGCGACCGACGCAGGATCCGGCGCACGCGCCCGATCCCCCGCCTCCCACGACACAGAGCTATCCCATTCGTATGGTGTAATGCGCGTCAGGTACGCGTGCGCGCGCAATCAGGCGGGCGGACGGGATTCAGGGACGGCAACGAAGAAGTGAGGTCTTTCGCTGTCGTTTAGTACTGTATGGATATACAGAATGACGCACCGAAACGTCAATTGGAAGCCGTTTCATAACGATCACTCCCGCCTTTTACCTGGCTGCATCCGCAGTACGGTGAAAATCTGCGTCAGAAAACAAAGTTAGATCTCTAAGGAAATCGCCCACATGGATTACGCCGAGTTCTTTCACTACCTTGAGAATTCAATTAGAAACTCAATACGGACTTGCCATCCATATTCCTGGGATGAGAACCATATCTCTTTCACGATCACACAAGATCTTTTCGCGCACCACAAGGTTATGTCGCTCGAAGGCCTTGACCGCCCATTCAAGATTCTCTGGGACGTTCGAAAGCTGAGACTTCCAGAAGAAGCAACAAACGGTGATATTGGCGTAATTGTGCGGCTAACTACCTGGGCAAGCGAAACGCTGGAGGGAGTTGGATTACTTGAAGCAAAAAAGCGTGATATTGGAAAAAACACCTTTTCCGCCACCAAAGCCAGCCAACTCAAGCGGATTCTCTCCAACGCACCTTCGGCACACCTCATGCTTTATGACTACGATAATATTTCGTCATGCATGGATAATTGGGCCATCCAATTCGAAGACCATTATTATCGTCGGCGCTATGGAGTAGTTCAACCGTTCACGCACTGTGTATGCCTTCCTGCAGAAATAGCACTACAGCAAGGCAAGTTCACAACCGAACTTCATAAATTCGGCGTACCTTTGTCATATCAACTCGTGGGCCGTTACTTTAGAGGGTTCGACCTAGAGCTCGATCCAACTAAAGTTCGAGCAGTAAAGAATAACGCACTGCGTCACGGCGGACCAAGAACCCTTCTTCTCGTTGGTGTATCAACAGGCGCTTCGGAGCCGATATTGCCGGAAGTGGACTCAAATATCTACGGAAGAATCGATTGAGGCCCAACCTCTCATTCCACCGGACGTTGCGTACAAAGCCGCGCCAGTCCGGCGAATAAAAACGTTAGATTTCTCTTCTCAAATACGCGCCATGGCCAATTTTTCAACTGAGTTTCCGATCGATACAAAGAATAATATTGAGGACGTCGTTCGCTTGGCATGCAAGTGGGTGACGGGAAGCCCCCATACAAGTTTTTCGTCAACCGCATTCGACGAGCTTCCGCTCGATTCGGAGCTCCGCTATTCAAGCGGTCCAGAGGAAGTAACCATCGCAATCGCTAAGAACGCTGATTACGACATCGGTGGCCTTAGGCACATGCGCACGGAAAATGGTCTTGAGTGGGTTACATCTATTGTGTCCCTGAAGACGCCTGAAAGACATGTACTCAGTCTTCAGGTTTCGTGCGAGGCACTCAGTACGGCGGTTAGGTTGCCTCCTCCGAAGAAGCCCTACTTTATTCGACAGGCCCTCACGGAGTTGGGCGGCGGCATGGACGGGGAGATACCTGTAACGGACAGGCCCTTCCGTTTGGGTGAGGGCGAGGCTGGAATCGCCGCAGCGCTGATGATGGGAGTCGCAAATAACAAGCTACCCATTGTCTACGTCAGCGCAGGCTTCGACGGAGCGCATCTAATCAATCCTGACGAGCTGGCGAAATTTGTATCCGGAATGGCTCACGTTGTAGTTGAGCCAAGCCGAGCATTTTCATTTAAGGTTAAAACACTAACAAATTCGAACAACGTTTTCGGTGGCACTATCGGTGTCTACTGGCCTGAGAGTAACGCGCGAAACGCTTATTTCCTCGATGACGAAACCCCACACCCCCGCGCCATTCAAATCGAAATTGCAAAGGATATTCGCCTTGCACTTTCGAATAGAAGAGCTCGCACGAATTGTACGTGGGCGCATTTGAAGGAGACCATTTCGCGTAGGCGCTACGATTTGCTTAGATCGCAGGGATCCACGGCGCTACAAGAGTACATTGATGCATTTGACGCGGATCAAGCGGCTAAGGATACAAAGCTGGCCGACGCCGAGCAGGAGATTTCACGACTTAACGCAGAACTTAGGCGAGTCACGTCATCCAGTCAGTCGTCAACTCGCGGCCTGGTTACGCCGGGAAATGAACAGGATCTGTATGAGAATGAAATCGCTGACATCATTATCGACGCGCTTTGGGAGGCCTCACGTTCCACCCGAGAGAATAGTCGTCGCCAGCACGTGCTGACCGACCTATTGGCCGCAAACAAACCATCCGGTACTAGACAAAAGCTTGAAGAGGAAATCAAGTCTCTCTTCAAGACCTACAGAGACATGGACGCGCGTACAAGAAACGCGCTGGCCAGGATAGGCTTTGAACTCTCAGAGGACGGAAAACACTATAAGGCCATATTCCAAGGGGATGGTCGTTATACCTTTACACTCCCCAAGACAAGCAGCGACTATCGGGCTGGTAGGAACACAGCGAGTGATATCAACAATACTCTCTTCTAGACCTAACAATTTGCTACAGCCGACCGTCCAAAATCTGCGCTTTTGTCGCGCGACTTGGCTTGGACATTTAACGCGCTTACCCTATATAACGCCAAGCCCCCCAATGAAACGCCTCCACCTCGCATTCCTCGCAACACTGCTGCTGCCAACCCTGCTCTGGCTGGCCTCCGATACGCTGGCGCCCGAGCCGTTCACCTATTTCTCGTTCCGCTCGGTGTTCATGCAGTACAGCGGGGTGATCGCTATCGCCGTGATGAGCGTGGCGATGCTGCTGGCCTTGCGTTCGAGATGGCTGGAGTCGCTGCTGGGCGGGCTGGACAAGATGTATCGGCTGCACAAGTGGCTGGGCATCGCGGCGCTGGTGGTGGCCGTCCTTCACTGGTGGTGGGCGACCGGCACCAAGTGGATGGTGGGCTGGGGCTGGCTGGTGCGGCCGGCACGCAAGCCGGTGGCCGGCGAAACGCTGGGTGCGGTCGAAGGCTGGCTGCGCAGCCAGCGCGGGATCGCCGAAGCCGTCGGCGAGTGGGCGTTCTATGCGGCGGTCGTGCTGATCGTGCTGGCGCTGGTGAAACGCTTTCCCTATCACTGGTTCGCCAGGACGCACAAATGGATTGCGCTCGCCTACCTCGCGCTGGCCTATCACACGGTGGTGCTCACCAAGTTCGCGTACTGGTCGCAGCCGGTCGGCTGGTTGGTGGCGGCCTTGCTGATCGGCGGCAGCGTGGCCGCGCTGCTGAGCCTTGGCGGGCGGATCGGGGCCGGTCACAAGGTGCAGGGCCACATCGCGGCGCTGACCGAGTACCCCGGCGTGCACGTGCTCGAAGCGGCCATACAGCTGGAGGATGGCTGGCGCGGACACGCGCCGGGGCAGTTCGCCTTCGTCACGTCGGACACGCGCGAAGGCGCCCACCCGTACACGATCGCGTCGGCGTGGAATCCGGCTGAGCGCCGGCTCGTGTTCATCGCCAAGGCACTGGGCGACCACACCCGCCGCCTGCGCGACACGTTGAAGATCGGCATGCCGGTGACGGTGGAGGGGCCCTACGGCTGTTTCGACTTCGAGGATGCGCAGCCGCGGCAGATCTGGGTCGGGGCCGGCATCGGCATCACGCCCTTCATCGCCCGCATGAAGCAGCACGCCGCCACACCGGACGCGCGGGCGATCGATCTCTTTCATCCGACGGCCGACTTCGATCAGAGCGCCATCGACCATCTCACCGCGGATGCCGAAGCGGCCGGCGTGCGACTGCACCTGCTGGTCGACGCCCGGGACGGACGCCTGAATGGCGAACGCATCCGCGCCGCGGTGCCCGACTGGGCGTCTGCCAGCATCTGGTTCTGCGGCCCGCCGCGCTTCGGTGAGGCGCTGCGCGCGGACTTCGTCGCCCACGGCCTGCCGCCCGACCGTTTCCATCAGGAACTGTTCGAGATGCGCTGATCGCGGCCGGGATGTGGTTTGCCCGGCGAGCCTGCCTCAGTCGCGCGTCAGGACGGCCGCAAGCTGCGCCGCATACCCGCGCAGCACCTCGGCACCCGGTTCCTTGCGCGGCCAGATCAGGCCGACGCCGTCGTTCGCGTGGCGCGGCAGCACGTGCATGTGGAAGTGGAACACCGTCTGTTCGCCTTCCTTGCCGTTGGCCTGCAGCAGGTTCAGCCCCGGCGGGTCGAAGGTTTCGCGGATGGCGGCGGCCACGCGCTGCGCGGTATTCATCACCGCGGCGCCCTCCTCCGGCGTGATGTCGAACAGCGTGACGGCGTGCCGCCGGGTCGCCACCAGCACGTGACCCGGATTGACCTGGCCGAGGTCCATGAATGCCAGCGTCAGATCGTCCTCGAACACGCGCGCGGCGGGCAGTTCGCCGGCGACGATGCGACAGAAGATGCAGACGCCGGGCGGCGAGGTATCGACGAATTTCGGCATGAGGGGTCGGGCTCCGTTTGCGCAGGAAGGGTCGGGCGCGGTGCGACGTGCAGGCAGCGCGCGGTCGGGGCAGACGATACACGAGGCCCGGCGGCCGGCCGTCGACGGCGGGCGCGCCGTTTGCTGCGACGCTGAACATCGCCGTGTCGGTGGGTGGGCCGGTGCGGGTGGTGAGCATCGGCGCCGCGTTGCGCAAACCACTGGACCGGAATGGCTCAGCGCCCGTCCTACGTGCAGCGGTACTGCCGGCCTACAGCGAGCGCTGCCGCCCCGGCCCACACTGAACTGACAGGTCGCCGCGCCCGGTGACCCCGCACCTGGAGGAAATATCGATGATCAAGCTGATTGCAGCCTCGCTCGCCCTTGCACTCGGATATGCATTTGCCCATCGCAAGAAGACGCCGGTCGACCCGGTCGGCGACTGGGAACGCACGCACGACAGCACTGAAACCGCCTATCCGGAAAGCCAGCAAAGCGCGCCCTGAGGCGCGTCCGGCCTCCCCCGGCAGCGATCTGCACCATCCTTGACTACCGTGCTTGACGGGCGGTGAAAAGGCCTCGAATACTGGCCGGATGCCGATCGAATCTGCCCTTCCGCATGGCACCGGGCCGGGACACGCGCAACCCGGAACCCTGTCGTCACCCGCATCCGCGCTGGATGCGTCCGCCATCTCGCCTGACACGGGCGGGACGGCGGACGCTCAGCCGCACCGCTGGTACAGCACCAATCTGGTCGGCGTGCCGGCGCCGGTGCTGGCCAGCCGGCTGTTCAACGAACATCCGGTGCCGCTGCACATCGCCGGCACGCGCGAGGCGCACCGCGGTCTGTTCGCGTTGCTGGATCGCTGCGCGGATCTGCCCGAAGCGCGCGACGTGTTCGAGCACTACGTCGCCATCGCCTTCGGCCTGCAACCGGCCGACGCGCCGCGCGACAGCGCCGAGGCGCGACGCTGGCGCTGCAGCTGGCGCCGTCTGTTGCAAGGCTGGGGTGGCGACGCCAACGGCCCGGCCGGCGCCGTGCTGAAAGGCTGGGTCGAAAGCCGCTTCGGCCTGGTACCCATGTTCCACAAGGCAAGGCTGGAGCGCTTCCCGTCCCCCGCCTGGGTGAGCTATCTCGAAGAGAAAGCCGCCAGCCGCTATCACGGCAACTGCATCCATCAGCAGCTCGACCTGCTGTACGAATTCAGCCAGTGGGCACTCACCCGCTTCGGCCTGCCGCGCCAGACCGGCGACGACACGCATGTGCGCCTGTGGCGCGGCAGCACGCGCTGCGAAGAGCAACTGGTGGCCGGCCGGCTGCAGGACCGCGAATGCACCGTGCGCCTGAACAGCATCGCGTCCTTTTCGCTGTCGCGCGACGAAGCCGGCTGTTTCGGCGACTGGGTGTTCGAACTGCAGGTACCGCGCTGCAAGCTGCTGGTGTGGCCGGGTCTGCTGCCGGGCAAGGTGCTGCACGGCGAGCAGGAGGTGCTGGCGCTCGGCGGCGACTATCCGGCACAGGCGAGCTGCCAATGAATCCGCTTTCTTCACCGCATATGACTGACGACTTCGACACGCTGTACGACCGCGCCCTCGGCGCCTACCTGGGTCTGGCCATCGGCGACGCACTGGGCGCCACGGTCGAATTCATGCGCCCGCGCGAAATCCGGGCGCAGTACGGCGAGCATCGCGACATCATCGGCGGCGGCTGGCTCAAGCTGGCACGCGGCCAGGTGACCGACGACACGACGATGAGTCTCGCGCTCGGCGATGCGCTGCTGAAGATCGGTGGCGCGCGTCTGTCCAGCGCCGCGCAGGCCGGCGACGACGAACTCGCCGACATGACGCGCGTGATCGCCGATGCGTTCGTCGGCTGGCTGCGCAGCAAGCCGGTGGATTGCGGCAACACCTGTCGCCGCGGACTGCAGCGCTACCTTGCCGACGGCAGCCTGAGCGGCCAGCAGAACGAGCGCGATGGCGGTAATGGTGCGCTGATGCGCAACCTGCCCACGGTGCTGGCGCTGTGGCACGACGCCGCGGCGCTGGAACGCGTGAGCCTTGCGCAGGCGCGCATCACCCACCACCACCCGCTGTCCGATGCCGCCACGGTGGGCTTCGCGCGGCTGCTCGCCCGTCTGCTGTCTGGCGCATCGCACGACGATGGCGCAGCCTGGGTGGCGGATTGGGTGCAGACCCACCCGGCGTTCGCCTTCCAGCCCTACCCTGGCCGCGCCACCGCCTATGTCGTCGATACCGTGCAGACGGTGCTGCACCATTTCGTCAGCCACGCCGATTTCGAAACGGCGCTGGTCGCCACCGTGAACATGGGCGACGACGCCGACACCACCGGCGCCCTGGTCGGCATGCTGGCCGGCGCCCTGTGCGGCGCGCGCGCCCTGCCCGAGCGCTGGCTGAGCCGTTTGCAACGCGACGTTGTAATGGCGATCACCGACCAGACCAGCGGACTGCTGGCGATGAGCCGTCGAGGATAGGTCGCTCCGTTGCCAACCCGGTGCGGACAGAGGGCGCCACCAGGGGCGCCCTCCGTGCCGCTCAGTCCTGCGTCGTCGCAGCCAGCCCGTCGCGGCGGCGGGTGGGCGGCAAGGCCTTCACCACCGCCTCTTCGGTCGCCGCATTGACGCAGTGCGGCTGCTTCCAGTCGCCGTCGAAACTGATCTGATCGACGCCATCCGGGCCGACGCCAGCCGGCACGTAGTCCAGCCGCAGCAGGTTGCGCGTACGCCAGGCAATGGCGTGATCGGCGCAGGAGCTGTCGCCCGACACGCCGAGCGCGCCCAGCAGTTCGCCCTGCGCGCTGTAAAGCGCCAGCCCGCCGCCGAACACATTGACGCCGCCCATGCGCTGGCCCACCAGCGGATCGTTCGCCTGCCCCCAGGCCGTTGCAGGTCCGGCATACGCCAGCGCGGCATTGACCGGATTGCTCTCCTGCAGACCGAACAGGCTGCCGCCCGGCTGCGTGGCGCTGTACAGATTGGCGGTGGCCAGTGCCAGCGTGGGCAGGCTGAAGGCATTGGCGGTATTCGCCTTCTGCGCCGAAATGGCCCGGCTCCCCGGCCACTGGCTGGCGTTGCTTTCGCCGGTGAAGGCCACCGCGCACACCGTGCCGCTGCGGCTCACGACGGTGCCCCACATGTCGAGATCGAAGCCGCCGTTGTCAGCGCGCCGGGCACGGGTGAGCGCATCGCGCAGTTCGGCATGGCCGGGCAGTGCCGCGCACTCGGCGGCGACCGCCTTGCTGTCCGCGCCCTGCGGCGAAGCGAAGGCCGGCGTGGCGGCCAGACCAGCCAGCACTGCGAAGGAAGTGACGATGGAAGTGTGAAGGGCTTTCATGACTGCATCCTCTGTTGAATGGGTGATGTAGCCAGTATCGGGATGCGGAGAGTGGAAATAAATGGAATTATCCGGATTTAAGTATTCCACTTTTCGGCAGACCATGAATTCACTGCAGGACGCGCTGCGCATCTTCGTCGCCGCCGCCGACGCGAAGAACTTCCGCGAGGCCGCCACCCGGCTGGGCCTGTCGCCGCAGGCCGTCACCCGCGCAATACGGCGGCTGGAAGATCACTTCGGCGAAACGCTGTTCCACCGCACGACGCGGCAAACGCGCATCACCGAGTTCGGCACCGCCAAGGCAGCCGAAGCCGCAGCGACGCTGTCGCAGCTCGACGAAGTGCTGCGGCCCGCCGAAAAGCGGGCGGCCGCCGCGATGGCCGGGCGCGTGCGCATCACCGCGCCGCGTGCGCTCGGTCGACTGCTCGTGCTGCCCGTGCTGACCCGGCTCGCGGTGGAGCATCCGGGCATTGCCATCGACATCCGGCTGTCGGACGAACTGAGCGACGCCGTGGACGAACAGATCGACATCGGCGTGCGCATGGGCGTGCTGAGCCACGCGCGCTCTGTGATGCGGCGTGTCGGCAAGGTGGCTTTCGGCGTGCATGCAAGTCCGGCGCTGATCGAACGCGTCGGCGTGCCGCCCTCGGTCGAAGCGCTGCACGCGCTGCCCACCAGCGCGCTGATCAACCGCAACACCAACCGTCCGTGGCACTGGTTCTTCAGCCGCGAACGTACGTTGCTGCCGCAGCAGCCCGCTTTCTTCACCGACGACCCGGCGGCCGAGTGCGAAGCCGTGCTGGCCGGCATCGCGTTCGCGCAGCTGCCCGACTATCTGGCGCGCGCACACGTGCGCGCCGGGCGACTGGTCGAGGTGCTGGAAAAGGACGCACCGCCGCCGTGGGACGTCATGGTGTATCGCCCGCAGCGCGGCCCGGTGCCGGCGCGGGTGCGTCTGGTGTTCGACGCCATCGTCGCGGGCCTGAAGGACGACGACGGCCAGGGTGGAAATTGAACTGCACGCGGTGTTCGGCGATGCGATTTGTGTCGCAAACACTGCGTAGCCGACAGGTCTGTCCACAAGGCGCCACGCCCCTGCAGCGCAGGCGTTAGCACAGCACTTTCAAACCGCCTTGAAGCAGATCAAACCCGTCGTTCATCCACCTTCGTGAAAGCCGGATAAACCGCAATTTCATGATGTGGATCAATGACTTCATGGCATGCACTCATGTCATGAAGGTTACACGGAGGCGCCATTCACGCGGCATGCAACTTGCAGTCAGACCGGGTCCGATCCGGACACAACCTGGAGCCCCGAAATGGCTAACGTAACCTTCTCTTCTCCGTTGATGCCGCGCGATCTCACGGTCTATGCGGTAGCCGGTGAACGCGGCACGCTGCTCGCCCTCGCCAAAGCCAACAACATCCCGATTCCGTTCGACTGTCAGGACGGTGAATGCGGCTCATGCCTGGTGGAGGTCGTGCACTACAGCCCGACCGTGCGCTATGGCATCGCCCTGACTGAAAAGGAAAAGGAAATCCTGCGTCAGCTCGGCAAGATCACCAAGCAGGAAATCATGGACGCCGAAGTGAATGACATGCCGCCGCGTCACCGGCTGGCCTGCCAGTGCTTCGTTCGCGACGAGGATATCGCCGTCGTGTTCGAAGGCGATGTGACCAAGCCGATGAAGGGACCGGCGTTGTCGATCGCCGCCGCGATCTACAAGGGCGGTGTCGGCATCCAGACGCTCGACCAGTTCCTGAACTATGCGGTCAAGGTCGAAGAAGACGCTGCCGTGCACTTCGAAGAACTGGCGGAGCGCATGAACGCCTGTGGCAACAGCGACGTGGCTGCGCTGTTCGCGCAGCTCGGCAGCTATTCGCGCCTGCATCTGGAAGAGGCCAAGGCCAGGTGCGTGAAGTACGAAGTGGTGGAAAGCCTGCCGGCCAGTTCCGCATGGCCCGACAACACCACCCCGGAGAAGACCGCACTGTGGGCAGGCGATCCCGCCCTGACGCGTCTCGGTGCGCTCAAGGCCGCGCTGCAGGGCGAGCGCCGTGGCTACGAGTTCTACTACGCGATTGCCAACACCACGCGCGACGCGAACATCCGCAAGGTGGCGAAGGAGTTCGTGCGCGAAGAAGCAGAACACGTCGAGAAGCTGAAGCAGTGGATCGAGCAGGAAGAGGCCGCCCTGCGTCGCGCGGCGGAAGCAGTGGCCGGCTGATACAGGCGTGACGGATGAAGGGGCGGCAGCCTGGCGCCCCTTCAGGCCACGCCGATGGCGAATACCGGCCCGTTCATTCCGTTCCATCCCAGGCCCACCGCACCGTGTGCCGACCCTTCGCCGCCTCAGTACGGTCGCCCGTCCTTATGGCTGAACACCCAGTGCCCGTCGATCAGTTCTGCCCGCAGGTCGTCGTCAGGGTAGCTCGCTTCGTCACCGTTGCTGCGGTCGCCGATCTCCAGATAGAGCACGGTTTCCGTCGTGTCATTGACCAGACGATGAGCGTTGTCGCGGCCCGCCGCAAAGCCGGCGCACATGCCGGGTGACAGGCGGGTCAGTCCTTCGTCGGTGTGCAGCGCCGGCACGCCCTGCAGCACGTAGATGAATTCGTCCTGCCGGCTGTGCGCGTGGCGCAGCGCAGACACCGCGCCGGGTTCGAGCCGCGTCAGGTTTGCCCCGAAATTCTGCAGGCCGAACAGATCGCCGAGCGCACGCTTGGTGCGACCGCGCATGCGCGCCGCGAACGGTTCCGGGTAGGCGGACGGCCGGATGCGCGGGGCCACGTCCGCGGCAAGCACGGCAATCGGGCGCGGAGGTGCAGACATGGAGGACTCCTGTGACGTGAATGGCGAGACAACGATGGGCGACGTCATTTCCGCAGCGTCGTCCCGTACGCGCGCTCGACCCGCGCCACGCGCAGCGAGAACTGCGCGTACCAGCGTTCGCGGCCGGTCTGGCGCGCGAGTGCGTGCTCGGCGTGATTGCGCCACGCTGCGATGGCCTCCTCGCTGGCCCAGTAGGACACATTGAGGCCGAAGCCGTCCGGGTTGCGGGCGCGCTCGATGCCGAGAAAGCCTGGCTGCCGCGCGGCCAGCTCGACCATGCGCTCGGCCATGTCGGCATAGCCGTCGTCGCCCGACGTGCGCTGCGCCGAGAAGATCACCACGTAGTAAGGCGGTTCGGGGGTATCGGCAAAGCAGGGATTCGTCATTGTGGCGCTCCGGTATCAGCAAGGAGGGCGCCGCTCGCCTTGATCAGCGCAACCGTCCGCTCGCCGACGCGGAACTCCCCGGACGCGACACACTGGCGCCCGCCGATGCGGTGCGCATGAATGCGGCCGAGCAGCCAGTCACCCGCGCGGCTCGGGCCGAGGTAGTCGACGGACAGGCTGGCGGTCACCAGCCGTGCGTGCGCCGGCAATTGCGCGGCGATGAAGCCGACCAGGAAGATGTCGGCCAGCGTGGCGATGACGCCGCCGTGCGTGATGCCCAGCCCGTTGCAGTCGTCGCCGCTAATGCGCGCCGCGAACAGATCCGTGAGCGCGCCGCCGGTGAACACCGTGCGGCCGCCGAAGAAGGGACCGCGCAGCACACGCGGCGTGAAGCCCTCCGGTGCGGCGCTGTGATCATCGACGGTGGATGGCGGCATCGAGCGCGTCCTCCAGCTGTTCGTTGCCCCAGTACAGCGCATCACCGACAAAGAAGCTGGGCGCGCCGAACAGGCCGCGCTGCGCCCCCTGCTCGGTCTGCGCGCGCAGCGCCTGCTTCACCTCGGGCGACTGCGCGCTCGCGAGCGCGGCATCCGCCGGCTGGCCCAGTTCGGCGAGCAGGCGACGCATCGCATCGACGTCGTCGATGTCCGCGTCATCGACGAAGTTCAGTTCGAACACGCGGGTGCAGAAAGAGGCGATCCACGGCGCTTCCGCGTGCGCGAGCGCGATGCGGGCGGGCAGCACGCCGTTGCGCGGAAACTGCGACGGCTTGCGCCACGGCAGCGCGTGCCGCGCGCACTGGCGCGCGAGGTCGGTCCACATCCAGGCGAACTTGGCCGGCTGCTGCAGGAAGGGCGAGGCCTGCCAGCCGGCAGCGCGGAAGATGGGGCCGAGCAGCAGCGGGCGCCACAGCACGCGCACGCCGCGCAGCCGGGCCAGCGTGTCGATGTGCGCCGTGCTGAGGTAGCTGTAGGGGCTGGCGAAGTCGAACCAGTATTCGATGACCGGGTCGTTCATGGCACGCCCTCAGTCGAACAGCACGAGGCAGCGCGCCTCGATGCTCGCGCGCAGCGGCGCGTCAGCCGGTGCGGCCGGGTCGAGAAAGGCGGCGTGCGGCGTGAAGCGCGATACGCCGCTCGCCTGCGAGTCGTACTGCTTGAACACCAGCACCTCGCACTTCGTCATGTGCGGGAAGTAGTGCCAGCGGTGCTGCGGCGCGTGCTTCAACACGTAGATTTCGCCGCTGCGTCCGGGGTAGCGGATTTCCGCCGCGACCAGGTCCTGCGCCATCACCGAGCGCGCATCGCACATCGCCAGCGGCGCGTCGATCACCGGCTCGATCAGCGGACGCCACACGTTCACCACCGCATAGCGGCGCACGCGCGCCTGCGCCACATCGTCGCGCAGCACCAGGCCGAGCCGGGCCAGACCGCTCGCCTCCGAATAGTCGTTGTGAACGCGCCCCACCGCCGAGGCCTGGGCGTTCTGCCGGCCGAAGGTGAGGTGCTGTTCGTCGCGGCTGCGCCGGCGGATCTGGTGATCGAAGCACAGCGCGCGCGCACCGCCGGCGGCCTCGCAGGCGATGGCCTCGACCTCCGGGTAGTAGCGGGCGCGGATCTGCGCGTCGTCGTCGACATCATCAAGGCAGCTCGGCGCCTCGCGCAGTTCGAAGCCGTGACGATGGAGCAGGAAGTGCTGCGCGCCCGGGCGGGCGTCGATGATGTCGACCACGTGCGTGCGGTAGCTGCAGTTCTCCCACGGCTCGCCGTCGGGCGGCGGGTACATGTAGTTGAACGGCGCGCCCGCGCTGTCGTGCAGGTAATCCAGTCCGCCGGTGGTGCGCGCCATCCGGGAAGTGTCGGTGCGCAGGAAGCGTTCGTCAGGGGTGTTCACGTGTGGCTCCTCGGTGATCGTCGGGCGGACACCCGCCGCTGTTGCCGTGCCGTGCGGCCTTGGGTGTCCGGGTGTCCATGCTGCGGCCCGGGCGCTTTCAGATCGAGTGTCTGGATCGACATCAATCGGGCTAATATGGACATCATGAAAACCACCGTACTGGTCCTGCCCGGCGTGCTCGACATCAGCCTGGGCATCACGCTGGACGTGATGAACACCGCCAACCGCCTGTGTCTCCAGGCCGAGCGACCGCCGCTGTTCGAGGTGACGCTGGCCGGCACCGGGCGGCGACGCGAGCGCAGCGGTTCCGGGCTGGAAGTCGGCCCGCTTGCGCGCATGGCTGATCTGCCGCCGCCCGATCTGGTGCTGCTGCCGGGCGCCAATCGCGCCCATCGCGAAGCGCTGGAGGAATGGCTGGCGACGCGCGACGTGGTGAAGGCGATGGCGCGTGTGGGCCACTGGCTGGAAGGGGGCGCCGTCGTCGCCGCGTCCTGCGTCAGCACCTTCGCGCTGGCGCAGGCCGGCCTGCTCGACCGGCGCGTCGCCACCACCAGCTGGTGGCTGGCGCCCTTGTTCCGCGAACGCTTTCCGCAAGTCGATCTCGACATGACGCGCATGGTGGTCAGCGACGGCCCGATCAGCACCGCCGGCGCCGCGCTGGCCCAGGCCGACCTGATGCTCGCGCTGGTGGCGCACCACGGCTCGGACGAACTGGCACGCAGTTGCGCACGCTTCCTGATGCTGGACCACCGCGTATCGCAAAGTCAGTACGCCATCGCCTCGCATCTGGCACGGCAGACACCGACGCTGCAGCGCGCCGACCGCTGGCTGCAGACCCGTCTCGGCGAACCGGTCACGCTCGCCATGCTGGCGGACGCGCTGCACATGACGTCGCGCACGCTGAGCCGGCACTTCGCGTCGGCGGTCGGCATGTCACCCATCCAGTACGTGCAGAAGCTGCGCGTCGAGCGCGCCACCCAGTTGCTCGAAACCGGCCACGCCTCCCTGGAATCGGTCGCCGCCCAGGTCGGTTACGCCGACCCGTCGATGCTGCGCAAACTGCTGCGCCGCGAGCGCGGGGTTACGGCGCGGGGCGTGCGGGCGCGGTCACGTGCGGCGGGCAGCGGAGACGAGCGTCCGCAGAACCCGGGGTGATTCACGCCGCCTGTCAGAATGACGGAGACGTTCTTCGTAACGCGCTTGTGCGCGTCAGCAGACACCACGCGCGAACACCCGGGCGCGACGGGCCTCCCGGCGACTACCTGACTGCCAGCGCGTCCGATTCACGTGCTTGCCACCCTCCACCCAGTGCCTTGAAGGCAGCGACCGCTGCGCGTACGGATTCAGTTTGTGCTTGAACGCGCGCGTCGGATGCACGAAGGAGACTTTCGTCCGCTTGCAGGACTTCAATCAGGCTGACGACACCCTTCTGATACGCCGCAAACGAGGCGTCCCGTGCGCGCCCGAATGAGTCCACACCTTGAGTCAGCACAGCGGCCTGCTCTTCGCGCCTGACCAACGACGACAACGCGTTCTCGACGTCTTCCGTTGCCCGCAGGACAGCAAGCCGGTACGCGGACAGCATTTCCGCTTCGTATCCTTTCGCCTGATCGATCTGCGCGTCGATGCGGCCGAAATCGAACAGACGCCAGCGCAGACCCAGCACGCCTGCGGCCTGACCCGCACCACGGGTGAACAGATTGCCGCTCGCGACCGATGTCGCGCTGCCGATCAGTCCACTCAGAGAGAGTTTCGGGTAGTACTCGGCGATGGCGCCGCCAATACGCGCGCTGGATGCGGCGAGGCGACGTTCGGCCGCGATCAGATCCGGCCGCCGGCGAAGCAGTTCGGCCGGCGCCCCCATGGCCGCGATCTGCGGGGCTGCCGGAATATCACGGGGGGCGGCCAATTCGGCCCGATGCGTGCCCGGCGGAGAACCCAGCATCACGTCCAGAGCATTCATGGCGGCGTCCAGACCCGCCTCAAGCACCGGCACCGAGGCCTGAGCCTGGGCAAGCGCACCCTCGGCCTGCCTCACTTGAAGCTCGGCCGCCAGCCCTTTGCCGTGCAGAAGCTTGATGGTGCTGAGCAGCTCCTGCTGCGTCCTGACCTGTCGCCGGGCGACATCCAGCCGGGCCTGCAATCCACGGATGGTGATGTAGATGTCGGCTGCCTGTGCCGTCACGGCCAGGCGCGTCGCAACCGCGCCCGCTTCCGAAGCCTGGTATTCGGCCCATGCCGCTTCCCGTCCGCGGCGCAGACCTCCGAACACGTCCAGCTCCCAGCTCGCAGCAATATTGGTTTCGTAGGCTCTGCCGTCGCGGTCGAAATCGGGCGTCGAGTTCAGGATCTGGCCCAAGGGCGTTTCGACGGAGCGATAGGCCCGGGCCGCTTCACCGGCGACATGGCCCGAGGGCAGCAGTGCGGCATTGGCCGCGCCAAGGCCGGCGCGCGACTGGGCGACGCGGGCCGCCGCTTGCGCGATGTCCAGGTTCTGTTCCTGCGCCAGGGCCACGAAGCGCTCAAGCTGCGGATCATTGAAGGCGGCCCACCAGATCGTGAGGTCTGCCTGCTGCCGTACCTGCCGGCGCTCGACAGCTTCCTGACCGATGAATACCGGCGAAAGCGCGATGTCAGGCTGCCGATACTCAGGACCCACGGCGCAGCCCGTCAAGACACCGGCGCTCAGAAGTAGGACGAGAGAGCGGGGATAGGCGAACATTAAAGTCTCCCGGAAAGTTGAGTTCACTCGGTGACTATAATCCGTATTGGTCACTCATTGTCAAGCCATCATCGACGCGGTATTGTTTTTCCATGAGCGAAATCGACACTTCTACACCCCACTCGCGCGGCCCCGCCGACCACAGCGTTCGAGAGCAGATCGTCGCGGCGGCCGGAGAGCACTTCAGCCACTACGGCTACGAAAAGACCACCGTTTCGGATCTGGCCAAGGCAATCGGCTTTTCCAAGGCCTACATCTACAAGTTCTTCGATTCCAAGCAGGCGATCGGCGAGGCCATCTGCGCCACCACCTTGAGCGCCATCATCCTTGCGGTCGAGGAGGCGGTGGCTGGCGCACCCACGCCCACCGAAAAATTCCGCCGCATGTTCAGGACCTTGGTATCAACCGGCGTGGGCCTGTTCTTCAACGACCGCAAGCTGTACGACATCGCCGCGCACTCGGCCGGCGAGGGCTGGCCGTCCGCACGCGCCTACTGCGAGCGCATCCGGCAGATCCTGACGGAGATCGTCCGCGAAGGTCGGGAGAGCGGCGAGTTCGAGCGCAAGACCCCGCTGGACGAGACGGTGCAGGCGATCGATCTGGTCATGCAGCCCTACGTCAATCCGCTGCTGCTCCAATACAACCTGGATGTGGCCGACGAGGCACCGACGCAGCTTTCAAATCTGGTGCTGCGCAGTCTGGCGCCTTAGAGCGTTCCCACGTCCGCACGTAGTGACTATTGACAACAATAGTCACTCGAATGAAGATGGAGGCCTTCGTGTTCCCGGAGGTCGCCATGTTTCAGCGTTGCAATATTCCCTTCCTCGCCGCCGTCGGTCTGCTGCCCCTGACGCTGGCGGCGTGCGGCGAGGCCACGTCCTCGATCGACGCGCGCACCCAGATTCCGCTGGTGCGGGTGGGAGCGGTTGAGGCCGCGGTGCAGGCTGACCGGTCCTTCACCGGCGTCGTTGCGGCGCGGGTGCAGAGCGACCTGGGCTTCCGCGTTCCGGGCAAGATCCTGGAACGTCTGGTCGACACCGGGCAGACCGTCAAGCGCGGCCAGCCGCTCATGCGCATCGATCCCACCGACTTGCGGCTTGCCACGCGCGCCCGTGACGAGGCGGTGACCGCTGCCACAGCGCGGGCGCGCCAGACCACGGAGGACGAGGCACGCTACCGGGATCTCGTCGCGACGGGCGCCGTATCGGCCTCTGCCTACGACAAGATCAAGGCCGCCGCCGACGCGGCGCGGGCGGACCTGGAGGCAGCCAAGGCTCAAGCCGACATGGCCCGCAATGAAACCGGCTACGCCGTCCTGCTCGCCGACGCGGACGGCGTGGTGGTGGACACCCTGGTGGAGCCGGGCCAGGTCGTCGGCGCCGGGCAGGTGGTCGTCCGTGTGGCCAATTTCGGGCGCCGCGAAGCAGTCGTCAATCTCCCGGAAACCTTGCGCCCGGCGGTCGGCTCGGCAGGGGTCGCGACCCTTTATGGCAGCGGGCTCACCGGCCCGGCCCGCTTACGCCAGTTGTCGGACGCCGCCAACCCACTCACGCGCACCTTCGAGGCACGCTACGTGCTGGAAGGCCGCCTGGCGGAGGCGCCTCTGGGCTCGACCGTCTCGATCCAGATCTCCCGCGACCGCTCCGGCCCCGCAGTGCAGGTACCGATCGGTGCGATCTTCGACCCGGGCAAAGGGCCTGGCGTATGGGTGGTCGAGGAAGAGGGACGCCAGGAACAAGGGGGAAGCCAGGAACAAGGAACCCGCGTCACCTGGCGTGCGGTGCAGGTGACCGGCCTCGGTGAGGAAACCGCTGCGGTCACCGGTGGCGTCTCCGCGGGCGATCGCATCGTCGTGCTCGGTGCCCACCTGCTGCAGGAAGGCGAGCACGTGCGCGTGGCCGACAGCAAATCCCCCGCACGTGTGGCGGCGTCCAGCGGAGAGCGGCAATGAGCGCTCCGACGCACTCGACCGAGGGGGCGCGCCCTTCCCGCCATGAGGGGGGTGATTCGACCAGCGCCTTCAACCTCTCTGCCCTTGCCGTACGCGAGCGGTCGGTCACCCTGTTCTTGATGATCGTGATCTTCGTCGCTGGCGCGGTGGCGTTCCTGACGCTGGGCCGGGCGGAAGACCCGGCTTTCACGATCAAGCAGATGACCGTGGTGACGGCCTGGCCCGGGGCCACGGCGAAGGAAATGGAAGAACTCGTCGCCGAGCCGCTCGAAAAGCGCCTGCAGGAACTGCGCTGGTATGACCGGACCGAGACCTACACGCGACCGGGCCTGGCCTTCACTACGCTGACCCTGCTCGACAGTACGCCACCGGCTGACGTCCCCGACGAGTTCTATCAGGCGCGCAAGAAACTCGGCGACGAGGCACTCAAGCTGCCGCGTGGCGTCATCGGCCCGATGGTCAATGACGAATACGCCGACGTGACCTTCGCGCTGTACGCCTTGAAGGCGCACGGCGCTGCGCACCGGCAGTTGGTGCGCGATGCCGAGACCCTGCGTCAGCGTCTGCTGCACGTGCCGGGCGTCAACAAGGTGAACATCATCGGCGAGCAGGCCGGACGGATCTTCGTCGAGTTCTCCCACGACCGCCTCGCGACCCTGGGCGTCTCCCCGCAAGCCCTCTTCGCGGCGCTGAACGGGCGCAACGTCATGACGCCCGCCGGCTCGATCGAAGCCAAGGGACCGCAGGTGTTCATCCGGCTGGACGGAGCGATCGACGACCTGGAGGCGATCCGGAACACGCCGGTCGCTGCGCGCGGACGTACGCTCAAGCTTGGCGACGTTGCCGAGGTGAAGCGCGGCTACGAAGACCCGGCCACCTTCCTCATCCGCAACAACGGCGAGCCGGCGCTGCTGCTCGAGGTCGTGATGCGCGAGGGCTGGAACGGCCTCGATCTTGGCCGCGCGCTGGAGGCGGAAGCCGCTGCGATCAACGCCGAGCTCCCGCTGGGCATAAGCCTCTCCAAGGTCACGGACCAGTCGGTCAACATCAGTTCGGCGGTCGACGAGTTCATGCTCAAGTTCATTGCCGCACTCGGCGTGGTGATGCTGGTGGGCTTTCTCAGCATGGGCTGGCGTGCCGGCATCGTGGTCTCGGCCGCAGTGCCGCTGACCCTGGCCGCAGTCTTCGTCGTCATGGCCGCCACCGGCAAGAACTTTGACCGCATCACCCTGGGTTCCCTGATTCTGGCCCTGGGTCTTCTGGTCGACGACGCGATCATCGCCATCGAGATGATGGTGGTGAAGATGGAGGAAGGCTACGACCGCATCCGCGCAGCCGCCTATGCGTGGAGCCACACCGCGGCGCCCATGCTGTCCGGGACGCTGGTGACGGCGATCGGCTTCATGCCGAACGGCTTCGCCAAATCGACGGCCGGCGAATACACCAGCAACATGTTCTGGGTGGTCGGCATTGCCCTGATCGCATCCTGGATCGTCGCCGTGGTGTTCACGCCCTACCTCGGGGTCAAGCTGCTGCCCGATTACACGCCGCGCGAGGGCGGGCACGGTGCGATCTACGCGACGCCGAACTACCGGCGCTTCCGCCGCCTGCTGGGATCGGTGATCCAGCGCAAATGGCTGGTGGCGGCAAGCGTGATCGGCACCTTCGCCGTCGCGGTGCTGGGCATGGGCGTGGTCAACAAGCAGTTCTTTCCGACCTCGGACCGGCCCGAGGTGCTGATCGAAGTACAGATGCCCTATGGCACCGCGATCCAGCAGACGAGTGCGGCGGTCGCCAAGGTCGAGGCGTGGCTGGCCGCGCAGCCGGAAGCGAAGATCGTGACCGCCTACATCGGCCAGGGAGCACCGCGCTTCTACCTGGCCATGGCGCCGGAAATGCCCGACCCGTCCTTCTCGAAGATTGTCGTCCTGACCGACGACCAGGCCGCGCGCGAAGCGCTCAAGCTGAGACTGCGGCAGGCGGTGGCCGACGGTCTGGCGCCGGAGGCGCGCGTGCGGGCGACCCAACTGGTGTTCGGCCCGCCCTCGCCCTTCCCCGTGGCCTTCCGCGTGATGGGGCCGAACGCCGACACGCTGCGCGATATCGCCGCCGAGGTGCGCGCCGTCATGCAGGCTTCGCCGCAGATGCGCACGGTCAATACCGACTGGGGCGAGCGCGTGCCCACGCTGCGCTTCTCGCTCGACCAGGACCGGCTGCAGAGCCTCGGCCTCACCTCCAGCGACGTGGCGCAGCAGCTTCAGTTCCTGTTGAGCGGCATCCCCATTACCGAGGTGCGCGAAGACATCCGCTCGGTGCAGGTCGCTGCCCGTTCGGCCGGACACACCCGGCTCGATCCGGCCCGGATCGGCGATTTCACGCTGGTCGGCGCGACCGGTCAGCGTATTCCGCTGTCGCAGGTGGGCGCCGTAGAGGTTCAGATGGAAGACCCGATCCTGCGTCGCCGCGACCGCACGCCGACCATCACCGTGCGCGGCGACATCGCCGAGGGGCTGCAGCCGCCGGATGTGTCCACCGCCGTCTGGCAGGATCTACAGCCCATCATCGCCAAGCTGCCGGCCGGCTACCGGATCGAACTGGCCGGTTCCATCGAGGAATCCGCCAAGGCCAACAGCGCCTTGCTACCGGTGTTCCCCATCATGATCGCGCTGACGCTGATCACCATCATCTTCCAGGTCCGCTCGATCTCGGCGATGACGATGGTGTTCGCCACCGCGCCGCTGGGCCTGATCGGGGTCGTGCCTACTCTGCTGCTGTTCAACCAGCCCTTCGGCATCAACGCGCTGGTCGGCCTGATTGCGCTGGCGGGCATCCTGATGCGCAACACGCTCATCCTGATCGGCCAGATCCACGACAACGAGAAGGCGGGGCTGGCCCCCTTCGATGCGGTAGTGGAGGCCACGGTGCAGCGGGCGCGTCCGGTCATCCTGACCGCCCTCGCCGCCATCCTGGCCTTCATCCCGCTCACCCAGTCGGTGTTCTGGGGAACGCTCGCCTACACGCTGATCGGCGGCACCTTCGCCGGCACTGTTCTGACTCTGGTGTTCCTGCCGGCCATGTATTCCATCTGGTTCAGGATCAGGCCAGCGCCGGCGCAAAGCTGATTCATCCCTACTCCACTCGCGTCACATAGAAAGGAACTGCCATGTCGAATTCCGAAGTCGTCATCGTCACCGGCGTGTCGTCGGGCATCGGACGCGCCGCCGCCATCGAGTTGACCAAGCGGGGTTGCCGGGTGTTCGGCACCGTGCGCAACCTTGCCAAGGCAGAGCCGGTACCCGGCGTTGCGCTGATCGAGATGGATGTTCGCGACGAGGCCTCGGTTGAGCGCGGAATTCAGGCGGTCATCACTCAGGCAGCGCGCATCGACGTGCTGGTCAACAGTGCGGGCGTCACCCTCCTGGGCGCGGCGGAAGAAACATCGATTGCCGAAGCGCAGACGCTGTTCGACACCAACCTCTTCGGCCTCTTGCGCACGACCAAGGCGGTGCTGCCACACATGCGCAAACAGGGGTCCGGTCGCATCGTCAATGTCAGTTCGGTGCTGGGCTTCCTGCCGGCGCCTTACATGGCGCTCTATGCGGCATCCAAGCATGCCGTCGAAGGCCTGTCCGAAACGCTGGATCACGAGGTCCGCCAGTTCGGCATCCGTGTGGCGCTCGTCGAACCGTCCTTCACCCGAACCAATCTGGATCTCAACGCGCCGCAGGCAGCGTCAAGGATTCCCGACTACGAAAAGGAACTCGGCACCGTTTCGCAGGCCATCCGGAGAAATGTCCAGAAGGCGCCCCATCCTGACGGGGTCGCGGCGGTGATCGTCGACGCCGCGCTGGGGGCATGGAAGATGCGCCACACCCCGAAAGGCGAAGCCTCGCTGCTGGCCAAGCTGCGCCGCTTCATGCCCGCTGGCCCGGTCGAGAAGGGCCTGCGCAAGACGTTCGGGCTCGCCTGAATCGGCCCCGATCTTCCCGCCCGTGCAAGAACTGCAGACGCACGGCCATCGGGGATCGCCACATGACTGAGAGCGCCCCATGACGGCCCCGAAAAACCCGACGATCACACCGTCGCCTGCCATCGCGGCAGCGGCACTCCCCGGCTCGCCCCCCAACACCGCCTCTCCATGGCCGGTGTTCTGGGTGGCCAGCCTGGCGGTGTTTCTTGTCTCCATGGACGGCACCATGCTGTTCGCGGCCTTCAGCGCCTTGCGGGCCGGCTTTCCCGACGCCACTGCGGCAGACCTTTCGTGGGTGCTCAATGCCTACACGGTGGTCTATGCCGCAATGCTGATCCCGTCCGGCGGATTGGCAGACCGACATGGGCGCAAGCGGGTGTTTCTCGTCGGTGTTGCGCTGTTTCTGGCGGCATCCGCCGCCTGTGGCCTGGCGGTCAGCGTGGAGTGGCTGGTCGCGGCAAGAGTGCTGCAGGCTCTTGGTGCTGCGATGCTGACGCCGGCCTCGCTCTCGCTCGTGCTGGCAGCGTTCCCGACCGACAAGCGCGCGGTGGCCGTCAGTCTGTGGGGCGCGGTCGGCGGTCTGGCCGCGGCGGTGGGCCCCAGCCTGGGGGCGTTCGTAGTGGCTTCGTTCGGCTGGCAATGGGCTTTCTACCTGAACGTGCCTTTGGGCATCCTGGCCATCTGGCGTGGTGCAACGCTGCTGACCGAAGCAAAGCAGCCGACACGGGGACGTCCGCTCGATCTGGTGGGAATGAGCGTGCTGGTCGTCGGCATCGGCGCGCTGGCGCTGTCCATCGTTCAGGCCGACTCGCCTGCCTGGTCACGTCATGAACTGCTGGCAACGGCCGGCGCCGGCGTGGCGAGCATCCTCGGATTCGTCGCCTGGGCGCGGTTTGCGGAGGCGCCGCTGGTGGACCTCAAGCTGTTTCGCAACCCCACGTACCGCTACGCCAATCTCGCAACGCTGAGCTTCGGCACCGCGTTCTCGATGATGTTCTTCGCATTTTTCTTCTACATGAATTCGATCTGGCGCTATCCGCTCCCACTCGCCGGCCTCGCCATGGCACCCGGGCCGCTGCTGGTGGTTCCGGTGGCCGCGCTGTCGGGTCGCCTGGCCGGTCGGCACGGTCACCGCCCCGTGCTGATCGCGGGTTGTCTGATCTACGCGGCCAGCGCGCTGTGGTTCCTGCTGGTGCCCGGTATCGAGCCCGCATATCTGACGCATTGGCTGCCGGGCATGTTGTTGAGCGGTACTGGCGTGGGCATGGTCCTGCCTTCACTGTCAGGCGCCGCGGTCAGCGGTCTGCCGCCCGCCCACTACGCCGTCGGCAGCGCGGTCAACCAGGCGATACGGCAGATCGGCTCGGTCATGGGCGTCGCGCTCACCGTACTGCTGCTGGGCGGTGCAACGCTGCATCGTGCCGATTTCGATGCTGTCTATCTATGCCACATGAGCCTTGCACTGCTGACCGCGGCGCTGTGCCTGCCCGTCAACACCGCGCCCACAGCCATCGCAGAAAAATGAGCAGGTCCTGCGCCAGGCGCTTCGTGCAATGGCATTCATCGACTGCGGGGTAACCGCGCAAGGCGTGCGGTCGCGGTTACGCGCGGCGGGCGACGGCACCTGACCACGCCGCCGCGTCCGCGTCTTTTACGCAGCTGGCGTGTCCCGTCCGTCGCGAGGCGGCGATCCAGGCCGACGAACGGGCACTGCGAGCACGCAGCTCATAACCGGCCGCCCGCGCCGAAGGATCGGCGGGGGACAGTTCCGCCCACGTCGCATGAAGGCTCGCAACGCGTCCTCGCCTCAATCCACCGCACGCCGCTTCCGGCGTGCAGCGAACGCGACGCAGCCAATGCCGGACAGCAGCATCAAGACGGTGGTCGGCTCTGGCACGAGGGCGACGTTGTCCAGATAACCGACGTCGGCCCCCGTCTGATATTCCGCCCGAATTCTCAGCGAACTCAGGTTCGACAGTACGGCAAGAAACTGCTCCTCCGTCGGCGCGATGCCCGACAGGGTGTTCAGTCGCCAGCCGGCCGCCGACAGCGGAACCGAATACGACGTCCAGCCGTTGTTGACCGGATTGTTCGCCGTGTCATACACGACGGTGAAGCCGCCGCCCGACAGGATCACGTCCTCCGCGTCGAACTGATTCGGCCCGCCCGGATAGCGCTGCATCAGGTCAAAGGTCAGCTGCGAGCCGAAGGCGCCGGCGAAGTTGCCGAGGAACAGCGAGGGCGCGACGAAGTAGGTGACACCGCCGGTGGTCAGGTCGTCGATGAACACATTGCCGCCCGGATTGCCGCCGGTGGCACTCCAGGTCAGCGGCCCCTCGATGTCACCCTGGGCGCTCCAGCCTTCGGCATCCGTGTCGAAGGTGCTGGTGACGGCCAGCGCGGGGAGCGAAGCGGAGAAAAGGAAAGCAAGCGCGGAAATACGAAGTCTGGTGCCTTTCATTGTCGTCAGCCTCCAATGGTCAAGCAGATCCGGGAAGGTATTCAACCCGCCGACATGGTGATCCTTAGGCGGTCGGGACTGCAAGCGTCACCATCGGAGACCGCCGCGCAGGGTTCAAGCGCCGTACCCGCCCTCACGCTGATGCCGTACCGCCAGCACCACGACGACATCGCGACCGGCGTCGTAGTCATACAGGGCCACGTAACCGGTTCGGCCGCGTGAAATGACCAGCTCCCGGAGGTCGTGCTCGACCTTGCGTCCGATCAGGGGATGCTCGCGCAGCACCGCGAAGCCGGATTGCAGGATGGGCAGCGTCTCGGCAGCAGTTGCAGGCGCATCCGCCTGCAGCAGGAAATCGGTCAGACGTTCCAGATCCGCCAGCGCGCGCGGCGCCAGCACCACACGGGTACTCACGATCCCGTCCGCTGCTCATATCGACGACGGATCAGGCTTGCGCGCAGGTTTTCCTTCGGCGCGCGCCTTCAGGTAATCGAACACCTCGTCGGCATCCACCACCAGTCCGTAACGCGCAACCTCTTCGCGCGCCAGCAGCGCATCGGCCACGAAGGCTGTGCGACGTTCGGCCAGTTCGGTCTGCAGTTGCAGCGCCTCGACCATGAAAGCGTGCGCACTTTTGCCGGACTGCTGCGCCACCGCAGCGATGCGCGCCTTCAGTTCGTCCGGAAGTTTCAGCGTGGTCGTAGCGGTCATCGCGGCCTCCTGAATACGGGTAGCACCATGGTAGCACCCACCAGACATCACAGACGTCCACTGCGCAACCTGCAGCACTCGAGTGCGGCGCTGGCTCATACGTGAGCATCAGAACGCAACTCATCCTTCGAGTCCTAGGGGCGCGAGAAACGTGGTCTGTCCCCTATTACCTACGTCCCCTATTGTTCCTGGGGCCTGACCCTTGTTCCTCCGATGTCATTTATGTAGATAATCTGGGCACTCACCGTTCTCGGCGAATCCATGAGCAAAAATCAGATCAACGAGGTATTCCGCGTCGCCACTCGAAAGGATCTCGCGGAGTCTGGCGGCGGGCACAACCAGAAGGGCGTCGACTTTCAGCGGGCTTGGGCCATCGAGCGCATGTTCGACCTCGAGAAGTCCGGGGCCAGCGATTTTCTCTTTCTGTTTGAGTCGATCCAAGATGTCGCCGAGCTCGATTCGCTGACGGCGCCCTCCTCCATTCGGATCTATCAGGTCAAGAAAAAAGACCGCAAGGAATGGAGCTGGGCCGAACTGACGCATCTAGTCGAGCCTGGCAAGAAGCGGAGGGCTTCGAAGAACCCGCCCCCGGACATCAAAGACAGTCCGATCGGAAAACTGTATTCCTCGGCATTGGCGTTCAAGGAGCTCAAATGTTCCGGGAGATTCATCTCGAACAACGGCTGCGATTTGCCTTTGAATGGCGGCGGCAATGCCGCGACCTCCTTACCATGCGACCTTTCGAAGCTTGATGCGGAGCATTTGAATGCTTTGACCTTGGGACTTGAAACCCTTCATGAAGCCGGCACTCTGCCTGCCAATCCGGCCTTGATTCATGTCGAAAAAATCCCCATGCACCCGGATCAGCCGACCAAGCACCTCATCGGGACGGTCGTATTGTTCCTCAACGAGCGCAGTCCGAGACATGCGGGGCAGGCCCAAGCCTTGGTCGAAGCGTTGTTGGCCAAGGTCGGTCCTTTGGGCGCGAAGACGGTCACTTGCGCGAACTTCGAGGAGCTCAAAAAAGAACGCGGCTACTCCAAGGCGGAGTTCTCCGCGGCGTTGAGCAACCTAGAAGATGTTCCCGACTTGCTGGCGCTACTTGAAGACTGGCTCGACAAGCTCGAAACGGAGGGCGGCATCGGATTCATGGAGAAGCCGGCCGTCAGGGTGGCTGCTTCGAAAATCTTCCGGCTCCAAGTGATGGGCGGAGAAGACCCCCTCGTCGCGCCGCTCCTGCTGGACATTGATGCTTGGCTGGACGCTCACGCACCGGGAGCCTCGCTCAATGCGTTCCTCGACCAAGCCAAAGCAGATCTAGCCGGCGCCCATTCCTCGATCCGCCCCGCGGATTTCACCGCGCAGTTCCTACTTCGAGCCCTAAAAAAATGCGTGGTCCCAACCTAAGAAAACTGGTCAGAAGCCTTCGCACAAAATCATATGAAAAGCTTTCTCTTCGAAAGTATTTGGATGCTCTCCCGGCGCGACCGGCGAGCCCGGCGAGTGGAGTTCCACAAGAACAAGAACCTGATCTGGGGTCGGAATCACACCGGGAAGTCGAGCTTGGTCAAAACCATGTTCTTGACTTTGGGGGCAAAGCCGCAGGGAAACCTAACCCAGTGGGATGAACACACCGTTTCGCTGGTCGACTTCCTCGTCGACGGGCGCAGCTTTCAAGCTCTTCACAGCTCCGGAATCCGGGCCCTATTCGAGAACGGCGTCCTCATCGTCGCAACTTCGGATCATTCCGAATGGAGTGCGGCTTTCGCATCGGCGACGGGCTTCAATCTCGTCCTCTTAGACAAGAAAGGGCAAAGCGTCCCGGCCGATCCCAAGTGCTTTTTCCTGCCCTTCTACATCAACCAGGACGGAAGCTGGCAGGCCAGTTGGAACACTTTCACTGGCCTGCAGCAGTTCAGCAAGCCGATGGGCTCGATTCTCGAATATTTCTCGGGCATCAAGCCCCCGGAATACTACGAGGCCAAAGCCAAGAGAGACGCCGAGCAGCGGCTGCTGGACGATCTAAAAAAGGAGCGAGGCTTCCTCGACAAGGCTAGGGAGCGATTCGGCAAGAAAATGCCCCTCTCGGGCCCGAAGATCGACCCGGAAAATTTCAAACGGGAAATCGAGCAGTTGACGCTCGAAATGACCACGCTCAACAAGGAGCAGGAAAAGCTTCGATCCCAATCGGTCTCCGAGCGCGATCTGCTATCGAGCATCTACCTGCAGATCAATTTGGCGAACGAAGCGATTCGCGTGTATGACGGCGACGCCCAATACCTGCGCAAGGAGCCACGAGAGGCTTTGGTCTGCCCGGTTTGCAACGCCGAGCACTCCGAATCATTCATGGACCTGCTCACCTATGCGGACGACGCCCGATCATTGAGGGAGATCACCGCGCGGCTTGAAAAGGATGGACGAGAGGTTGCCGCCAAGCTTCAACAGACGGTCGCACAGATCGGAGCCCTCGAAGGCCAATACCGCCGCATCTCCCATTTGCTCGACACGCGTCGCGGAGACCTGCAGTTTCGACAGGTCGTTGAGAGCCTCGGCGCCGAGCAAGCCTTCCAAGCCTTCGAGGAGGAGCGCTCGATCTTGGACGCTGAGATCGCCATTCACTCCGAGGTGGTCGGGGCCCTCAATGCCGAGATGGACAAGCTGACCGACAAAAAACGTTCCGGCGCTATCTTGAAGCAATATCGACAAGCCTACGCGGCCGCCCTCTTCGACCTGAACCTGCCGGACTCCGGGAAAGCTCGCCTCACGTTGACCAGCCGTCCCAGCGATTCGGGCAGCGGGGGCCCTCGCTCGATCCTCGCCTACTATGCCGCCCTGTGGGATGTCTGCTGCGGGAAGACCGGATCGTTCATGGTGCCGCTTGTGATCGATTCACCGAACCAACAAGGCCAAGACGACATCAATCTGCCCAAGGTCATCAAATTCATCTCCGAGAAGCTGCCCGCCAGCGCCCAACTCATCCTCGGGTCGGAGATCGATACCCAGCACCCCTTTGACAAAAAGATTATTCTGGATGCCCCATATAAGCTGCTGGATGAGAAGTTTTTCGAAGAAGCAGATGCAGCGCTTAGCCCGCTGGAAACAATTATGTATCTGCGTTTGAAGGCTAACTCTGAGGAATGACCTTTAGACGAGGACTTGACTCCTATCAAAGACACGCAGTATTAGAATTTCGGATCACGACTACCATTCCCTTAAAAACAAGTTCAAACGTATAAGGGAAGCTCCGCAAGTACATGTCGCACCTGCATCTAATTGATGATGCCCGTTGCGCAAATCACTACCGCCTTAACCGGCAAAAAAGCCGGCTTTCGCCGGCTTTTTATTTACATCATCAATCCCAACTCAACGCCCCACCCGTTTGATATTCAATCACCCGGGTTTCGAAGAAGTTGCGTTCCTTCTTCAGGTCGATCATTTCGCTCATCCACGGGAAGGGGTTCTCGGCGCCCGGGTACAGCACATCCAGACCGATCTGCTGGGCGCGGCGGTTGGCGATGAAGCGCAGGTATTCCTTGAACATGTTGGAGTTCAGGCCGAGCACGCCGCGCGGCATGGTGTCTTCGGCGTAGCGGTATTCCAGCTCGACGGCCTTGCGGAACAGCGCCTTCAACTCTTCGCGGAATTCCGGGGTCCAGAGGTGCGGGTTTTCGAGCTTGATCTGGTTGATCAGGTCGATGCCGAAATTGCAGTGCATGGACTCGTCGCGCAGGATGTACTGGTACTGCTCGGCGGCGCCGGTCATCTTGTTCTGGCGACCGAGGGCGAGGATCTGCACGAAGCCGACGTAGAAGAACAGGCCTTCCATCAGGCAGGCAAACACGATGAGGCTCTTCAGCAGCTGCTGGTCGGCTTCGGGCGTGCCGGTCTTGAAGGCCGGGTCGGTCAGCACATCGATGAAGGGGATGAGGAACTCGTCCTTGTCACGGATGGACTGCACTTCGTGATAGGCGTTGAACACCTCGCCTTCGTCCAGGCCCAGCGACTCGACGATGTACTGGTAGGCGTGCGTGTGGATGGCCTCTTCGAAGGCTTGGCGCAGCAGGTACTGGCGGCACTCGGGCGCGGTGATGTGGCGGTAGGTGCCGAGCACGATGTTGTTGGCGGCCAGCGAATCGGCGGTGACGAAGAAGCCGAGGTTGCGCTTGACCAGACGGCGTTCGTCTTCGGTCAGGCCATTCGGCGACTTCCACAGTTCGATGTCGCGCTGCATGTTCACTTCCTGCGGCATCCAGTGGTTGGCGCAGCCGGCGAGGTACTTTTCCCAGGCCCACTTGTACTTGAAGGGCACGAGCTGGTTCACGTCGGTGCCGCCGTTGATGACGCGCTTGTCTTCGGCGCGGATGCGGCGCATGCGCGCGTCGCCCTGGGCGGCCGGCGTGGCCGGCGGCGACATCGGCAGTTCGCGCGAGTCGGGCATCGGCGTGCGCAGCGCAAGACCAGGTTGCGGTGCGGTCATCGGCAGGTCGTCTTCGAAACTCAGCATTGTTGTTCTCTCCTTCGATCGGCGCGCGCAGCGCGCCGGGTATTGCTTTAGTCAGGTGGGGCGATGCGCGGAGCACGCTCCGCTCGCCCCTGGCCCCCAGCCTCTAGCCCCCACCCTTGCCTGCGGAAGCAGGCAAGGGTGGAAAGTCCTCACTGGCAGGCTTCGCAGGTCGGGTCGTCGATAGCGCAGAACTTGGGCGCCGGCTCTTCGGACTGGCTGGGCACCGCGTTCAGTTCGCCGCCGCGGCCGGTGGATTTCTCGGCGTGGGTGGCGCCCATGGCGCGCAGGTAGTAAGTGGTCTTCAGGCCGCGCAGCCAGGCGAGCTTGTAGGTTTCGTCCAGCTTCTTGCCCGAGGCGCCAGCCATATAGATGTTCAGGCTCTGCGCCTGGTCGATCCACTTCTGGCGGCGCGACGCGGCTTCGACCAGCCACTTCGGCTCGACTTCGAAGGCGGTGGCGTAGAGCGCGCGGATGTCGGCCGGGATGCGGTCGATGCGCGATAGCGAGCCGTCGAAGTACTTCAGGTCGGCGACCATCACTTCGTCCCACAGACCCAGCTTCTTCAGGTCGCGCACCAGGTGCTCGTTCACCACGGTGAATTCGCCCGACAGGTTCGATTTGACGAACAGGTTCTGGTAGGTCGGCTCGATGCTGGCATCGACGCCGATGATGTTCGAAATGGTGGCGGTCGGCGCGATCGCCAGGCAGTTCGAGTTGCGCATGCCGTAGTTCGCGATGCGGTTGCGCAGCGCGTCCCAGTCCATCGTGACCGAGCGGTCGACTTCGAGGTAGCCGCCGCGCTGCTCGGCCAGGATGTCCAGCGAGTCGTGCGGCAGGATGCCGCGGTCCCACAGGCTGCCCTTGTAGCTGGAGTAGCGGCCGCGCTCTTCGGCCAGTTCGGTCGAGGCCCAGTAGGCGTAGTAGGCCACCGCTTCCATCGAGCGGTCGGCGAACTCGACCGCCGCGTCGGAGGCGTAGGGCGTGCGCAGTTCGTGCAGCGCTTCCTGGAAGCCCATCAGGCCCATGCCGACCGGGCGGTGCTTCAGGTTGGCGTTACGCGCCTTGCCGACCGAGTAGTAGTTGATATCGATGACGTTGTCGAGCATGCGCATCGCGGTGCGGATGGTCTTGCGCAGCTTGTCGTGGTCGAGCGCCTTGCCGCCGTTGCCGTCGTCCTTCAGGTGGGCGACCAGGTTCACCGAACCAAGGTTGCACACGGCGATTTCGGTGTCCGAGGTGTTCAGCGTAATTTCGGTGCACAGGTTCGAGCTATGCACGACGCCGACATGCTGCTGCGGCGAACGCAGGTTGCACGGATCCTTGAAGGTGATCCACGGGTGACCGGTTTCGAACAGCATCGACAGCATCTTGCGCCACAGCGCGACCGCCTGCGTCTTCTTGAACAGACGGATCTCACCGCGCGCGGCCTTCTCTTCGTAGCGGGTGTAGGCCTGCTCGAAGGCGCTGCCGTACAGGTCGTGCAGGTCCGGGCAGTCGGCCGGCGAGAACAGCGTCCATTCGCCGTTTTCCATCACGCGGCGCATGAACAGGTCGGGAATCCAGTTCGCCGTGTTCATGTCGTGCGTGCGGCGGCGGTCGTCGCCGGTGTTCTTGCGCAGGTCGAGGAACTCCTCGATGTCGAGGTGCCAGCTTTCCAGATAGGCGCAGACGGCGCCCTTGCGCTTGCCGCCCTGGTTCACCGCGACCGCGGTGTCATTGACCACCTTCAGGAAGGGGACCACGCCCTGCGACTTGCCGTTGGTGCCCTTGATGTGCGAGCCCAGCGCACGCACCGGCGTCCAGTCGTTGCCCAGACCGCCGGCGAACTTGGCCAGCAGCGCGTTTTCCTTGATCGCCTCGAAAATGCCGTCGAGATCGTCGGCCACCGTGGTGAGGTAGCACGACGACAGCTGCGGGCGCAGCGTGCCGCTGTTGAACAGCGTCGGCGTCGAGCTCATGAAGTCGAAGCTGGACAGCAGCTTGTAGAACTCGATCGCGCGCTCTTCGCGGTTGATTTCGTTCAGTGCCAGACCCATGGCGACGCGCATGAAGAACACCTGCGGCAGTTCGATGCGGCGGTCGCGGATGTGCAGGAAGTAGCGGTCGTACAGCGTCTGCAGGCCGAGGTAGTTGAAGCGCAGGTCGTTGCGGTGGTCCAGCGCGGCGCCCAGCTTGGCGAGGTCGAACTGGGCCAGCTTGGAATCGAGCAGTTCGGCTTCGATGCCCAGCTTGATGTAGCGCGGGAAGTACTCGGCGTAGGCAGTGGCCATGGCGGCCTGCGACGTCTCCTCACCCAGCACTTCGTTGCGGATGGTGTGCAGCAGCAGGCGGGCGGTGACGTAGCCGTAGGCGGGGTCCTGCTCCAGCAGCGAGCGGGCGGCCATGATGGCCGACTTGCGCACTTCCTCGACCGGCACGCCGTCGTACAGATTGGACAGCGTGGCGTTCAGGATGGCGTCGACCGACACCACGTCGCCCAGCGCCTCGCACGAGGCTTCGATCAGACCGCGCAGCGCGGCGTGGTCCAGCGGCATGCGACGGTTGCCGTCGACCACGTGCAGCACCGGCTGGTCAGCCGCGGCTTCGACCGCGTGCTGCTTCTGCGCACGCTCGGCGGCGCGCTTCTCGCGGTACAGCACATAGGCGCGGGCCACGTCGTGCTCGGCCGAGCGCATCAGCGCCAGTTCGACCTGGTCCTGGATGTCTTCGATATGGAAGGTGCCGCCGTGCGGCTGGCGACGCACCAGCGCCTGCACCACCTGGGTGGTGATGCCGGCCACCTGTTCGCGCACGCGCGCCGACGCGGCACCCTGCCCGCCATTCACCGCCAGGAAAGCCTTGGTCACCGCGATCGAAATCTTGGCCGGCTCGAAGTTCACCACCGCACCGTTGCGGCGGATCACCTTGTAGTCAGCGTGCAGGGCTGCCGCGCTCGGCAGCTCGTCGATGCTGATCTGGTCGGGGCTGGGGGACTGCGGACGGGTGCTCGTGTGTTCGGCGGTCAATTGCATGCGGACGTCTCCCTGTGAGGCCGTCGCGAGCGCGACGGAGAGCGGTTTTTGATGGGATTTCGCTAACTGACCACTATAGGTAGTGGTTGAAGCTCGATGAGCTACTAATTCTAGTGAGCCCTTCCGGCACCCGCAAGCGCGATTTTTCTGCTAGGCAGCGGCCCGGCGGCCCAAAAATCACCCTTCGATGCGCAGGGGATTGGCATCGGGCAAGGGCTGGCGAGGTGGAATCCGGCGCAAACGCCGGTGCGGCGGGAATCAGTCCGGCCGAGTGACGCCGGGCAAGCGTTTCCAGTCGAAGCAGGCACCGGGATCAATCTTTCTTCCCGGCGCGATATCCGAATGACCTACGACGTCCGCCACCGGATGCCGTTTGCGCAGCGCATCAATCAGCGCTGCGGCGCACCGGTATTGGGCGTCCTCGAAGGGCAGCACGTTGCAGCCTTCAAGCTCGATGCCGACCGAGAAGTCGTTGCAGCCTTCCCGCCCGCCCCAGCTCGAACGCCCGGCATGCCAGGCGCGGCGCGTGGTCGGCACGAACTGCAGCAGCTCGCCGTTGCGCCGCACCACGAAATGCGCCGACACGCGCAGCGGCGCGACATCGACGAAATACGGGTGGGCCGCCGGGTCGAGCCGGTTCAGGAACAGCTCTTCTATATAGGGGCCGCCAAACTCGCCCGGCGGCAGGCTGATGCAGTGCATCACCACCAGCGACACCGGCTCGCCCTCGGGGCGCGGGTCGGAGTTGGGCGATTCGACGCGGCGGGCGGCGGTGCACCAGCCGTCGGCGTCGATGTGGAGATCAGGCGACACCGCGCGCTCCCGTGAACAGGCACTGCGCGTGCAGGCGGTCAGCCTCCCGACGAACGCACTCAGTCATTGATGCCCAGCCGCTGCAGGCGGTAACGCAGCGAGCGGAAGGTGACGCCGAGCAGGCGGGCCGCGGCGGTGCGGTTGTAGCGCGTCTTGCGCAGCGCGTCCTCGATGGCGGCGCGCTCCATGCGGTCGAGATAGTCCTGCAGCGGCAGTTCGCCGGCCGGCATGTCCGGCACCTCGTCGTCGACCGGCATCAGGCCGAGGTCGGCGGCGTCGATGCGCTCACCCGAGCTGAGCGCGTAAGCGCGTTCGAGCACGTTCTCCAGTTCGCGCACATTGCCCGGGAAGGGATAGGCGCACAGCGCATCGACCGCCGCGCGCGTCAGTTCGGGCTTCTTGCCGTCGGCGGCGGCAATGCGTTCGAGCAGGGTCTGCGCCAGTTGCGGAATCGATTCGCGGCACTCGCGCAGGCTGGGCATGCGCAGTTCGAGCACGTTGAGCCGGTAGAAAAGGTCCTGCCGGAAACGGCCCTCCTCCACCATCTGCCGCAGATTGCGGTGGGTGGCGCTGATCAGGCGCACGTCGGTCGCCTCTTCGGTGCGCGCACCGACGCGGCGCACCGACTTCTCCTGTATCGCGCGCAGCAGCTTCACCTGCATCGCCAGCGGCAGGTCGCCCACTTCGTCGAGGAAGAGCGTACCGCCGCGCGCCGCCTGAAAATAGCCTTCGCGGTCTGCATCGGCGCCGGTGAAGGCGCCTTTCGCATAACCGAAGAATTCGGACTCGACCAGGTTCTCCGGAATGGCACCGCAATTGACCGCGACGAACGGGCCCTCGCGCCGCGCACCCAGCTCGTGGATGAGCCGCGCCGCGCGTTCCTTGCCGCTGCCGGATTCACCATGGATATGCACCGGCGCGCCACTGCGCGCGAGCTTGGCGATGGTTTCGCGCACCTGCGTCATGGCCGGCGCGTCGCCGACCAGCGCGTCGGTGCCGGCCGGCCGCACCTCGCCGCCGCGCGACGGCAGATCGAGCGCCGAGCGCACCAGTGCGCGCAGCTGCTCGATCGATACCGGCTTGGCGAGGTAGTCGAAGGCGCCTGCCTTCAGCGCGGCGACCGCGTTGTCCATGCTGCCGAAGGCGGTGATGACCGCCACCGGCAGGTCGCGGTGGTGTTCGGCGATGTGGCGCACCAGCTCCATGCCCTCGCCATCGGGCAGGCGCATGTCGGTCAGGCACAGCGCGAAGCGTTCCTTGCCCAGCAGTTCGCGCGCCTCGCCGACCGAGCCGGCGAGCGACGCGTGCAGGCCCATGCGCGCCAGCGACATGTCGAGCAGTTCGCGCAGGTCGTCTTCGTCGTCGACGACCAGCACTTTCAGCTCCCGCTCAGTCCGCCGCCGTTCCATGATTCGTCCAAGCTCCTGTTCAGGCCGCGCAGGCGAAAGTGCGCACCCGGCGAATTATCCACGAAGTCGAGCGCGGCCCCGTTGGCGTCGCTGAGTTCGCGCGCGATGTAGAGGCCCAACCCGGTACCGCGGCTGTGGGTGGTGAAGAAAGGTTCGAACAGGTGCGCGCGCGCGCTGTCCGAGACGCCGGGGCCGTTGTCGACGATGTCGAGCAGCGTGGCGTCCTCGGTCGCGCTGACCGTCAGGCGCACCGCGCCGTCGTCCGGGCCGGCGAAGCGCAGCGCATTGCCGAGCAGATTCCACAGCACCTGATGCAGATGGCCGCGATCGAACCAGATGCGCGCCGGCACCCCGGTTTCGATATGCACGCGCGCACGCACGCCGGGTTCGCGCATCGCGAATTCGTCGACAAAGGTGCGCACATAGCTGCCCAGTTCGAGCAGTTCCGGCTCGGCGCGGTCGCGACGACCCAGCTCCAGCACGTCGCTGACCATGCGGTCCAGCCGCTGCGCGTTGTCGCCGATGATGCGGGTGAGCCGCGCCTGGGTTTCGGCGCGCCGCTCCTCCTGCAGCAGTTCGGCCGCCTGGCTGATGGCGGCCAGCGGATTGCGGATCTCGTGCGCCATGCTGGCGGTCAGCCGGCCGAGCGCGGCGAGCTTGATCTGCCGCGCCTGTTCGCGCAGCCGCGCCAGATCTTCGATGAACACCAGATGCCCGCCGGCACCGCCGGCCGGCACGCAGCGCACGCGCAGCGCGGCGGGGCGCGACGGCAGGTCGAGCACGAACACGCGCTCGCGGTCAGGGTCGGCCTGCGCCGCCATCGCCGCGGCGAGCGCGGGCGAATAGTCGGCCAGCATGACCGGGCGCGGCATCAGCGGATCGAGCAGACGACGCGCCTGCGGATTGGCCTGCCGCACGTGGCCGAGCGTGTCGACCACCAGCACGCCGTCATCCATGTCGCGGATCACCCGTTCGTTCACCCGCACCTGCTCGGCCAGGTCGCGGCCGCGCTCGCGCGCCAGCGACTCGTTGGCGATGACCCGACGCGCCAGCAGACGCACCGCGATCGCGGTGGCGAAGAAGCCGATGCTGATCGAACCGACGTGCACGAAGCCACCGGCGTCGGAACCCAGCGTGACCCACTGCATCGCCTGCTGGAACAGCATCGCCAGGCTGGCCACTGCGGCGTAGAACACCGCCAGCCTGCCCTGCCCGACCAGTGCCGCGAAGGCCAGCACGACCACGTGCATGAAGGGCAGACCGGTGCTGAGTCCGCCGCCGGCGTAGGTGAGCAGCGTGAGGAAGAAGATGTCGGCGAGCACGCCTGCAGTCAGCCGTGCGTCGTCGGTCGGCAGCAGGCGGTCGGCGCCGAGCATGACGCAGACGGCGAACACCCAGTAGCCGCGCGCGGCGCTGGCGAACAGCGCGCCGCGGTAATCGGCAAAGCTGATTTCACCCGGCACGCCGAACACCAGCGCGACCAGCACCGAGGCGATCAGCAGCCGATACAGATTGAAGTAGCGCAGCGAACTCACCCCCGCCACCGGCAGCGCGGCAGCGGCGGCGCCGTCAGACCCGGCCGTTGTGAGCATCGCGATGCTCGGGGCAGCAGAAGTATTGCGCATCGGTGAACACGGCCTCGCCCTCGGGAATGCGCAGACCGCACTCGGCGCACTGCACGATGCGCTCGGCCACCGGCTCGGCAGGCTTGTTCTTGTCGGACTTGGTGCGCGCAGGCTTCTTGAAGAACCACAGCCAGACCAGGAAGGCCAGGAGCGCAAAAAACAGGATGCGGGACATCTCGGGCGACAGCAGGCGGAATGCGGAGGAAAAGCAGCGTACCAGCTTGGCCGGGCAGCCGGCGCAGAAAACAAGCAAGCCACCGCGGAAGGTGATCTATTTCGGAATTCCTGGTCGGGGAGAGCGGATCAGACGCCAGGATTCGAACCGCCGGCCTCTGCGTCCCGGGTATGCGCGACGGCCGATACGGCGGGAGATTCTCAGAGGCCTCGGATGTACAGTTCTGTTACATTCCGGCCGTATATGTACGACTGTCCAAAGCCGAGGAACCCCAATTGAGGCGTCTGACTGACCATCGAGTTTTCCGGCCGCTGCCGTTCGCGATCATTTCCGCAGGTGCGTTTCTGTGTGCCTCGGCAAATGCCCAGACGCCGGGAAACTGGCCGCTCGACCGTCAGGTCGACGAGGCTTTCCAGCAGGTCATGCGTGCGCCGGCCGACATGGAAGCCGGCTTGAACTATGCCCGCCTGCTCGTGCAGGACGGCAATTACGAGGGCGGGATCGCCGCCATGGAACGCCTGCTGCTCGATCCGGCCGCTCACCCGGCCGTGCGCGTGGAACTGGCCGTGCTGTATTACCGCCTGGCGTCCTACAGCATGTCGGAAGCCCTGCTGCGGCAGGCGCTCGACGACAGCCGCCTTGCGGGTGAGCAAAGGACCGTTGCGGAGAACCTGTTGCGCGACGTCAGCAAACGCAACCAGGTGTCGCAGTTCGACGGTGTGCTGGTGTTCGGTGTGCGGGCGCAGACCAACCCGGCGGCGCGCTCCGACCGCGACACGGTTCTGTCCGGTGGCCTGCCGCTGGCCGTTGCCGCACCGTTCAAACCGAAGTCGGACACCGACCTGCAGGCGACGCTGCGTCTGGACCACCGCTATGACCTCGGCACCCAGAACGAGGCGGCCGTCGTCAGCTCGCTGGTGGCCCAGGTGATCAAATACAGCTCGTCCTCCGGCTCACGGCTGTCGGCCAGTCAGGCGGATCCGTACAACCTCGCGCTGGTCGAGGTGACCAGCGGCATCCGCTTCAAGCCGTCCGCCACCGGCGCGCCCGGCCTGACCCTGCGCCCGCACCTCATCGTCGGCACGCTGAGCGCACAGGGGCACAAATACCTCGACAGCTACGGCGTCGGCCTCGATGCGGGCTATCTCATCAACGAGCGCACGGTGATCGACGCCGGTTACGAGTACCGCAATTTCGACTACGCATCGCGCATCGACGTCCCGAACGCCAACCTGCTCGGAGGCCCGGACAATCTGTTCCGCGTACGTCTGACCCGGGAACTGAGCCCGGGCACGGCACTGAGCGGCGAACTGCGCGCCCGCTACCATCGCACCGACCGCGATTATTACGACTACGACGGCTACGAAGGGCGGCTGACCTATGCGTTCAGCTACGCCAACCCGTTCGTCGCCAATGGCGGGGCCTGGACGACGTCGATCTGGGGCGGCGTGCATCAGCGCCACTACCAGGCCGCCGACCCGTCGGTCGATCCGACCAGGAAGCGCCGGGATACCGAGTGGCGCATCGGTATCGGCAACACCGTGGCACTGTCGACCGCCTGGTCGCTGCTGATCCAGGTCGAGCACATGGACACCGACGCCAACCTGCCCAACTTCCGCAACAAGAATTCTTCCTTGTTCGGTGCAGCGGCCTATCGCTTCTGACGCGCGCACAGCCATGCACCTGACAATGAACCGCTACGATTGCACGAGGAACTCGCAATGACCCCGCCGATTTCCAAGGACTGGTGGATTGCCGCCGCCCTGACCAGCGCCGCGCTGCCGACCGCCTTTGCGCAGACTGCACCGACGCCCCGCGCGGGCGTCGTGTCCGCCATCACCGCCAGCGCGCCCTCTTCCTCAAACCAGAAGACCGTGGTGGTCGGCGACAACGTCGTGCCCGGCGAGACGCTGCGCACCGGACCGGACGGACAACTGCACGTTCTTTTCCTTGACCAGTCGGCCGTCACGCTGGGCGCCGATTCCGAGCTGGTCATCGACACCTTCAACTACGACCCGGCCACCCGGCAGGGCCAGATCCGGCTGCGCCTGAACCAGGGTCTGCTGCGCGTGGTCGGCGGACACATCAGCAAGACCACCGCGACCGAAATCGCCACACCGCAGGGCAAGGTGGAGATCCGCGGCGGCATTTCCATCGTCAACGTCAGCGGGAATACGACGAGCGCCACCTTCCTGTTCGGCCAGCAGATGCGGGCGACTGCCAACGACGGCAACACCCAGACCATTACGCGTCCGGGCTTTGGCAGCACCCTCGGTTCCCAGGGCGTTTCAACACCGTCACGCACATCACCGCAACAGCTCACCTCGCTGTTGCAGCAGCTGGAAACCCGGCCGAGCGGCGGCAACCAGGGCAACCCCAATCCGTCGCCTGCCCCCGCCGGCCAGCTGATCAGCACCGGAACTACGCCTGGCGGCGCCAACAACCCGGGTAGCACGCTGGCCAACGACAGACTGAAGAGCGTCGTCGACAACAGTGTCGGAAGCAACCCGTCGCAGACCTTGCGCAACCTTCTTTCGGTCGGCCAGCTCAACAACGCTTCCTGAGCACGCGTCTTGGGGGAGCAAGGCGGGTGCCCGATCCGGGTCGCCCTGCAGCAGACGCTCCCGCCGCCTTCACAACACGGGTAGGCCATGCGCGTCCTGTTTGTTTCCAACTATGCCCATCTGCCCGACCTCACCGGCGGGCTGCAGACCACCACGCACGACCTCTGCCTGGCCATCAAGGCGATGGGCGCCGATGCCGCGGTTCTGTGCGGTCGTCTGCGGACTGACCCTTCTGCCGCCGAGCAGCCCGCGAGCGGTGACGAGAGCCTGGGTTACCTCGTGCTGCGCGCCGATGGGCCGGAAAAGGCGCTGCCGATGGCCGCTGCCGCCTGGGGTGCCGATGTCATCGTCGTACAGAATGGTTTGGCGCTGGCACCGATGGTGCTGGCCAGTCTGACGACCGGACGCCCGACGGCGGTCTATCTGCACAACGTGGAGACGCACCAGCTCGCGGGTCATCTTGCGCCGCACCCGTCGCTGCTGTTCCTCGCCAATTCGGCGTTCACCGCACAGCGCTGGCGCACGCTGTATGGCATCGACTGCACGGTGATCCCGCCGGTCGTGGCGCCCGAGTCCTATGCGAGCGGGCAGACCGGCGACAAGGTGCTGTTCGTCAATCCGACGCCGATCAAGGGCGTCGAAATCATGTTCTCGCTGGCCGCGGCCTGCCCGGAACTGCCCTTCCTGGTGGTGGAAAGCTGGCACATCGACCCGCACTGGCGCGCCTACTGTCTCGACCGGGCAGCGCGGCTGGGCAATATCGAATGGTGTGGCCCGACGCGCGACATGCGCGAGGTGTTCGCCCGCACGCGGGTACTGCTGATGCCCTCGGTATGGGAGGAATCCTTCGGCCGCACCGTGATCGAGGCCCAGATCAATGGCCTGCCGGTGCTGGCCAGCACGCGCGGCGCGCTGCCCGAGCTGGTGGGGGACGGCGGTTTCGTGCTCGCCCCCGAAGCGGCGATCGACGACTGGGCGCAGGCCTTGCGCCAGCTTTACGATCCGGCGCTCAGCGCCCGACACAGAGAAGCGGCGCTGCGTCAGGCAGCGGCCCACGTCGTGTCCACGCCGCTCATCGTCGGGGAACTGCTGAGCATGCTTGCCGTGCACGCCAGCCAGTCGCTCATCGACGACAGCGACAGATCAGGTACGACGCTCGACAGCAGCGTCACCCCGGCTGCGCCCGGTTCGCTCCCCGCTGCCCTGCGCGAGGTCGCGCCACGCTCCCCGCGGCGCGAAGACTGCCGCTTCTATCATTCCTGCGATCTGGCCGACGGCGAAGAGGTGACCGGAGAATGGGATCTGCGACCCGATCCGTTCGGCTATCTGGGCGACATCTGCGTGACCGGTCAATCGGTGCTGGAGATCGGTCCGGCGAGCGGCTTTCTGTCCTTCTGCATGGAGATGGCCGGTGCGACCGTCACCTGCGTGGAGCCGCCGATGTCGCATCTGTGGGACATCGTGCCCCTCGAAGGCTTCGATACGCCGGGCTGGCGCGAAACCTTCAGCGAACAGATCGAGATGGTGCGCAATTCGTTCTGGTACCTGCATCGACAGCACGACTCACGGATCAGGGTGTTCGAGGGCGATCCCTACGAACTCCCGCCCGGTTTCGGCCCTTTCGACATCGGCGTTCTGGCGTCGGTGCTGCTGCACTGCCGCCGCCCCTTCGACCTGCTGCAGAGCGTCGCCGAACGGGTCCGGCACACGATGGTGGTCACCGAAGCTTACGACCCGGCGCTGGGCGATGCGCCTGCATGCTGGCTGCTGCCGCACACCGGTGTGCCCCAGGTGCACACCTGGTGGCAGTTCACGCCGCAGTTCTTCGTATCGGCGCTGGGCGTAATGGGGTTCACCGAATGCACGGTCAGCATCCATAAACAGAAGCAGCCGGCCGAGAACCGGGAGGTCGCGATGTTCACGGTCGTGGCCCGGCGGCCGGTAGCGAACGGCGACCGCGCGCTGCCTTGACGACGCACGCGCCGTGAATGCGACGGAGCTGATCCGGCAGGCCTGGCGGCATTTCGCCGACGGCGACAAGACGGCGGCCATGCACTGCGCGCAGCAGGCACATGCCACCGATGGCGGGCCGTCGGTCGCCGCTGCGCTGGGCTACTTCCTGCTCGATGCAGGTCGGATGGATGCGGCCGCGGACGTCCTGTTGCCGGCACTGGCCCGCGCTTCCCACTACGCACCGTTGCACTGGTATGCCGGCCTGCTGCACCAGCGCCGCGGCGACGTCGCGCCGGCGATCGAGGCTCTGCGCCGTGCCTGTCTGCTGGATGCCCGTCTGGATGAAGCCGCCTTCACGCTGGCCTGGCTGCTGCAGGACGTCGATCAGGTGTCCGAGGCCGCGATCTGGGCGGAGAAGGCGCTGCAGGCCTCCCGTCAACCGCAACGCCTGCTGCAATCGGCATGGCTGTCGCAGCGACAGGGAGCGCTGCGGGAGGCGATCGAGTTTTACGAGGAAGCCATTGCGGCCTTTCCTCATGGCGCGCCGGAACAGCGCACACTGCATCGCCACCTCGCGCAATGCCACGCAGCCCTGCACCGCCCCGATCTGGCCGGCGGTGCACTCGCTCGCGGACTCGAACATCTGCCCTTGGACGCCGAGTTGCTGACGGAACAGGCCTGTCACGAGTGGGACCAGGGCCGGCGCGCACACGCGCTCGCACTGGCGCGCAGCCAGGCGGACACCCATCCGGAACGGGCGGACGCCTGGTACCTGCTCGGCGTGCTGAGGCACCGCTCGGGCGATCTCGAAGCGGCTGAGCAGTGCTACGCCGAAGTCCAGCAGGGTGACCCGACGAACGCCGATGCGCTGCTGCGTCGCGCACAGATCCAGTCCGGCTGGGGTCGCGCCGAAGCGGCGCTGTGGCTGGTCGAACTCGTACTGCAGCAACAGCCGCAGTCCTTGCCGGCGCGTGCGCTGAAGGTGCAGGCGCTGCTCGACCTGAAGCGAACAGCCGACGCACGCCGGCAGCTGTGGGCACTGCTGCGCACTGCGCCGGGCGAAAGCGAGCTCTGGCGCCTGCTGGCGGCAGTGCATAGCCAGCGACGCCGGGGTGGCCTCGCGCGACGTGCGCTGGCGCGCGCCCTGCGCGTCGATGCGGACAATCTGGCCGCGCTGCGCGCGCTGGCCTGGCTGGCGCTCGAACAGGGCGAACTGCCGGTGGCGAAGGACGCCATGCGGCGGGCGCTCGCACTCAGCGGGGACGATCAAGGCACAAAAGTGCAGGCCGCCTTCGTGTTCGCAGCGGGCGACGAGCTGGCGCTGGCTGCGCAACTCGCGCAGACGGCGGTCGCGTACGACCCGCAGCAGGTCGATGCCTGGAGGGCCCTGGCCGAAGTGCGGCTGCGGCAGCGCCGCCTGAGCGAAGCCGAGACCGCCATCGAAACCGCCCTGCTGCTGCAGCCGGATCGTAGCGACAGCCTTCGGCAACTGGGCTGGATATTGCTCGCGGACCAGCGCCCGGGCCAGGCTCAGCTGGCCTTCCTGCGCCTGCGCGCGCTGCAACCGGATGATGTGCTGCTCTTGCTGGAACTGGCCGAGGCCTGTCTGCGCTGCGGCGATTTCAGCCACGGTCTGGAGGCGGTCGACGACGTACTTGCCCGGCAACCCGGTCATGCCCAGGCCATGCTGATGAAGGCCCGGTTGCTGACCGAGAGCGGCGACCCGCAGCCGGCCAGCGCGGTACGCGCGCTGGATCTGTGTCGTCGGCTGGCGAGCGAACACCGGAACGTGGCCGGTGCGGCCGCCGTGCTGGCGCGCCTCGTCGGTCTCGACGCTCCCGGCGCACGCGCGGCGCTGAAACAGGCCTCGGTACCGGAGCGGCGGGCCGCGCTGCGCGAGGCGCTGGCCGTGGCCATCGCGCGCCATGGTCATGACTGCGTCGACCGTCTGCTCACCGCCGCCGTGGAGGACTGTCCACCCGATCCGTGGGTCGACAGTGCGGCGCTGTATGGCGCAACGCTGTCCGACGCGTCGACGCCGGCCGATCTCGCGCGGGCCGCGCGCGACCTGTACCGCGCACTCAAGCTGCGGGCAGGCCTGGATCGAACGCCGCGGCCGCCCGCGCTGCGTCGGCACGGCGCGCGACTGCGCATCGCCTACGTCGCGGGGCAGCTGCACCAGAGCCTGCTGCGCCGGGTGCTCGCGAATCACGACGCCGAACAGGCCGACGTGTTCCTGTTCAGCAACCGTCCGCCGCCGGATCTGCCGCCGCACATCCACTGCGAGCCGCTGGTGGCTGCCCGACTGGCCGCATCGTGCGCGGCGAACCGCATCGACGTCGTGATCGATGCCGGCGGGCTGCATCCGTTCGAGGGCCAGTTCGAACTGCTGGAAGCCTACGCCCGCCGCATCGCGCCGTTGCAGGTGGGCTGGCTCGGTTGCCCGGTCACGGCCGGAGGGCTGTTCGACGTGCTGCTGACCGACGCTCACGCGGTGCCGGCCGCGCACGAGGCGTTCCACGAAGAGGCGCTGTGGCGGCTCGACGGCGGCCAGTGGTGCTGGGATCCGCCTGTTCATGCACCGCAGCCGCTGCCGCCGCCGGTGCTGCGCAATGGCGTCGTCACCTTCGGCGTCACCGCGCGCGGGCTGCGCATGACCGGCGCCTGCCTCGAAACATGGGCCCAGGTGGTCGCGGCGACCCCGCGATCGCGCATCCACTTCATCGGTGAAGTGGCCGGCGACTGGCCGCAGCGTACGCGCATCCTGGCCGTTCTGAACGCCCACGGCATCGACGGCGCACGCGTGGCGTTCGACCCGCCGCGCAGCCACGCCGGGCTGTTCGAATGGCTGCAGCAGATCGATCTGGTGCTCGACAGCTTTCCGGGCAACGGCGGGCTGAGCCTGTTCGAACCGCTGTGGATGGGCGTGCCGGTGATCAGCCTGGCGGGCGACTGGGCCGGCGCGCGCCAGGGGCTTTCCGTACTGGCCTCGCTCGGACTGGATAGCTGGGTGGCCGACAGCGCGGCCACCTATGTCGACACCGCGACCGCACTGGCCGCCGACGTCGATACGCTGCGACACCATCGCACCACCCTGCGCCAGCGCATGTACGAATCACCTCTGCTCGATGGACGCCGGGTGGCGCGCCAGATCGAGCAGGCGTGCGAGCGCATGCTCGATCTGGTTGCCGCAGACGCCGCCGAAGAGGACCCGAAGGCACAGATCCGCGCCCGGGCGCGCCGTGCGCTCCAGGTCTGGCTGGACAAGGCGACGGTCCTCGAACTGCCGGCGCTGCCGGCAAGCGTGGTGCCAGACCTGTCGGTGATCGTGGTCCTCTACAAGCAGGCCGGACTGACACGCACGACGCTGCAGGCGCTGGCCGACCAGCGGGGTGCGGTGTTCGAAACCCTCATCGTGGACAACGCGTCGGACGATGAAACGGACTCGCTGCTGCAACGCGTGCGCGGTGCGCTCATCGTGCGCAACGCAGAGAACGCCGGTTTCCTGCGCGCCGCCAATCAGGCAGCGGCGCTGGCACGCGGACGTCATCTGGTGTTCCTCAACAGTGACGCCGTCCTGCAGCAGGGCGCGCTGGCGGCGGCGCTCGCCCGGCTCGACGCCGAGCCGGCGATCGGGGTGCTCGGCGGCCGCATCGTGCTGACGGCGGGCGGATTGCAGGAAGCGGGCAACACGATCTTCCGCGACGGCTCGTCGCTGGGCATCGGCCGCGGCGAAGACCCCTTCTGCCCGGCGGCGATGGCGAGCCGGGCGACCGATTACGTGTCCGGCGTGTTCATGGCGGTGCGCACGCCTCTGTGGCGGATGCTGGGCGGCTTCGACGCGCGCTTCGCGCCGGCCTATTACGAGGACACGGATTTCTGCCTGCGCGCCTGGCGCGCCGGTTTCCGCGTGGTGTATGAGCCGGCGGTGCTGGTCGAACATCTGGAATGGGGCAGCGCCACGGGCGACGAAGCGCCCCGGCAGATGCGCGAGAACCGGCAGCGCTTCGTGGACCGCCATGGCGAATGGCTGAAGGGCCAGCCGGCACCCGCGCCACAGCCGCTGGCGGGCGATCGCTGGCGCTCGCCCGAGGACCACCCGCGCCGCCCGCGCGTGCTCATCCTCGACAACGAGGTGCCGCACATGGTGAAGGGCGGCGGTCTGCCACGCGCGCGCCTGATGCTGCAG